>NZ_MAQA01000041.1 GCF_001692445.1 Oerskovia enterophila | reverse complement strand
GAACGCCGGCATCAACGCCAGCTGCAACACCGTCACACCATTGCTCAACACGAAGAACACCACGAACTGAGCCAACCCCGGCCGACGCTCCGCGAACGACGACCACCCCACCCGCAACCGACCGAACGGGGACCGAGGGCTCGTGGTCGGCGATGGTGCCGTGGGGGGAGTGCTCACTGCGTTGTGCTCCTTGCTGACAGGACGCCGAGGACGAGTCGTCCGTGCGCCTGATCGGACACGAGGGCCGCGACTGCTGCGGTCGACCCCTCGACGTGGGGACTGCGGCGACACCCGTCCGCGGGGACGGGGCGTCGTCGGCAGTCAAGCACCGGATCACCGGGCCCTCACGGCCCTGTGCACAACCTGTCGCTCGGGGCGCATGATCTGTCGTCGGACGACCCCCGGTCCGGCCCGCGCGACGATCCCACCGCACCCTGCGGATCGTCCCGGACGGATGCTCAGAAGAGCGCTATATGCTGCAGTCCATTCGAGCTCGTCGGCGCCCGTGACCTCGATCCTGAGCCTGAGGTGGAGCACCCAGGCCCAGGGGCGCCCCTCGGCGCAGGTGCGCCGAGCGACGCGACGACCCGTGCAGCTGGGAGCAAGATGACGGACCTCGTGGTGGTGGGAGCAGGCCTCTTCGGTCTGACGGTGGCCGAGAGGATGGCGACGCAGCACGGCCTCGAGGTGCTCGTGATCGACCGGCGATCCCACATCGGAGGGAACGCCTACAGCGCCGTCGAGCCCGAGACCGGCATCGAGGTGCACCAGTACGGCGCTCATCTGTTCCACACCTCGAACGAACGCGTGTGGGAGTACGTCAACCGGTTCACCCGGTTCACGTCGTACGTGCACCGGGTCTACAGCACGCACCGGGGCGAGGTGTACCCGTTGCCGATCAACCTGGGCACGATCAACCAGTTCTTCCGCAGCGCCCTGGGACCCGCGGCTGCCCGCGCGCTCATCCGGGAGCAGGCGGCCGAGCTCGGGGGAAGGACCCCCCGGAACCTCGACGAGCAGGGGGTCAACCTCATCGGTCGTCCGCTCTACGAGGCGTTCGTGCGCGACTACACGGCCAAGCAGTGGCAGACGGACCCCCGCGAGCTGCCGGCGTCGATCATCTCCCGGCTCCCGGTCCGGTACACCTACGACAACCGCTACTTCTCCGACACGTACGAGGGCCTTCCCGTCGACGGGTACACGGCGTGGCTCGAGCGCATGGCCGATCACCCGAAGATCACGGTCCGGCTCGCCACCGACTTCTTCGACCCCTCGCAACCGGTCAGCAAGCAGGCGGTCGTGGGGCAGGTCCCGGTCGTGTACACGGGCCCGGTCGACCGGTACTTCGACCATTCCGAGGGTGAGCTCTCCTGGCGCACGCTCGACTTCGAGCAGGAGGTGCTGGCCGTGGGCGACTTCCAGGGAACGTCGGTCATGAACTACCCCGACGCCGACGTCCCGTACACCCGGATCCACGAGTTCCGGCACTTCCATCCGGAGCGCGACTACCCGGACGACCGGACCGTCATCATGCGGGAGTTCTCCCGCTTCGCCGGGCGGTCCGACGAGCCCTACTACCCGGTCAACACCGCGACCGACCGGGACCGCCTCGCCGCCTACCGACGCCTGGTCGAGGGCGAGCCGGGCGTCTTCTTCGGAGGGCGCCTGGGCACCTACCAGTACCTCGACATGCACATGGCGATCGCAGCGGCTCTCTCGACGGTCGACAACAGGCTCGGAGCGCTCTTCTCCTGACCGCTGCCGCCCGCCTCAGACGACGGGCTGCTCGTCGCGTTCCTTGAGCGCCTGGGCCACGGCCTCGGCGACCTTGCGCTCGTCGCTCGCGTGCCGTCGTCGGGCACCGCGCCGCTGCAGGACGACGCCCCCGACCACCAGGACGAGCAGCGCGAGCGCGGACCACGGCACGGCGATGGTGGACGCGGAACCCGTGGCGGGGGCGACCGGCAGGGGCGCGGCGTCGGCCGCGCCGATCGCTGTCACGACCTCCGCGGAGACCGTGACCGAGCCCTTGACCCGGCCCAGGGGCCAGACGCCGTCGACCGTCACGGTCCGCGTCAGCGACGTGCCGGGGAGCATCTCGGGGAGGTCGACGCGCGGTGCGCTCTGCGCGCCCGCACCCCACGGCCCGGCGACGCGCACGGACTGGCCCGGGGCCAGACGCGTGTTGCCGTCGTTCGTGACCGTGAACGTGACGACCGCGCTGCCCGCGGCGAAGGGGTTGAGGGTGCCGTCGTAGGTGACCGACACGTCGTCGACCACGACGGCCGGGACCAGGTCGCCCGCGACGCGCAGGTGCATGCGCGAGCCGAGGCGGCGGTCGACGCTCACGCCCTCGGCGTTCTCGACGAGCAGCGAGGACACGACGCCCGCCGCGTAGTCGCCCGGCGTCGCGTCGGCGGGGACGGTCACGGTGAAGGGCACGACCGCGGTGCCGCCGCCCTCGATCGTGACGTCCTCGGCCTCGAACGTGACCCACGAGCCGAGCGCCTGCGACTCCTCGCCCGCGGGCAGCAGGTCGAGCTCGCCGGCCTCGGTCATGTACCCGTCGGCCGCGTAGACGCGGAACGTCAGCGGCCCCTCGGTGTAGTTGGAGACGATGATCGCGTCGTCGAGGCTCGTCCCGGGGTCGAGGCCGTAGGCGTAGTTGGGGCGGTCGGTGCCGTGCACGGTGTCGGCGGGGCGCACGCCCCAGGTGACCGGGGTGGTCACCGCGGGGGCGTCGGGCTCGGCGGGGGCGTCCGGCGCGGGCGCGGCGGGATCCACCTGCCCGACGGCGGCGCTCACCGCGTGCGGGAGCGCGGCGGTCCGCGCGGGGGCGGACGAGACGACGGCCGAGGCGGTCGGGGCGACCAGCGAGACGAGCAGGCCCACGACCAGGGTCACGGCCAGCACGGCGAGGAGCCACAGGGCGTGGCTGTGGCCGTTCTCCCGCTGGTGGGCACGCGCGTTGCGCTGTGCCGAGCGCGGGTCCTGCGTCGCCTGCGCGGCCGGGCTCGCGCCGTCGCGCGCGCCCGGGAGGGAGAGGTGCTGGGTCGCCATGGTCGTGCCTGCTTTCGTGGGTTCCGACCGAGAGTAGCCGGACGGTCCGTCGCGTCGGGACGGCCGTCCGTGCCCCTCAGGAGAGCTGCCCGTCAGGAGGGCGGCCGGTCAGGAGAGCTGTCGAACGGTGGTGCCGGCCGGCCCGCGGAGAAACGGGCCGGCCGGCACCACGATCACTCCGCGACTAGCTGAGCGCCGTGAGCGTCAGCGTCGCGTTGTACGTCCCCTCGTTCACCGTGAGCGGGAGCTTCAGGTCGAGCTCCGCCCCGATGACCGCGGAGCCGCGGGCGTGCCCGGCCTCCGCGCTGCCCAGGGTGCGGGCGACGGACAGGCCGTCACCCTCGACGAAGCCCGAGGCGACGGCCGCACCCGCGACCGCTCCGCCGTCGTTCTCCTGGAGCGCGGGCGTCCAGCCGAGGTACTTGCCGGACACCGTCTCGCCGCCCGCGACGAAGTCGCCGACCTGTGCGGACACCGACCACGCCGGGGCGTTGATGCGGGTGTCCGTGACGCGGACCGGGACGAGGTCGCCCGAGGCCGCGAAGTGGTCGCCCTGCTCCTCGGCCACGCCCAGGTCGACGAGGCCCGAGGAACCCTCGAGGCTCCACGTGAGCTCGCCCGGACGGGGCTCGGGGATCACGACGGCGACCGACTGGTCGCCCGCCGCGAGCGCACCGGGTGCCGTGCCGGTGAGGTCGCCCTCGACCGAGCCCGCGGTGTTGCCCGGACCGAAGTTCGCGGCCGGCGCGTTGTCCGCGAGGCGCACGGCCCCGTGGACCGTGGTGCCCGCGACCTGGAGGTTCGCGGTGTTGCCGGTCAGGACGAGGTCCCCACCCACCGTGTTGCCCCACTGGTCTGCCGACCCGTCGCTCGTCGCGCCGACCAGCGCGTCGCGCGAGGTGCCCGTCACGGACAGGCTGCCCCCGACGACCGCTCCGCCGACGCTCACGCCGAAGTCGCTGTCACCGAGCGTCACGTCGCCGTTCACGCTCGTGCGCAGCAGGTCGACGTACGTCGCGGCCTGCGTCGAGAGGTTGCCCGCGATCTTCGAGTCCGAGATCTCGACGTCGACCCCGCCCGCCGCGACGCTGCCGGCCACGCGCAGGTCGTACAGGTAGAGGAACCCGACGCGCGAACCGGCGGTGTACGAGCTGATGTCGCCGCCCACGCTCGCCCCGTCGATCAGGACGCCGTACGCGTCGGTCGCGACGACGTCACCCTCGATGACTGCCTCGGTCGCGTCGAGCCACGCGTCGTCGCCGACCGTGATCGAGCCCTGGACCGTGGTCCCGCCGAGGACGCAGGTCGCTCCCGCGGGGACGACCAGGTCACCCGCGATGACCGTGTCGTCGAGCTCGGTCGTGCAGCTCGTGACGGCGGCGTGCGCTGCTGGTGCACCGACCGCGATCAGCGCGAACGCTGCGGCAGCGGCTGCTGAAACCTTCCACTTCATGGCGAATCTCCTGTTTTCTCGGTGGTTCAGCCGCGAAGGCCGTAGATGGAGGTGTAGCTGCGCCGTGCGTTGCCCAGGGAGTTCAGTGGGTTCGGCGGCGCGGCGACCGAGCTGGCGTTGTCCTGCTCGAACAGGCCGAAGTGCTGGCCGCGCGTGCGCAGCTGCGACAGGAAGGCCTGGTAGTCGATGTTGCCCTCGCCGAACTCGATGATGTCGTAGCCGTTGGCGCTGCCCGTGTTGGTCTTGCCGTCCTTGAGGTGGAGCATCGGGAAGCGGCGCGGGTCGCGCTTGATGTAGTCGATGGGCTCGAACCCGGGGTACTTGTGCTTGCCGACGTGCGCCCAGAAGACGTCCATCTCGAAGAAGACGAGCTCGGGGTCGAACTCGTCCCACAGCAGGTCGTACACGCGGCGCGTCGGGTCGTCCGTGGTGAAGCGGAACTCGCCGTCGTGGTTGTGCGCGTAGAGCTTGAGGCCTGCGGCCTTGGTCTTGACGCCCATCTGGTTCCACGTGTTCGCCGCGGCGGTCCACGCAGCGACGGTCGGGGTGTTGTTGATGGGGCCACCCTGGCCGATGTGCGGCATCCCGAGGATGAGCGCCTTCTCGATCTCGGCGTCGATGTTGCCCGGGTTGAGGGTCGCGTGCGTCCCGACGGCCCGCAGGCCGTTGTCGTCGAGCAGCTGGCGGATCTCCGGGATGGTGATCGGGCCGACGTTGCCCTGCGTGTAGCCCGCGAACTCGACCTCGGAGTAGCCGATGTCGGCGAGCTCCTCGAACACGGCCCGGAAGCCGAGCGAGCTGACCTTGTCGCGCACCGTGTAGAGCTGGATGCCGATGCGGTTGACGGGGACGAGGCGGTTGCGGCCGCTGCTCGGTGCTGCGGCGACGCCGCCCAGGGCGGACGCCGCGGTCGGGCCGATCGCCGCGCCCACACCGACGGCGACCGTCGAGGCCGCGAGGGCCTTGAGCAGGTTCCGCCGGCTCATCGGGCGAGCCGGGATGGACTCGTGGTGGTGCTCGTGTGAACTCATGTCTCTCCTTCGAGGTGAGGTTCGGTGGCCCGGGGCGCGAGCCCCGGGCCACCACGTGCCTAGTTGCGGACGGTGAGGTTGAGCGACGTCGCGCTCTTGGTGACGCCGGTCGAGCCCTGGTAGGCGATCTCGACCTTGTAGGTGCCGACCTCGGGGAGCTTCGGGAGCGTCACGACGACGTTGCCCTCGGCGTCGAGCGTCCCGGTGCGGGTAGCGACCGTGGCGTTGTTGCGCTTGACCGTGACCGTGACGTCGCCCGTGGCGACGACACCGGTCGAGCTCTCGACCGAGATGGTCGCCTTGGCGGCGATCGACGGCTTGACCGGGTTGGGCGAGACCGAGCCCGAGACGGTCGAGGACGCCGCGGCGACCGTGAGGCGCACGGTCGACGAGGACTTCTTGAAGACCTGGTCGGCCTGGTAGCTCGCCTTGAGGGTGTGCGTCCCGACGGCGAGCGACGGGTCGAGCGCGACCGTGGCCACGCCGTCGACGAGGGTCCCGCGACCGACCTCGGTGTCGCCCGAGGTGAGGACGACGTCGCCGGTCGGCGTGCCACCCTCGCCCGTGACGGTGACCGTGGCCTCGCCCGGTGCCCCGTACGAGACGCGGGCTGCCGGCACGGCGACCTTGGTGACCGACGAGACCGTGGGCTCGTTCGGCGCCGCGAGGTCGATCGTGAAGGAGACCGACCCGACCGTGGAGACGTTGCCGCCCGTGTCGGTCGCGCGGTACTGCAGGTTCCGCACGCCGTTGGTCGTGAAGTTGACGCTGTACGCGCCGCTGGCCGCGGCCACGTTCGTCCAGGACTGGCCGTTGTTGGTCGAGTACTGGACGCTCGCGAGAGCGCCGTCGTCCTTGACGTCGAGGTTCATGCGCACGGCCTTGTTGTAGACGCCGCCGACGCCCGTGGGCGCTGCCGGGTCGAGCGTGTGCTTGATCGTCGGCGCCTTGACGTCACCGACGCCCACGCCCTGGAAGTCGAACGAGTCGACGGCCAGCTCGTTGGCCGAGGTCACGAACAGCGTGCCCGAACCCTGCGGGGCGTTCGTGAACGGCACCGTGACCTCCTTCCAGCCTGCGCCTGCGGGGATCTGGGCCGTGGCGAACGGCGCGGCGTCGGCCGCACCCCAGCGGAGCTGGAGCTGTCCGCCACCGTTGGCGACGACCTTGACACCCGTGATCCCGGCGAAGTTCACCGGGCTGTAGGACAGGTGGTCGCCGTTGCCGAGGCCGCGGATCGCCTGACCGGCACCCGCCGTCTCGTCCTCGTACGCCACGACGCCCTTGCTCTTGGCGTGCTCGGCCTGCTGGACGAACGGGTTCAGCTGGACGGTCGCCTCACCGGGAGCGGCGGGCAGGCCGTTGTGGCCGTTGTCGGTGTAGGAGACGACGACGGCGCCGTAGATGTGCGCGCCCTCACCGTGCTGCGGCGAGTCGGGCGACGTCTTCCAGGCGCCCGTGCAGCCCGTGCCCGAGACCTCGGGGTGGGCGTGCTCGTCGTGGCCCAGACCGTAGGTCCATGCGACGCGGTTGCAGGCCGTCGCGGTGCCGTCCTCGGCGTCCTGCGTGGAGACCTTGAAGGGAACTGCCTGGCCCCAGCTGAAGAACGAGCCGTCACCGGGGTAGTCGACCGTGACCACGGGGGCCTGGTTGCCGACCGAGATGACCTTGGAGGTCAGCGTGAACTTGCCCTTGGCGTCGGTGACGCGCAGGCGGGCGTTGTACTGACCGAGGGTCGTGTAGGTGTGGCTCGCGGTGATCCCCGTGGCGTCGAACGTGCCGTTGCCGTCGAAGTCCCACTGGTAGGTGAGGGCGTCGCCGTCGGGGTCGCTCGAGGTGCTCGCGTCGAAGGCCGCGGTGAGCGGGGCCTCGGACGACGAGGTGGGGGTCGCGGTGAAGCGGGCCTGGGGCGCCTTGTTGCCCTCGGCGTAGGACACCTTGTAGAGGCCGGCGTCCGGGTTGGCGCGGAAGAAGCCGTCGCCGTAGTCGAGCACGTAGAGCGAGCCGTCGGGCCCGAACTCCATGTCGATCATGTTGTCGTTGAGCGGCTGCGCGTTCTTGGCGAGCTGGGCGTTGGGCGTGAAGTCCTCGATGTGCGTGACCTCGTAGGTCTCCCAGTCGACCGTGAAGGCCGCGAGGTAGTCCTGCGAGAACTCGCCGAAGAACGCCTTGTTGTCCCAGTACTCGGGGAGCTTGGACGTCGAGGGGTTCTCGGCGTCGTAGTGGTAGACGGGGGCTCCCATGGGGGCCTGGCCGCTGCCGGTGCCGAAGTTCACGAGCTCGTCCCACGGCTGGTCGCCGGGGCGGTCACCGTAGTAGAGCGTCGCGGCGCGGGCCGGGGGCAGGTCGACGAGGCCCGTGTTCCAGCGCGAGTTGTTCTTGAGCGCGGCCGGGTCGAAGAACGCCCCGGGGGTGCTCGTCGCGAAGTTCCACTCGTTGTAGGGCGCGTTGGGGCCGTGCACGTAGGGCCAACCCGCGTTGTGCGGGTCGTCGAGGCTCACGGTGTTCCACTCGACATAGCCCATGGGGCCACGGTTCGGGTCGGCGTTGGCCGCGTCGGGACCGTAGTCGCCCCACGAGAGGCTGTTCGTCTCGGGGTCCACGTCGATGCGGAAGGGGTTGCGGACGCCCATCACGAAGATCTCGGGGCGGGTCTTCTCGGTACCGACCGGGAAGAGGTTGCCCTCGGGGATCGTGTACGTGCCGTCGTCCTGGACCTTGATCCGGAGGATCTTGCCGCGCAGGTCGTTTGTGTTGCCCGCACCGCGACGCGAGTCCAGGCCGGGGTTCATCCCCGGAGCGTCGTTGTTGGGCGCGAAGCCGTTGGCCCCGGGCGCGCTCGCGGGGGTGTTGTCACCGCTCGACAGGTAGAGGTTGCCGTCGGCGTCCCAGTCCATGTCCGCGCCGACGTGGCAGCACTGACCGCGCTGGACCTCGATGTCGATGATCTTCTGCTCGGAGGCCAGGTCGAGACCCGTGCCCGTCCACTTGAACCGGGAGAGCCGGTTGACGCCCTTCCACTGGTCCCAGTAGCTCTCGTCGGCGCCTGCCGGGAGGGTGTTGGGAGCCGAGCCGGTCGGGGTCCCGCTGAGCGGTGCGTAGGAGAGGTAGACCCAGCCGTTCTCCGCGAAGCTCGGGTCGATCCCGATGCCCTGGAGACCGTCCTCCGAGTTCGCGTACACGGGGATCTTGTTGGTGACGGAGGTGATGCCGGTCTCGGGGTCGGTGAGCCGGACGTCGCCGTTGCGGGCGGTGTGCAGGATCTTGCCGTCAGGCAGGATCGCCAGGTCGATGGGCTCGCCGACGTCCTTGGTCAGCAGGATCTTCTCGTAGTTGGACCAGTCGAGCGCGGCCTCCGCGCCGGGCTCTGCGCCGTGGTCGACGCCGTCGTGTGCCGTCGCCGGGCCTGTTGCGGCCGCGAGCCCCGTCAGGGCCAGGACGCCCGCGAGAGACGCGGCGACCACCCTGGATCTCGCGGTCCTTCGTGCAGGAATAGACTTCACAGTGATGCAGCTCCTCATGGGGGTTCATCGCCGGACCGGGCCACCGCTCGCTGCTGAGACAGCGGGATCACGGGTGGTCCGGTCTTTTTGTGTCTCGTGGAGGTGGCTCCCCGGGCACTCCCGCCCTCGCCACCGTCGTCGTCCTCCCCTCGCCGTCGAGTGGTGGTGTTCTCCGTCATCGCTGACAGGTGGCACCGACTGGTCACCGGTCGCCCGGCAGGATGAGCGCTCACACTGCTCGAGCGATCCGGAAGATCCTGGAATGCGATGTATCTACCTGCTACTACGGCGGTCTTCCTCGACCACCTGGTAGGAATCTAGGCCGACTTCTATCGCCTGTCAATCAAAAGTTGAAACCTACCGCTCAGTAGTAGTGCACAGTTCCCCCCGGCCTGCACGCCGAGAAGGTCCGTTCGCTCTCAGGCCTCGCCCGTGACGAGCCCGGACCGGTACGCGAGGACCACGAGCTGGGCCCGGTCACGGGCCCCGAGCTTCGACATCGCACGGTTCACGTGCGTCTTGGCCGTGAGCGGCGTGACGTGCAGCCTCACCGAGATGTCGTCGTTGCTCATCCCCTCCGCGACCAGCAGGACGACCTCGCGCTCACGGTCGGTGAGCGACCGGAACGCCTCACCGTCGACGCTGGGACGCGGCTCGGTCGTGACCGCCCGCGCGATCAGGCTCCGGGTGGCCTGCGGGGACAGGAGCGAGTCACCCGCCGCGACGGTGCGCACCGCGTCCACGAGGACCTGCGGGCGCACGCCCTTGCCCAGGAACCCGGCAGCCCCGGCACGCAGCGCACCGATCACGTGCTCGTCGTCCTCGAACGTCGTCAGGACGAGCACGTGCACGCCAGCGAGCCCGGGGTCGCCGACGATCTGCGCGGTCGCGGAGATCCCGTCCGTCCCCGGCATCCGGAGGTCCATCACGACGACGTCGGGTCGCAGGTCTCGCGCCAGCTCGACCGCCCGGGCCCCGTCGGCCGCCTCCCCCACGACCTCGATCCCCTCGCTCACCCCGAGCAGCGCGGCGAAGCCCGCCCGGATGAGCTCCTGGTCGTCGACGACGAGCACACGGACGGTCACGGGGCCTCCTGGGTGGCGGGTCGCACGGCATCGGTGGCGCCTGCCCGAGCGGGTCGGTCTGCGGTCGCCGCAGGCACGGGCAGCGAGACCCGGACGATCCAGGAACCCTCGCGCGAGCCCGTCTCGACCGTGCCGCCGACCGCGGCGACCCGCTCGCGGAGCCCCACGAGCCCCAACCCGCTCCCGTGCGCGGCGACAGGGCCGGACGCGCCGGCCGCACGCTTCTGGCCGGCCGCGCCCTCGGAGCCGACCGCCGTCCGCGACGGCAGGGGGTTGACCACCTCGACGACGACCGAGTCCGCACCGTGCACCACGCTCAGCTCCGCCCGCCCGGTGCCGTACCGGTGCGCGTTGGTCAACGCCTCCTGGACCACCCGGAAGACCGTGAGGTCCAGCACCGGTGACAGACTGCGCGGGACACCGACGGTCCGCTCGACGACCTCGAGGCCCGTGGACCGCGCCTCGTCGAGGAGGCCCGGAAGGTCGGCCAGCCCGGGCGCGGAGGCGGAGGCACCTGGTTCGTCGGCGTCGCGCAGGAGGTGCAGGAGCGACGACATCTCGGACAGGACCCGCTCCCCCGCGTCGCGCGCGTGCCCGATCGCCTCCCGGGCCAGGTCGGGACGCTTGTCGAAGAGCGCCTCGGCCGCACCCGCCTGCACGCTGATGACGGCCGCGTGGTGCGCGACGACGTCGTGCAGCTCGCGGGCGATGCGCAGCCGTTCCTGGGTGACCCGCCGAGCGGCCTCGGCCTCCCGGGACTCCTCGGCGCGCACGGCACGGTCGCGCGCCGCCGCGACGACGGCGCGCTGCGCGCCGACCGCCGCGCCCAGCGCTGCCGCGAGGACGATCAGGGCCACGACGAGCACGACGTAGGACCCGAACGGGTCCTTGCCGCCCACGAGGACGAGCACGGCCGGGTAGGCCACGATCATGGCCAGCGTCGCGCAGGCCGCCTCGCGCCGCCCTGCGTACGCGGCGACCGAGTAGGTCGCGACGAGCCCGGGGGCGAACGCGAGCGACGAGTCGGCGTCGATCGCCGCCGATCCGACCATCGCGGCCAGGGCCACGCCGACCGCGACCGACGGGTGCGCCCGACGCCACACGAGCCCCGTGCACGCGACCACGAGCGCGACGGCCGAGGCCACGGTGCTCGCGTACCTCTCGGGGGCGACGACCTGGGGCACCGCGAGCACCAGGAGCAGGACCAGCGCCCCGACGGCGTCGCGCGCCGTCACGGGTAGGCCGCCCCAGCGCGCGGCCGGGCGGGCGAGCCGCGCACGGCGCGTGCCGGTCGGTCGCGCGCGGTCGGGTTCCACCGTCCGACGATAACTGCGGACCTGATCCGCACGGCGCATCGACGCAGGTCGGGGCGGCTGCTGCGGACGCAGTACGTGCCTCCCCAGGGATCGTCAGTGCGACCGACGTCCGACGCGCTCGTCCGGGAGAGACTCGGTTCATGGGGACGCGCGAACCGTCTCGGCCACCGGTCGACGGCGTGTCGCGCCCCACCAGCTCTTCTCGACGATTCCCAGTGATTGGCTGAAGCCATGATGGTGCTTCTTCTCAACGTTCTCGGCGCGGTCCTGCTCGCCGCAGGCTTCTACGCTGCCTGGCGGCTGGCTCCGCGGCGCCCCGACGCTCCCCCGGCCCGGTGGTACCCCGACCCGGCCTCGAAGGCCGCGCGCCGTCGCTTCTGGGACGGCCAGGCCTGGACGGCCCGCGTCACCGCGGGCACCGAGGCGGCGAACCGCGGCCACCACTTCCGCGGCCGCTTCTGGGGACAGTGGGTCTGGCCGCTCGTCGGCGCGGGCGTCGTGCTCCTCGCGGGAACCACGCTCTACCGGTCCACCGAGAACGTGCACGTCATCGCCGTCACGAGCTTCCTGGCCATGGCCCTGGTCTGCTGGGCCTTCTACGGGTTCGTGGCCCGACAGCTCGCGCTGCCCGAGGTGATCGGGCTCGGGCAGATCGTGGCGGTCGCGGTCGCCTCGGCCGGGGCGACGTTCCTCGTCGGCCTGAACCTCAACGACCTCACCGGCTCGATCGGTGGGATCTCGCTCGCGACGGCTCTGGTCGGCCTGACCGAGGAGACCTCCAAGCTCCTCGTCCCGATCGCCCTGTTCCTCCTCGGCACCTATCGCAACCCGCGGGCGGGCGTCGCGATCGGCCTGGCCTCCGGGTTCGGGTTCGCGATCGCCGAGACCACGCTCTACGCCTACCAGACCGCTGCGGCGTCCGGGCCGGCCTTCTGCGGAGGAGAGACTCCTGCCGCGACCACCGCGTCGGTCATCGCGGCACAGGTCGCTCGGATCTTCGGGGTCTCGCCGTTCCACTGGCTCTTCACGGGCATCGCGGTCGCCATCGCGTGGCGGGCCTGGCACCTGTACGGCCGCAAGGGGACGCCCGCCGCGCTCGGCGGGATCCTGCTGGTCATGGTGGTCCACTCGCTCAACGACACCTCGGCCACGCTCGGGTGCGGCGAGCCCACGGTCCAGTCGCTGCTCGCCATGCTGCGCTACGTCCTGGTGATCGTCATGTACCTCGTGTTCAAGGCCTGGGCCCGCAAGCACACTCCCCCGCAGATGATCGGGGCCGTCAGCACGGGATGGACCCCCAAGCACCTGGGCGAGCAGAGCGTCCCGGCCGACGAGGCGCCGGCCGAGGACTCCCCCGCCCGGGAGCCCGCCGACGGCTGAACCGCACGCGACGTCCGGTAGTGTCCCGGGGTGCACACGACCCTCGGACCCCTGGACGACGTCGTCGCGCACCTCGGGCACGTCCCTCGCCGCATCCTCGTGGCCGGCGTGTCCGGCTCGGGCAAGACGACGCTCGCACGACGGCTCGCCGCGCGCCTCGACCTGCCGTGCACCGAGATCGACGCGCTCTTCCACGGCCCCGCCTGGACACCCCGGGCGACGTTCGTCGAGGACGTGCGTGCCGTCGTCGGGCAGGAGGCGTTCGTCACGGAGTGGCAGTACCGCGCCGTGCGCCCGCTCCTGCTGGACGAGGCCGAGCTCGTCGTGTGGCTCGACCTGCCCACCGCGACCACCCTGCGTCAGGTCGTGGCACGCACGGTGCGCCGGGCCGTGCACCAGGAGGTGCTGTGGAACGGGAACGTCGAACCGCCGCTCTGGACGATCTTCACGGACCGTGACCACATCGTCCGGTGGGCATGGTCGACGCGCCGGTCGTTGCGCGACCTCCCGACGGTCGTGGCCCAGCAGGACCCGCCCGTCGCGCTCGTGCGGCTGCGGAGCCGGCAACAGGTCGAGACCTGGGTCAGACGGCTTCCTGCTCCACCCAGTCGCTGAGGGCCTCGACGATCCGGACGTCCCCGTCCAGCCAGTCGACGCTCCCCCACTCGCCCGCGGGAAGCCAGCGCAGGGCGTCGTGCTCGACCAGGGGCTCGGGCTCTCCGTCGACGATGCGCGCGAGCCACAGGCGCATGACGTGGCGGTCCGTGATGTTCCAGCCACCGTCGTCGGGACCGAGGAGCTCTGCACCGAGCTCGACCTGCACGCCCAGCTCCTCACGGAGCTCACGGTGCAGCCCGTCGACGGGCGTCTCCCCCGGGTCCACCTTGCCGCCGGGGAACTCCCAGCGCCCGGCCAGCTCCACAGGCCGCGAACGGCGTGCGGCGAGCAGGAGGCGGGGCGTGGCGAGGTCGTCGACGACGGCCGCAGCGACCACGAGTCGGCGGAGAGTCATACGCGGAGTGTTTCACGCCCGGTGTGACGGCACGTGACCCGGCACGTGTCCGGCTGGTCACACGGCGCGACGACGCGCCTCACGACCCTGCTGGACCCCGCTGCCCCGCCGACACGTGTCGGCGGGCTTCGATGCTGATCCTCGTCGAGGCTCAGCGGATCCCGGCAGCCTTGGCCCACTCGACCGCTTCTGCACGGGTCGAGACGCCGAGCTTGCGGTAGAGGCTGCGCACCTGCGACTTGACGGTGTTGCGCGTGACGAACAGCTTGGTGGCGATCTGCTCCAGGGTGATGTCCTCGGAGAGGTTCGACAGCACCACGTGCTCACGACGGGTGAGCGTGGCGGGGAGCTGGGTTGCCGGCGACTCGGTCCGGGCCAGTTCGATGATGCTCATGCTTCCTCCAGATGCTGACCGGTCTCTCCATCGCGTCATGGATCGATCCGGTGCCTTGCTGCTACTGGGAGAGATGGCCCAGCCGGTGATTCATGACGCGGTTTTTCACCCTCAATCTCGGACGCCTCGCTGAGCGACCTCTTCTCGCTCTCGCTAAGGTGCATTCCCGCAGGTCAGCGCGATATCTTTCCGGGACTGCCCGTAGCAGGTGATATCTCCGATGTGCCCTAGATCACCCTTCCTGCGTTGCGACAAGAAATGTGACCCGTCTCACAGTGTGTGCCGACCAGGGCCACGCCACAAGCCGAGCGGACCCTGGACAGCACGAAGGGCCGGTCCCGCGACGAGGTCGCAGACCGGCCCTCCGGGGCGCGTCCGAGGATGCGGGCACGCGGCACGGGCGGGGTCTCGCCCGGTGGTGGCCGCGTCGTCCGACGGCGGCGAGTCAGCCGCCGACGAGCGCGCTGTACTCCTCGGCGGTGAGCACGGGGCCCGTCTCGGTCACGTCGACCTTGATGAGCCAGCCCCCCGCGAAGGGCTCCGCGTTGACGAGCGACGGGTCGTCGATCGCTGCCTGGTTGACCTCGGCCACGGTGCCGGTGACCGGGGAGTAGAGCTCGGAGACCGACTTGGTCGACTCGACCTCGCCGATCACCGAACCGGCCGTGACGGTCGCCCCGACCTCGGGGAGCTCGAGGTAGACGATGTCGCCGAGGGCCTCGGCCGCGGTGCTCGTGATGCCGATGACGGCCGGGGTCGAGGCGTCGAGCCACTCGTGCTCGGCGGTGTACTGCAGGTTGCCGGGGAAGTCGGCCATGGGAGCTCCTGGTGTGCTGGTGCTGGTGCGGGTGCGGAAGAGGCGGGCCCGGGGGCCCGTCGAACGAGGTCGGTGCGCTGCGCGGGATCCGGTCAGGACGCCTGGGGACGACGGTAGAACGGCATGGGCACGATCACCACCGGCTCCTCGCGCCCACGGACGTCGACCGCGAGCTCGGTGCCCTCGGCACTGAACTCGGGGGTCACGTAGGCCATCGCGATCGGGTACCCGAGCGTGGGCGAGGGGGCCCCGGAGGTCACGAACCCGATCTGCACGTCGGGGTCCTTGCCCGGGATCACGACGGCGTACCCCGCGCGGGCGGGGCGCTTGCCGAGCCCGCGCAGGCCCACGAGCACGCGCGCCGGCTGTGCGCCCTTGCGCGACGCGAGCGCGGCGCGGCCGACGAACTCGAGCGGGTTGCCCTCGGCGTCGACCTTGTCGAGCTTGACGACGCGCCCGAGCCCCGCCTCGTAAGGCGTGGTCGTGGTGTCGAGCTCGTGGCCGTAGAGGGGCATGCCTGCCTCGAGCCGCAGCGAGTCGCGGGCCGAGAGCCCTGCCGGGACCAGCCCCAGGGGCTCCCCCGCCGCGAGCACGGCCCGCCACAGCTCACGCGCGCGCTCGGCCGGGACGAACAGCTCGAAGCCGTCCTCCCCCGTGTAGCCGGTGCGTGCCACGAGCGCGTCGATCCCGGCGACCTGGGCGGTGAGCGACGCGTAGTACTTCAGGCCCTTGACCACCTGTACGTCCTCGGCCGCCACGAGCGAGGTCACGATCTCCTCGGCGCGCGGGCCCTGTACCGCGATGAGCGCGGTCTCTGCGGCCTGGTCGGTGACGGTCGCCTCGAGGCCAGCGCAGCGACGGACCAGCTCCTGGGTCACCAACGGCGCGTTCCCGGCGTTGGCCACGACGAGGAACGTCTCCTCGGCCAGGCGGTAGACGACCAGGTCGTCCAGGACCGAGCCGTCCTCGGCGCAGATCATGGTGTAGCGCGCACGGCCCACGGCCACGGCCGAGAGGTTGCCGACGAGCGCCCGGTCCAGGGCTGCAGCGGCCTGCGGCCCGCTGACCTCGATCTCCCCCATGTGGGAGAGGTCGAACAGCCCGGCGGCCTCGCGCACCGCGCGGTGCTCGGCCAGGTCGCTCGTGTAGCGCAGCGGCATCTGCCAGCCGCCGAAGCTCGTGAGCGAGGCGCCCAGGGCGACGTGCTCGTCGTGGAGCGGGCTGAGGCGGTCAGCGACCGGGGTGTGCTGCTCGGACTCCGTCATGGTGATCCTCTCGGGGGAGCCGGAGCCTGCGTGACCTCTGCGTCACGCTCGCTCCGACAGGGCGGGGCAGGGCGGGGTGGGCCCGGGGTCGTCCGGACCGCCGCGACCCTGGGGTCGCCTCGGTCCGGTCGGCCTCAGGAGTACGACTCGATCGGAGGGCAGGAGCACACGAGGTTGCGGTCACCCCGGGCACCGTCGATGCGGCGCACGGGGGGCCAGTACTTGCCGGTGCGCAGCGAGGCCAGCGGGTAGGCGGCGACCTCGCGCGAGTACGGCTTGTCCCACGCGTCCGAGACGACCGCGGCGGCGGTGTGGGGCGCCCCGCGCAGCGGGGACTCCTCGATGCCCCAGGCGCCCGCGGCGACCTGGTCGATCTCGGCCTTGATCGCGACCATCGCGTCGACGAACCGGTCGAGCTCGGCGAGGTCCTCGCTCTCGGTCGGCTCGACCATGAGCGTGCCCGCGACGGGGAACGACAGCGTCGGGGCGTGGAAGCCGTAGTCCATGAGGCGCTTGGCCACGTCCTCTGCCGTGACTCCGGTCTGCGCCGTGATGCCGCGCAGGTCGAGGATGCACTCGTGCGCGACCAGGCCCGTCTCGCCCGTGTAGAGCACGGGGAAGTGCTCGGTCAGGCGGCTGGCCAGGTAGTTCGCGGCGAGCACGGCCGTCTTGGTCGCGGCCTCGAGCCCGTCGGGGCCCATGAGGGCGACGTACGCGTAGGAGATCGGCAGGATGCCCGCCGAGCCGAACGGAGCGGCCGAGACGGGCGAGGCCCCCTCGCCCGTGAGCGGGTCCCCCGGCAGGAACGGCACCAGGTGCTCGGCCACCGCGACGGGCCCGACGCCGGGGCCGCCTCCACCGTGCGGGATGCAGAAGGTCTTGTGCAGGTTCAGGTGCGAGACGTCGCCGCCGAACTCGCCCGGGCGGGCGAGCCCGACGAGCGCGTTGAGGTTCGCCCCGTCGATGTACACCTGTCCACCGGCAGAATGTACGAGGTCGCAGACCTCGCGCACGTGCTCCTCGTAGACGCCGTGCGTCGAGGGGTAGGTGATCATGATCGCCGCGACCTGGGGGCCGTGCTGCTCGAGCTTGGCGCGCAGGTCGTCGAGCTGGACCTCGCCCTTCTCGGACGTCGCCACGACCACGACCCGCATGCCCGCGAGGGCCGCCGAGGCCGCGTTGGTGCCGTGCGCCGACGCGGGGATGAGGCACACGTCGCGCCCGTCCTCGCCACGCGAGCGGTGGTAGTCGCGGATCGCGAGCAGGCCGGCGAACTCGCCCTGCGACCCGGCGTTGGGCTGGACCGAGACGCCGGCGTAGCCCGTGATCTCCGCGAGCTGCGCCTGGAGCCCGTCGATCAGCTCGGCGTACCCGAGGGCCTGCTCGGCCGGGACGAACGGGTGCATGTCCGCGAACTCGGGCCACGAGATGGCCTCCATCTCCGCGGTCGCGTTGAGCTTCATGGTGCACGAGCCGAGCGGGATCATGGTCCGGTCGAGCGCGAGGTCCTTGTCCGAGAGCGAGCGCAGGTAGCGCAGCATCGCGGTCTCGGAGCGGTGCCGGTGGAAGACCGGGTGCGTCAGGTAGTCGGTCGTGCGCAGCACGTCGGCCGGCAGCACGCTGCCGCCGCCCTCGAACTCGAGGTCCTGACCCGTGGCGAACACCTCGACCAGCGCGAGGACGTCGTCGGGCGTCGTCGTCTCGTCGCACGCGATCTGTACATGATCTGCGTCCGGGTTGTACACATTGATGCCGGCGTCGGCGGCAGCGGCGACGAGAGCCGCCGCGCGGCCCGGGACCACGGCCGAGACCGTGTCGAAGAAGACGTCGTGCCGGACCTCGACGTCCGCGGCGCGCAGGCCGTTGGCGAGCGCCACGGCGCGCGAGTGGACGCGCTCCGCGATCTCCCGGAGCCCCGCGGGCCCGTGGTACACGGCGTACATCGACGCGACGATCGCGAGCAGAGCCTGCGCGGTGCAGATGTTGCTCGTGGCCTTCTCGCGGCGGATGTGCTGCTCACGGGTCTGGAGCGCGAGCCGGTAGGCCTGGTCGCCGTCGGCGTCGACCGAGACGCCGACCAGGCGGCCCGGGAGCGAGCGCTCGAGGCCCTTGCGGACCGCCATGAACGCCGCGTGCGGGCCGCCGTAGAAGAGCGGGACGCCGAAGCGCTGGGCCGAGCCCACCGCGACGTCGGCGCCGAGCTCGCCGGGCGAGACGAGCAGCGTGAGGGCGAGCAGGTCGGCGGCGATCGTCACCAGACCACCCCGGGCCTTGGTCTCGGCGACGAGCGGCCGCAGGTCCCGGACCACGCCCGAGGCCCCGCTCTGCTGGAGCACCACGCCGATGAGCTTCTCGTCCCCGGCACCTGCCTCCGCGAGGCCTGCCGCGAGCCCCTGGGACAGGTCCACGACGACCACGGGCAGGCCGACCGACTCGGCCCGAGCGCGCGTCACCGCGACGGTCTGGGGGAACAGCTCGGCGTCGAGCGCCACGACGCCGGCCCCGCCCTTGGCCGCGCGCCACATGAGCGCGACGGCCTCGGCGACCGCGGTGGCCTCGTCGAGCAAGGACGCGTTCGCGACCTCGAGGCCCGTGAGGTCCAGGACCACGGTCTGGAAGTTGAGGAGCGCTTCGAGGCGACCCTGCGAGATCTCGGGCTGGTACGGCGTGTAGGCCGTGTACCAGGCGGGGGACTCGAGCACGTTGCGGCGGATCACCGGAGGAGTGATGGTCCCGTAGTAGCCGAGGCCGATCATCTGCGTCTTGACGACGTTCTTCGCCGCGATGGCCCGCAGGTCCGCGAGGACCTCGGACTCGGTGCGCGCGGCCGGCAGGTCGAGCGGGCGGTCGGTGCGGATCGAGTCCGGGACCGCCGCGTCGACCAGCGCGTCGAGCGAGTCGTAGCCCAGCTCTGCGAGCATCACCGCGACCTCGCCCGTGGGGACGTCGGCCGAGTCAGCAGCGACCGGTCGGGGGCCGATGTGGCGGAACGGGAAGTGCGCGCGGTCGAACGCGTCGCTGGACTGCTGGGTCACGGAGGTCTCCGGGGGTCGGCGAGGAAGACGGCGGCGGGCTCGGGAGCCCACCCGTTCCTCCCCGCTCTGTCATCGGACGCGCAGCGTCGACCTGAGAGTTTTGCCGGTCCGCCATGGTCCTCGCGGACCCGGGGCGCGCCGGCTTGCACCGTCGGTAGGGGACTCTCCCACCCGAGAGGGGAGGTGGAGTCACCGCTTTCCAGAGTTGCCTCGCCACCGCGGTACGTCGGCCTGAGAGTTTCTCGGGGAGGAGTTGCTCCTTCGGCGCCGACCTCACCCTGAGGTGGCCGGGCTCTCCCGCAGTGGTTCGAGCAGCAGTATGTGGTTGTGGTCGTACGGGTCCCAGCCTAGCGGTCGGCGTGGGCGTGCGGCGAGGCCGGTCGGTCGGTGGTCTCCTGCACGACGACGGAGCGCACCGTCGCGAGCCGGGTCACCGCGCGCTCGAGCGCCCTCGCCCGCCGCGGGGTCGCCCGGAAGGTCACCTGGATGGTCCCGGCGTCACCGTCGCCGTCGACAGCTCCCGTCGTGAGCGAGTCGAAGCTCACGCCACGCGTCGAGAACACGCCGGCGAGAGCCGTGAGCGTCCCTGGCCGGTGCAGTCCACGGACCTGGGCGGCCCACGAGGGCTCGGTCGCGGGGGAGCCGTCCCGGGCGCCGGTGTCGTCCCGAGCACCTCCGACGCCCGCAGCGTCCTCCGTGTTCCCGGCACCCTCAGGGTCCGCGGCGCCGCCCGCGCAACCAGCGCGCCCGGCCTCCCCGGGCTCCCCGGCCTCCCCGGGCTCCCCACCTCGAGAACCGCCCTCGACCCCCGCCGACCGCAAGGACGCCACCACGGCTGCCGCCGCTCCCTGCAGGCGGCGCGACTCGTCGTCGGGCAGGGGGTCCAGGAGGACGCGCGTCCAGCCCTCGGGGCCCAGCACGAGCGGTACCCCCAGGACGCCCCGCACGGGTTCGCCCGCGAGCGACACCTCGCCGTCGAGGGCGACCTGGCCCGCGACGACGGTCTCGCGCCCGTCGAGCACGACCTCGACCAGGTCCGCCGTCGCGGCAGCCGTCGCGGTCGCGGTCTTGGCACCGCTCTGGTGCGTCATCCACGGGCGGGCGACCAGCCGCAGGTCCGCGGGCCAGGTGTCGACGAGCCGGTAGGCCGCCCCGACGTCCACGGCCGCGACCTCGACGAGCTCGGCCTGGGCCGCGGCGACCTCGCGCGGGAAGCCGTCGAGCGTCCGGCCCCGACGCAGGTGGCGCAGGGTGCGTTCGCGCTCGGTCGGGTCCTGCCCGCTGATGCGGACGGTCGACCACAGCGGGACGGCGTCCTCGCCGTGCTGCCCTGCGACGAACCCGCCCACGCGGTGCCTCCGCACACCCAGCTCGGCGGCGATCTCGCGCCGGAAGCGCAGCGTGTCGAGCCACGCCCCCATCCCGACCACGCGGTGCGCGCCGAGGGTCCGGGCCATGACCGCGACGCCCACCTCGACGGGGTTCGACACGACGATCACGACCTCGTGCCCCGAGCCGTGCCGGGCGATCGCGTCGGCGTACCCAGCGAAGACCTCGCGGTTGCCGAGCGCGAGGCGGGTCCGGTCGAGCGAGGCTCCCGCCCGTGCGGGGGACGTGGCTCCCGCCGCGACGACGACCACGTCGGCCACGACGTCGTCGGGGGAGTGGGCCACGTCGATCAGGGGCGCGTGCTCGTCGTAGGCGTCCACGAGGTCCGCCCGCAGGCCGTGGACCGCGCGCCCGGACGCCCCGTCGGGGCGTCCGACGAGCTGGAGGCGGGAGGTCGCGGGCAGGATGCGCCGCTCGACGAGCTGCGTGCACACCTGCCGGCCGACGTCCCCGGTCGCGCCGAGCACTGCAACGTCCATCCGAGCAGGCTACGTCGCAGGCGTTTTGTGCGCAGGGCGGCACCGGGAGGTCGCAGCCCTCACGCCCGACGGCGCAGCTTCCGTCCGCCCGCCGCCACCAGGACCCCCGTGGCCGTCAGGGCGAGCCCGACCGCGAGCAGGGCGCCCGCGTCGAGGCCCGTGGCCGCGAGGTGCCGGGGCGCCGGACGCGGGGTGGAGGGTCCGTCGTCGGGCACGGTGCCCCCGCCGGGCGTGCCGCCCGGTTCGACGGGCGGTGTGACGGGCGGGTCGACGGGCTCGTCGACCGGGGTCACCGCGAAGTCCTGGTCGAGCCGGGACTCGCCCGCGCTCGTGAGCGTCACGGCGCTCTCGACCGGCCCGCCGGCCGTGTAGCCCTCGGGCACGGTCAGCGCGATCGTGTAGTCCCCCGGCGGCAGGCCGTCGACGAAGTAGGTCCCGGCGTCGTCGGTCGTCAGCGGGACGTCCCCGTCGGGGCCGCTCACGAGCACCTCGGCACCGGGGACGGGCGCCCCCTGGTCGTCGGTGACCGTGCCGCCGATCGCACCGGGGCGCGCGAGCGCGAAGTCGACACCGGTCACGTCGTCGGACCCGACGGTCACGGCACGAGACCCCGTCCCGTCGACCGTGAACCCCGCCGGGGGAGCGACCGTGACCGTGTAGGGGCCCGCAGGGAGCTGCTCGAACCGGTAGGTGCCGTCCGTGCCCGTGACGGCGCTGCCCGTCGCGCCGCCCGGACCCGTGAAGGTCACGACCGTCCCCGGAACCCCGGTGCCGCCCGCTGTCACGGTCCCGGTGAGGGACGGGAAGGTGGGAACGACGAAGTCCTGGTCCGTGATCGGCACCTCCGAGCCCGTGGGGACGTCGATCGTGAGGGGTGGAGGAGTCTCCGGGAACCCCGGGGGCGGCGTGAGCGTGATCGTGTGCGGCCCGGCGGGCACCCGGTCGATCAGGTAGGCCCCCTGGGAGTCCGTCGTGGTCGTGAGCGGCGGACCGCCGGGGACGTCGATCGTGACGGTCGCGCCGGGTACCGGCTCGCCCGTGTCGGTCCGGACCGTGCCGCTCACGGGGACAGGGACGATCTCTCGCACGAGGAAGTCCACGTCCGTCGCGTCCGCGTCCGCGAGGTCCGCGGGGAGCCGGAAGGGCCCCTCGACGACCAGCCCCGGCCCGTCCGGGTCCGGCGGCGGGGCCACCTCGACCGTGTAGCCGTCGGCCGCGGTGAACCCGAGGAACGAGTAGGTCCCGTCGACGCCCGAGGTCGTCGTCGCGAGCCGGGCGCCGTCGGGGGAGAGGAGCGTGAGCGTGGCACCGGCGAGCGGGCCGATGCCCTCCAGGGTGACCGTCCCCGACACGTCGCGAGCCAGCGACGCGAACCAGGTCTGGTAGACCGGGAAGCCGGACCGCTGCTGGAAGACGAACGTCAGCGACGTGACGGGCACGGTCGGCTCGAACCAGGCCGACGCGCCGGAGGTGTCGGTGGCCGTCGCGTTCCCGACGAGCACCCCCGTGGCGGGGTCCCAGGTGGGCACGTCGGTCCCCGTGCACGACGGGCTCGGCGTCACGGCGCAGTAGTTGAAGCTGCTCCGGTAGCCCAGCTCCGAGCCAGTGAGCAGCCGGCCACCCGACCCGCGGGCGGTGATCGTGACCTGGTCGGCGTCGATGTCGCCCAGCACGAACGTCCACCCGCTCGCAGGCGTCGGGCGCTCGAACGTGTAGGTCGTGGTCGAGGGCGCCGTCGGCGAGTCGGCACGCGGCCGGAGGTTCAGGTACGGCTGCCCCTGGCTCGACCCGTACTTCGCCCCCACGGGCGTCGTCGCGCTGAGCCACGAGCTCACGCCCGACTGGATGCCCACCTGGCCGGCCCGCGAGTCGCTCGAGACGGCCGCCGCGGGGAACCCTCCGGCGGGCAGGCGCATCGTCGTCGCGAAGCTCCCCCCGCTGCCCGTGAGCGGGTCCCAGGCGGCCCAGCCGGCCGTGGTCGCCGCTCCCGCCGGGGCAGCGGCGAGCAGGACGAAGGGCAGGCCGAGCAGCACGGCCAGGGCCGCAGCGAGGAGGGCGGTCGTGCTTCGCGAGAGGCGCACAGCAAAACGGTAGGAGACGGAGCCCGGCCGCGCGCGCCGACCGTTTCCCACACGATCTCCACGACTCTCCCCACTGACCCGCGCACGGTCGCGGGGCGCGCCTCCTCGGCCGCACAGGTCCGCCGGGAAGGATGAGGTGCTCACCTCGTCGTGCGCGTGCGGCGGGGATCGTCGCGAGCGCCCCGAGGGGGAATCACCCGGTATGGACAGCAGTACGCAGGCCCAGCAGTCGACCAGCACCTACGTCCCGCGGCACCTCGCCGAGCCCGACGCCGTCCCGGCCGGGGCGGACACCCCCGTCGACCCGCGGTCGAGCAGGTGGGACCGGTCGGTCAGCACCCTCACGCGCCTGCTCGACGAGCTGACGGTCCTCGACGACGGAGAGCTCGCCGTCGCAGTGCGGTGAGGTGCGGTGAGGCGATGTGCGCTGCGGTAGCGCCGTGCCTCAGCCCAGCTCGATCGCCGAGGCGCACGCGACCATCTCGTCGATGACCGCGTTCACGACAGGGCGCGGCTCGTGCCGGGTCGCCCGGTGGCGCGCGACGAGCCGCCGCGAACCCAGCCCCGGCAGCGGGACGACCGTGACGCCGTCGGGCATCTCTCCCTGCACCGCGAGCGCCGGGAGCATCGCGACGCCCTGCCCGGCCGCGACGAGCGCGAGGGCCACGTCGAAGTCGTAGTACGAGTGGCGCGTGCGCAGCGTCGTGCCGAGCGTGCGCGACAGGCGCCGCAGGGCGCGGGCCGCGGCCGTCGTGGGCTCGGGGCCCAGCCAGACGGCGTCGCGCACGTCGTCGAGGCGCGCGGGCGTGGGGAACGTCGCGGGCACCACGACGCGCCACGGCTCGTCCAGCAGCGGGACCTCGCGCATGCCGCGCGGCGCGGGGGAATCGGCGTCCTCGTCACGTTCGAGCAGGACCACGTCCAGGTCGCCCGTGCGCAGCAGCCGGAGCGCGTCGGCGGGCTCGACCTCCTGGACGTCGAGCTCGACGCCCGGGTAGCGCGACTCGAGCGACGCGAAGGTCGGGCCGACGACCGCCCGGATGGCCGTCTGGAACGAGCCGACCGTCACCGTGCCCGTCATCTCCTCGCTCATGGCGACGATGGCCTTGCGGGCCTCGACCATCTCTGCCTCGATGCGCTCGGCCGCGTCCGCGAGGATGCGACCCGCGGGCGTGAGGGTCACGCCGCGGGGCCCGCGGTCGAGGACCTGGATGCCTTCCTCGGCCTCCAGACGCGCTATTTGCTGAGACACGGCAGAAGGCGTCACGTGCAGCAGGTCGGCCGCTGCCAGAACCCCTCCGGCCCGGTGCACGGCAAGCAGGAAACCAAGTCTTCGTGGGTCCGTGGCCATGTAGAGATACTAAACGGCCACGTCAGAGTTCTTCAATTGTGCTGAATCATTTTCGGGGTCACACTTGTGACGTGGCGCCGGCCGGTCCTCCTCAAAAGGGGCTGGCGCCCACGATCCCCCTGGTCGCTGCAGCGTCGCAGCTCCCACCAGGTCCCCCCTCCCCGATCCCTTCGTGACCCCTGCCCGGAGACCGCCATGTCCGCTTCCCCCTCCCTCGTCGACATGGTCGTGACCCCGCTCGGATGGGTCGGTGCGATCGCCGCGGTCACCGCGTACGCGATGGTCACGCGTGGCCGCTGGTCGGGGGACTCGCTGAGGTTCCAGCTCACGAACTTCGTCGGTGCCGGGCTCATGTGCCTGGTCGCCGCGGTCAACGGCGTGTGGCCGTCTGCGGTCGCGAACGTGGTGTGGATCGTGATCGGCGGCCAGGCCATCGTGGTGCTCGTCAAGGCCCGACGGCGTCGCGAGGCCCAGGCCGTCGTCGTGCCTCTCGAGGTGCCCGCGACCCAGGTGCGCGCGGTCGACCTGGCGGCCTGAGGGTCGCTCGGTCCCTGCCACGGCCTGGTTGTCAGAACGTGGCCGGTCCATACCCCGGGCCACCTCTGACAGCTCGACGGTGACGGCTCAGACCGCTCTGCGGCGCACGGGAGTCACACCCGCCGGTACCCCGCCGCGCGCCACGCCACGATCCGGTCGACCGCCTCGGCCACGACCTCGGGCGCGGCCGCGAACGACAGCCGCACCCACTCGCCCCCGCGCACGCCGTCGAAGTCCGTGCCGGGCGTGAGCGCGACCCCCGTGTCGGCGAGCAGCCGCTCGCACCACGTGACCGAGTCGAGCCCCGACGCCGCGACGTTCGCGTACACGTAGAACGCACCGTCGGCCGGGGCGACCGGGTCCCACCCCAGGTCGTCGAGCCGGTCCAGAACGAGCGCACGCGAGTCCGCGTACCGGGCGACGTTCTCCGCCGCGGCCGCGTACCCCTCGGGCGAGAACGCCGCGACACCCGCGTGCTGGGCGAGCGCGGGCGGGCTCAGCGCGATGTTGCCCGCGAGCGCGTCGACCGCGCCCACGAGGTCCTCGGGCAGCAGCAGCCACCCGAGCCGCCAGCCCGTCATGGCCCAGTACTTCGAGAAGGAGTTGACGACGACCGCACCGTCGTCGAGGTACTGCGCCGCGGTCGCGGTCTCCCCGGCCGGCGAGGCCGGGTCGGCGTAGACGATGCCGTGGTAGATCTCGTCGCTGACGAGACGGACGTCGTGGTCGGTGCACCACGCCGAGAGCGCCGCCAGCTCGGCCGGCGGGATCATGGTCCCCGTCGGGTTGGCCGGGCTCGCGATCACGAGCCCGTCGAGCCCGCCCTCGTAGTAGGCCTCCATGAGCTGGGAGACCGTGGGCTGGTAGCGGGTCTCGGGGCCGCAGTCGAGCTCGACGACCTCGCACCCGAGGGCCGCGAGGATGTTCCGGTAGGCGGGGTACCCCGGCCGGGCGAGCGCGACGCGGTCCCCGGCGTCGAACGCCGCGAGGAACGCGAGCATGAACCCGCCCGACGACCCGGTCGTCACCGCGACCTGCGCCGGGTCGACGACCACGCCGTACGTCCGTTCGTAGTGGTCGGCGATGGCCTGGCGCAGCGCGGGCACGCCCATGGCCTCGGTGTAGCCCAGGTCCCCCGACTCGAGGAGGTCGATCGCGCGGCGTCGCACCACGTCCGAGGCCCCCGTCGCGGGCTCCCCGGCGCACAGGTTGAGGACGGACTCGCCCGCGTCGCGGCGCGCGTTGGCCGCGGCGAGCACCTCCATGACGGCGAACGGTGGGACGTGCGACCTGCGCGAGACCTTCATGAGGCCATCATGCCCGGGATCACGCGCCTGACGACGCCTCCCGCGGTGTGCAGGTCCCGTGACGAGACGTGTCCCGGGAGGAACCTCGGCCCGGAGTTCCGTAACCTGGCACGGGTCCCCGTCCGTCGCGCGGCGGGTGACACGGCCGCACGAGACGAGCGAGAGGCGATCAGTGCCCGATCAGACGATGCAAGGCGGTGTCCGTATCGACGACTCCGGTCCTCGGTGGACCATGTGGGGAGAGGTCGACGCCGCGGTCCAGGACCGCTCCGAGGGCGACCTCGCCCGCTCGGTCCAGCGCGCGGAGGGTCCCGTCACGATCGACCTGACCGAGGTCACCTTCATGGACTCGGGGGGTCTGCGCCTGCTGTACCTCTCGGTGCTCGGAGGTGGCGAACCTCCCGTCCTGGTCGGGGTACCGGATCGCATCCGGGACCTGCTGGAGATCAGCGGCGTCATCTCGCAGTTCACTCTCGTCGACTGACCGTCCCGACGCCACGGGCCACCACCCCCGGCCACGGCGTCGCACCCGCACACCCCGCACGAACGCACGCACGCTGTGAACCCACGGAGGAACGCCCATGGACATCACGATCCCCTCGTCCCGTCCGCCCGAGACCTTCCACGTGGTCCGCGTCTGGCAGCTCGACTCGCTCGACGAGCTCTCGATCCTGCGCACGTCGCTGCACCAGGAGCTGACAGGGCGTCCGCTGGCCCCCGACGGTGCGATGGCCGAGGTCTCGGAGAAGATCGTCCTGGTCGCGAGCGAGCTCGCCACGAACGCGCTGCGGCACGGACGTCCGCCGACGACCGTCCAGCTCCTCACCGACGGCGAGGAGTACATCGTCGACGTGATCGACCAGGACACGAGCCGAGCCCCCGTGGTGGCCGCCCCGCGACTCCCGGGCGACGGCGGGTTCGGGCTCGTCCTGGCGCAGCGGCTCGCGCTCGACGTGGGCTGGTTCGTCGCCGAGGGCAAGCACGTCTGGGCGCGCCTCGGCGCAGCACGGGACGCCGCGTCGCCGGCCGTGCCGGCAGCGGCGGCGCCCTGACCGGCGGAGCGCGCGTGCCCTCGGGGGCACGGCCGGCGCAGCCGGCACGCTAGGCGCAGCCGGCGCGCGAGGAGTGCGTCAGCCGCGCGCGTCCCGGGCCCGACGGCGGAGCACCAGCAGGGTCGCGTCGTCCTCGGACTCGGGGTCCCGGGTCGAGCGCAGCACCGCGTCGACGTCGCCCACGTGCTCGGCGAACGTCCCCGCGAGCCGCCGCAGCCCGGCCTTGAGGGACTCGTCGCGACGTTCGAAGAGCCCGTCGCTGTAGAGCACGAGCGCACCTCCGGGTCCGATCGTGGTGGTCCCGGCGACGACGCCCTGGCTGGGCAGCCCGAGCGGCGGGCTGCCCAGCAGCCGCCCCCAGACGACGCCCTCGCCCGGGACCAGGAAGAAGGGCGGCGGGTGCCCGGCCGTGACGTACTCGACCGTGCCGGTCTCGAGGTCCACGACCGCGACCACGAGCGTCGCGATCTGCCCGGGCATGGTCCACTGCACCGTCTCGGCGAGCTGCTCGACGGCCCCTTGCGCGGTCCCTGCGCGCACGAGCGCTGCGCGCAGCGTGTTGCGGATCTGCCCCATCGAGGCGGCGGCCTGGAGCCCGTGGCCCGTGACGTCGCCGACGACGAGCGCGAGCGCCCCCGAGGGCAGCAGCAACGCGTCGTACCAGTCCCCGCCGACGAACCCGCCGCCGGCCGGCTCGTAGCGCGCGGTCACGTCCCAGCCCGGCACGTCGGGCAGCGTCGCGGGGAGCAGGCTGCGCTGGAGCGCCTCCGCGGCCCGCACGTCCCGTCGTCCACGGAGGTAGAGCGCCTCGACCAGGTGGCTGCGCAGGGCGCCCGCGCTCTCGACCGCGTCCTCGGCCCACGGTTCGCTGTGGCCGCTGACGACCTCGCGCCACCGGTCGAACGACCTGCGGGGGCTGAGCCGGACCGTGTCGCCCTCGCTCAGCGCGATGGCCTTGTTGTGGGGGTCGCCGCCCCAGTCGACGCTGCGCAGCACCTCGTCCCGGAGCCAGACCACGGCCTGCCCGTCGCTCAGGAGCACGCCCAGGACGCCCGCGACGTCGGGCAGCAGGTCGGCGATCTCGGGGGCCGCGACGCGCAGCGAGTCGACCGCCACCACCTCGTCGGCGGTCTCGGCGAGCCGGCCCGTGAGCCACCCGACGAGCAGCGCGACGCCCTCCTCCTCGGGTACCCGTCCGAGCGACGCCGAACGCCCCTCGGCGAGCACGACGACGCCGTCGGCGTCCACGAGGTCGAGGAGACGCCCGTCGGCCGTCATGGCCTCGACGAGCGAGGTGTCCTCGTCGCGGCTGTCGGCGACGAGCCCGGCGAGCAGCCTCGACGAGGCCCGCGACGCGACGAGCCGGTCCTCCTCGCTCTGTGCCACGAGCAGCACCGAGAGCGCCGACCCCAGGAACTCCGCCGCGGCCCGCACGGCGTAGGACGGATGGTGCGGGCCGGAGTAGTGGTGGCACGCGATGAGGCCCCACAGCCTCCCGTCGCGCAGCAGCGAGATCGACATCGAGGCTCCCACGCCCATGTTCCGCAGGTACTCGAGATGGATGGGGGAGACGCTGCGCAGGGTCGAGTACGTGAGGTCGAGCGGTTCGCCCGTCGTCGGGAGGGCCGTGGGGACGACGTCGCTCGGGACGTAGTCCACGTCGTCGATCAGCCGGATCCAGTTCTTCTCGTACAGCGCCCGGGCCTGGCGGGGGATGTCCGTCGCGGGGTAGTGCAGCCCGTAGAACGAGTTGAGGTCCTCTCGCTTGGCCTCGGCGACGACCTCGCCGTTGTGGTCGGCGTCGAACCGGTAGATCATCACGCGGTCGAAGCCCGTCAGGCGGCGCACGTGCTCGGCCGCCGTCGTGAACAGCGCGTCGAGCGTCGACGCCCGGTCGAGGTCCGCGAGCGCCGTGCGCACGGCCTGGTACGTGTTGGGGAAGCTCAGCGGCCGCACGACGGCCTGCTCGAGCTCGATCACGACGACGGGCTCGGCGCCGTCCGGGAGCGGCGGGCGGTGCAGGATCGCGTCGGTCTCGACCGTGCGCCCGTGCCCCGTGCGGATCTCGACCGGGTTGTGGGGGGCCAGGTCCTGGTGCCGCGCGGCATGGTCGAGCAGCCTGGTGGCGTCCTGGGGGCCGAGGACCTCGGTCAGCCCGGCACCGATCACGTCCTGCGGCGCGAGCCCCAGGACGTCGCGCACGTTCGTGGAGCACTGCACCACCCGGCCGTCACCCTCGCGGACCACCAGCAGGACCCCGCGCGGTTGGATCCGGCCCGGGATGTGGATGGGTTCCCGGGCGCAGTTCTCGAGGTCGATCGCCTCGGCCGGTCCGAGCAGTCCTTCGTCAGTGCTCTGTGTCATTGCAGCTCCACCTCCCGCAGATGCGGGCCGTTCACGGCAGCACGCTGCCGGGCCTGTCCCGGCGGCTTCATCACCGGGCACGAGCACACCGCCTGTCCGAGCGCGGCGGCCCAGCGTACAACCTCGATCGCACGGGGCGCCCCCGTGCCGGTCTCGTCGGGTGCCAGTCTCCGTGGTCGAGCCTCTTCTCCGCGAGCGGGAGGACCAGGAAGGATGGGACCAGCACGCTCGCGAGACGGCCGCAGGGAGGCACCCATGAGCGAGGACGACCCGGTGCGCCGGGCCGCGCAGTACCGCGTCGACCGCGAGGCGGCGCGCGAGGCGGCGGAGGACCCCCAGGAGGACGGTGCCGAGGACGAGGCGACGGAGCCCCCGCGGACCGCGGGGCCCCGGCTGCCGCTCGAGAACCGCGGCCAGTGGGTCGACGAGCTCGTGCGCCAGGCCATGGCCCGCGGCGAGTTCGACGACCTGCCGCTCGCGGGCAAGCCCATCCCCGGGCTGGGTTCCCACCACGACCCCGACTGGTGGCTCAAGAGCCTCGTCGAGCGCGAGCAGATCACGGGCGTCCTGCCCCCGGCCCAGCTCCGGGCCGACGACGCCCGGCTGCGCGACCAGCTCGACCGCCAGTTCTCCGAGGACTCGGTGCGCGAGGTCGTCGAGGAGTTCAACGCCCGCGTCGTCGACGCACGGCGCCAGCTCCTGGGCGGCCCTCCGGTGGTCACGCCCCTGCGCGACGTCGAGGAGGAGGTGGCTCTGTGGCGCGAGCGTCGCGCGCCCGGCGGCGCACCCGGCCCGACGGCGTCCCGCACCGCTGCGGACCGCTCGCCCCGCGCGAGCCGCACCCAGGGCGCGACGGGGACCCGACGGTGGTGGCGCCGTCGGGCACGGCGGGACGACGACGGGACCTGACTCACCCCTCCCACCGCGCGCCCCCGCACCCCGGCTCCTACCCTCGGGACATGCCCGAACCCACCGCCCGACCCGCCGAGACCCCGAGGTGGCAGCCGGACGTGCTCGACGGGTTCGAGCAGCTGACCCTGCCCCTCACGCCCGACGACGAGGGCGAGGTGGTCGCGACGCTCGTGCGACGCCGTCGGGCGGGCGGCGGCTCCGCGGCCGACGCCCGGGAGTCCCGCGACCCGCTGGTCGCCGACCGCGGGATCGACGTCCTGTACGTGCACGGGTGGTCCGACTACTTCTTCCAGACCGAGCTCGCGGACTTCTGGGAGGCGCGCGGCGCACGCTTCTTCGCGCTCGACCTGCGCAAGTACGGGCGCAGCCTCCGCCCGGGGCAGACCCCCGGGTTCGTGACCGACCTCGCGACGTACGACGAGGACATCGAGGCCGCGCTCACCACCATGGGCCACGGCATCCTGACCGCGGACCGCCCCAAGCACGAGCGCAGCCTGGTCCTCATGGCGCACTCGACGGGAGGCCTGACCATGAGCCTGTGGACCGCGCGCCACCAGGACCGCGTCGCCGCGCTCGTGCTCAACAGCCCGTGGCTCGAGTTCCAGGCCCGGGGGATCGGGCGCAAGGTCCTCGCGCCCGCGCTCGAGCTCCAGGCGCGCCTCGACCCGCGAGCGCCGCTGCCCCAGGTCGACCTCGGCTTCTACACGCGCTCGGTGTCCCGCACGCTCGACGGCGAGTGGGACTACGACCTCGCGTGGCGCCCCGTGCGCGGGTTCCCGACGCACCCGGCCTGGCTGACCGCGATCCTGCGCGGGCAGGGGACGGTCGAGCGCGGCCTCGGGATCACGGTCCCCGTGCTCGTGCTGCTCTCGGCGCGCAGCACCCTGCTGCCCACGTGGTCGCCCGAGATGATGCGCAGCGACACCGCGCTCGACGTCGTCGGGATCGCGCGCCGCTCGACCGACCTGGGCAGCCAGGTCACGCTCGTGCGGATCGACGGGGCGCTGCACGACGTCGTCCTCTCGGCCCCGCCGGTGCGGGCCGTGGCGTACGACGACATCGCGACGTGGGTGCGGGGCTACGTGCCCGAGCGTCCCCCCGCGCCCGAGGAGGACCCGACGCCGGACGGCCGGGCGCCCGGGTGGGTCGGGCGCACCGCCGGGGCGGTGCGCGACGCCGTGCGCGGGTGGTTCGGCAGGTCGGGCGCGCGCGCTCAGGCCTGACGCCTGGCCAGCTCCTGACGCACGTGCTCGACGATCCCGTCGGCCGCGGCCTCGACCTGCGCCAGGCAGTCCTCGAAGTCCTGCATGCCCCCGTACCAGGGGTCGTCGATGTCGAGCAGGTGCTCGTCGCGCTCGACCCGCTCGGGTGCGACGACGGGCGCCGCCGGGTCGAACGACCGGTACATGCGCACGTTCCCGTCGCCGTGCAGGCGCCGCAGCGCGCGGGCGTGCTGCGAGGTCATGGGGAGCACGAGGTCGCGCGAGACCACGTCGCTCGGGCGGACCTGCCGGGCGTGGTGGCCCTCGCCCGTGTCGTACCCGTGCTCGGCCAGGACGCGCCGGGCGCGACGGTCCACGGGGTTGCCGTGCTCCTCCGAGCTGATGCCCGTCGAGTCCACCACGACCCTCCCGCCGAGGCCCGCAGCCTCGAAGCGGTCGCGCAGCACGATCTCGGCCATGGGGGAGCGACAGATGTTGCCCGTGCAGACCGTCATCACGCGGTAGGGCCGGCGGGAGGGGTCGGGGGTCGCGGTACGAGGGGCGTCGTCGGGGGTCGGTGTCGTCACGCCTCCAGTGTGCCGGAGCAGCCGTTCCCGCAGGCCGCGACCGGGCGGACACTGACCGCCCCCAGGCGGTTCCCCTCCGCCCGGCCTACCGTGGACGCATGACCATCAGGACCGACTCGGGGCTCGTCGCCGTGACCGGGGCGAGCGGACGGCTGGGCTCCAAGCTCGCGCTGCGGCTGGCCGCCGAGGGCGCGCGGCAGCGCCTCGTCGTGCGCGACACGACGCGCGCACCCCGCCTGCTCGACGGCGAGCCGCTGCCCGAGTCCGAGGTCGCCGTCGCGGCCGGCTACACCGACACCCCGAACATGGTCCGTGCCTTCCAGGGCGCGAGCTCGGTCTTCCTGGTCTCGGCCCGCGAGGCCCCGAACCGGGTCGAGGAGCACCGGGCCGCCGTCGACGCGGCCGTGGCTGCCGGGGTCGAGCGCATCGTCTACGTGTCGTTCCTCGGCGCGGCCCCGGAGGCCACGTTCACGTTCGCGCGCGACCACTGGTACACCGAGGAGTACATCAAGGGCACGGGCCTCAAGCACACGTTCCTGCGCGACAACCTCTACCACCAGGGTCTGGTCCACATGGTCGGGGACGACGGTGTGATCCGCGGCCCCGGGGGCGACGGGCGCCTGTCCTCGGTCTCGCACGACGACATCGCCGACGTCGCGACCGCAATCCTCCTCGACGAGCGCCCCGCGCAGCACGACGGCAAGGCCTACGACCTCACAGGTCCCGAGGCGCTGACGCTCACCGAGGTCGCCGCGCTGCTGTCCCAGGTCACGGGCCGGAGCATCACGTACCACCCGGAGACCGTCGAGGAGGCGTACGCGTCCCGGGCCGTCTACGCCGCGCCGCCGTTCGCGGTCGACGGCTGGGTCTCGTCCTACACCGCGATCGCCGCGGGCGACCTGGCGGTGGTGAGCGACGTCGTCGAGCGCTTCGCCGGGCGGCCCGCCCAGTCCCTCGCGTCGTGGCTCGACGACTACCCCGAGGAGTGGGACCACCTCCTCCCGGCCTGACCCCACCCCCCAGGGGCACCGCATCGCCCCCTACTCGAAGGAGCGTCCATGAGCGCGCAGTCGGACGAGTCGGGCACGGCGCCCGCCGCACCGGGAGGGTCGTCGACCACGGCGGCGAAGCGCGACCACCGCTGGGCGGGGCTGTTCGTCCTGGCGACCGCGCTGTCGATGATCGTGCTCGACGGGACGATCGTGGGCGTCGCGCTCCCGACGATCATCGAGGACCTGCACCTCGACCTCAACGACGCGCAGTGGGTCAACGCGTCCTACTCGGTCGTGTTCGCGGCGCTGCTGCTGACCGCGGGCCGCCTGGGCGACCGGCTCGGGCGACGCAACCTGCTCCTCGTGGGTGTCGTGGTCTTCCTCGGCGGCAGCATCCTGGCCTCCCAGGCCGACGACGCCGGGACCCTCATCGTCGCGCGCCTGATCCAGGGGGTCGGCGGCGCGTTCGTCCTCCCCGCGACCCTGTCGACCGTCAACGCGACGTTCCGCGGCAAGGACCGGGCGGTCGCGTTCGGCATCTGGGGTGCGGTGATCTCGGGCATGGCCGCGGTCGGGCCGCTCCTCGGTGGTTGGCTCACGACGTCGTTCACGTGGCCGTGGATCTTCCTCGTCAACATCCCGATCGGGATCGCGGTCATCATCGGGGCGATCCTCGTGGTTCCCGAGACACGTGCGCACATCACGGTGCCGGGGCTCGACGTCGTCGGCCTGCTGACGAGCGCGCTAGGGTTCGGTGCGGTCGTGTTCGCGCTGATCGAGGGGCAGTCCCTCGGCTGGTGGACGCCCAAGGCGGAGCTCAAGCTCTTCGGGGCGGTCTGGGGGACCGACGCCCCCGTCTCGCCCGTGCCCGTGATCGGGGCGATCGGCGTGCTCTTCCTCGTCCTGTTCGCGTTCTGGGAGCGGCACCGCGCGCGGATCGCGCGCTCGGCCCTGCTCGACCTCACGCTCTTCCGCGTCGCGACGTTCCGCTGGGGCAACCTCACCGCGATGCTCGTCGCGATCGGCGAGTTCGGCCTGATCTTCGTGCTGCCGCTCTACCTCGTGAACATCCTGGGACTGACGAGCCTGGGCGCGGGCGTGGTCCTCGCGACCATGGCTGCCGGGGCGTTCGTCTCGGGGGCCATGGCGCGGCACCTCGCGGCCGCGATCGGGTCGCCGCGCACGATCGTCCTGGGCCTCGTGCTCGAGGTCGTCGGGGTGCTCGCGGTCGCGCTCGTCGTGACGCCGACCGTGTCGTCGTGGCTCATCGCGGCCCTGCTCGTGATCTACGGCCTCGGCCTGGGGCTCGCGTCCGCGCAGCTCACGGGCACGACGCTCGTCGACGTCCCCGAGGAGGAGTCCGGCCAGGCGTCCGCGACGCAGTCCACGGCACGCCAGCTCGGCTCGGCGCTGGGCACCGCGTTCATCGGTGCCGCGCTCGCGATCGGCCTCTCGACCGCGGTCCCGCCCGCGCTCGAGAAGGTCGACGGCGTCCCGCCCGCGGTCGCGACGCAGGTCGCGGACGCGACCCAGCAGTCCGCGGGCGGGACCATCCCGCAGCTGCGCGCCGAGGGCACCACGAGCCAGTTCGGCGAGAAGACGCCCGAGGTCGTCGACGCGCTGTCCGACGGTTTCAGCGACGGCACCCGCATCTCGCTGTACGTCGCGGGGGGCTTCCTGCTCCTGGGTCTGCTGTGCTCGTTGCGGGTCGTCGCGGCCTCCCGGCGCGAGGGCGTCGACCAGGGTGGACCGAGGCCAGGCACGTCCGCGGCGCCGGCTCCCGAGCCCGACGCCACGGCCCGCTGAGCCGTGGGAGAAATACCCTTGGCAGCCGTCGTGGGCCAGGCGTAGCGTCGTCGGCACATGGGAAAGGAGGTGGTCCACGAAGTGAAGAATCTTCGGACACATGAGGTGGTTGCACGCTAGTCGTGCCATCGAGCGACGGACCTTGCGAGGAACCCGCGGCCGACCGGTGACCGTCAGGTCACCCACGACCAGCGAGAACCGAGCAACCACCGGAGCCCGCGGGTGTCGCGCCCTCGTCCAGCGCGACGGGTGGAGAGATCCACCAGCCCGCGGGCCTCTTCATGCCCAGCGAGCCCGACGGCGGAGCCCGGGTCGAGCGCGTCCGTCACCGCGGGCGCCGCGCACCTCCACCGCCGGCGCGGCGCGCCGTCGCCCCCGGCTCAGAACGGCTTGCGCGCCACCACGAGGAAGCGGGGAGCCTCGTCGACGAACTCGTTGCCCGCCGCGAAGTGCATGTGCAGCGCCCTCAGCGGCGCCTCGAACCTCGCGACCGCCTCGGGGGACAGGCTCGCGATCTCCGGGACCTGCCACGCGATGACCTTGAGGTACCAGAGCAGCGAGCTCAGGTCGTGGAAGTGCCGCGTCCCCACGTGCTCGCGCGCCACGTCGATCACGAACCCGGCCTCGGCCAGCTCGGCCGTCACGCCCTCGATCGTCACGTCGTCCGGGTCCCACGGCAGGTCCGCACCGAGCGCGGTGTTGACCCGGATCCCGTCGCGGCTGTCGACCTGCTGCGTGATGAACACGCCCCCGGGTTCGAGGACGCGCAGCACCTCCGTGGCCTCGAACTCCTCGTGCCGGTCCAGGACGACCGCGAACCGGCCGTCGAGGAACGGGAGCATGAGGCCCTCGCCCTTGCTGCTCCCCACCTGCCGGACGTCCACGCCCAGGGGTTCGAGGCGCCGTCGGGCCACGGGGACGTTCGGGGGCCAGCCCTCCGTCGCGGCCGACCCCTCGGGCAGGGGCGCGAGCGACGAGAACGCCTCCCCGCCGCCCGTGCCCAGGTCCAGGACCGGTCCCCGGCCGCTCCCGACGAGCTCGCGCGCGAGCACCAGGTAGTCCCAGGGCAACGGGTCCTCGACGCAGCGGTCGTCGATCGGCGTCAGGTCGAACCCCTCGACCGGCGTCGCCCGCGCCCACTCGACGTGCGCCTCGAACGACGCTGCGGGGTCGGGGACGGGAAGGGATCCGGCTGCTGACATGCGTCGATTGTCACCCGCTGGCGCGGGCACAGTCGAAACGGCACGCCCGGTAGGGAATCCTCCCTCTCGGATAGCATCGGCGCGGCTGCGGGACCGCAGCACGACCCCGCCCCGCACGAGCCCTCGGAGAGCCCCGCCGATGCCCCACCTCTCGCCGTCGAGCCACCGCGCGACCCGCAAGGTCCGCGACGTCGCCGAACGGCACCGTGCCACCCTCGGCGAGCTGCGCCACGTCGAGTCGTGCACCCTGTCGGCACGCGCGATCGGGATCGTGGCCGGGGTCTTCGCCCTCGTCGTCGCCGTCATGGCGTTCAACGGGAGCGTCCTGCAGGTCGCGATCTTCGCGGTGGGCATGGGGCTCGTCCTGGCCGTGATCCTGCGGTTCGTCGCGAGCGAGAAGCTCCTCGTGCTCGAGCGAGGGCTCGTGGTCGGATCGTTCGGTCCGTTCCTGAGCCCGTACGCCGTGCCCTATGCGGACGTCGTGGCGCCGAGCGTGGCCGCGATCGTCGGGACCCAGCGACCCGTCTCGTTGCTCAAGGCCGACCAGGGGGCGTCCGCGACCAACCGCACGGCGCTGTGGTCGCTGCGCTCGGTCACGTTCGTCGGGCCCACGGCCGAGGTCTCGCGCACCTTCACGCGGACCGGGACCTGGCAGCCGCAGCCCGACCGGCAGGACCTGTGGGTGTTCTCGGTGCGCGACGCCCACCGCCAGGAGGTCCTGGTGCACGAGCTCGCCGCCGCGCTGCGGCTCTCGGGCCAGCCGGGAGCCGACCTCGTCCTGCCGCACGCGCTGCCCGCCCGGCGGTTGCGCGTGAGCGTCGCGGACGCCGACCACCTGCACCTGCCCGAGCGCCTGCGCTCCACGAGCCTGCAGGTCCGGGCCGGGGCGCACTGAGCTCCCTCGCACGGCGCGTCGGACTGCCGGGCGGGCCGGGCGCCCGACGCGCCCGGCCGCTCGGCCGCTCGGCCGCTCAGCCCAGGGCCGAGGCGACCTCTGCCAGCAGGGGTGAGACGGCGCCGTCGGGCCCGCTCGCCGCGTCGCGCAGCGCCGCGACCTGCAGGACCATCCACGGGCTGAACGCCCACGGCGTGGCGTCGACCGCGCGCCCCAGCGTGCCGGGCTCGGCCCACGCGAGCTCGGCGACCTCGTCCGGGTTGGCCGTGAGGTCGCTCGCGGCGCGCGCGACGTACACGGGGCAGATCTCGTTCTCGACGACGCCCGACGCGTCCACGGCCCGGTAGCGGAAGCCGGGCACGGCGACCTCGAGCCCCGTGATCTCGAGGCCCAGCTCGTGCGCGGCGTGGCGCACGATCGACTGCTCGGTCGTCTCGGTCCAGCGCGGGTGCCCGCAGAACGAGTTGGTCCACACCCCGGGCCACGTGCGCTTGGACAGCGCCCGGCGGGACACCAGGAGGCGACCGGCGTCGTCGACCACGTAGCAGGAGAACGCGAGGTGCAGCGGCGTCTCGGTGGTGTGGACGGCGCTGCGCGCGAAGGTCCCGGTGCGGGTCCCCTCGTCGTCGACGGTCACGACATGGTCGGCGGCGACGGGCACGTGCACGTCGGTCATGGTTCCTCCAGGGGTCCTGCGGTGCGATCGGGGGGTGTGCACCGGAGCATCCGGCCCACTGTCACACACCGGGGGAGAGGAAGGAAGTCCGTCCGTGGGACGAGCGGCCGGGCGTCTCGGCTGCCCGGCGGGCACGGCGAGCCCGACGACGGAGCGCGGCGCTAGCGTCCGTCCCACCAGGCGAGCACGAGCGTCGCGTCGAGGGTCAGCCACCTCGAGGCCTCACCTGCCGGCGCGTCGACCTCGAACCACACCGTGCCCGGGTGCCGCGGCGACTGGAGCCAGGTCCCGTCCGGCTGCCGAGCTGCCCGGATCATCCCGATCGCCTCGGCCATGCGAGGGTCCGGGGGCGTACCGTCGAGCAGCGACGCCTCGCGGAAGTGGACGGCCGCGTTGAGCACGCTGTAGAACGCGCGGTACGGGTAGGTGAAGTACCGCACCCAGGACGCGACGGGCTCTCCCGTCGACTCGCGGCGGAACAGGCCTCGACGCAGGAGGTACTCCTCGGCCGAGCGCCGTGCCTCGCGCGACTCGTCGGTACCGCCCGTCGCGGCCTGGTGCGCCAGGAGTCCCTTGATGACGTTGAGGGTCGAGTGGAACGAGGACCGGACCGAGCCCTCGACCCACTCGCAGTTCCAGCCGCCGTCGGCCATGCGCACCGCGAGCATCGCGTCGAGGAGGGGCGCGACGTCGGCACCGAGCCACGCGCCGTTCGCCAGGGTCCACGCGTTGATGCAGCAGTCGACCTCCCCGCCCCAGTAGGGCAGGTCGTCGTACTCCCAGCGGCTGTGCTGCGCCAGGAGCTCGGCGGTCCGGCGCTCGCGCAGGACCGCCGGGTCGAGCCCCCACTCCCGCAGCGCGTTCAACGACCAGGTCGTCGCGGTCCAGGGCTGACCGGCGCCGGACCGGGCTTCGGGGCCGTCCATGTCGAAGTCGGCGGGGAAGAACGCACCACCCGCCCACTGCCCGTCCGGGTCCTGCAGCGAGAGCAGACGAGCACCGAAGCCCTCGATCGCGACGCGGGACCGTGTCTGCTGCCAGACCTCGTCGGGGGCTCGGACGAGGTCGCGCTCGACCCGCCACCGCAGTGCGGGGTCCGCGTCGAGGAGCCAGTCGACCAGAGCGTCGTCGGTCATCCTCCGAGACTACGACGCGGGCCGGAGCGGGCCGCCGCCGGGCCGCCGCCGGGCCGCTGCCGAGGCGACGGCGACGGCGACGACGACGGCGACGGGTCAGACGAACCCGAACACGGGCGGGAAGACCACGACGACGACCGCTGCCCACACCGCGTAGACCGGCAGGAACTGCGTCTGCCACCGGCCGAGGGCCGCGAACGGGCGCCGCCCCCGCAGGAACCCGGTCAGCAGGAGGGCCGAGCCCACGAGGTGCACGAGCAGCAGCACGTTGAGGCCCAGGGCCACGACCTTGTTGGGGCTGAACCCGAACTCGGCGATGCGGGTCAGCATCGCGGTGAGCGCGACGGCGTCGACCGCGAGCGCCGCGACGACCAGGACGAGCAGCAGCCCGTCGAACAGGTGCGGCGGGCCGAGGGGGTCGCGGGCCGAGACCGAGTAGAGCAGCAGGCACAGGACGAGGACCAGGATCGCGTCCATGAGGATGAGGAGGCCGCGGTCGGTGTCGAGCAGGGAGCCGGCGGTCGCGAGCACGACGAAGAGCACGAGCAGCATGACGACGGTCAGCGGGGTGAAGACGCGCGTGAGGACGGGGGCGATGTTCTCGACGACGTTCTGCTTGGCCTCGACGAGCCAGGCGGCGACGACGAGCGCGCCCGGGACGGCGAACGGCAGGACCCAGCCCTCGAAGAACGGCTCGGGGTCGATCCCCACGAGGTTCAGCGTCCCGAACGTGAGGCCGAGCAGCACGCCGCCGCCCAGGGCGAGGAGCGTGAAGTAGATCGCGAGCTCGCCTGTGAACCGGGCGAAGTCCATGCGACCGCTGTCGGAGCGCCAGCGCCCGCCGACGTACGCGACCCCGACGAGGGCCCACAGGACGACCGGGGCGTGCAGGGCCGCGAGCAGCAGGGTCGACCCCTCGGGCGCGAAGGGGTAGACGTTGAGGACGACCGCGAGCACCGCGAACGGGATCGCGAGCATGGCGCCCACACCCCAGGTGAGGCGGCGCTTCCACGCGAAGTACCCGGCGAGGAAGGGGAAGACGAGCAGGCTGACGTTGCGCAGCAGGACCGTCTCGTCGCTGATGGTCTCCGCGGCGACCTTGACCGCGAGCCCCGCGCCGACGGCGAGCGCAAGCACGACCGCGAGCTCGCGCCACCGCGGTGAGCCGCCACCGGCCGCGGCCGCGTCGGGGACCAGGACGAGCTGCTTCCACAGGCGGTCGGAGTGCTCGCGGGCGAACTCGCGCGAGACCTCGTCGAGGTTGCCCATGCGCTTGACCGCGACGAGGAACGCCTCGTCGTCGTCGAGGCCGGTCGAGGTCAGGTCGGCGACCTGCTCGCGCAGGTGGTCCTCCATCTCGTCGACGTCGGCCGTGGAGATCGCCTGGCGGCGTTGGACGTAGCCGCGCCACTGGTCGATCTGCGCCTCGAGCTCGGGGTGCGTGCTCATCAGGCCCACCCTTCGGCGACGGTCCGCGGGGCCTGTGTGTCGCGTGCGTCGCTCCACACCTTCTGGAGCGCGTCGGCGACGACGCTCCACTGCGCCTGCCGCTCGGCGAGGGCCTCGCGCCCGGCGGGGGTGATCGCGTAGTGCTTCCTCCTGCGCCCGACGTCGGACACTCCCCACGACGCCTCGACGTGCCCGAGGCGCTCGAGCCGGTGGAGCAGGGGGTAGAGCATCCCGTCGGTCCACTGCATGCGGCCGTCCGAGATCTCGTTGACGCGCTTGACGATCGCGTAGCCGTACGACTCGCCGTCGGCGAGGATGCCGAGGACGAGCGGTGTGGCCGAGGCCGCGACCAGGTCCTTGTCGATGTGCATGACACTCCTATGCCTAGTGCTGCTAGGTGTTCTAACCTAGCAGGTCTAGGTATGGTCGCCGAGCGGAGCCTCGCTTTGGCAGACTCCCCGGATGAGACCAGGCCGAGCCCGTACCGAGCGGCAGGACCTCGAGGTGAGCGCCTGGCACGTCGTCCACGGCATCGCGACCCTCGAGACGACCGCACTCCGGATGCGCCACGCGACCCTCGTCACCCTTCTCCTCGCACTCGGCGTCGTCGTGATCGGGGCGACCTTCGCCGTGCTGGCCGGCCTGGGGATCGACCTGGACGACGTCATGTCCTCGATCAACGGGCGCGGCGCGCCCTGGTGGCTGCTCGCCCCGCTCGCGATGGTGTCGGTGACCGTGGCGCTGGGCGTGGGGTCACGGTCTCGCCCCTACCGGATCAGCATCACCGCACAGCACCTCTCGATCACCGACGGCGGATCGTTCGTGCACGAGCAGCCGCTCGCCACCCTCCGGAGCGTCGTCTACCGGCCCGGACCCGCGAGCGCCACGTTCGTCGTCACGGGCGACGCGGGCACCGTGAGCCTGCTGCCGCGCACGGCGGGCTCGCCGCGACCGACCGTGCTCGCAGACCTGCCGCCCCAGGTCGTGGAGCACCTGCGCAGCGCGGGGCTCGTCCAGCGTCTGCGCGGGAAGCGCGCACGGTGGACCCGTCGGGCGACACCTCGAGCCGACCCCGGGAACGACGAAAGGCCCCGGATCTGAGATCCGGGGCCTTCGTACATCACGTGCGCGAGGGGGGACTTGAACCCCCACGCCCTTTCGGACACTAGCACCTGAAGCTAGCGCGTCTGCCATTCCGCCACTCGCGCGTGCCGCAGAAGATTATCACGAGAGCGGACCCAACCGTGCATCGGTCGGACGGCCGTCCTCGTGCGCTCTTCCACCTGCGCCCCGACCGGGCCAGAGCCCGGTGGTGCACCAGAGAGAACAGTAGCCGCTCCGCAGAGCGCCTCACGCCCGAGTCACCCGATCTCCCCGCGATCTCCCCCTCGATTCCGGGAGATTCCCGGCCCGTCGAGGCCCCGGGTCGTTACGATCTAGGTAGTCTGCCCGGGGACCGTGTACCCCGGTCGTGGGAACGTCGATGAGGGAGGAGGTGGCATGGGAGTCCTGGATCGTTTCGAGAAGGGCGTCGAACGCGTCGTCAACAACGCCTTCAAGGTCGGACGCAGCGAGGTCAAGCCTGTCGAGCTCGCGAGCGCTCTGCGTCGTGAGGTCGACGACCGGGCCGCGGTCGTGGACCGCGACCGGACCGTGGTGCCCAACCAGTTCACCATCGAGCTGTCACCGGACGACTACGCGCAGGTCGACGGCTGGGGGGCCGAGTCGCTCGCCGACGAGCTCGCAGCCAATGTCACCGAGCACGCGGCGTCGCAGCACTACGCGTTCGTCGGCCCGGTCAGCGTGTCCTTCGAGCAGAACGACTCGCTCGACACGGGCCGCTTCCAGCTGCGCTCCGCGAGCGTGCGCGGGAACGTCGCGCCGGCGACGGCGTCGGCCCCGAGCGCGCGCCACCCCCTGGTGGACATCGACGGCCAGCGCTACCTGCTGACCGGTCCCGTGACCGTGATCGGCCGCGGTTCGGAGGCGGACATCGTCGTCGACGACCCCGGGGTCTCACGCCGTCACCTCGAGATCCGGGTGACGCAGGACGGGGTCATCGCGACGGACCTCGGTTCCACGAACGGACTCTTCGTCGAGGGCCACCAGGTCCCGGCCGCTACCCTGCTCGACGGGAACAGCCTGACCATCGGGCGGACCCGCATCATGTTCTGGACGGGTGCGCCCGAGAACGAGGAATGGTGATCCACCCCGCATGACCGAGCTGACGTTCACCCTGCTGCGGCTGGGGTACCTGGTCCTGCTGTGGGTGTTCGTGTTCGCCGCGATCGGCGTGCTGCGACGCGACCTGTACGGCACCAAGATCACGGCACGCAAGGGCAAGACGCGCGAGGACGGGCACCGTCCCGCGCCCACCGCCGGGCGCGGTGCGGCGGCGTCGGCCCCCTCGGCCCCGTCCCCCGCTG
>NZ_MAQA01000040.1 GCF_001692445.1 Oerskovia enterophila | reverse complement strand
ACCCACGCCCCCGGCCGGCATGCGATGGCCCTCGTACCGGGCCCCATCGCTCGCCCCGCAACCCCGGCTCGCGCCACGTCCGCTGCCCGGCACCAGTCCGCTCGCGACCTTGGCCGGCACCGTAGCCGCACGAGCACCTGGGCCCGGCCCCGCCCCTTTTCCCTTGCTCACGGCCACCGCACGGCTCCTTCGCCGGCCATGACCCCGGCCCGCGCCGAGCCCTCTGCCCGGCGAACACAGCAGGGTCCCCAGCTCGTGTGTGCGCGTAGCCACCACCATCGTGGTGGCTACGCGCACACACGAACCTCCCCTCGGGCGAGGAGACCCCGGCACCCGCGGCACCCCGCCCCGTACTCGCTGGACAGAACCTCCAGTGCTCCGGGCCGGGATCAGAGCACGCACCCAGGGGCTGGTGTTCGGTTGCCCGCGCGCATCTGCCCGGGCCCGGCGAGGCCAGCCCGATCGCGCGCGAGACCGTTGTCACGGCTCCCTCGAAGTCCGTTGCTTCCCCGGTCGCCTTCGCGGCGCGCGGTCGTCCGTCCCGCAGCGCCGTCTGACGGCTGGCACGCCCCCGCTCCCCGAGAGTCGCCCTGCTCCCCGACAGCGTCGCGCCGTGGAACGGCGGGCGCCGACGACGCGTGACAAGCCCTCCGCCACTGACAGCGCGCCTCTTCGCCGTGCCCGATCTCGGAGCCGTCGACAGTTTGTGCGCTGAAATCGACAGGTTGTGCAGAACGGGCCGGAGCGTGCCGCCGGGCGCGCTGTGATGGGTGCGCTGGGCTCCGGTGATGGGACACGAGGTGTGCCAGAGGAACCGCAGCTTCGCACGGACCAGGAACGACGGGGACGTCGCCCAGGTCCACGCGATCGATGTTGCCACGAGGGGGCATCTAGAGCGCGGCAGCACTTGAAGAGTCGAAGGAGACACACACGTGTACACCCGCAAGCGCGACGAAATGGGATGTCGATGAAGACTACGGCGGCACGACGAGGCCAGAAGATGACCAGAGGGGCAAAGGGAGCGGCGGCGCTCTCGGCGATCGCCCTGATCGCGGTTGCGGGATGCACCAGCGGCACCCCCGACGAGAACGAGACGAACGACTCGAGCGCCTTCACCACACGTGAGGTCACGGACGGCAAGACCGAGTTCGTGGTCGTCACGAACCCCGGTGACGGACCGGTCCTCTCCTACGGCGCGGACAGCGGTATCGAGCTCCTGACCGAGGAGGTCGACGGCAAGAAGCTGGCGTTCAAGGACATGAACGCCAACGGCTCCCTCGACACCTGGGAGGACTGGCGCGAGACCGCTCAGGACCGCGCGGCGGCCCTGAGCGAGGAGCTCACGGTCGAGCAGATCGCCGGTCTCATGCTGTTCAGCTCGCACGAGCGTTCCCAGGCGGACGGGCTCACCGACGCCCAGAAGGAGTACCTGAAGGACTCCCGCCTGCGCAACGTGCTGCACGCCGGCCCGAGCGACGTCCAGGCTACGGTCACGTGGGCGAACGCGATGCAGGCGTACACCGAGTCGCTGGCCACCGCCGACGAGCCGTACATCCCCGTGAACTTCGCCTCCGACCCCCGTTCGACGGCAGGCAGCGGCGGCTACAACGCCGAGGGCGCGGACATCTCGCGCTGGCCCTCCAACCTGGGTCTCGCCGCGACGTTCGACACCCAGCACATGGATGCGTTCGCCGAGATGTCGTCCGCGGAGTACCGCGCACTGGGCATCACGACGGCCCTGAGCCCGCAGATCGACCTGGCGACCGAGCCGCGCTGGCTGCGTGTCGGCGGCACGTTCGGCGAGGACGTCGACCAGAACACCGAGCTCGCGGCGTCCTACGTCAAGGGCTACCAGGGCACGACGGGCCAGGACGGCTGGGGGCCGGAGTCGGTCAACTCGATGATCAAGCACTGGGCCGGTGACGGTCCGGGCGAGGGCGGCCGCGAGTCGCACACGGACGTCGGCAAGTACGGCGTGTACCCGGGCGACAACTTCGACGCCCACACCAAGGCGTTCCTCGGTTCGCTCGACTCGGCCGCGGTCATGACCGCGTACTCGATCGCTCTCGACGGCAACGGTGAGCCGCTGTTCGGCGAGCGCGTCGGCACGGCCTACGACGACGCGCGCATGAACCTGCTCCGCAAGGACAACAACTACCAGGGTGTCGTCGTCACCGACTGGAGCGTCACGACGTCCGTGACCGACCCCGACGCGAAGCTCGGCACCGCCTGGGGCGCGGGCGACCTGACGGTGGACCAGCGACACTACGAGATCCTCAAGACCGGGCACGACATGTTCGGCGGCAACAATGCGATCGAACCCGTGCTCGCAGCGCACGCGTTGTGGCAGGCGGACTTCGAGGCGGGCGTCAACGAGATCGACGCCGACTCCCGGTTCCGCGAGTCCGGTGCGCGCATCCTCACGATGTTCTTCAACCCGGGCCTGTACGAGAACGCCTACCTGGACCTCGACGAGTCCAAGAAGGTCCTCGCCTCCGACGACAAGATCGAGGCCGGCTACTCGGCCCAGCTCGACTCGGTCGTCATGCTGAAGAACGACGGCGAGACGATCTCGGCCTCCGACGCCGCGGCGTGGAAGGACAAGACCGTCTACATCCCGCGCAACTACAACACGGGCTTCGACGGAGCGTTCGGTCCTGGTGAGTACGTCGAGGGCGAGGGGATCGACGTCGAGGTCGCGAAGGAGTTCTTCGCAGAGGTCGTGACCGACGAGGCCGTGACCGACGCCGACGGCAAGGTCACGAGCTACACCGCTCCCGACCTGTCCGAGGTCGACCTCGTCCTGGTCGGGATGGACAGCCCGGACAGCGGCAGCAACTTCACCAAGGCCGGCCGCGACGCCACGACCGGTGAGTGGTACCCCCTGTCCCTGCAGTACCGCCCCTACACCGCCGACGGCGCGAACGTTCGCCAGACGTCCATCTCAGGTGACATCCTTGCCGACGGGAGCCGGGAGAACCGTTCGTACTTCGGCAAGACGTCGCGCATCGCGAACGAGTCCGACCTCGACGCGTTCGACCGTGCCGTCGCTGCGATCGAGGCCAGCGGCCAGGACATCCCGGTGGTCACCGTGCTCAAGGCCATCAACCCGGTCGTCCCGGCCGAGTTCGAGAGCCGGTCCGACGCGATCGTCGTGGGCTTCGGCACGAGCGACAAGGCGCTCATCGAGGTCGCTCTCGGTCTCTACGAGCCGCAGGGCCGCCTGCCGATGCAGTTCCCGAAGGACATGGACACGGTCGAGGCACAGCTCGAGGACGTGGCCAAGGACATGACGCCCTACACGGACGCCGCGGGCAACGCGTACGACTACGGCTTCGGCCTGAACTACTCGGGGCCGATCACCGACTGACGGCCACGCACCGGGTGGCCGTCGGCGCGAGCTGGCGGTCACCCGGGCGTCGGCGTGTCCATGGACGCGCCGATGCCCGGGCCGCGGGGTGTGCTCGTGGCCGGATCTCATCAAGGAGCAGAAGTGAAGCAGAACAAGGTGCTGACCACCGGCCTCGGCGTCGTGCTGGGCCTGACCGGGCTCTTCGGGCTCACCGCCTGCGGCAGCGGCGACAGCGACTCCGGCGCGAACGCCTCCGCGGAGCAGGCAGCCGATGTCGACATCAAGGACGACCTCGAGAACGCCAAGACGGCCGTGACGGACGCCCTGGCCGAGGACGACTCCTGGGCCCAGATCATGCTTGCCAGCGACGTCAAGGCCCCGACCGTCAAGTACGGCCTCCTCGTGGTGCCCTTCACGGCCTCGGACGCAGCGTCGCGCGTGCAGGGCACGGTCGACATCAAGGACGGCAAGTTCACGATCGAGGGTGACTCGGCCGCCACCGGCCAGACGTGGCAGATCGACCAGAACGGAAAGATCTCCGAGGTGTCGGAGTAGCTCTACGGAGCACCGCCCGGTCCCTGGCCAGACGACGTCCGCGGACCGGGCCGTCGACCAATCACGACGAGACGCTGGCAGTGCGTCACGTCCGCTGCGCAAGCCGGCGATCCCCATGACCTGATCGCTGCCCGCACTCGAGGAGGAATGCAGTGAACGCCAAGGCGAACAACGCCGACCGGCAGAAGAAGCCGATGTCGAACAAGAAGTACCTGTGGATCTGGGCCCCCGTGCTCGCCACGGTGACCGTCGTGACAGTCGTCGCGAACGTGGGCCTCAACGTCGCGGGCGGCTGGGTCGCGTCCCAGTTCGGCTCCGGTACGTACGAGTTCACGAACGCGCCCGAGTCTGCAGGCTGGGACACCGAGTACTACACGTCCGACTTCGGCAGCATCGAGGAGGTCGACGAGGCGGCCAAGACTCTCGTCGAGGAGATCGCCGCAGGCGGCATCGTCCTGGCGAAGAACGAGGCGGGCACGCTACCCCTGGCGACGAGCTCGCGCGTGACGATGCTGGGTCGCGCGGCCGCGGACCCGGTGTTCGGGGGTTCGGGCTCCGGCTCGGTCGACACGAACTCGGCCGTCACCGCCCGCGCCGGGCTGGAGAACGCCGGCTTCGAGGTGAACGACCAGGTCTTCACCACGATCGAGGCGTTCGCTGCGGAGAACCCCCGGGGGTACATCGAGATGGACCGCCCCGACATCTCCACCTATTACATCGGTGAACTCCCGGTGGGCGAGTACGAGGCGCAGTCCGCGTCGTTCGCCGACTACTCCGACGCCGCCGTCGTGTTCGTCGGCCGGCCCGGTGGTGAGGGCGGCGACCTCACGCAGGACATGACCGGCTGGGACGACAACGCCGAGCCCGGTCAGCACCAGCTCGAGCTGAACCAGGACGAGAAGGACATGATCGAGCTCGCGAAGTCGAGCTTCGAGAACGTGGTCGTCGTGGTCAACTCCTCCACGACCATCGAGATGGGCGCCCTCCAGGACGACCCTGAGATCGACTCGATCCTGCTGGCCGGGTCGCCGGGCGCCACGGGCCTCAGCGCCCTGGGCCGCATCCTGGCGGGCGACGTGAACCCGTCCGGCCGTACCGCGGACCTCTGGGCGGCCGACTTCACGGCCGACCCGACGTTCGCCAACTTCGGTGAGTTCGTCTACGACAACATCGAGGCGTCCTTCCCGGTCCCCGCGATCGAGAAGGCCACCTCCAACGCCACGCTCACGTCCGACGCCCCGTTCGTGAACTACGCCGAGGGCATCTACTTCGGCTACCGCTACTACGAGACCGCCGCGGCCGAGGGCTTCATCGACTACGACGAGGCCGTCGTCTACCCCTTCGGGTACGGCCTGAGCTACTCCGACTTCGCCTGGAAGGTCGTCAGCACCGAGGCCGGCGAGGTCGACGGGAAGATCTCCGTGACGGTCGAGGTCACGAACACCGGCACGACCGCGGGCAAGGACGTCGTCGAGCTCTACTACAGCGCGCCCTACACGGCCGGCGGCATCGAGAAGTCGGAGGTCGTGCTCGGCGGCTTCACCAAGACCGGTCTGCTCGAGCCCGGCGCGAGCGAGACCGTCACGATCGACCTCGCGGTCGAGGAGATGGCCTCCTACGACCACCTCGACAACGCCGCGTACGTCCTCGAGGCGGGCGACTACGCCATCACGCTGCGCACAGACTCGCACACGGTCGCTCCGGGCACGGAGCCGATCACGTACACGGTGGACTCCGACGTCGTGTACTCCGGTGACAACCACCGCTCGACGGACCTCGCCGAGGTGACCAACCAGTTCGACGACGTCTCGGAGCAGTTCAGCGCCGAGCCGACCGACGGCAAGATCCTCATGATGTCCCGCGCGGACTTCGCGGGGACGTTCCCGAAGGCCCCGACCGCGGACATGCTCGTCGCCGACGAGGCAGTCCAGGAGGGCTTCGAGCCCTGGGACGACGAGGCTGCGGCCGCCGCGTTCGAGGGGGAGATGCCCGCGACCAGCGCCGAGACCGACCTGACGCTCGTCGACATGCGTGGCCTCGCGAAGGACGACCCGAAGTGGGACGAGCTGCTCGACTCGATCGCCGTCGGCGACATGACGAGCATGCTGCTCAACGGTGCCTACCAGACGGCCGCGATCGGCTCGATCGCCAAGCCGCAGACCGTCGAGCCCGACGGTCCGGCCGGGTTCTCCTCGTTCATCAACTCCTCGATCAACGGTGTCGCCTACCCGTCCGAGTTCCTCATCGCGCAGACGTGGGACGTCGAGCTCGGTGCGGCGATGGGCGAGATGCTCGGCAACGAGGCGATGTTCAAGGACATCAACGGCTGGTACGCCCCGGCGATCAACCTGCACCGCTCACCGTTCGGTGGTCGTAACTTCGAGTACTACTCGGAGGACCCGTTCCTCTCCGGCGCGATGGCGACCTCGGTGGCCAACGGGGCAGCGAGCAAGGGCATGTACACCACGCTCAAGCACTTCGCGCTCAACGAGCAGGAGACCAACCGCGTCAACAACGGCATCGCCACCTGGGCGACCGAGCAGACGATCCGCGAGATCTACCTCAAGCCGTTCGAGATGGCCGTGAAGAACATCTCCATGGACGTGCAGTACGTGTCCGACGCGGACGGCACGATCTCGGAGACGACGATCGGTGCAGGCGGCATCATGAGCTCGTTCAACCGCATCGGCGCCACCTGGGCCGGCGGCTCGGAGGCGCTCATGACGGACGTGCTGCGCAGCGAGTGGGGCTTCGAGGGCTTCGCGATCTCGGACTTCAACCTGTACCCGTACATGAGCCCGAACCAGGGCATCAGTGCGGGCACCGACCTCACCCTGACGTTCCAGCCGTCGAAGTCCTTCGTGGACACCACGTCGGCGAAGGCGGTCAGCGACATCCGGGAAGCGACCCACAACATCCTGTTCACGGTCGCGAACTCCAACGCCATGAACGGGCTCGCGCCCGGCGCGACCGTCAGCTACACGCCTCCGACCTGGGTCTACATCCAGATCGGCGCGACGGTGCTGATCGGTCTGCTCGTCCTGGCCGGCGGGTTCATGGTGACCCGCCGCGTCCTGCGGCACCGGAAGGCGGACTCGTCCGTCTCCACGTCAGAGCGGACCCCCGTCGGCGCTGACGTCTGACAGCCGACCTTCGCCCCCTTCTGAGCAGCCGACCCCCTCCAGCTGCTCAGGAGGGGGCGAAGGTCTTCCTGCTCCCGGTCACCCTCGCCCGGGGTGCGGCGCGTGCGGGTGCTCGAGGAGCTCGCTGACCGAGCGGCGGCAGTCCTCGGTCGGCGGCAGCTGCTCGGCCAGCGCGACGACCCAGCCCGCGAGCCTGCGCAGGGCCACGTTGTGGTCGTTCGACGCTGCGCGCAGGACGCTGAAGGCGTCGTCCGCGCTGACGTCGCACGTGAGGGCCACGATGCCTTTCGCCTGCTCGATCGTGGCACGGTGCTCGACGACCGCCCGGATCTGGTCCTGGGCCAGCGCTCCTGCCCGGTGAGCGAGGGGGGCGGTCAGGTCGGTCAGGTAGCCCATCACCTCGACGACCCGATGGGTCGTGCGATCCCTGCGTCCCTGCCCTACGAGGCACACCGTCCGCTCACGTCCACGGGCGGTCACGATGCGGTGCACGCTCGTGAAGGGTTCGCCGTTCTCACCGGCGCATCGAAGTGCCTCCTCGACGTCGGGACGGTCGTCGGGATGACGGTGGGCCAGGAACAGCTCGATGGTGGGGGTGACGTCGCTGGGCTCGAAGCCGTGCAGGGCGTACGTCTGGCGCGACCACCACCAGCACCCGGACGCCAGGTCGTAGCGGAACTGGCCGACCGGGGGAGTGGCGACGGCGTCGCCGGAGCGTGACGCCGTGACCGGCTCGTGCCGGGAGGGGGCGATGGTCATGATGCGGGGCTCCTTCGGGTGCGGGCTCATCTCGGTGCTCGGCACCACCTCGTGCCCCTCACCCGTCGAGGATCCCGCGTCCGGCGATCGGGCACCTCGACCGGAGGTCGTGATCTTGCGCGTCGCCGTACCGCAGGTGCAGTACGCGCCGCGGGTCTCGTCGTCGGCGCCTCCGTCGAAGCGATCGTCGGGTCCGCGATCGCCTCGGGTTGCCCTGGTCCGCTGGGACGAGGAACGCTACTCGGCGCGGGGCAGGAGGAACCCCAGCGCGACCAGGGCGAGGCCGAAGATCGTGAAGGTACTCGCATAAGTGAGGATCGCGCGGTTGGCCCTGATCGCCTCGGTGGTCCATGCCAGGTCTTCGCCGTCCTGGTCGGCGTAGTACCAGACGGAGTCGTACATGAACCCGCCGTCGGAGCCGAAGGAGAGGAACACCCCGACGGCGACGAACGCGAGACCGGCGGCCACGATCGCGATCGGTCCCCACGGGATCTCGCGTCGTGGATGACGCACCGCCTCGGACATGTGTTCCCCCTGATCGTCGAACCGACGGGGGGAACGTACACCAGCCATGCTCGGTCGACGTAGCACCGAGACGCTGTGTCGATCGGCAGGGGGACCACTCGGCGTGCCCAGCAGCGGCGGTCGAGCCGTGCAGCAGAACGACGGCGGGCACCCTCCCCAGCGCGGTAGGTGACCGTGCTGATGATGGGACGATGTGTCTCATGACCGAGCTGACCCTGCACGACGCCGCGAAGCGCCAGGTGGTGCGCTCCAACCTGACCCTGACCGCGATACTGGTCCCGCTTCTCGGGCTGAACGCGCTCACGACCATGATCACGACGCGCAACGTCTGGCTGGCCCTCGGCTATCTGTGCCTCGTGCTCGCCATGGTCCCGATGGTGTACCTTCTCGCGCGCCGTATGGCTGACCGGTCACGGGTCACGTTCGGTGACGGCTCCGTCACCATGCAGGGTTGGGGGCGGCCGAAGAGGTTCACGGTCGCCGACGTGGAACGTGTGGTCACCATCGACCAGATGGGATTCATGGGCACCGCTCCGACCCATCATCTCGTCGTGGTCGGGCCGCGAAAGCGCCTGCTCCTGCTCGTCGGGCAGATGTGGGACCGCGAGCAGCTCTCGGCCCTGGCGCTCGACCTCGCGCACCGCGGCGTCCCGCTCACACCGATCCACCAGCCGGTCACTCCCGCACAGCTGCGCAGGCTCGATCCCCGCCTCGTTCCCTGGCGCCAGGCCCACCCCGTGGCCCTCAGCCTGCTGGTCGTGCTCGGCGTGCTCCTCGTCCTCGTCGCGGTGTTCGTCGTCGTGGTCACGATCCTGGTCTGACCGACGTGACCGGGGGCGGCTGGCAGCCCGCGGCTCTCCTGACGGCACGAGCCTGTCCGGAGCGGGAGAGCATGATGCACCCCGGGACGAACGCGCCGAGCAGGACCGGGCCACCGACGAGCATCACGCCCCACACGAAGAGCGCGAGGTAGCCTGCGCCGGAGTTGCTCGTGGGATCGCTGTCTGCGTACGCGAGCAGGGCAACGCTCAGCACCCCCGCCGCGACCATCAGCGCGACCGGTATCCAGACCAGCGCCAACGCCGTTCGCCGGTACCCACGCGTGAACGCCGCAGGCGGGATCGCTGGCCTTGGCGGGTAGCTCGGGTACGGGGCACCGGTGTAGGGGTAGCCGAGGGGAACGGGCCCCGTCGACGGGTCCGCCGGAACGGGGTGGACGGGTGGTTTCGTCATGGTTCTCTCCTGATCTCGACCTGGGCCGGCCCGTAGCGGGCCCCGTGGTGTGTTCCCGGCGGGTGCGCAGACGAACCGCCTTCAGCGGCCTCGGTGCTCCGTGGCCTTCGCTCGGGCAGCACACCGGGGGTCATCATCCGTCGTGGCCGGCGGTCCTGGTGACGTCGTCTGGAAGCGCGTCCGGGACCGCGCCCGGCCAGTCACCCTCGCGGGCAAGCCTCTTGAGGTTGAGGGCGCCCTCGGGGCTGTCCTCGGACAGGGGGACGACGAGGGTGTTGTGCTGGGCGCTCTCCCGGACCGGCCCGTACGTCCACCCAGCACCGGCGCCGCTCGCGGACAGGTCGAAGTACGGCTCGCCGTCGCCGGTGCTGGTCCTGATCTCGATCTGCGTGTTCGGCATGTACCCCTCGCCGACCGACCAGACCGACCAGACGACGAAGTCGACCAGCAGGTCGCCGTAGTCCACGACGTAGCCGGGCTCGATGGTGAGGGCGACCGTGTAGCCGGTGTTCCCCTTGACGTTGGGTCTACCACCACCGGTGAACTCGGTGACAGCGATACCCGAGATCGCTTCGATGGACGCTCGAGCCTCGTCGAGAGTCTGTCCGGTCTCCGCATCGTGCGGAATCGTCTCCGCAGCGCTCTGCGGCTCTCCGGGGCTCGGCGGGCTTGAGCTGCACCCCGAGAGCGCGATGGTGAGGGCGACGACGGATGTCAGGGCGCGTCGTCGGGTGATCTTCATGCGAGGTGGGCTCCAGTCGTGTCGCGGATGGCTGCGGCCGGGGTGAGTCAGCTCCAGGCTGTGTGCTCAGCGCTCGTAGGGCTTCGCCCACCAGTCGTGATAGACGGAGACGTGGGTTTCGCTGCCGGTCCGCATGCGCAGCGCCATGTACGCGTCCCACCGGTACTCCTCCTGGTCGAGACCGTCCCCGGGGGCCTGTAGCTCCGTGAGGTACTCCCGCGGCATCTCGAGCGCGTCGGCAAGACACGCCACGTCCCCCCAGGAGGGGCCCACGACCGCCCCCACCTCCCCGAAGTCGACGAACCCGTCGTCACGGTCGATGCTCGCGCCCACGAGGCCCAGGTCGCAGCCGTCGAACGCCGTCGTCACCGCACGGATGTTCGCGCGGCGTTCACGATCTGGGCGTATCGCGACGTGCACGACGAGCGCGGCGACGGCGATGAGAACCAGCACGAGCGATACCGCGAGTGGGACCAGCCATCGCCGTCGGCGACGAGCCGAGCTGGCGAGCGATGGTGCGAGACCCCCGGTCGCGCGGGGGTCGGGGGGCAGAGCCATGGTTCTCCTGCACGTGATTCGTAGGAACTAGCAGGGCTCGCCACCGTCACCAGGCAGGCGCCGCGCACCACCCACGGCTCGCCCCCCGACAAGGCGGGGCGCCGCGCACTCCGCGCGACGCCCTGCCTTGTCGTGCGTGGCCTAGCCGATGAACGTCCTCCATGCACCGCAGTCCTTGATCGGGCCGCCGGCCGAGACGTCCTGTCGGCACGCGCGCACGGAGACTGACTCGCCCCGTGAGATGCCACCGGGGAACCACGTGATGCTCGAGCCCACACCGTCGCTCGCCCTGTAGGTCTTGGTGGTCCCGTCGAACGTCACCTGCGCGACGGCGCTGGCGCCGTCCTTGCGGTTGTCGATGACCTTGACGTATGCGCTGTGATACCCCGGGTCGTTGGGGGCGAAGGTCGCCTTCGCGTAGCTGCCCGCACTGTAGACAGTGCCCGACGTGCCCGCGGAGGCACCGCTTGCCGTCGCGAGCAGCAGTGCGCAGGCCGTGAAGACCGCTGCGGCGATTCGTCGAGTTCTCAAGACGGCTCCTTCGTCGTCGCGCTTCGAGCTGGACGCGACGGTCGATCGTGACGGTGGGCTTCGAGGATCTTCGCACCCGGCAGCACCAACGGGCGATGGGCACTGGTACCCATCCGGTCGCTCGACGAACCACGCCGGCCCGGCGCGACGGGGCCGTGCCGCGGTCGCCTCAGGCGCGCAGAGCCGCTGATGTCCAGGCGCCTCTGGGATGTGTCGTACAGCACCTGGCCGTTTCGAGGTGCTTCTGGATGCCTACGTGAAACGGTCGTCACATCTGGCCGCTCTGAGAGGGGCGAGATGGAGTGCTTCCGCAGGTCACGGGCCTGACGTAGAGGTGCCCCGGGTGGGATTCGAACTCCCACCCGAGTGGGTGCACCCACGATCGTCCTGACTCCAAAATCGGCGAGATTCCAACGACTTCGGGGTGGGTGCATGTGCCGATCGTGCATCCTGATACGTCCAGAATCAACTCCGTAGACGCATGGGTAGACGCATGGGCGCCGCACTACCTCACCTCGTGTGCGCCGACCGAGGCCTCCATGAGCGCGACCGCCTCGTCGAGCCTGGCGAGCAGCTCGTCGAGCTCACGCCCCACCTGCTCGCGGTCGAACGGGACCAGGGGCCGGGTGCGCGCGGCCGGTGCGTCCAAGGACATCCGGGCGGCGCACACACGGGCCACGGTGCGAGCCGAGATCGGAACCTGGCCCGGCAGACCGTGACGGTCCAGGGCGACCAGGAGCGGGGCGCCCGGCTCGACGGCGGGCACCGGTCCCTGGCACACGTGCCCCTCGCCGGCGTGACGCACCACGTGCTGCGCCCCACCCCGCGAACCGTGCGGGACGAGCTCGCGGTGGACGACCAGCCAGCGCGCGAGCACGCACTGGGGGCACACGTCCTGCCCGGACGTCAGGGGCACCCCGGCCACCTCCCACGCGGCCGGGGTCGTGCGCGCCGAGGCGACCTGACGGGCGGTCAGCCCGAGCATCTGGTGCGCCATCACGATCACCGCATCACGGCGGTCCCGGATCGAACCGGGGGAGCAGCGCGCGATGGCCTCGGCCGGGTCCAGCCACCCGGACCCCGCCCGCGAGGGGCCCGGCGGCGGGACGTCGTGGGTCGCAGGTAGCGGTGGGACCAGCCCGGCGCGCTCGTGCTCCGCACGGATCGCGCGCACCCGGCCCAGCGTCGTGCTGGGCGCGGAGGGGACCTGGGCAAGGAAGGCCGAGATGTCCGCGGGCCGGGCCGGGAGCGGACGGCGCCCGGTTGCGGTGCACCAGTCCACGAAAAGCGCCCAGGCGCCGGGGTCGGCCCGAGTCACAGGCCGAGCCTGGTCACGGCGTTGCCGGCCAGGGGGTCGTTGTCGCGCGAGTACACCGCGACGGTCGCCGGGTTCGTGTGCTGGGTCTGGCGCATGACCTCCAGCGAGGACGCGCCCGCACGGACCGCCTGCGTCACGAAGCCCGCCCGCATCGAGTGGCCCCCGAATCGGGAGGCGTCCAGCCCCGCGGCCATGGTCCGACGCTTGACCACCAGGTTCACGCCGTGCCCGCCCATGGCGTCCGGCTGCACTCGGCCCGACCGGTGCACGACGGGGAACAGCGGGCGGTCGCCGTCGAGCGAGTGCGCCTCGAACTCCGGGGCGCGGCACACGTGCCCCGCCCCGCCCGCGACCTCGAACACCGCGGCCATGACCTGCGCGCGGTCGTGCCCGGCGTCGAGCACGTGGACCCAGCGGACGAACGCGCACGGAGCGCACGTGATGGGCCGCTGGCCGTACGGCAGCGCCTTGACCGCACCGCGGCTCTCCTGGTCCGTCTTGGACCGGCGGACCTTGACGTGCAGCCCGTCGTCGCGGTGGCGCGTGACGTCAGCGACCCGCAGCCGGGACAGCTCCTCGCGGCGGAACGCCCCGACGAAGCCGAAGAGCAGCAGGCACGCGTCGCGGGCGGCGTGGACCCCGCCCGGGTAGGTGCCCTCGCGCGCCACCTCGAGCACGTGGGCCAGGTCGTCACGCATCAGGGGCGCCACGCGCCGGGTCGGGCGGGCCGCACCCGACAGGCGCCGCACCCCGGCCAGGACGACCTTCACCTGAGGGTGGGCACCGGGGGCAGCCATGCCCTCGCGAGAGTGCACGGCGTTGATCGAGGAGATCCAGCGGCTGATCGTGGCGGGGGAGTACGTCGGGCGCCCGTCGACGTCGACGAGCTTGGCGTGCGAGGCGATGTACTCCACGAGCGCGGCCGGACCGACCGGCAGCGGGTCCACGCCCTGGTCCTGGCACCAGCGGGTGAAGCGCGCCCAGTCCGCGGTGTACGCGGCCCACGTGCTCGGCGCCAAGGCCCCCTGGGCGTAGACGATCGCCTCGGCGCTCACGGCCATCGTCTCGACCGGCCTGTGCGCGCTGGGGTGGGCGATCAGTGCGCCGTCCTGGGGGTCCACACCTCGAATCTAGCCATCGCCTCCCACCCGGCATGAATCGCGGCCCGGCGACTGGCGGCCCCCACGAGGCCTTGGCTCTAGGATCTGGCCATGACCTTCGCAGCGAACGTTGTTAGCGTCCTGATCGCTTCGCCGAGCGATACCGCTGCGGAGCGGGATGCGGTCGAGCAGGCGATCCACCAGTGGAACGCCGATCGCGCAGAACGCCAGGGCGTTGTGCTAATGCCACTGCGGTGGGAGGTGAACGCGGTGCCGGTGATGTCCGACACGCCCCAGGGGGCGATCAACAAACAGCTGCTGGACCGAGCGGACATCGTCATCGGAGTGTTCTTCGCCCGCCTGGGCCAGGCAACCAAGCGTTACCCGTCGGGCACGGTCGAGGAGATCATCGAGGCGAACGAGGTCGGCAAGCCCGTCCACGTGTACTTCTCGTCGGCCGACGTGCCGATCAACCAGATCGACATCGGGCAGCTGACGCACCTCAAGGACGTCAAGGCCGACCTGCGCATCCGTGCGCTGTACGGGGAGTTCGCGTCGATCGACGAGCTCAAGATGAAGGTCCGCTCTGCCCTTGAGCACGACCTGGCTGAACTGAACCTCTCGACTCCTGCAGCGCCCGCACGGGAAGACGAGAAGCCCGCGTTGCGCGCAACGTACGAGTCGAGGCGCAAGCAGTACCAGGACTCGAAAGGCAGAATGAAGTACCGCACCGTAGGCACACGCGTCGTGGTCATCAACAGCGGCAACGCGGTCGCCCGAGAGGTGCGCTTGTCGCTGGAGCCTGTAGATGGAGGTGCCCTGCCAGCGCGCATGGATGGGTGGGAGCGTCCTCGTGACATCGCGCCGAACGGGGGCACGTCGAGCTATCCGCTCATCCTCATGATGGGGGTCGCCAGGGAGTACGAAGCGACTCTGACGTGGACGTCCGAGTTCGGGGACGAGGAGACCACCTCTCACTCCCTTTCGTTCGCCTGATCCTCGCGATGGCGGTCCGTTTCGGTGCGAGTGGCGGCAAGGTGCCCGGCGGCTACTGCATCAACTTCGCGATGCGCAAGCGGACTCCCTGCGACTCGGGGACCTGCTTCACGAAGTAGTGCTGGTGAGGCTGGGCGTCCATGACGACCTGTGGGCTGGCGGCGATGGCATCGCGATGCTATTGGGCTGAGCCTCTCGCTATTCGTTGCCCCGTGCCTTGAGTCTGGTCGAGCCCCGCAGCGACCTCGCGTTCGAGACGACCGTCTGCTTTGACGTAGAGGGCCTGGCAGATGGTCTCCGGACGTACTCGGTGCCCCGGAGATGGGACCGCCCACTGACATGCCGATTCCTGTCGCGTCGAGCACGCTGGCACGCTGCGGTCTGGCACGCGGTCCGCCGCCTGGTCGAGGACGGTGAGCGCCCGTGAGGGCTGAGCATCGCCGAGGCGTTCACGTTGCTCGGCGAGGAGCCCGTCGAGGTGCGGCGCAGCAAATCCCGCAGCGAGGTTGAGCACGGGCCGTCGTTGTCGAGGCCGGTCCAAGTGCGGTGGTTGACGTCGGCGGCGCGGTCGGCATCGTCCATGTCGCGGCGGTCGTCGTTCTCGGCCATCTGCTCGAGGATGCGCCGGGCCTGGTCCGCGTCGCCTTCCACGATCCGTGCGGGGCTGGCACCACGCAGGGGCCGGGATGTCGCGCTCGTCCTGGTGCCCGGCGGGCGCACGACTTTGCCCTGTCCCGCCGGGCCGGCCCTGTCCCGGTGCGTCTACGAGGTGCTCGCCTGGGTCGACGAGCACCTCGTAGATGTCACCGCGTAGGACGGCTAGCCGGCGGGTCGGTCAGCCCGCGACGAGCTGGGATAGCTCGACGAGCCGGTTCGAGAAGCCCCACTCGTTGTCGTACCAGGCGAAGATCTTCACCTGCGTGCCGAGGCTCTCGGTGAGCGGCGCGTCGAAGATCGCCGACGCCGGGTTGCCGACGATGTCGGCCGAGACGAGCGGCGCCTCGGAGTACTGCAGGTACGGAGACAGCCCTGACGTCTGCGCGGCGGCCCGGAACGCCTCGTTCACCTCGGCGGCCGTGGCTGGTCGCGAGAGGACCGCCGTGAGGTCGGTGATCGACCCGACCGGGACCGGCACGCGCAGCGAGAGCCCGGTGAGCCGGCCCTCGAGCTCAGGGATGATCTTGCCGATCGTGGCGGCGGCACCCGAGGACGTCGGGATGGTCGACAGCGCGGCGGCCCGGGCACGGCGCAGGTCGCTGTGCGGGGCGTCGTGCAGGCGCTGGTCGCTCGTGTAGGCGTGGACCGTCGTCATGATGCCGGACTCGACGCCGAACGCGTCGTGGAGCACCTTGACCATCGGGGCCAGGCAGTTGGTGGTGCACGAGCCGTTCGAGAACACGTCCTGCGTGAGGTCGAGCGCGTCGCTGTTCACGCCGAGCACGACGGCCGGGACCTCGCCCTTGGCCGGTGCGGAGATGATCACCTTGCGGGCACCGCCCTCGAGGTGCTGGCGAGCGCTGGCCGCGTCGGTGAAGAACCCTGTCGCCTCGATGACGACGTCGACGCCGACCTCCGACCACGGGATGCGGGCGGGCTCGCGCTCGGCGAACACCCGGATGGTCGAGCCGGCGACGGTGAGCGTGGAGCCGTCGGTGCTCACGCCGTCGAGGTGCCCGGAGACCGAGTCCCACTCGAGGAGCGTGGCGAGGGTCCGCGCGTCGGTGATGTCGTTGATCGCGACCACCTCGACGTCCGCGGCGCTGCTCAGCGCCGCGCGCAGGTAGCTGCGCCCGATCCGACCGAATCCGTTGATGCCGATGCGTACTGTCATGAGCGTCCTCCAGGTGGGTGTGGTGGTGGTGGGGGAGCGCGAGGCTGCTGCCCTGCCCTGCGCGGTGTGCGGGCGGTCAGCCCTGCACAGGTCGGGGGCGGGCGGCCTCGAGCAGCGCGAGCGCACCGCGGACGGCGGCGTCCATGGGCTCCTGCGAGCCCTGGGCCCGGGCGAGCACGTAGCCGCCCTGGACGACGGCGGCGAGCGTGCTCGCCAGCTCGTCGGGGTCTGTGGTCGCGGGCAGGTCGCCGTCGGCGACAGCCTCGGCGACGAGCGCCGCCCACTGGGCGGCGGCGGTCTCGAACGCGTCGCTGACGATCTTCAGGAGGTCAGGGTCCTCGACGACCTGGGGGTCTTGGGTCATCCGCCCGAGCCGGCACCCGAGGAGGCCCGGCCGCGGGTACGAGAACCGGCGGCGGAGCCGCTCGATCGCGGTTCCCTCCCCCTCACTCTCGACGGCCTCGGCCATGAGATGCTCCGCGACGGCACCGAGCGTCTCCAAGGCAAGGCCGTGCTTGCCGTCGAAGTGGTGGTACATGCTGCCCTGGCCCACGTCGGCGCGGGCCATCACATCCCGGGGGCTCGTCGCGGCGTAACCGCGTTCCCAGAGGAGCTCGGCCATCGCCTCGGTGAGGCGCTCTCGTGATCCGGGACGCGGGGCGAGTCGTTCGTGTACTGCCATGATCTGACTGTAACACCTAGTACGTACAGAGGTGATGTTGTGTGTCCCTGGACGGGCAGCACGTCGATGTCGTCGAGGACAAGATGCTTGGCAGAGGCCTCCACTCAGGCCTGCGGCCGACTCAACGAATCGCGCGCCTCCTGAGCGCAAGGCGCGCTTTTGCCAGGGGGCAGAACGCTGCCGGCGCACACATGAAGCCCGGATGACAGGCGACACTGGTGGTCCCTGCCGCAAATGTGCGAGGTATGAACTTGAGTATCGCCCGCTGGGGCCTGAACGCACTGACAACTCTGCGGGCCCTCGACGGTCGTACATCCGACGAGCACGAGCGCACGGCACTCGAGCAGTGGGGCGGATGGGGACCGCTGACGCCAGCATTCGAGACGTTCCTCGCCCGCGAGTGGATGCCGGTCACCGACTAACCCGCCTCGAATCCTGGGTCGCATAACCTACATTGTCGGAGCCTTGCTGCTGCCCCCCTGACACCAGGTCCGAAAACGCGATGGCCCGCGCGCACCGGGCAACCGGCCAGGTCAGCGCCCCATCGGGCGGTCCCCGTCAACACACGGGTATGGACTACACCGAGGCCGACCACCCGCGCACCAGCGACGGCAAGTTCGCGACCAAGCCCGTCGACGAGGCGCCTGGGGGACTGAACTCCCTCGGCGGATCGAACGTGGGGCGGTACGCGACGTTCGAGCTCTCGCCCGAGGACCGCGCCGGACGCGACATCGAGGACCTCGTGGAGGCCGTCGAGCTCGCCGCACCCGGTCAGGAGTGGAAGGCCCAGGCCCGCGAGCAGGTGCGCGCGCTGGCGCCCGACGTCGAGGAGCAGGCGTTCGGCGAGCACTGGGGCAAGGTCGAGCAGGCCTACGAGCTCGCGCGGCGCTTCGAGGACGACCCGGACCTGGCCAGCCAGGAGGAGGCCGTCGCGAACTCCCTCGTCGAGATCGAGGACTACTTCGGGGTCAACGCCGGCGACCGGCCCGGGGAGGGCGACTACGGCGGGTACGACTACTCGGCGATGAACGACGACCTGGCCCAGGCGTGGCGCGAGGAACTGCGCGGGGCCGCGCGGGCCCTAGCGGTGGCGCAACGCGAGACGACGCGAACCACAACCGGTGCGTGAATCCCGGCGGTGATCCGCGTCGTGGTGGCTGGCGTCGTGGGCGGTCGCAGCAGAGGCGGCGCCCGCGGGCTGGGTCAGTCGATCTCGGGCTGGCCCATCATCGTCTCGCGGGTCGGGGCGTAGAACTCCTCGCGCAGGATCATGGCCGCACCGATGCGGGTGGTGGCGTCCTGCGGCAGGGGCTTGATGTCCGGGACGTCGGCCTCGGCGTCGAACCAGCCGTCGGCGGTGACCACGAGCACGGCCCGCAGGTTGTCCAGGCGCAGGCGCAGCATCTGGGCAGCCTGCGCCGCCCGGGCGGTGTCGTCGAGGTAGATCACGGCCAGGACCCCGTCAGCCTGCTCGGTCTCGGTCGCGGCCCAGCCCGCCAGGGACACCAGGTCCACGGTCGGGGGCAGGTCGATGCGGCGGATCGTGCCCGAGCTCGTGCGACCGCTCTCGTCGCTGGTCAGCGACATCACGACCATCGAGTGGTCGGGGGCGAACCCGAGCTGGTACGGGATCAGGGTCAGCACTTCGCGGGGGTCGATGACTGAGGTAGTGGTCACGATCGGAGCCTTCCGTCACGGCCGACCTCGGCCAGCCCGAGGTCGTTGCGCCCGGCTCGTGGGGCGGGTCGCGAGGAAAGTCCCCGACGGGTTCAGTTCGGGCCCGGACGACCGGGCGCTGGCGGGGTCATGCGGCGGTCGGCGGCTCGGGGGTGGGCTCGTGCCCGGCGAGGGTCAGCGACTTGGGGCACGGCCAGTGCACGGTGCTCCCGGCACGTGCCGAGCAGGTGGGGCAGATCCCGAACAGGTCCGCGGTGTGCGTCAGCGCCGAATCGACGTCCGGGTCGTACATCGACGGGACGGACCGCAGGGTCGCTCGCTTGCGCGTGGTTCGGGCCATGACTGCACCTATGCGCGCAGGCGCCCGAGAGCGTCAAGGAGCCCGCGAGGCTCCGTCGGCCGGCTCGTTGGGCCTCTGGCGGGCCAGGAGCGTCGCCTTGGCCCTGCGCAGGCTCGACACGCTCATGCCGGCGAAGCGGTTCGGCTCGCGCCAGATGCGCTCGATCTCGGTGTCGGCGAACCGGAGTCCGTCGTCGAGGCAGCCCTCGCAGATGCTCCGGTCGTACCAGCGGCCGGGACGGTTGTAGCTTCCGCCGCCGAACTTGGCCACGCGGACCAGGCGCTCGGTCCGCTTCTTGCACTCGGCGCAGCGCATCAGGCTCGGACCCCGACCTGCTCTTCGAGCCAGGTTGCGGCTTGCTCGGCCAGGTCGACGAGCGCGAGCATCGCCGCCTTGTCCTTGATGCAGGCCGAGTACGAGCCGCGCCCCTTCTCCTGCTCCAGGATGATCTGGGTGGTGTCCTGGTCCATGTCGGTCCCGAGGGCGAACCGCACCCAGCGCGAGAGGTTGGCGGTCATGTACGCCTCGTCGGAGACCTCCGTGCTGACGTCGTCGTCGTAGTCGCGGCGACCGCCGTCGAGGGCCAGGTGCTCGGCCGCGACGCGGGCAGCGTCCGCGTAGGCGCGAGCCTCGCGGGGGTCGATGAAGGCGCCCAGGTTCCCCATCCCATTGGAGGTGGGGGAGGACGAGCCGTACAGGACGGCGACCGGGGCGCGGCCGTACGTCGTGCGCTCACCCTTGCCCAGGCGCAGCATGATGTGCCGGTGCCCGGAGGAGCCGTGCACCATGGCGGGGCCGACGGTGATGCGCTCGGAGACGGGGGACAGTTCGGGGTTCTGGGGGTCCATCGGCTCGACGATGACGCGCGCCTGGTCGTCGGGTGCGTGCACCTCGACGCGCAGCCCGTACCGGTCGAGCAACGCGATCACGGACCCGGGCTCGACGCCCAGGGCGCCGGGACCTGCGACCTCGACCGCGTAGACGCCCAGTTCGTCGGGGGGCAGGGAGCCGATGTTGGATGGGACGAGGATCTCGTCGCCGGGGCGGACCTCGCTCCACGCCTTGGTCACCGCGCGCCCGTCCAGCTCGCGGGTCTTCTCAGCGACCCGCTCAGCCTGGGCGGCGGAGGCCTGGGCGCGAGCCACAGCGTCGCGCTCGACGAGGGAGGCGCCCTGCGGGTCATAGTCCTCGACGCGGACGGTCTCGCCGTCGTGATCGGTGACGGCCTCGATCTCCTCGACGTCGTCGAAGCACTCGGAGCAGCCGGGGGACTCGACGCGAGCGGCGAAGATGTTGTCGGTCGGGCAGCGGCGCTCGTCGGACCGCTCACCGCAGCGCGAGCACTCGTACACGACGACCGGCTCGACGATCTTCTCGTCCTGCGGGCACCAGTGTGCGGTGAAGGTCTCGATCGGTGCGCTCGCCGTGGTCGTCATGACCTCAGAGTGGGGCGCTGCTCCAGGTAAGTCCCAGGGCGAACGGGCGACCTCAGCCCACGAACTCCCAGTGCCACGGCTCGGGCAGGGACCCGCCGGGCTCGGCCCACTCCGGGTGGACGAACCCGAACCGGGCAGCGTTCGCCTTCATCCACCGGTACTCGGGGGACGAGAAGGAGTTGATGCCGCCGCGGAGATCCACGGCCAGACCCCAGCCGTGGTTCGAGGTGCCGGGGGTCGCCGCCCACTTGCCGCGGATGGCCTTGGTCGAGACCTGCTCGGAGAAGGATCGGTATCCGCCGGAGATCGTCAGGTTGCGCCCGAACGCGCCGACGAACGCTGCGTTGAGCGAGTCCAGGCTCTGGCTGGCGGCGCAGGCTATCTGCGAGCTCGGCGCCCAGCTGATCGGGCACAGCTGGCTGGGGCTCAGGCGACCGTTGGCGCCCGAGATGGTCGGGAGGGAGGTTGTGGCCGGCGTGGTGGCGGACGCGTCCTTCTTGGCCTTGGCCTCGGCCTCGCGCTGGGCCTGGAGCCGTTCGGCTTCGACGCGTGCCGCCTCGACCCGGGCCGCTTCCTCCTCGGCCAGGCGTTGCAGCTCGACCTCGGCGCCCAGCCGTTCGGTCTCGGCGAGCTCGATGGAGGCGACGACGGCGATCGCGTCCTCGATCGGCAGCTCGTCCACGGCCACCGAGGCGACCACGACCTGCTCGGCGACCTGCACCAGGCGTTCCTGGTCGTGCAGGGGCCCAGGGTCGGCCGGGATCACCTGCACGGGGGTCACGACCTCCACGGCGTCCACGATCGCTGCCTGGGAGGCTGGGGCCAGCGGGACGGGGGTGTCTGCGGCGGCGGAGGCCTGCATGACGGAGGACTCGACGGCGGCGACACGTGCCGCAAGGTCTGAGCGCACCTCCTGCTCGGTCCGCAGGGCCTGCCCGCGCACCGCCACCGACTGCGCAGCGTCCACGACCCGGTCCTGCTCATCGAGCCAGACCCGCTCGTCGCGGTCAGCCTGCCCCTGGGCGGCATCCTCCCCGAGCACCAGGGTCGCCGCGAGCGGCGTGGGGTTCGGGGAGCCCTCGCCCCCGGCCAGCGTGGCCACGGAGCCGCCGCCGACCAGCGTGGTGACCATGACTAGGCTCACCCCGAACGCCGCACCGCGGCGCGCAGGGATCGAGCGGCGGGCACGGTGGGACGGGCTGCGCCCCGACGCGGACCTGCGCACCTGTGGGCGTCGCCGGACCGCGGTCTGCGCCTGGGCCTGACGGGCCTTGGCCTCTGCCCGGGTGGTGGGGGCAGGGACGGTCTCGGCCTGAGCTGCTTGTGGCGTGCTCAGGTCGACCGCCGCGTCAGCGGGCATGGTGAACTCTCGCGCCTTCGGGCTCATGCACTCACCTATGCGCTGAACGCGGGCCCGGGTACGCAAAGAGCCGGGGTGCCAGGCCATCTCGGCCCAGCACCCCGGTTCTTGGTCAGGCGCCCCAGTCCTGCGGGCACCTACCTGACGAGACTCACGCCTCCAGGTCGCTACCGGCAGAAGCCGCCGCGCGGCGACGCTTGGAAGCGACGGCCAGTGCGATGCCGCCAGCGGTCAGCGCCAGGGCCAGGGCCGCGACGATACCCGCCTGGGTACCGGTCTTGGCCAGGTCCTTCGCGCCGGTCGTGTTCGCAGCCTGGTTGCCGCCGCCGTCGACGACGTTCGTCGTCTCGTTCGGCAGACCGCACTCGCCCTCGTGCAGGACCTCGCCGGACTCGTCGTACAGGGTCTCGACCCAGTAGACCTTGCCGACCGAGTCGACCTTGGTCGTGCCCGACTTGTAGTCGCCCTCACCGGTGACCGGGATCTCCGCGGAGGTGAACACCGGCTCGCCGGTGCAGACCGGGGTCGCGCCCGACTCCTGGGGGCCGTAGGCGCGGAAGACGAGCTCGGCGCCCTCGGGGACGTCGCCGGTGACCTTGGCGGTGTCGTCGAAGTTCTCGCCGACCTTGACCTCGGGGGTGGCCTGCGTGACGACCTTGACCTCTTCAGGAGTCCTGGGGACCTCCGGCGTCACGGGCGTACCCGGGACGAAGAAGCGCTCCATCTCGTCGTTGAACGGCGAGCTGAACGCCTGCACGCGGGCGTCGCCCTCGAACTCATAGACGAACACGTAGTAGCCAGGCTTGGTCGGGATGACCTCGTTGCCCTCGCCCCACCCGATGCGGAACGTGCCGTCGACGGCGTCGATGACCTGCTCGGTCAGGACCGGGGCGCCAGCAGGCACCTCAGCCGAGTCGAAGACCAACTCGTCCGCGAACGGACCGTAGACCTTCACCGTGGCGGTGTCGACGTCGGCGATCCAGCCGCCCTCACCCTCGAACTCGGTGTGGGTTGCGGGGAAGCCGTCGATGTCGACGGTGTCGAAGGCGCGCCCACCGATGTGGACGTTGTACTCACGCGAGAGCGAGGAGTGCTCCAGGGTGTGCAGGGCCGAGGTGGTCTCCAGCTCGGTCATGAACATGTCCGAGACGGACTCCTTGAGGAAGTCCTTGTCCTCGGGGTCCTGAGCGTCCTTGTCGATCGTCCAGACCCAGGTGTAGAAGCCCTCGGCGAACGCCTGATGCTCGGCCTGGGTGTGCTTGGTGCCGGGCTCGGTGAACGACAGGCGCTCCGTCGCGACGACGGGTGCGCCGGCGGGGGTCTCACCGGGAGCGGTCGGGACGTCGAACGGACCGTACAGGGTGCCGTCAGCGTGGAACTCGACGGGGTCGCCGAGCTCGTTCTTCAGCCAGACCTGGCCCTCGGGGAGGGTGACGGTCAAGGAGTCGCCGAGGCCACCCCACGGGTCAGCCTGGGCCGCGAGCATCGGAGTGCCCTTGGCGGAGTCGGGCAGGACGAACTGGTTGTCGCGCTCGGATGCGAGCTCGACCTCCATCTGGCCCACGATGACCTCACCCTCGGTGAAGAACCCGTCGGTGATGAAGTCCGCGCCGCCCGGCTGGTTGCCGGGACGCAGGAACTGCTGGTCGGCAGTCGTCTGGTTCGCGCGGGCGTAGGTCCAGACCCAGGTGTAGTAGCCCGAGTCGTCGGCGTTGATGTCCTCGCCGACGGTCTGGGTGCCAGCACCGTCGAACGTCAGGGTGCGCGTCGCAACGACGGGAGCCCCGGCAGGGACCTCGTCCGAGGCATCCTGCGGCTCGGTGAACGGGCCGTAGAGCGTGCCCTCGACGGTGACGTCGACCGGGTCGGTCTTCGCGCTGTCGTGAGTGATCCACGGGTCCGGCGCCTGTGCGCCGACGGTCACGGTGTCCGTGAGCGCGGTGCCGCGGGGCGTGAACTTGTTCGGGACGAGGCTGGAGATGGTCGGCGTGAAGTCGTAGATGACCGAGAAGGTCTTCTCCGGGCTGACGATGGAGAACGGGTCGTGGGGACCGAGGAACGCCACGTCCTGACGTCCAGCGCCGGCCGCAGCCAGGAGCACCGTCTTGGGGAGCGAGCCCGTGGAGCGCTGCTGCCACCGGACGTCACCGTTGCCGGTGGAGACCCACTGGAGGGACTGTGGGCCATCGGTGCTCTTGCCGGTCCAGACGTTGGTCTCGCCCGCGTCGGGGAAGCCGTTGCCGTTGGTGTCGAAGACGGCCGGGCCGGTCATCGTGACCGTCAGGTCCAGGCCGGGGATGTACGTGTTGCCGGACGCTCCGCGCACGCCGACGTTGTTGACGGCGCCCACGCGGCGGTCGTCCGTCGAGGTGCTGGCGTCCGTCATCGTGTACGGGCCGCCGAACTTGGTCGCGGAGTCCACGAGCTCGGCCGCACGGTCCTTGATGTTCTGCGGGGTGTTCGCCTCGATCTGCGCCTTTGCGTTCGCGGCACCGCCGTAGTACGCCCCGTCACGCTCGAACGTCGTGTGCGTGAGGTAGCTGATCGCGGCCTGCGTGACCTGGTCAGCGGAGCCCGAGAAGTTGGCGTAGATGAACGCCATCGTCGGGTGCTCGACGCTCTCGGTGGCACCGATCGTGCCCGCGCCACCGGCACCAGGCTGGTTGTACTCCGTCACCTGGATGCAGTAGACGGCCGTGCCGGCGGGGGTGCCCTCCGGAGCCCAGGCCTGACCGAGGACGGCCTGGTTGCTCGTGTAGGGAAGGTCGATGTTGATGCCTCCACCTGGGCCAGCAGCAGCCGTAGGTACCAGGCCCGCGATCAGGCCAGTACCGAGCAGGGTGCTTGCCGTCACACCGGCGAGGATCTTCTCCCCGCGGCGGCGCTTCTCGGGGCCGCCACGCGGCCTTGCGGTCCTCTCAGACATGGATTCCTTCTTCCTGGGTCCGGGGCGCGACCTTCGTGCCGTTGCACGAGCGGAAGCCGCGAGGTCCCTACCCATCCCCTATGCGGAGAAAACCGGGCAGCTCCCGGCCGGAGACCGGGTGAACCTGTGAGCGGGCGGTGGACGCAACCCGCGCACCGAGACCAACCACGGCCCGGGGGGCATGTGGCTCACGTGCTTGAGCACGAGCGGAGGCCACACGGTCCCTCCCCGGCACCTATGCGCAGAAACCTCGAACACCTGATTTCGGGCGGGCACGAGAGAAGGCCCGAACCTGTGGAGGTCCGGGCCGTCTCGTTGCTCGTGCCTAGCGGGTGTGCGGCCGGTTGGCCGTCGCGCAGCTCAGGTGGTCAGCACTGGTTGGAGTCGCCCGAGCCGCCACCGCCGAAGCAGGTGTCGACGCTGATGTCGCCGCCACCACCGCTGCTTCCACCACCGGTGCTGCCGCCGCCCTTGGGCGGGGTGACCGGCACGGTCGGCTTCTTCGTACCCGAACCCGACCCGCTCGACGTACCGCCGGACGTACCGCCGGACGTACCGGACTTGGTGCCGCTGCCGCCTGACTTCGCTGTCGAGCCACCGGTCGTACCCGACTTGGTGCTGGTGCCCGACTTCGCGGTGGAGCCACCGGTCGAGGCGGCCGCCCGCTGACGAGCCGCCTCCTGCTCAGCTGCCGCAGCCTGCTCGGCCGCGACCCGCTGGTCCTCCGCCGCCTGCCACGCACCCTGCGATGCGGTCACCGGCTCGACCAGGGGAGCGAGCGCGTCACGCGCCGCCACGATGGCCGCGCTCTGGGCGCCGACGTCGGTGGAGACGCCGGCGACCTCGACAGCGGACGCCTGCGAGGCTGCGGTGATCCCCGCCGCCAGCGCGTCACGAAGGCCCGCCTCAGCGTTCGGCGCACCGTCGAGCGCACCCTGGGCCGAGGCGATCAGGGCGTCCAGCTCAGCCTTGGCGCCCTGGTGGGCAGCCACAGCCTCCGCCAGCGCGGAGGCTTCGACACGGGCCAGGCCGATCTCGGTCGCCAGCGCAGAACGAGCTGCTGTCAGGGCGGTGATCGCAGCGCGAAACTCGGCCGTCGCGTCCAGCGAGGAGCCCTGCGCCAGGAGCTTGGTCACCGCTGAGGTGTCGACTCCGAAGCGCTCGGCGGTGCGGACCTGGGCCGAGGCGACCGAAGCCAGCTCGTCGTAGGTCTTCTCGGCCTGCGCGAACTCGACGGCGGCAGCCTCACGGGCGCTGGCCACCTGGGTGATGGTGAATCCGCCCGCGATGAGGGTCGCCGCGACGCCGATCGCGATGAAGGCGCGCGTGCGCCGGCGGGGCTTGGCCGCGACGGCTGAAAGCTCGACGGTCTCGGTCGTGTCAGTGTCCGTGCTCATGGTGTGCTCCTCGTGAGTTGTAGTCAGTCTCTTTGCGGACTCCTCGTCTGCATGCATAGTTCGTGGGTGAACCTGCTGGGAACGTCCCAAAGTCACCCGCTGAACCCCTTGCTAAGTGGCTGGTGGACCAGGAACGAGACGAAGCCGAAGCGGTCCAGCGACTCCAGGAACACGCGCTCATGCGACGGGTCGACGAAGACGACGTTGCCCCCGGGGGCGCTCGTCTCGGTGAACGGCTCGTAGTCGGTCCGCACCAGCACCAGCGGGATCTCGTGGGTCCACGGCCACTGCAACTCGACGGCGCCCTGGCCGCGGTCGCTGAGTAGGGGCGTCAGGGTCTCCTCGGTCTCGGCCGCGGGGTCCAGCGCGGTCTCGCAGTACAGCGCCTGGGTCATGCCCGCGATCGTGCAGGCCGCGTCGTAGCGGGCCAGCAGCGCCTGGTCGTCGTCGAGCCCGACGTACGTCTCGCCGACCAGGTGCGCGACGAGCTCGGTGATGGACTCGGCCACGATGGTGGTGGTCGCGGTGACCAGGCTGAAGGGCCAGGCGCCGCCGCTGGGACGTGCAGGGGCTGCGGACTGGGCGGGGTCGAAGGTGATCTGCATGATCGCTCCTGTGCGGTGAGGTTCGGGGGTGGTGTGCGCTCAGGCCGCGGCGCGAGCGGGGGAGGCACCGAAGGTCGCGTTGACCAGGGTCGCGACGGTCTGGGCCAGGTCGTCGAGGGTGCCCGAGTTCTCGATCACGCCGTCGACCATCGAGCTCGGCAGACCGAACTCGGAGGAGTGGGCGTTGACCGCGACGATGCCGGGACGGCGCACCTCCCACACAGTGCCTGCCTGGGCGTGGACCCACTGGGCCTCGACCCGCGCACGCACGTCCGAGATCACGACCGGGTACACCCCGCCGAGGGACTCGTCCTGGACCAGTGCGCGTTCCAGCGCCCGGACCCACACGTCATCCCCGAGGTGTCCGCGGATCGCGTCCGTCCCGAAGCGCTGCATGAGACCGCGGACCTCGCTGGCGTAGACGCGGTGCTTCTTGGCACCCTCCCACCCGTCGGCGTCGATCCGGTCCGAGAGGGTCGAGGTGCCGTCCAGGCGCGGGTCCAGCGACGTGATGATGGCGTCGACGGTCGCGGCGTCGACGTCGGGGAACCCGAGCCAGTCAGGCAGCACCAGCGTCGAGAGCGACTCGCGCAGCCGTTCGACCTCGGCGCCGGTGGTGCGCCCGCGGGAGGCCACGTCGATCCCGCCCGCGGTAGAGACCGTCGTGGTCCCGTCCAGGAACGGGTCCAGGCCGGCCAGGGCTTCCTTCATCTGGTCGGCGAACGCGTACCGGGAGAACCCGAAGTCGCGCACGAGGATGGAGGCGACCGAGTCCTTGCCGGCGCGGGCCAGCCATCCGACGCCGATGACGGGTCGGGCACGTACGGCGGGGCGAGTCGGGTCCGGTGCAAGGTTCATGCCCGCACCTATGCGGCAACGGGCCTCACAGCGGGCAAGGGGAAGGGCACCGTGTCCACGACAAACGCGGCGCCCCAGCCCAGCACGTGGTCCTGCCGGCACCCCGGCCGGATCAAGACGAGTGTCTCAGTTCGCTCGCGGTTTGGTCGACCCCAATGCGGGGGTTTGTCACTTCGCCTGCTCGCCTCGCTTGGCCTCCGCGGCCTCGACCGCGAGCTGGTGCGCGGCAGCCGCGGCCCCGTGCAGCCGGACGTCCGGTGAGTCCCGGCCGTCGCCCGCCCCGAAGCCGCCGGAGTCCAGGCGCGAGGGCGGGCGCTCGTCGTTCATGTAGTCGTCCAGGGACGGGGTGTGCTTCGCGATCTGCGCCGGGGTCGGCGCAGGGTTGGGTGTGGTGGAGATGCGCAGGCGCACCAGGTAGTCGCAATACTGCTCGGTGGTCGCGAAGTACGACTTGAAGACCGAGGCCGGACGCCCCTCGAACTCCGCGACGCCCACACCACGCGACGCGGCGCGGTCAGCCTTGATGTTGTCCGGCACCAGCGGCGCCGAGCGCGGGTCGAGGAACGCGTGGCCCCGGGCCTGCTCGTTCGGGTTGGCGCCCAACAGCATCCGGTTCGCCAGGTTCGTCTTGAGCGGCACCCCGATGCCGGTGTTCTGCTGGGCCATCTGGGTCGCGATGATGACCCTGATCCCCACGAACCGCAGCTCGGCGGGGATCTTCGCGACCGTAGCGACGGTCGACTGGATGATGAGGTTCTTCGCCAGCGGTTCCTGGACGAGCGGGTGGTCCTTCGGGACGCCCTTGGGCACGGGCTCCAACGCGAACATCCCGGTGACCTCGTCGAGCACAATCAGGATCGGCTTGGGCCGTACGTGCTCGGGCAGGTCCTGGAGCTTCTGGGCACCGTGCTTGGCGAGCAGGGCCGAGCGCACGTCCTTCTCCTGGTAGACGAGCTTGAGCATCGTCAGGGTCGCCTCGGGGGAGTCGCATCCCCACCCCCCGGGGCGGCAGTAGTTCTTCGCCCAGGTGAAGTCCAAGGCCTTGTGCGGGACGTCGCCCAGGCACAGCTCCCAGCCTCGGGCCAGGGCGCCAGCGATGAGCGCGTTGATGGCAACGGTGTTGTGGGTAGGGATGAACTCGCCCGTCAGGTAGGTGTGTTCTGGGTGGTTCACGCGCAGGCACCTGACCTCCTTCACGCCGACCCGTTCGACCCCCACGACGTAGTTCCATCGCGACGTTGGGCGCATCGAACCTTTGGAGTGGAGACGGGCACGCTTGCGTGGGAGTCGGAACACGACCTCGTCCGTCGTGAACTTCACTCGGTGCCGCACGCCGACGACACGGCGCCGCTTCGAGCCCGGTCTGGTCGGGTCAGGCTCAGTGAGAGCGGCGTCGTTCATCGTGATCGAGGCCTTGATGCCCAGTGAGCGCACGAGCTGGAGTGCGTGGCGGGCGAGGCGCTCGTCACAGACGGCGAACTCGCACTGTCCGGCCTTGTTGACCGTGCCGTCAGTGTCCATGAGGCCTTGAAGCAGGGCGAGGCGCTGCTCGCGGGATGCACGTAGATAGAGCGCCGGGATGTGCTTGTTGCGGTAGAGCCCCGCGTCTCGCAGATGCATCGAGAAGGTCGCGTTGCGCGCGAACCTCGTCGAGCTGGAACGCGTGACCCGGCAGGTGCGGCAGTACGGCGAGTGACCTTCGACAGGGACCCAGTCGTAGTGGCCGTTCAGGCAGGCAGTGACGTCGGGGCGTCCAAAATGCAGGGAGACGGCGGAGGAGCCGCCTCGGGTCTCGACGCGAACGCGAGACGGGCCCCACGCCTGCGAAAGCAGCGCCCGCATCTCAACGAGGTCAGCGTCGCCCACCGTTACGCCGCCGTTGCGGGCGGTGCCGTCCCCGAGCCACGCACCTAGCAGGTACGGGTCGATGGGGAGATCTGCTTCCTTGGTGTCGATGGCCGGGGCGACCCGCACCGCGAACTCATTGCGCTCTCCCGCGCCGGTCTGTTCTGCCAGGAGCTCGGTCGTGGTGACGATCCTCGTCTCCGGAAGCCGACGCGCCCGCGCCGACTGTCCGTTGGTCTTCGCTGTCTCGTGATCGCGGTACGCCAGCGCGAACTCATCCACCGGGTAGATGCGCGCAGACCCAGACCCTGACGCCAAGATGAACGGCAGGCCGGCGTTCTGCGCGATGACGCGAACCTTCTGCTCGTTCAGTCCAAACATCCTCCCCAGTGCCTGCGGGCTGGCGCCTGCGGCGACCTTGCACGCATCCTCTGCGAGGAGAGAGATGCGATCCAGTCGTTCCGAGAGGCGCTCGCGCGTCGCAGCCCGCTTGTTCACACCCCTGGCGCCGTGGGCGATCCTGCTCGCGACGTCGGAGACGACCCACATGTGCTCCGCGTCGGCCTCCACTTCCTGGCCGTCCGAGAACTTCACGATGAGAACCTCGCGCTCCGAGATGGGGGAGAGGTAGTCGACCAGCGCGACCTCGCCGCCGCCGGTGAAGACCTGGTCTCCCAACTCCAAGGTGCCCATGGTTGCCCAGCCGTCGGGGAACCTGTCCGAGACTGGAACGGGGATGGGAGTGTCGAGCGGTTGCGCCTTCCCCGCTCCCGCAGTGCCCACGATCAGGGCCCCGGGGGTCGCGTCGAAGTCGAGGACCAGGTCCTCGCCCTCGGCTCCGTTGTGGCCGAGTTCGCGCCCCACGGGGATCTCCCAGTAGGCCTTCTCGGACTTCGGTGCGGTGAACGGGTACGGGATCACGGCGGGGAACGTCGGCGGGTCCGAGGGGATGATCTCCGCGGTCAGGGCCCGGGTGTCGATGTCGACGTACCAGCCCTCCTGCCCGACGACGACCGTGGCGACCTCGTCCATCTTGTCGTTGTGCTTGGACGGGACGTAGGTGTGCGGCAGGGCGACGTGGAACCCGCCGTCGGGTCGCTCGCCGACCTGCACCTCCCACGGCTTGACCGACAAGGCCAAGGCCAGGGCGCCGCGGCACCGGGCCACCTCGTCAGAGAGCTTGGTCAGCTCGGCCCGGCCCAGGAACGGCTCGAAGCTCGTCAGGTAGAACCCGGGGTGCTGGTCCTCGAACCGCGCGGAGATCTCGTCGCCGTCGGACGGCTTGGTCCCTCGCGGCAGGTTGACCTGCTTCATCGGGGCGCTCTTCTTGCGCGACGTCGGCTGGGCGGCGGTGACCTCGGTCAGTGCGACCTGACGGGTCAGCGTCGCGGTGGAGTCGGCCGGGTCGATGGACTCCAGCTCCCACCCTTCGCCGTGCTTGGCCACGACCATCGCGACCAGCGCCTGGGCGTGCTTGGAGGGGTCGAAGCCCCCCGGCAGGTCCGCCGTCATGCGTTCGATCGCCACCGCTTGGCCTCCGTGTCGTGGTCCTGGACTGCGTCTCTGGGGTCCATGCGCAAAAAGTCCTCAGGCCTGGCACCGACCGAGACCGGTGCCAGGCCCATGAGGAGGACACAGCGCACGAACACACAGACCGCCGGATCGGGTTCCGTCGCCGGAACCGTCCAACACCCGTCACCTATGCGGGGGCCGTGCGGTCAGGTCTGGGCTCGCCCCTGCGCATAGGTGCATGTGACCGATCCACGCACAGGATGGAGCCCGACATGTCCCGCACCGATGCCCACGTCCCCGACGATGTCGAGATCGCCCGCCTGCCGTTCACCGCTGTGGAGACGAAGCACCGCCACTGGCGCGTCCTGCCGCTGCGCCAGGTCTCGTGCCTGTCGCCCGAGGCTCGGTGCTTCCCGGTAGCAGCACGCTGGGCGTCCCGGCAGCCGCACTCGCGCCGCGGCTCGGGCCGCATCGAGCGACGCTCGGTGGTGCGTGACGTCCTGCGCACGGCGACCGTCGCAGCCAACAGCGGACTGGACCTGGACGACATCGCGATGCCCGTCCCGCACCGGTTCTGCCTGTGCCAGACGTGCGGGGACTGAGTCAGCAGCCCGAGCTCGCACCGGACGGGGAGACCGTGACCTCGTACGCCTTGAGCTGGCCCCCGGCGTAGCGGGTCCCGACGTTGTTGGCGACGTCGACCGGGCCCGAGGGGCACTCGAAGGACTGGACGTTCTTGGCCGCGCACGCCTGGTCGCAGAACCAGTCGGAGACCGCGGCGTGCACCCCAGATGCCTCGATCGTGTTGCCGGTGACCGAGCCCGAGCTGGCGTTGCGGGTGCGCACCGCATCCCCGGAGACCTTCGAGATCGTGTTGCCCCGCACGTCCAGGCCGGTGGACAGGACGGCGTAGATCCCGTGCACGAGCCCGGCCTGGGCGCCCGAGTTCTCGATGCGGTGCAGCGTGTTGGCCACGACGCGGGCGCCGTCGGTGTTCTGCACGTGGATGGCGGCGTACCCCGTCTTGGCGGAGTGGGCTGAGCCGATCCGCTCGAACGTCATGCCGGTGACCGTGGGGCGGGGCAGGGGGCGTCCTTCGCCGCTCGCGCGCTCCGCCGGGCCACCCTTGTAGGAGTACCCGCCGGAGATCCGCAGCCCGTTCGAGTACCCCGTGACGGTCAGGGACCGAACGTCATACGTCGTCTCGGCGCCAGGGGCGAGGATGTCGAGCCAGTACGTCCCACCGAGCCCGGACCCGTCGAAGACCGGGACCTGGGCCACGGGCAGCGCCTGGCCCTCGACGTAGTCCTGGGGGAGGAAGCGGATGCGGTGGCCGGGGGAGGCCAGGGACCACGTGCTGGGCGTGAGGCGGTACGTGCCTGCGGCGATGCGCACGTCGATGTTCGCCCCGGCCCCGCCCGCGGACTTCGCCACCTGCTGGGCGCGAGCGAACGACCCGACCGCGGTGCCAGGACTGAGCCCGTCGCCGGAGTCCGCAGCGCCCGGAGCCATGAAGACGGTGACGGTGGGTCCAGGACCGGCCGGCGACTCGGACGCCACGCCGGTGGACCGCGGCGCACTGGACGTTCCGGAGACGGAGCCGCCCGTCGTGCCGGTGGCGGTGCTGGTGGCGGGGACCGGCTCGGGGGTCGGGGCCGGGACGACGGTGACCGGTGGGTCGGGTGCGAGCTGGGTGACGTCGTCGGGAACCACGACCTGAGGTGCGGGTGCCTCAGTCGTCTCCTGGCCGGCGTCTTGCTCGGGCGAGGCCTCCGCGACCACGGTGGCGGGGTCAGGGAAGAACAACATCACCGCGATCAGGCCCAGGGCCAGGACGGCGGTGATCGGGTTGCGGGGCAGGGGGCGAGTCGGGTCCACGCACGCCCCTATGCGCAGACCCGACCCGGAACCTGGTGCCTACTCGAAGTAGATGTTGCCGTCGTCCCCGACGATCGGGCTCGACTCGTTCAGCGCACGGGCCACGTCCTGGAGACGTTCTCCGTGCTCACCCAGGCCCCGGTCGAAGAAGCCGGCGCCGTGACCGTTGCGCGAGAGGTACAGGTCGTGGCCGACCTGGGTCGCGTCCTCGCAGCCGAAGTAGTCCGGGCTACCGGTGGCCTTCAGGACGTGACGCTGACCGATCAGGAACCGCTCGACGTCCTCACGGATCTTGGTCTGCGTCTGGGCGGGAAGGTCCTCCCACATCACCTCGCGCGGGTTGGCCAGCCCCTGCTCCACCAGCTCGTCCGAGGACGACCACAGCGCGGTGTCCAGGTACTGCTGCGAGGCGTTCTCGACCCGCTCGTCGTGCTCGGCCAGGTGGTCGCGCAGCTCGCGCCACATGTCGCGCGACCCGTACGTCCCGGGGTCGGACTCGTTGTAGAGCGCGATGGCCTTGGTGCCGGACTCCAGCGCCGAGGTCAGGTCCTGCGTCGAGGCGTCGGCCGGCAGGTCGGTGGACACCGTGGCCTGCTGCCAGTCCCAGTCGTCGCCGTCGAGCCGCTCGACGCCGTACTCGTCCGCCATCCAGGCGTTGATCGCCGGGGAGTGCTCGTCGAGCCAGGCGTCGACCTTCTCGGCGTCCTCCTCGCTCATCACGTCCCCGCCCTTGGTGCTCACGCCCGGGACGAGGTCGCCCAGCCCCTCGCGGATGCCGAGAACGATCGAGGACTCGGCGTGGAAGGTGCCGTCCTCGTTGCGGGAGAGGCTGATCGCCCCGAGGGCGTCGTGGCCGTGCTCGAAGGTGCCGATCTGGGCCTCGTCGCCGCCGCCGAGCTCCTCGGCCAGCGGCCGTGCGGCGTCGGGGTCCTGCGCGCCCGGCCCCAGGTCGTGGTCCTGCCCGATCGGCAGACGCATCTGTCCGTCCGGGGCGCAGCAGTTCTGGCAGGTCTGGTCGGTGCCCCACGGTCCGTCGCAGCGCGGGCACTGGGGAAGCTCGGGGCCCAAGGCGCCCAGCCCGCCCACGGCCTCAGTCACGTCCTTGGTGGCGAACTTTCCATCATGCATCCTCGGCTGCGTCGCTGAGGCGTTCAGTGCGCCGCGCAGCATGTGGTGCTGTGAGGTGGCGCGGGGGCGCGGGATCTCGTCGTGGGTGCTCATGCCCGTACGTTGACGGGGCCGGTCCGGGCCGGCGCGACAACCCTGAAGTGTGAGGTGGCTCACTTCTGTCGCCGAACCGGGAGAGCCGTTGAGCGGTTTGGGCGGAATTGACGGCCGTGAGAATCCGGGGTGTCGGCTGATCGTTGCCTGGGAGTGCTAGTTTCCAGTCACCATCGTGGGCTGTGAGCGTGCTGTGAGCCAGGTTGGGGCCTGCCCGTAGGGGGTGTGGGTTCTGATGTGCCGCTGGCAGTGTTGCTGGTGGCCGCACAGTTGGAGCGGTGGCCGTGGCCATTCTTGTCTCGTTCTCTGGTGTTCCTGGTGCTTGGCGATCTGGTGTCGCGACGGTCGCGGCGACCGTCGCTCTTGCGGTGGGTTCTGTGGGGCTGTCGTCGCTCCCGGCTCAGAGTGCCGTACCTGCCACGGCACCTGCGGCACCGGCCGTGTCTGAGCCAGCGCCGGAGCGCACGAGTCAGGGTTACCTTTCTGCGCCGGATGCGGTGACTGCGCGGGCGATCGCACGACTTGAGGATGAACCCGTTGAAGTTGTAGGTGAGAGGTACGAATCAGGTTCGGTGTTCGCGATGCCTGACGGCACCATGATGTTGGGTGCGGCATCTGGGCCCGTGTGGGTGCGACAGGGTGGCGATGGGACATCATCGCAGGACTGGTCAGAAGTCGACACCACCCTTGCTTTTGGTGAGGACGGACTGGTTCACGCGAAGGCGCATCCCGGTGATATTGCTCTCTCGGGTGGCGAGCCGTTCGAAGGGGGCGTGCCGGTCGAATTGGGGTCGTTGAGTGGTGACGGTGGGTCTCGGCAAGTGATGGAGTGGGAAGGGAGTCTGCCCACCCCGCGCCTAGAAGGATCTCGCGCCGTGTACGAATCCGTACGGCCGGGGATCGACATCGTGGTCGATGTACACACAACAGGGTTCGAGCAGTTCTTCGTCGTCAATGAAGAGGTGGGCAACGGGCAGCTCAGCCTGCCGCTATACCTCTCGACGGATGAAGGTGCCATCGTCGAAGAGGACACTGGCGAACTGAGCGCGATGAATGGCTCCGGCGAGGTGGTGGCATCGTCGTCCGTCCCCATGATGTGGGATGCGGTTGCCGACGCGGATCGTGTACATCCGGTAACCGAGGAGTGGTCTCCGGCCGAGGTCGTTTCCGCGAGGCCACCGATGCCTGGGTGGGAGGAAGCGAGTGCGGGGCCTGCTTCAGCGCCGACCGGAGCTCGCACTTCGGCGCCAGAGTCGGCAACGTCCAAGATGCCCGTGGAGCCTGCCAGTGATGACCAAGTCGAGGTCGAGCGCACGATCGAACTAGTCGATGACTCCCGGGCTCGTGTCGATCTCCAGCCTGATCAGGGGTTCTTGACGGCGCCGTCGACTCAATTCCCGGTAGTGATCGATCCAGAACTGGAGATGAAGACGACCTTCGACACCTGGGTGCAGTCAGATTCCAGCGTTGATCAGTCAGGTAGCGCAGAACTTCGGTTGGGATCCTACAACGGTGGCGGTGTCATCGCCCGCTCGTTCATGGCATTCGACGTTCGTCCGATCTTGGGCAAGACGGTCTTGGCGTCCACACTCTATCTGTACGGGATTCACTCCTACTCGTGCTCGGCGAGGAACTGGGTGTTGTGGCACACCGATGGCGCAAATACCTCTACGCGGTGGAGCAACCAGCCCACCTGGTTCAACCCGCAGGCGATCTCATCGCAGACCAGAGGATACTCGACCGCGTGCGCGCAAGGCTGGGTGTCGGTCGATGCGAAATCGCCAATGACGTGGACGGCAGCACAAACCCATGCCGGCATTACGCTGGGCGTCAGGGCGGAGAACGAGGCTGACACCTACGGATGGAAGAGGTTCCTATCGGCGAACAACACTGCTGGGGCGCCGTTCATCTGGGTGAGCTACAACAGCAAGCCGAACGTTGGCGGTGCGGTAGGTGTATCGCCGAAAGGCTCATCGGTTTCCGGCGTGACGTGGACGAACACCCTCACACCCACGCTGACGTCGACTGTGAGCGATCCGGACGGCGGTACGGTGAAGGCGACGTTCCAGGTGTTGCAGGGTGGGACGATCAAGCACAGTGCGGAGGTCAGCGTCGCCAGCGGCACCGTTGCCCAGTACAAGGTGCCCGCTGGTGTGTTGGTCGAAGGGACGGCTTATACGGCCCGGGTCGCGACGTTCGATGGACAGTTGTGGAATGGCGCCTGGTCTCCAGTCCTGGCCTTCGCGGTAGACAAGACAGCACCTGGTGCTCCGGTGGTGTCCTCAACCGACTACCCGGCGGACAACACATGGCACAAGGACGCCAACGAGGCTGGGACGTTCTCGTTCAGGCTGGCATCAGCCGACACCTCGGTCACCGGCTACAAGTGGGGTCTAGACAAGGCTCCAGCGACATTGGTCGCTGTTGCTGGCGGCGCCGCCGGTACCGCGAACATCAAGCCGACCACTGTCGGCAAGCACACGGTCCAGGTGCAAACCGTCGATCGGGCGGGCAACGTCTCGGCGCAGATCAGCAAGTACACGTTCCTCGTCGGCAGGGCGGGATTGCTCACTCCTGAAGAGGGCGCACGGGTGGTGCGCCGGGCCCGGCTAGAGCTCGGCACCAATGACACGACCATGACGCACGTCAAGTATCAATGGCGCCGAGGACCGGACTCGACGACCATCACCGATATCGCCGGGGGCGCGCTGACAGCATCGGACGGTGACGCATGGGGCGCGGGTTGGCAACCAGCCCCCGACTCTGACGACTACGTGTCGTGGGATGCGGGGATGACGCTCGGGTTCGCCGGAGGACCAGTACAAGTACGGGCAGTTCTCGCAACGAGCGCCTCCGGGGCGGGCGCGGCGAACACCCAGTGGGTGACCCTCATCGTTGACCCAAGCGCAAGCGGTGCCGCGTTCACGACGATCGGCCCCGGATCGGTGAACCTGCTCACCGGTGACCATAACCTTTCCGTGACGGACGTGGAAGAGTTCGGCATCTCGCTGGTCCGAACGACTTCCTCACGGGACACCGATTCGGGATACCAGCTACAAGACGACCTCGTCAGGCCAGCGGCTGAGGGAGCAGAGTTCTCGAACGTGCGGGCCGCGGCCGGGGAGTCTGGTGGGTACGCGACGGTCGCGATGGACAGCACCCGTTTCAACTCAGGAACCCAGAGCATCCGCGTCACACCAGGTACAACAGGCACCAGTAACACCTACGGCTCGCTCGTAGGCGACCTCGGCGGCGGGATGCGTCTGGGCCTCAAGCCTGGGGGGACCTACCGCGTCTCGGGTTGGATCTTCGTCCCCGCAGGTACGGGATTGACGGCGCCGAGCCCGCTGGGCAACCGGATCACCATGCTCTGGAAATCGGGCGGCGTGTACCCGCACCCGACGGCAACGGGTGCCATGTCGAACGCTCCGACCAAGGTTGACACGTGGCAGCACCTCACGTTCGACACCACGATTCCCACAGATGCGACCGAGGCGTTCATCCGGCTGTACAACGGGCAAGACGCCGGGACCGGCAAGCCGGTGTACTTCGACGACGTCTCGGTCCGACAGATCTGGGCACCGTTTGGCAAGGCATGGGAGACCGGCACCGCCGATGCCGCCGCAGGCACCGCGTACACGCGCATTTCGATGCCCTACGACGACGTCGCGGCGGTCCACCTGGCCGGCGGTGCGCAAGTGTGGTTCAGCACGGGTGACCGCACCAAGTGGTTCCCTGAGCCAGGCGCTGAAGATCTCAAGCTCGTGCGCACGAACGCGAACGCATGGCGTCTGACGGAGATCGACGGCACGATCACCGATTTCGCCCGGACGAGATCGACAGGCGACTTCGACGTGCAGATCACAGCACCGCCCGTCGCCACCGGGCAGGCCCGACACATCTACACGATCGTCAACGGTGTTCAGCGATTGACCAGAGTGATCGCCCCGATCGAGACGGGAGTAGACGACTGGCCGGCCAACAACGCTGCGTGCACCACCGCCACGCCCGCACGTGGATGCGAAGTGATGGAACTTGCCTACGCCTCCTCAACTACCGCGACCGTGAACGCGCCCGGCACGTTCACGGGACAGGTCTCGGGCGCTTCGGTGTGGGCATGGAATGGTGCCACCTCGACAATGAAGAAGGTCGACGTCGCCCACTACCGGTACGACACAACGGGACGCCTGGTCGAGGTCGAAGACCCACGCATAGTCGCGGCCGGTGCTCCTGCGTTGGTGACCCAGTACCAATACGACGCTGATGGTCGTCTCGTGAGCGTCACCGCGCCCGGTGAGGAGCCCTACACATTCAGCTACGGCGCGGGCGGCGCATCCAAGACCGGTGCTGGTGACTTTGTCGACCCCTCGCTCGGACGACTACTCACCGTCTCCCGCGCCTCACTACTGCCTGGGTCGAAGATAGAACTTGGGCCGGTGAACACGACAACTGTCGTGTACGACGTGCCACTCACGCGCGCCAAGGGGGGGCCCTACAACCTGGACGCGGGTGCGCTGGAGACGTGGGCGCAATCCGACGGCCCCACAGATGCGACTGCGGTCTTCGGCCCGCAAGACCTCCCGGGAGTGACGACTGCGACCGCAGCCAAGCCTGGCGCTGACGGCTACGGTCCGGCTACTGTGCACTACCTCAACGCCGCAGGACTTGAGGTCAACGCGGCGACACCTGCGGGCAGTGACGCGCCCGCTGAGGGATTCATCGACACCGCTGAGTACGACCGCACAGGTAAGGTCGTGCGTTCACTTGACGCGACCAACCGGCTCCTGGCCTTGCGCAAGCTGGCGAACGCGGACCAGATGCTCATCGACTGGGGCTTGCAGGACCGCACTTCCATCGACCTGGCGACAATGTTCGACTCTCGCTCGGTCTACTCCGCCGACGGACTAGAGGTTTTGTCCGAGATCGGGCCCGCGCAACAGCTCGCCGTCGCGAACGACCCCGGTGACGTGCGCTTGCTACGCCCGCACACGGACTACAAGTACGACGAGGGCAAACCTGATGGCGCCGCCTACCACCTCGTCACGACTGAGACGACCTCGGGGCTGGATCCGGACACAGGGGACAAGGTCGACCCGATCGTAACCAAGACGACATTCAGCCCGGTTGACGGTGCGGCCGCACTCGGTGCAACATCGGGCTGGGTGCACAAGGGTGCCACGTCGATCACCGTCGACGCCGGACAACCCACCGCCCTGACCTCGGTCGTCCTGTACGACGCCCGCGGACGAGCAATCGAGTCCCGCAAGCCCGGCTCGACGGGCAACGATGCTGCGACCGTGAAGTCGATCTTCTACTCTGCGGGGACCGAGGCTCCCGACGCACGGTGCCAGAACAAGCCCGAGTGGGCGGGGCAGCCGTGTCTGACGTTTGCCGGGGGAGCGGTCACCGGGCACGACCCGGCCCGCATGTCGGCGGATCTGACGGTCAAGCGCACCGAGGCCTACAACGGGTTCGGGTCCCCGACGGTGATCAGCGAGAGCACCGGTGCTGATGCTGGCCTGGTCACGCGGACCACGACCACTACCTACGACGCGGCCGACCGCGTCACCGGGGTACAGATCGCGGGTAGCACCGCGGCGGCCGGGGCCACGATCGCAAAGACGACCACGACGTATGACGGCCCGACGGGTGACATCGTCAAGAACGCCTCGGTCAACGCTTCGGGGGCCGAGACCGCGAGCGTGGTCAAGGAGTACGACCGCCTCGGTCGTCTGATCAAGTACACCGACGCCAACGGCGGGTGGACGAAGTCTGAGTACGACCGGTACGGCCAACCCACCAAGGTCACTGACTCGATCGGGACCACCCGGTCCTACGAGTATGACCGGGCCGCTGACCCGCGTGGGTACGTCACCAAGCTCACCGACTCGGTCGCCGGAACCATCACCCCGACCTGGGGAGCCGACGGACAGCTCGAATCCCAGACCCTGCCCGGCGGGGTCACCCTCACCATGACCTACGACACCGCACGGGTCCCGGTCGCCCGCAGCTACACCCGCACCAGCGACGGAACGGTAATCGCAGCGGACTCGGTCGTGGAGAACCACCGCGGCCAATGGATCACCCACACCACTCCCACCAGCATCCGCAACTACTCCTACGACCGCCTCGGACGCCTGACCTCGGTCAACGACACGTCCGGTGCGACCAACCAGTGCACGACCCGCACCTACGGGTTCGACAACCACACCAACCGCACCTCCTTCACCACGGCCACCGCCACGGCCGGCGGTGCATGCCCCGGGACCACCGGCGCCACCACGATCACCTCCACCTACGACACCGCAGACCGCCTGGTCTCCACCACCGAGCCCGGCGGCAACACGTGGGCCTACGACCAGCTCGGGCGCATCACCAAGATGCCCACCGAGAACGGCACCAAGACCGCGACCACGTCCTACTTCGTCAACGACCTCGTCGCGACCCAGGAAGTCCCCGGGACCAAGCGCACCCAGTGGGGCCTGGACCCGCTCATGCGCTTCGACACCCAGGACACCTTTGAATGGGTCAACAACGCCTGGGCCAACTCCACCGAGACCATCAACCACTACGACGGCGACAGCGACGAACCCTCCTGGATCGTCAACGACGCGACCCTGCCAGACAACCTCACCCGGTATGTCGAAGGCATGGACGGCGCACTGGCCGTCCAGACCGGCAAGACCGGTGAGCGTGTCCTGCAGCTCGTCGACCTCCACGGCGACATCACCGCCACCCTCCCCATCGCCGACGGCGCCACCACGGCCACCTTCACCGAGCTGCGCTTTACGTCCTTCGACGAGTTCGGCATCCCCCAACCCATGACGAGCGGGGCGACGAGCAACGCCCCACCCGCCCGCTACGGATGGCTCGGCGCCGCACAACGCAACGCCGACACCCCCACCGGCGTCATCCTCATGGGCGTCCGCCTCTACCACCCCGCCACCGGCCGCTTCCTCCAACCAGACCAAGTCGCCGGAGGCTCAGCCAACACCTACGACTACTGCAACGCCGACCCCGTCAACTGCACCGACCTCGCCGGAACCTTCACCTGGAAGGGCCTCGTCAAGGGCATCGCCAAGGTCGGCGAAGTTGCCGCCTGGATCCCCGGCCCTGTCGGTGCAGCAGCAGCCGGCGTCTCGGCCGTCGCGTACGCCGCCTCCGGCAACAAGGGCAAAGCGCTTGCGATGAGCGCCACAGCGGCACTTCAACTCGTAGGAGCGGGAGCGGGGGTCCTGGTAGGGCTGAAAATAGCCTCTGTGGCGGTGAAGGCGGGGCAAAAGGCTCGAGCAGCTGAGAAGTTACTTCGTGCAGCTCCGATTTGGAGTGAAACGAAGAAACTGAGCCCGATTGCAAATGCGGTGAAGCACTTTGGCAAGCATGGGAAGGAGTTCGGTGCAAACGTCACGCTTAGACGCTACGTGCAGGCGGCGAGTCGTTTCACTAATAGGAACTCATTCGGGACCTTATCGCGCACTCGTTCCAATGGCGACGTGGTGAAGTACAATCCTTTCACGAACACCTTCGGGGTGCGTGCGGCGAATCGCGCACCCCGAACGTTCTTCAAGCCGACTTCGCGGGTTGTGGGCTTTCGACAGTTTATGAGGTGAGTGTGGAATGTGTAGAGTTTGCGGATGGTCTGGCGATGTATTCTGGCAGGAAGGTGTTCCGCTCTACGTCATTTGTCCTTGCTGTGGATCAGAGTCTGGGGTTGACGACGTGCCAGCAGGTCACGCAGACATGAGGCGACGAGAATGGCTTGCCTCAGGAGCCGAGTGGTCAGACCCGCGCGAGCGGCCGCCAGATTGGTCACTAGAGTTTCAGCTTGCTCGCCTGAGTAGTACTGAGTAGTAGTGGGTCGCGGGACTGAGTGTTCGCAGCTGTTGTCCTTTTTTGGCGCACCTCTAGACCATGCCACACAAGCGGCCAGTACGCGGTGATGGTCGCCTCCACGACCGACTCGCCGGACATCAGCAGGTTGCCTCGACCTCCGTCCCGGTCCTGTCCGGGTCGGTGGTGATCTGCACCGCTCGGTCGGCGTGGGAGCCGCAGACGTACCCCGAGGGGGCGTCGACGACGGACACCGGGCCGAACTTCTCGGTCATGGCGGAGACCAGCGGCACCTCGGGGGCGGCGGTCGCCAGGGCGCTCATGCCGCCGTCGGCGTCCGTCACCGCCTTGGTGGCGAACTTCCCGTCACGCATCCTCGGCTGCGCCGTTGAGGCGTTCAGTGCGCCGCGCTTCGCGCGGTGCTCCAAGGTGGCGCGCGGGTGCAGGGACTCGTCGTGGTCGTTCACAGGAGGTGCCTCTCGTCGGCGCGTGGTCGTACCTGGTTGTTGACGGGGGTCAGGCGAGCAGGCGGGCGACGATCGCGCGCCGGGTGCTGAGCGCGGGCACCCCGCTGGCGGTGAACAAGGTGACGCCGAGCTCGGTCTGCATCGCGGACCAGAACAGGACGCCGGTGTCCAGGACGTCGGTGGAGGTCCACCGGTTCGTGGTGGGGAAGAGCCCGGCCAGGGTGCGGACCATGCGCGAGCCCCAGCCGCGCACCCCGGTCGCGTTGATGATCTCCACGACGTGCGGTGCGGTGCCCGCGTCGTCGAACAGCAGCCAGGCGCCGTCGTCACCAGCCGGGGTCAGGCGCCAGCGATCACCGCTGGGCCCGCCGACGAACCGCAGGCTCAGGCCCTCGGCCTCTGCCGCAGCCTTGGCACCGGCGATCACCGCAGCTGCTCGCGGATCTCGCGGCGGGCGTTGGAGCGGCGGGCGCCCTTGCGCGGGCCGGGGACGTGCGGGGAGGCCGCGGAGGACGAACGGAGCCCGTGCATCGCTCGGGCCAGGTCCGGTTTGGCGACCGGGGCGTGCGACCCGGCCTTGCGGCGCGCGATCACAGGCCACCGTCCTCGGCGATCACCACGGAGTAGGCCATGCCCAGGTCGTGGGTTGCCCCGCTCAGCGAGTTCGACGCGTAGACGGTGCCCGGCAGGTCGACGTTCGCGAACCGGCGCAGCTCGCCCAGGGCAAGGTCGGGGGCATCGCCGGGCGCGGGTGCCAGGTCCGCCTCGGCCAGGACCATGTCGGCGAGGTTCAGGGCGAGCTCGCGCTCCTCGGCCAGGTACGCCCACGCCTCGGCCGCCGTGTCGAAGACGGCAGGGGACTGGTCGCCGTCGGGCAGGTAGCCGGGGACGTTGATGGTGGCGATGAACATGGCGGGCTCCAAGGTCGGTCCGTGCTGACACCCACCTCGTGGGGCGCGCGGGCAGGAAGGTCCCCGTGGGGGTCAGGCGCGCGCGATGACCCGGGCCAGGTCCGGCGGGGTCCAGCCGGCAGGCTTGAGGATCTTGTTGTCGCCCGCGCGAAGGATCGGGAGCCTGTCGGGGCCGAGCTTGGCCATGTTCGTGCGGTGCACCTCGACCAGCGCCTCCTCCAGGGGCAGGTGCGCCTCGATCGCCCACCCGTGCTCGACGACGACCAGGTCCGCCAGGGCGTCCAGGATCTCC
>NZ_MAQA01000039.1 GCF_001692445.1 Oerskovia enterophila | reverse complement strand
TGGTCGTGGTGGGCCTCGCCGGGTTCGTCGGGTTCGTTGCTGCGGCGGCGCAGGTAGAGGATCGTGACGACGATCAGGACCGCGGCGACGGCGAGGCCGAGGTAGGTCGTGTAGTCGCCGATGGTCATCCCGACGGCTCGGTCGTCGAGGCCTGGTGGCAGGGTGTCGACGTAGGTGGGACCGTCGACCGGGGCGGGGGCTTCGGGGGGCGGGACGTCGGAGTCGTCGGGGGGCAGGAACCATGCGGGGCGTACGTAGCTCCAAGGGGACCCGGCGGCGGCGCCGACCAGGACGAGAGCGATCAGGACGACGACACCCCCCAGTCGTGTCCGGTCGCTCATGCGGGTCGGTTCCTCTCGGCGTGGAGGCCGGCTGCTGCGGCGGCGAGGAAGGCTGCGGGGTCGTCGTCGAGTCCCCGGCCCATGGTGGAGAGGCCGACGGGGGTGGCGCGGAGCGCGTCGAGGAGCGCGGTGTCGACGTCGGCGTGGGTGAGTCGGTGCGGCCCGTGGGGGGCGGCGAGCCGGGCGGCCTGCTCGGTGATGCGTGCGGTGAGCGCGGGTCCCCACCCGGGGAGGGCTTCGACCTCCGCGGTGGGGCGGGGCACGACGACGTCGGCGGCCGCGAGCGCCACGCGTCCGTAGGCGGTCAGGGAGTGGTGGGAGATGCCGAGGTGGCGGTCGCGGGGGTCGGCGCCGGAGACGCGCAGGGAGGCGACGGGCAGGGCGCCGAGGGTGGCGGCGGCGTTGAGGGCTTCGCCGGCGGCGACGCCGGAGAAGCCCCAGCGGGTGCCGGTGCCGAGGTTGCCGGGTCCTTGGGCGACGATGGTGAGGTCGGCTCCGGTGACGTGGCGGGCGGCGAGCAGGCCGGTGTGGACGGTGACGGCTTCGTGGTCGCCTCCGTAGGCCTGTCCGACGGTGAGGCAGGTGTGGATCCAGCCGGCGTCGCGGAGTCCGGAGACGGTGCGGGAGAACGCGGCGGGCAGGGCGCCGCCGTCGGTCATGACGTAGGCGATGCGGGGGGCGGGGCGTCCGCCCTGGGTTGCGGCGAGGCGTGCTCCGGCGACGATCGCGGGCAGCGCGGAGTGCAGGTCGGCCACGACGACGGGCATGCCGGCGAGGTCGTCGGCGTCGCGCAGGGTGTCGTGGTGGGGGGACTCCTGCTCGTCGACGCCCAGGACGAGGGCCTGCAGGGGGGTGTAGCGGGCCTTGACGAGGTGGCCGGGGCCTGCGGGCGGGTCGGCGGGGAGCGCGTCGGGCAGGGCGACGACGAGCGCGTACCCGCCGGTGCCGAGCCCTCGGGCGAGGGCGCTGACGTTGAGGAGCACGCGGTCGCCGACCTGGGGGTCGCCCACGAGCTGCGGGTAGGCGAGCGCGCGCACGGTCCGGGGGCGTTCCTGGGCGCCCGGTCCCGCGGTCGCGGGCAGCGGTTCGTCGAGCTCGACGGTCAGTTCCTGCGCGCCCTGCCAGCCTCGGCCGCGCGACATCACCCTTGCAGATCGCCACGTCATCACACGGGTGAGGCTACCGTTCGTTAGCGTGGGTGCCGATGCCTGATCAGACGAGCCAACCAGTCAACCCTGCGACGAGGCTGTTGAACCTCGTGATCGCCCTCGTGAACACGAGCGTGTCGATGACGAAGCAGCAGATCCGCACGAGCGTGGCGGGGTATGCCGACGCGCCCTCGCCCGAGGCGTTCGAGCGCATGTTCGAGCGCGACAAAGACTCCTTGCGAGACCTGGGGATCCCCATCGTGACGGTCGACGCCGGGGGCCACAGCGACGACGTGGGGTACCGGATCGACCAGGACGCGTACGCGCTGCCCGCGGTGGACCTGACCCCGGCCGAGTTCGGTGTCCTGTCGCTGGCGGCCCAGTTCTGGCAGGACAAGACGCTGCGGACCGACATCTCCCGGGCGCTGACGAAGCTGCGGGCGGCGGGGGCGGGGGAGATCGCGAACGACGCGGTCGCGGGCCTGGCCCCTCGGGTGCGGGCCGTGGGCGACGCGTACGGCCCGCTGCTCGACGCGATCGAGGCGCTGCGCGCGGTGTCGTTCACGTACCGGGCGGCGTCCACGGGTGAGGTGCTCACGCGCACGGTCGAGCCGTGGCGCATCGCGGCCCGCCGGGGCGGCTGGTACCTGCTGGGCTTCGACCGCGAGCGCCGTGCGCCGCGGGCGTACCGGTTGAGCCGGATCGAGGGCAGGGTGCGCCTGCTGGGGCGCGGTGGGGCGTTCGCCATCCCCGAGGGGGTGGACGTCGACGCGCTGCTGGGCGCGAGGGCGGGCAGCGAGCACGAGGCGCGCCTGGCGATCGGTCCGGAGCGGGCCGAGGCGCTGCGCGCGCGGGGGCGCAGCGACGGGGACGGCACGGGCGAGGGGGCGGGTCCCCGGCAGGACGGGCGCGACGTCGTGCACGTGGCCTACACGAACGCGCACACGTTCGCGGACGAGATCGCGGGGTACGGTGACGCGGTCGTGGTGCTGAGCCCGCCCGAGCTGCGTGACGCCGTCGTGCGCCGGTTGCGCGCCGCCGCGCGCCTGGGGTCCGCTGTGCACCTGGGTGCCGGAGCCGCGGCGGGCGTGCCGACCCCTTCCCCGACCGACCGGTCCACCGACCGGGACGGGACGAGCACGACGACGACCGAGGAGCAGCGTGGCTGAGCGTGCGGACGACCGGCTGGTGCGCCTGCTGGGCATCGTCAGCTATCTGGACGGGGCGGGCGGTGTGCCCGTCGAGGAGCTCGCGTCCCGGTTCGGGGTCACGACCCGTCAGATCGTGGAGGACGTCGACGCCCTGTGGGTGTCCGGCACCCCCGGGTACTGGCCCGACGACCTGATCGACTTCGACGCGGACTCGCTCGAGCGCGGCGTGGTGCGCCTGACCGAGGCGCGCGGCATGACCCGGCCCCTGCGCCTGGGCACGCGTGAGGCGGTCGCGCTCATCGCGGCGCTGCGCGCGATGGGGGAGACGGGCGCGGTCCGCTCGGACCGGGCGCGCTCCGACGTCGTCGCCTCGGTGCTGGACAAGCTGACCGGCGCGACGGGCGAGGCCGCGGCGGCCCTGGACGTGCGCCTGCCCACCGACGGCGACCCCGCGGTCGTGGCGGCCGTGTCCTCGGCCCTGGCGAACCGGCACCGGTTGCGCGTGCGGTACGTGACGAGCGCCGACGTGGTCTCCGAGCGGGAGATCGACCCCGTGGCCCTGCACACCCAGGACGCCTGGTCGTACCTCCTCGCGTGGTGCTACCGCGCGCAGGGTCAGCGCACGTTCCGCCTCGACCGGCTCCTGGCCGCGACCGAGCTCGACGTGCCCGCCGCCGAGCACGACCTGCCGACCGAGGTCGACTTCACGCCCACGGGCGACGCGCCCCTGGCCACGATCACGTTCGCGAGCCCCGCGCGCTGGGTCGCCGAGCAGGTCCCGGTGGAGAAGGTCCGCAACCTGCCCGGCGGCGCGTTCGAGGTGTCGTTGCGGGTGACGAACCCCGTGTGGCTGCGCCGGCTCCTGCTCGAGCACGCCCGCCACGTCCTGGCCGTCACGCCCCAGGCCGTGGCCGACGACGTCGCGCAGGCCGCGAGCGCCGCCCTGGCCGCGTACGGGGAGTCCGCGGTCGACGAGGGGCCCGACCCGGCCCCGAGCGTGCCGTCCGCGAACTAGGCTGGTCGGCATGTGGTTCACCATCTGGTCCGTCCTGGTCGTCGGCACGCTCGTCGGCGCGTTCTTCCTGGGGCGCGACCTGTGGCGCAAGGCCAAGGCGCTCCTGCGGCAGATGTCGGAGTCGTCGCAGGTCATGGACCGCTTCGCCCGGCGCACCGACGAGCTGACCGCGGCGGTGGCGGCCGCGCAGCCCAGCACCGCGCCCACCCTGTTCGACGACCCGGTGCTGCTGCACGAGCGCGTGGAGGAGCTGCGCGCCGAGCGGGCCGAGCGCCGGTCCCAGCGCAGGACCCGCAACAAAGTGACGTGGGACCGCTGGCGCCGATTCAACGCGTAGGATCTGCGACAACAAGACTCGCGTCCGACTCCAAGGGAGCCATCTCATGGGCATGCTGAAGCCCTGGCACATCATCGTTCTTGTCGTCGTCGTCCTGCTCCTGTTCGGGGCGAAGCGACTTCCCGACCTGGCCCGCAGCGTCGGCCAGTCGCTCAAGATCTTCAAGAGCGAGGTCAAGGACCTGCGCGACGACGACAAGCCCGCGGAGCCTGCCGTCAAGGATGACGACGCCCCCAAGGCCTGACCCGTGTCCAGCTCGACCAAGACGTCCGAAGGTCGCATGCCGCTGCGCGAGCACCTGCTCGAGATCCGCAAGCGACTCTTCCTGGTCTCGTGCGGACTGGTCGCGGGCGCGATCCTGGGGTGGTTCCTGTACCAGCCGCTCCTGGACGCGTTGCAGGCCCCGCTCGAGAAGGCTGCCGCGGAGCAGGGCAAGGTCATCAACCTGAACTTCTCGGGCATGGCGACCGCGCTCGACATGAAGATCAAGGTCTCCCTGTTCCTCGGGGTCATCGTGTCGTGCCCGTGGTGGCTGTACCAGCTGTGGGCGTTCATCACCCCGGGGCTCACGTCGAAGGAACGCCGTTACGCCATGGGCTTCCTGGGGGCATCGGTGCCCCTGTTCCTCGGCGGGGCGTTCCTCGCGTGGTGGGTCCTGCCGCACGCGGTCGACATCCTGGCGGGCTTCGTCCCGGAGGGCGCGACCAACCTCACCGACGCCCAGGGCTACCTGAGCTTCGTGATGCGACTCGTCCTGGCCTTCGGGCTCGCGTTCGTGCTGCCCGTGGTCCTGGTCGCCCTGAACTTCGCGGGGCTCGTGCGGGCCACGGCCCTGTTCGCCGGGTGGCGCTGGGCGGTGCTCATCGCGTTCGTGTTCGCGGCCGTCATGACCCCCACCCCGGACGCGCTCACGATGATCCTCGTGGCCCTGCCGATCTGCCTGCTGTACTTCGGTGCCGTCGGGATCGCGTTCCTGCGCGACCGCAGCACGGACAAGCGCAACGCCGCAGCACTCGCCGGTGCCTGAGGCACCACCGCGCCCGGCCCGCCTCGGAGTCGTCGTCAACCCGACGGCCGACCGTGGGCGCGGCCGGGGCGACGGCGCCCGCACGATCGAGCTCCTGCGTCAGGCCGGGCACGACGTCCTGGACCTCAGCGCCCCCAACGCACCCCTCGCGCTCGGGAACGCCCGCGACGCGGTCGCGGGCCGCGGCACGGGCGGCCCGCTCGACGCGCTCGTCGTCGTGGGCGGGGACGGCATGGTCCACCTCGGCGTCAACGCGGTCGCCGGGACCGGGGTCCCGCTCGGGATCGTCGCGGCCGGGACGGGCAACGACTTCGCCTCGGCCCTCGGGCTGCCCGTGCACGCCGTCGACGCGGCGGTCACCCTGCTCCTCGACGCCCTGGGAGCCCGCGCGGCCGGCACGGGCGGGACGCGCCGGGTGGACGCGGCCCGCGCCGAGCCTCTCGACGCCCACCTGGACCCCCGGCCCGGGCGCGAGCGCTGGTTCTGCGGCGTCCTGTCCGCGGGCCTCGACGCCGCGGTCAACGCGCGCGCCAACGCCCTGACCTGGCCGCGCGGCAGCGCCAAGTACGTGCGCGCCGTCGCGAGCGAGCTCGCGCGCTTCCGCCCCTACGGGTACCGCATCACGGCACAGCTCGTCGGCGCGCCGGGCGCCTCGGACACCGCGGGCGCCGGCGACCCCGCCGGGAGCACGGCCGCCTCGACCGCGCACCCCTCGCCGTCGGGCCCGGCGACCCCGGGGGAGCGCGCACCCCGGACGCCCGACGACGCCACGCACCCCTTCGTGTGGGAGTCGCCCGGGACCGTGGTCGCCGTGGCCAACGGGCCGCGCTTCGGCGGCGGCGTCCGGGTCGCCCCGGACGCCTCGATCGACGACGGCCTGCTCGACCTCGTGACCGCGGGCCCCCTGACGCGCCTCGGCGTGGCCCGCGTCTTCCCGGGCATGTACCGCGGCAAGCACGTGCACCACCCGGCCGTCGACCTCTACCAGGCACGCTCGGTCGTCCTGGAGGCCACCGACGCCGGCGGTCCACCCCCGCCCGCGTTCGCGGACGGGGAACGGATCTCTCGCCTGCCCGTGCGCGTCACGGTCGTCCCCGGCGCGCTCCTGGTCCTCGACCCCCGCGACCACACCATCACGCCGGGCTGACCGAGGCGCCAGGCCGGGGCCTCCGGGCTCGGGGGACGCCGCCGTCGCTCGAGCGTCGTCGGCGGCGCCTGGCGCGGCCCCGTCACCGGCGGACCGTAGGGTGGAGGCATGACCGCAGCACCCCGCTCCGCCGGGACCGACGAGACCCAGAGCCCCGCGGAACGCTACGCGGCATCGCGCGCGCTCCAGGCAGCCTCCCGCACCCAGCTCGCCGCCTTCCGTGAGGTCGTCGGCTTCCCGTTCGACGACTTCCAGGTCCGCGCCTGCCAGGCCCTCGAGGAGGGGCGCGGCGTGCTCGTGGCAGCACCCACGGGTGCGGGCAAGACCGTCGTGGGGGAGTTCGCGGTGCACCTGGCCCTGGCGGGGGGACGCAAGGCCTTCTACACCACGCCCATCAAGGCCCTGTCCAACCAGAAGTACGCCGACCTCGCGCGCCGCCACGGCGCCGACCAGGTCGGGCTCCTGACAGGCGACACGTCGATCAACGGAGACGCCCCGATCGTCGTCATGACGACCGAGGTCCTGCGCAACATGCTCTACGCGGGCTCGCGCGCCCTCGACGGGCTCGCGTTCGTCGTCATGGACGAGGTCCACTACCTCGCCGACCGGTTCCGCGGACCCGTCTGGGAAGAGGTCATCATCCACCTCTCCGACGACGTCCAGCTCGTGTCGCTCTCCGCGACCGTGTCCAACGCCGAGGAGTTCGGCGACTGGCTCGAGATGGTCCGCGGCGACACCGCCGTGATCGTCAGCGAGCGCCGACCGGTCCCGTTGTGGCAGCACGTCCTGGTGGGCTCGCGCGACCGGTCGCGCACCCCGGGAGAGGCGCTGCGCCCGGGCACGGGGGCCGAGCTGATCGACCTGTACGCAGGGCACGTGGACCCGACGGACCCCGGGGTCAACCCGCCCATCAACCCGGACCTGCTCGCGGCGTTCCGCAGCGGGGCGCGCGACGGCGGGTACCCGGGGCGTGGCGGGGGACGCGGCGACCGCGGATACCGTGGCCGGGGCGGGCGTCCTGGCGGGTCGGGCGGCTACGGGAACCGGGAGGGGTCGGGGCGCCGGACGCCGCCACGGTTCGCGGTCGTCGACGCCCTGGACGCCGACGGGCTGCTGCCCGCGATCTTCTTCATCTTCTCGCGGGCCGGGTGCGAGGCCGCGGTGACCCAGTGCCTGGCCGCGGGCCTGCGCCTGACCACACCCGCCCAGGAGGCGCAGATCCGTGCCGTGGTCGAGGAGCGCAGCGCGACACTGCCCGCCGAGGACCTCGACGTCCTGGGGTACTGGACCTGGAGCGAGTCGCTCGCGCGCGGCATCGCGGCCCACCACGCCGGGATGCTGCCCATCTTCAAGGAGATCGTCGAGGACCTGTTCAGCCGCGGCCTGGTCAAGGTCGTGTTCGCGACCGAGACCCTGGCCCTGGGCATCAACATGCCCGCCCGCTCGGTCGTGCTCGAGAAGCTCGTCAAGTGGGACGGCACCTCCCACGTCGACATGACCCCCGGGGAGTACACCCAGCTCACGGGGCGTGCCGGGCGCCGGGGCATCGACGTCGAGGGGCACGCCGTCGTCGTCGACCATCCAGGGCTGGACCCCGTGGCCCTCGCTGGCCTGGCGTCCAAGCGCCTGTACCCGCTCAAGTCCTCGTTCCGGCCCACCTACAACATGGCCGTCAACCTCGTGGCGCAGGTCGGGCGCGAGCGCGCCCGCGACGTCCTGGAGACGTCGTTCGCCCAGTTCCAGGCCGACCGCGGCGTGGTGGGCCTGGCCAAGCAGGCCCAGGCCCACGCCGAGGCCCTCGAGGGCTACGCCCAAGCCATGACGTGCGACCGCGGGGACTTCTCCGAGTACGCCCGGCTCCGGCGCGCGATCGCGACCCGCGAGGCGGACCTGTCGAAGTCCGCGCAGCGGGCCCGCCGCGCCCAGGTGGTCGCGGACTTCGAGAACCTGCGCGTCGGGGACGTCGTCGAGCTGCCCTCGGGGCGCCGCGCCGGCTACGTCGTGGTCCTCGACCCCGGCAAGGACGGCGGGTTCGACGGCCCGCGCCCCACGGTCCTGACCGAGGACAAGCAGGTCAAGAAGCTCACGGTCGCCGACGCCCCCTCGGGCATCCGCACGGTCGGCAAGGTCCGCATCCCCAAGACGTTCAACCCGCGCGTGCCCGCGGCCCGCCGCGACCTCGCGTCGTCGCTGCGCAACGCGCTCGGCGCGTTCGTCGACGTCCCCGGTGCCCCGGCGCGCGGCGGCGGTCCGCGGGTACGGTCCGCCGCGGCCGACGACAAGGAGCTCACGCGCCTGCGGGCCGCCCTGCGCGCACACCCGTGCCACGACTGCCCCGAGCGGGAGGACCACGCCCGCTGGGCCGAACGGTGGGCCAAGCTCAAGAAGGAGCACGACGCCCTGGTCCGCCGCGTCGAGGGGCGCACCGGGTCGATCGCCCGGGTCTTCGACCGCATCTGCGACATCCTGACCCGGCTCGGGTACCTCGAGGTCGACACGCACCCGGCGGGCGGGGGCCCCCTCGACCGCGATGCCCCCGGCGGCACGGTGGACACCGGGGCCGTCGGCCCGGACCAGGCCGTCGCGACCCGCCCCGGGACCGGGCGCCGGCCCGCCCCCGAGGTCAAGGTCACCGACGCGGGCAACTGGCTGCGCCGGCTCTACGCCGAGAACGACCTCCTCCTGGCCGAGTGCCTGCGCCGCGGCGTCTGGGACGAGCTGGACCCCGCCGGGCTCGCCGCGGTCGTCTCGACCCTGGTGTTCTCCGCCCGCCGCGAGGAACCGGGAGAGCCCTACGTCCCCGGCGGGCCCGACGGCAAGCTCGCCCGCGCCCTCGACGGCACGGTCGTGGTGTGGTCCGAGGTCGACGACCTCGAGGAGGCGCACCACATCGACGCGAGCGGCACGCTCGACCTGGGGCTCGTCGCGGCGGTCCACCGGTGGGCCAACGGCCGCAGCCTCGACGCCGTCCTGCGCGGGTCCGAGCTCGCCGCGGGCGACTTCGTGCGCTGGTGCAAGCAGATCATCGACGTGCTCGACCAGCTCGCGACCGCGGCCCCCACGCCCGCGATGCGCAAGACCGCGATCCGTGCGATCGAGGCCGTCCGGCGAGGGGTCGTGGCCTACTCGAGCGTGTGACCTTGGCGTCACGCGGGCCGCGAGCGCCCCTCGACGAGGCGCGAGGGGCGCCGGGTGGCCTATCGTGTGGTTTCGTGGCCTCCACCCTGTACCGCAACGGTGTCATTCATTCCTCGACCGACCCCTTCGCCGAGGCGATGCTCGTCGACGGCGGGGTGATCACCTGGATCGGCGCGAACGACACGGCCGCCGGGCTCGCCGCCCGCGCCGACCGGGTCATCGACCTCGACGGGGCCCTCGTGGCGCCCGGGTTCGTCGACTCCCACGTCCACGTCCTGGAGACGGGCCTGGCCCTGGCCGGGGTGGACCTGTCCGCGAGCGCCGGTGTCACGTCCCTGGCGGGCGCGCTCGAGGCCCTGCACGCCGCGGTCGCCGCGCGGCCGGCGGCCCAGGCCGACGAGGTGCTCCTCGCGTTCGGGTGGGACGAGCAGGAGTGGCCCGAGCACCGGGCGCCCACGCGCGAGGAGCTCGACGCGGCCTGCGGGGGAGCGCTCGTGTACGCGGCCCGGGTCGACGTGCACTCCGCGGTCGTCTCGACCTCCCTCGCCCGCGCGGCCGGGCTCGAGGGGCAGCGCGGGTGGACCGAGACCGGGTGGGTCACCGAGGACGCGCACCACAGCGCCCGGGACGCCGCGCGCGACCTGAGCCCCGAGCGTCGCACGGCCCTGTACCGCACGGCCCTGGACGCGGCCGCGCGCCGGGGCATCGTGTCCCTGCACGAGAACAGCGCGCCCTCGATCGACACGCGCGAGGGGCTGCGCGAGCTCATGGCGCTCACCGCCGACCCGGCGGGCGCCCTGCCGCACCTGGTCGCCTACCGTGGCGAGCTGTGCACCACACCCGACGACGCCCGTGCGCTGCTCGCGGACCTGCCTGGGCTCGCGGGCATCGCGGGCGACCTGAACGTCGACGGGTCGCTCGGCTCGCGCACCGCTGCCCTGCGGCACCGGTACTCCGACCTGACGGGGGCACCGGGGGAGGCCGGTCCCGACGGGCGCGGCAACCAGTACCTGAGCGCCGAGCAGATCGCGGCGCACCTGTCCGCGGTCGCCGCGGCCGGCACCCAGGGCGGGTTCCACGTCATCGGCGACCGGGCCATGGACGCGTTCCTGGTGGGGCTGCGTGCGGCGGCCGACGCGGACGGGGCCGCGGCGCACCGCCGGGCCGCGCACCGTGTCGAGCACGCCCTGTTCGTCGACACCAACGCGCTGTCCACGCTCCTGCTGTTCGGGGTGTCGTTGAGCATCCAGCCGGTGTTCGACTCCGCGTGGGGCGGCCCGGACGGCATGTACGCCTCACGGCTGGGTCCCACGCGCGTCGCGGGCCTGTCCCCGTTCGCCGACCTCGCGGGGGCCGGGGTGCCGCTCGCGTTCGGGTCCGACTCGCCGGTGACGCCCCTGGACCCGTGGTCGGCCGTCCGTGCCGCGATGTCCCACGCGGACCCCGACCAGCGCATCTCCGCCCGGGCGGCGTTCCGGGCGCACACCCGCGGCGGCTGGCGCATCGCCGGCCAGGACCATACGGGTGCGGGTCAGCTGCGCGTGGGGTCCCCGGCCCACCTCGCGGTGTGGCGTGCCGAGCACCTCGCGGTCCAGGGCACAGGCACCACGGTCTCCTCGTGGAGCACCGACGCGCGCTCCGGCACCCCCCTGCTGCCGGATCTGACCGACGGCGCCCCCGACCCGACGTGCCTGCAGACGGTGCGCGACGGCGTCGTGCTGTTCGACACGTTCGACTGAGCCCTCCGACGCCCTCGCGGGCCTGCGGGGCGGTCCGCCGTCCCGCAGGCGCCCGCTCGGATTGACACCACCGTGAGGACCGGTAAGTTCGTTGACGTGTTCCGGCCTTCAGCGCCGCGGGGGAGCGAGCCACCATCTCACCGTTCTCCCCGTGCGCCCTGATGCGCATCGGCTCGACCCGCGCGTTCAGTAGACAACACGGCCTCACCGGTGGCGGTGCGACGTGGTCCGAAGGACGCGCGGGTCGGCCCACATCCACCGCCTGACCTGCAGGTGCGTGGCGTAGTCTGCACGGGTGTCGACCCGTGAGCCGAGCCGCTGGCTGCTGATCCTTCTCGCCGCCGGTGGCGGCCTCCTGACCAACGCCGCCTTTCCCGACCGCGGGTGGTGGCCCCTCGCCTTCGTGGGCGTCGCCGCCTTCTTCCTTGCCCTGCGCCGCGACGGCGCCTGGTGGAACGCCCTGGTCGGGTTCGTCTGGGGCCTGGCCTTCTTCCTCCCGCACATCCAGTGGGCGCAGATCGCGACCGACACCGTCCCGTGGCTCGCCCTGAGCGTCCTGGAGTCGGTGTTCCTGGCGCTGCTGGGCGCGATGTGGACGTGGGTGCGACGCATCGGGTTCGTCGGCCGCAACCTGGCCTGGCAGGTCGTGACGTTCTCGGTCCTGTGGGTCGCGGTCGAGCAGTGGCGCTCGGAGTTCCCCTTCGGCGGGTTCCCCTGGGGCCGGCTCGCGTTCTCCCAGGTCGACTCCCTGCTGGGGCGCACGGCCTGGCTCGGAGGGGGACTGCTCGTCTCGCTGCTCACGGCCGCGATCGGTGTCCTGCTGGCCGTGTTCCTGCTCGAGTCGCGCCGCCTCAAGGTCTTCCCCGCCCTGTGCTCGCTCGCGACCGCGGCCGTGCTGCTGGGGGTCGGGCTCGTCGTCCCGCTCGACGTGCGCGCCGAGACCGGGACGCTCGCGATCGGCGCCGTCCAGGGCAACGTCGACGAACCAGGGCTCGGGTCCTTCGCCAACCGTGGAGTGGTGCTGCAGAACCACGTCGACGGGACCCTCGCGCTGCTCGACGAGGTCGAGCCCGGCGAGCTGGACGTGGTCCTGTGGCCCGAGAACGGCTCCGACCTGGACCCCCAGACCACGCCCGACGTCGCCGCCGACATCGACGAGGCCGCGAGCGCCGTCGGCGCACCGATCCTCGTGGGCGCCCAGGAGTTCCCCGAGACCGGCGGGCGGTACAACGTGTCGCTGCTCTGGGTTCCCGGCGAGGGGGTCGTCGACCGGTACGCCAAGCAGCACCCCGCCCCGTTCGGCGAGTACATCCCGATGCGCAGCTTCGTGCGGATCTTCTCCGACCAGGTCGACCGGGTGAGCACCGACATGATCGCGGGCGACGAGGTCGCCGTGATCGACCTGCCCTCGGAGCGGCTCGGGCGTACCGTGCGGCTCGGCAACGTCATCTGCTTCGAGGTGGCGTACGAGGAGCTGATCCGCGACGCCGTGAACGCCGGTGCCGAGCTCCTCGTCGTCCCGACCAACAACGCGTCGTTCGGGTACAGCGCCGAGTCGACCCAGCAGCTGGCCATGTCGCGCCTGCGAGCGATCGAGACCGGTCGCGCGACCGTGCAGATCTCGACGGTCGGCGTCAGCGGCATCATCGCCCCCAACGGGGCCCTGCTGCAGAGCACCGAGCTCTTCACGCCCGACCAGCTGATCGCCACGCTTCCCCTGCGTGACTCGCTGACCCCGGCCGTGCGCGCGGGCTACTGGCCCGGGTGGATCGCCGGGGGACTGACGGTCCTGCTCGTGGTCGCCGGAGTCGCGGCCCACGTCCGGCGCGCGCCGGCAGCGAGCGTCAAGGGCGGCACCAAGCGACCGGCGGCGAAGAAGACCGCGCGCCGGTAGGTGCGCGTCGGGTCGGTCGGGCTGCTCCGCGGGAGGAAGCTCGTGCCCGACGGCGGCACGCGCCCGGGGCGGTGACGCCGTCGGGCAGGCAGCGCGTGCACGAGGTGCGGTGGGTACTGGGAGCGCACGCGAAGGTGACCGTGACGAGCACAGCGTCAGAAGCGCTCCGTTGTCAGAGGTGGCCCGGGCTCGAGCCCGGGCCACCTCTGACAACACGGCGCACGCCGGACGATGGAACGACGAAGGGCCCGGAACTCCGAGGAGTTCCGGGCCCTTCGAGGCAGTCGATCAGGCGCTGCGACGCAGCTTGCCGGCACGCAGGAGGCCGAGGCGCTCGTCGAGCAGCTCTTCGAGCTCCTTGATGGTGCGACGCTCCAGCAGCATGTCCCAGTGGGTGCGGGCAGGCTTGCCGGCCTTGGGCTCGGGGCGCTCTGCGTCACGCAGGAGGGCCTCCTCGCCACAACGACACTCCCAGACCGCCGGCACCTCGGCCTCGGTCGAGAACGGCAGGATGATCGTGTGCCCGTTGGGGCAGTCGTAGTGAGCCTGGAAGCGGGGGGCGAAGTCGACGCCCGCGTCGGACTCCATGCTCTTCGCGCCGATGCTCATTCCACGTAGGGACCGGTCGGCCATGGTGTCCTCCAAGGGGTAGCGGCAGGGTTGTCTATGGGGGTCAACGTCCGGCCGGCTGCGAGTGTTCCGGTCGGACGTGAAGGTCCGGTGAAGCAGGAGGCGCGCCGAACCCACCCGTCGAGGCTGCCCAGCAGACCGTGCGCATCGGGTGGGACACGCACTCCCGCGAGACCACCGACCAGGTTTCCGGTTTTCGAGGGCGGGCGCAACTTCAAGCGCCGAATCGGGGTGTGACGTTGCTCCGGCGAGGCCACGCCAGGGCGGCTCCCAGGTGCGCGACACCTTGCCCTGGCTGAGAGATGGGCGAGGAATCCTCCTCGACGCCAGGCCCTGACCGGTGCGCCGAGGTGATGCGGACAGGCCACCCGGGGATCACGGCTGGCCTGTCCGGATAGTCGTCAATGCCACGATCGCGGTACGGTTCGTCGTGTGAGGCACCAGGGAGACGGCGAGCGGCGGGCGGTCGATCATGGCGACCGTTGAGGCCTACGAGACGACCGCCGGACGGCGGTACATGGTTCGCTACCGCACCCCCGAACGTAAGCAGACCAAGAAGCGGGGCTTCAAGACCAAGCGGAGCGCCGAGGCCTTCGCGTCCTCGCTCGAGGTCTCGATGCTGCGCGGCGAGTTCATCGACCCCGCGGCGGCCCGGTCGACGGTCCTCGAGCTCGGGGGAGCGTGGCTCCAGCGCCAGACGCACCTCAAGCCGTCGACCGCCCGAGCGATCGAGAGCTCGTGGCGCCTGCACGTCACGCCCCGGTGGGGGAGCGTCCCGGTCGCCGAGATCCGGCGCACCGCTGTCCAGGCGTGGGTCTCCGAGCTGAGCGCCGCCTACAGCCCCACGACGGTCGCGCGAGCCCACGGCGCCCTGGCGTCCTTGCTCGACGACGCGGTCGACGACCGCAGGATCCTGACGAACCCCGCCCGCGGCGTGAACCTGCCGCGCAAGGTCCGGCGCGAGCACACCTACCTCGACCACCAGCAGGTCGCGGCGCTGGCCGCGGCCGCCGGACGGCACGAGACCCTGGTCCTCGTCTTCGCGTACTGCGGGCTGCGCTGGGGCGAGGCCGCGGGCCTGCGCGTCAGGGACCTCGACATGCTCCGGCACCGGCTGCGCGTCAACCAGAACGCGGTCGAGGTCGGCTCGGACATCGTGATCGGCACCCCCAAGACGCACGAGCGACGCTCGGTCCCGTTCCCGGCGTTCCTGTCCATGCGCCTCGCCGCGGCGTGCGAGGGCAAGGGGCGCGACGACGTCGTCTTCCACGGCGACCGCGGCGACTACCTCAAGCGCTCGAAGTCCGGCACCGGATGGTTCTGGCGCGCGGCTCGCGACGCGGGCATCGACGACCACCTGACCCCGCACGACCTGCGCCACACCGCGGCGAGCCTCGCCGTGTCGGCCGGGGCGAACGTCAAGGCGGTCCAGCGCATGCTGGGACACGCCTCCGCGAGCATGACGCTCGACGTGTATGCGGACCTCTTCGACAACGATCTCGACGGCGTCGCGGTCGCCCTGGAGTCCGCGAGACTGCGCGCAGTCTCGCCTGGCTAGTGCCCGTGGTGTGCCCACGGGGCGCGCGACGCCCTGCGGGTGGCCCGCAGAAAGGGCGGAATATCAACGATTCTGCCGGGGCGAGAGACCTGCGCCCCGTGGGTATAGAACTCACGGGGTAGTCGCATCCAGGGGCAAAACGGGCATCGTTCATCGAACGGCGAACTGCGCAGATCGCACCGGAGGCAGATCTGGCACCGACGCTCTCAGGGCTTCCTGACGAAGTCTGTCGACATCAAGACATCTCGTGGTTGGTCGATGCAGCAGCCCGTGCCCCCTCGCCCGTCTCGACCGCGCACGCGGGTCGGGGGCGGTCGGCGTGCAGACCGAGCTGACCTGCGGCGTGTGCCGAGCAGCCCGTCCTTGCCGCTCGATAGTGTCGAGCACCAGGGCGCTGCTGGAGGAGCGGTGCTGACGATCGACGAAGGAGTCACCCGGTGAGCAGCTCTCCAGGTCCGATGGACGTCTCGTTCTCCGCTCCGATCGGAGTGACCGTGCGCGGCGACGTGTGGTCGTGCGTCGAGGTTCCCGACTCGGTCGAGCTGTTGGCAACCGGCAAGGCCGTGAAAGTGGTCGCGACGGTGGACGGCCACGACCTGACGGCCGGGCTGATGCCGACCGGGTCAGGTGGCCACATGCTCTCGATCAGCGCCAAGCTGCGCAAGAAGCTCGGGAAAGACGTCGGAGATACCGTCACCGTCCACCTGACCGAACGATTGACGTGAGCCTCGGAGTGTTTCTCCCTTTTCCCGTCGGTCGCGCGGCGCGGTTGCGTGCCGCGCGACCGACGGGAAAGAGGCAAGAGCCCTCAGGGATTCAGCGCCAGAAGGCGATCAGCGCGTCGGCCAGGGCCATTCCTTGGGCATGTCCGGCTCGAGCGGCCAGGGGGCGCAGAGACAGGTCCATCGCGTTCGCGCCGAACAGGTGCTCGGAAGCGCTGTCCGGGAAGATCGTCTCCACCTCGCTGCCCAGCGCCCGGAGCTCGTCCACCTGCGCGGTGAGCTGCAGACCCCAAGCCGGCGGCGTGAACGACCGGCCGCCGAACGGTGAGAGCACCAGCACCCGTGTGTACCCGGCGGCAAGGTCGGCGTTCTCGTTGCGCCGGTAGCCGCCGTCGATGTAGCGACGGTCGCCGATCCTGTAGGGCAGGCCGCTCGAACAGCTCGCGGCCACGGCGTCCGCCAGGTCGACCCCGCTGAGGTGGTCGAACACGACCGGCTCACCGGACTCGGCGTCGACGGCCGTGAGGAGCACCTTTCGCTGCGGCCAGTGCTGACTCGGGAGCCGAGAAGCGACGGTGGCGCGCCACTGAGCGCGCCAGGACCCGTCCGACGCGGCTTCTCGGTCGAGCGCTGCGGTGCCCACCTTTCTTCGCAGGTCAGCAGCGTCGCCGGCGGAGGCGATGAGAGCTTTCATCCGCTCAAGGTGGTCCCCGACCGCTCGGTTCGCGGCACGTCCTCGGTCTCCACCGGGGGCGCCGTTCGGACGCGGGGGAGCAGCCGCAAGGATCGCGGCGAGCAGCTCGGTCGGGGGCGCGCCGGCCAGCTGGGCGGCGGCGGTCGAGCCGGCCGACGTCCCGACGGTGAGGTCCGCTGCTGTCACGTCGAGCCCGGCCTCGAACAAACCGGCGACGACGCCGATCAGCCAGGCGTTACCTGTGGACCCGCCGCCGCCGAGGACGAGTGCCCGTTCGCCGACAGGGAACGGCGGCACGCTCTGATCACTGTTCGAGGAGTCGGGTGCTGGGGAGGAATCAGGTGAGATGTTCATGGGAGTCGCCTTTCGCGAAGTGCCTGGCGAGCGCTCCCGATGGCGACTAGCTCAGTCGCGCGATCGTGGGCTGCGGGGGAGCGCCCGGTACGGATACTGCGTTCACGGGTCTCACCTCCTTCTGACGGATCACGATCACCGTGACGCTAGCACGTCGAACGCGCGGTTGACCACGGCAATGTGCCGAGGAATGCTGCACAACGAAAGGTGCAAAGACCTCCAGTGAATCCCGGCATGGCCCGACAGGGGCGCCGACAAATCCGGTGCGAACCTCAGCCGACATTGTCGGGGGTCTTCGTGCCGCACCCGATGGAATTCTCCGAGCGATCCTCGAGCCGAGGATCGCTCGGAGAATTCCGACGACACGGTGACATTCTCTGGGAGTTGATCAGGCTCGCCGGCTGTCGGGATCGAGCAGTTCTGGAGAAGCGTCTCGCGCACGCCCTCAGTAACGTCGTTCCTGACGACAGGCCCACCGAGAAGGGGAACCATGATGACCGGCACCGCGAAGACCGCCAAGAGCAGCAAGGCCTACGAGGGGTTCTCGGCCGAGGAACGTGCGGCGATGAAGGAGCGCGCCAAGGAGCTCAAGGCGTCCGCGAACCGGGCCGAGGCGGAGAAGGCCCAGCTCGAGAAGATCGCGGAGCTGTCCGAACCGGATCGCTCCATGGCTTCTCGGCTCCACGAGCTCGTCGCGGAGCACGCGCCCTCGCTCGCACCGAAGACCTGGTACGGGATGCCCGGGTGGGCCAAGGACGGCAAGATCCTGTGCTTCTTCCAGCCTGCGGAGAAGTTCGGCGCACGCTACCCGACCTTCGGCTTCAACGACGTGGCCCAGCTCGACGACGGCACGCTGTGGCCCGTCGCGTACGCCCTCACGGAGCTGACGAAGGAGAACGAGGCGACGATCGCTGAGCTCGTGAAGCGGGCGGTCGGCTGACCGACGGCAGGAGACGCCACGTGGTCACCTCGCAGGTCAGAGTCCCATAAATGGCCTCTGACCTGCGAGGATGCTGGTTCACGGCGTGAAACCCGGGGGAGTGGCGGGGCGGGGATCTCCTGGCCGCGGCGCCCGGAGCCGTCTGGCAGGATGCTCACCATGCCCCTCGACATCCTGCTGGTCGCCGTCTCGCAGCGAGGCACGAGCTCTCGTCGTCGCACACTGAGGACCTTGGCGGCCACCTGCGACACCGAGGGCGAGCTCGTCCGGCGTGCCGCAGCGAGCGGGCGGCCGTTGCTGGCGAAGATCGACCCGTACGGAGATCTCGTGCTGACGTCGTCGGAGGTGGATCAGCTCGTCGCCGAGCTGCGATCCGTCGACGGCGCGGCATCCGGGGCCGCTGCACGCATCGTCGACGAGGTCGTCGGCCTAGCCGAGCGGTGCGCCGTCGACGCGACCACGGAGCTGCACCTGATCGGTGACTAACGGTCCCGTCCGCAGATCGTTGGAACGACGCCCCTTCTACCCCCTCTCGACCCCCACCGTACAACGCCGATAATGTACATTATGTCATTATGGCCGAACGGGGCCACCCCTCTCGGGCGCACGGGCGGCCATCGAGGGCCCCCTGTGCGCCCCAGAATGCGCGGATCGAGCCCGTCGGCCGCGTCGGGCGCATCAGGAGCGCGCACCACCGACTCTCTCCTTCGCAAGGGCGTCGAGCGGCGGCGCCAGCAGCCTCTGGAGTCGACGATGAGCTCAGGACCGTTCGTGGCGACGCAACACGATGGACCGAGCATCACCGAGCCGTCGACCTCGTCCAGAATCCCTCTGGTGCCGACCGGCCGACGGGTAGCGCTCCAGGGCGCGCGTGCGATCCTCGTGGCGATGCTCCTGGTGGCGACGCTCGCCGTGGCGGCCCTGGCGGCTGCGCTCAGCGCGACCGTCGTGATCCTCGCAGCCCCCTGGTGGATCTATCGGTTGTGGCTCAGCCCGGCACGCGACCGGTCCCCCTCGGGCACGGGCGTCCTGCTGGGCGCCCGACCCAGGCGAGACGACGACGCGGCCGCCGCTGCGCCGTCGGGCGCCTGAGGACGACCGCCCGTACCCCTTTCGCGACGACACCACCTGCGGTAGCCTTCTTCAATTGGGACATACAAGACAAACCATTGTGTTTGTCACAACACCATGCTCTGAGGGTCGGACGTGATCACCGGTCCCCTCGAAGGTGTCAGTGGCGCACCCTATGCTCCGGATGTCCGATGTCATCCCGTTCCCAGGAGCCGCACGGTGGTCGCACCTCCCCGCCTACGTCGCGTCACCGTCGCCGAGGCCGTCGCCACGTACCTCTCGTCGGTGTCCGCCGAGACGGTCAGAGGGGTCCTCTCCCCCACGACCCAACGCAACTACGAGCGCGACCTGCGTGAGCTCGCCTCCCTCGCCGGGCCGGAGACGATCCTCGACGACATCACGGGCGACGACATCGACGACTTCCTCCTGCGCTACCAGATCACCCCCGACGGCCGGTACGCAGACCCCCGGACCAAGCCCGACGGGCCCGGGCGGTCGGCCGCGACCGTGAACCGCTTCCGGCAGTCGATCTCCCGATTCTTCACGCACGCCGCGCGCGACGGGTGGGTCCAGGCCGACCCGATGCAGTGGGCCTCTCCCCCGGCCAGGCTCCGCGGCGGCCTGCGCGTCGCGCGGACGGCGCTCTCGGCGACGGCGGCCCAGGCGCTCCTGGTCACCGCGAGCACCAAGCCCCGCGGGCCGGGTCCCTCGGCGGCTCAGGGCCCGGCGGCCGCATCTCCTCCGCCCCGCGCCGACCACGACCTCGCGTTGCGCGACCGCCTCATCATCGCGCTCCTGCTCATCCTCGGGCCGCGCGTCTCGGAGGTCGCGCGCGCGGACGTCGACGACTTCGTGCGCGAGCCGGACCAGACGCGCTGGCGCATCAAGGGCAAGGGAGGCACCGTCCGCACCGTCAGCCTGTCAGAACCGTTGTCGCGAGCCCTCGAGGAGTACCTCGCCGGCCTGCGTCCCCAGCTGCTCGCCCGGCGACCCGGCGACCACGACGCGTCCCGAGCCCTCCTGCTCACCTGGCGCGGCCGCCGCATCGACGCCCAGGCGATCCGCGCGCTGCTCAACCGGTGCATCGCCCGCATGCCCGACGAGTACCGGCGCGCCGCGACGCCCCACGCCCTGCGGCACACGACCGCGACTCTCCTCGTCGCCCAGGGATGGGACGTCAAGGTCATCGCCGAGCTGCTGGGCCACGCCTCGATCGCGACCACGGGCGTCTACCTCGACCGGATCGAGGGCGAGCTCGCCGCGGCGATCCGGTCCCACCCGCTCTCGGCCGGCCTGCCCGCGGAGATGGGGAGCGAGCCCCTGCCGGAGCATGACAGAACGGGTGAAATCGACACGGCGCGTCCCTGATATCGCGGCGGTCGCGGTCGGACCGACCGACGTCACCAGTTTTCTCCGGGTGCTCTCGGCGTCCTGCGGCTACGGTGAGCAGGTGCGCCCCTCGAAGACGTCTCCCGTCCAGCTCGCCCGAACGGTGATGGCCCGCGCAGCGGTTCTCGCGGTCGCCGTCCCCATGACCGTGGCCACGGGTCTCGTGATCGCCGACGCCATCCGCAAGCGGCGCGTCACGGACCCCAGCCGCTTCCCCCGCTCGGCCCCGGCCGAGGGACGGATCGGCGAGACGGAGACCACGATCTTCACGTACGGCGACGACCTCTACCGGGAGATGCTCGCCGCCATCCGCGGCGCCCGGCGTCGCATCATGCTCGAGACGTACATCTGGAAGGGGGACGAGCTCGGGCAGGAGTTCAAGGATGCCCTGATCGAGGCCAGCGAACGCGGCGTCGAGGTCTTCGTGATCTACGACGGCTTCGCGAACCTCGTGGTGCACCGCGAGTTCCTGACGTTCCCCTCCCCCATCCACGTCATCCGGTACCCCGTCTTCCGCCCTGGCGTCCTGGTGCTCAACGTCCGCAAGTCCGGGCGTGACCACCGCAAGATCCTCGTGGTCGACGACGAGATCGGGTTCGTGGGCGGGTACAACATCGGCTCGATGTACGCGACCCAGTGGCGCGACACCCACATCCGGCTCGAAGGGCCGTCCGCCTGGGAGCTGCGCAACGCCTTCGTGGACTTCTGGAACTCGAACCGGAAGTCGGACCAGCCTCCTCTCGAGGACCCCGGTTCACGCCTGTGGCTCCCCGAGCTCCGCGCGGCACGCAACGCGCCTGCGCACCTCGTCTTCCCGATCCGCGGCATCTACCTCGACGCGATCGACCGGGCCTCGGACCACATCTACATCACGCAGGCCTACTTCATCCCCGACCGCGAGATCCTCGACGCCCTCCTCATGGCGGCACAACGAGGGGTGGACGTCCGGGTCCTCGTGCCCGAGCGTTCCAACCACGTCGTGGCCGACTGGCTCTCCCGCGGCCTCTACACCACGCTCCTGCGGGGCGGCGTCACGATCTGGCTCTACAAGGACGCCATGGTCCACGCCAAGACCGCGACGATCGACGGGCGCTGGACCACGATCGGCACCGCGAACATCGACCGCCTCAGCCTGACCGGCAACTACGAGGTCAACCTGGAGATCGTCGACGCCGGCATCGCCAGCCAGATGGAGAAGGTCTTCGAGGTCGACCTCAGCAACTGCCGCGAGCTCACGCTGACGGAGTGGTCGAGCAGGTCGATCGCCGCCAAGCTCGGCGAGGTCGCGCTGACCCCGCTGCGCCCGCTGCTGTAGGGGCTGCGGAGGGGAATCACTCCCTCACCGCGTCCGCGATCTCCTCCTCCGGGCGCGGCGGGACGGTCTCGTCGATCTCGATGACGGGCACCTCGTCGAACTCCGGGTGCTCGCGCAGGAGCTCCTGCGCGACCGCCTCAGGATCACGGTGCGACTGCTGCTCGGTCATGGTCGGCTCCTCGGGGTGATGTCGAGGCGCTGGCCCACCTCGAGCGGACGGTAGTCGTAGGTCCCGCCGGTGCGGCCCACCCCGAACAAGCGATGGACCAGACCGAGGCCGGCGGTCGAGAGGATCGCGTCGTGGATCGGCACCACGGCCCACGGGTCCAGGTCGCGGACGAAGTCGATGCCCTCCGCGACCTTCATCCACGGCGCCGCCACCGGAGCGAGCAGCACGTCCAGACGCCGGTCCGTCAGGGGCGGGCTGAGCGAGTCGCCCGGGTGATAGACGCTCGCGCCGTCGGCCGAGAACAGGTAGGTGACGTTCGCGACCCGTGGGATGTCGGGATGGATCACCGCGTGCTGACCGCCTCCGACCAGCACGGCGAACGGCCCCAGCGTGAGCACGTCGCCCGGCTCGACGACCCGGTACCTCTCGCCGTCGGGAGCCTCGCCCAGCAGGTCGAACGCCGCCTGCGGGCCGATCATCGCCAGCCCCTGGCGCTCGTCCAGCGCCTTGCGGACCGCCGCGACGTCGAGATGGTCCGGGTGCGCGTGCGTCACGAGGAGCGTCCCGGGATCCGCCAGCGCGGACGACGTGTCGGCGAAGGTCCCGGGGTCGACCGTGAGCGTGGTCCCGTCGTGATCGAGTGCGACGCAGGAGTGTCCGTGGAACGTGAGGTGCATGAGCCTTCCTTGGGCCGGGGTGTCTTCCTGCTTCCAGTGTGCCGTGAGCGGCCGCGGTCGTCGCGAGGTGGCTCCGACGTGCCCGGCCGCGCCCCCGCACCCGCGGGAGCTCCGTCGTCGGGCATGCGCCTCTCCCCGGCGACGACGCGGGCCGGGTCAGCAGCCTGTCGCTGCCGACCCGGCCCGCGGGCAGTGGATCACGGGTGTCAGACGACGACCAGGACCAGGTCCCCGCCCTCGAGCTGCTGGACCGCACCGATCGCGACGCGCTGCACCGTGCCCCCGACGGGCGTCGTGATCGCGGCCTCCATCTTCATGGCTTCGACCGTCGCGACGGTCTGCCCGGCCTCGACCACCTCGCCCTCGTGGACCACGGGCGTCACAGCGCCGGCGAACGGCGCGGCGATCTGCCCGGGCGCTCCGGGGTCGGCCTTCTCCGCCAACGACGAGTCGACCTCGATCGACCGGTCGCGCACCTGGAGCGGGCGCAGCTGACCGTTGAGGGTGAACATCACGGTCCGGCGACCGCGCTCGTCGGGCTCGCCGACCGCCTCGAGCCCCACCAGGAGCTTGACGCCGCGGCCGAGCGAGACCTCGACCTCCTCGCCGGGCGTCAGGCCGTAAAGGTACGCCTGCGTGCCCAGCACCGACACGTCGCCGAACGCGGCACGTGACGCCTCGTACTCCTTGGTCGGGCCGGCGAAGAGCAGGTGGTTGAGCCGGTTGCGGCGCGCGTCCGAGTCCCCGTCGAGGTCCGCCTGGTCCTCGACCGTCAGGGGCGTGACCGCGTTGCGCACGACCCGGCCCGCGAGAGCCTTGCTGCGGAACGGCTCGGGCCACCCGCCGGGCGGGTCGCCCAGCTCGCCGCCCAGGAACGCGATGACCGAGTCCGGGATGTCGTAGTCCTGAGGGTTCTCGGCGAAGTCGGCCGGGTCTGCGCCGCGTGCCACGAGCTGCAGCGCCAGGTCGCCCACGACCTTGGACGACGGGGTCACCTTCACCAGTCGGCCGAGGATGCGGTCGGCCGCGGCATACGTCGCCTCGATCTGCTCGAACCGGTCCCCCAGGCCGAGCGCGATGGCCTGCTGGCGCAGGTTCGAGAGCTGGCCGCCGGGGATCTCGTGCTCGTACACGCGCCCGGTCGGGCTCGACAGCCCCGACTCGAACGGCGCGTAGAGGCGGCGCACGGCCTCCCAGTAGGGCTCCAGGTCGCACACCGCACGCAGCGAGAGGCCCGTGTCGCGCTCGGTGTGCTCGAGGCCCGCGACCAGGGCGGACATCGAGGGCTGGCTCGTGGTGCCCGCCATCGCGGCGCTCGCGACGTCCACGGCGTCGACGCCCGCGGCGACCGCTGCCATGAGGGTCGCCATCTGCCCGCCCGAGGTGTCGTGCGTGTGCAGGTGCACGGGCAGGTCGAAGCGCTCCCGGAGGGCCGTGACGAGGCGAGCGGCAGCCGCAGGACGCAGCAGGCCGGCCATGTCCTTGATCGCCAGGACGTGCGCCCCGGCGTCGACGATGCGGTCGGCGAGCTCGAGGTAGTAGTCGAGCGTGTACAGGGACTCGGCCGGGTCGAGCAGGTTGCCCGTGTAGCACAGGGCGACCTCGGCGACCGCGGTCCCCGTCGCTCGTACCGCGTCGATCGCGGGGCGCATCTGCTCGACGTCGTTGAGGGCGTCGAAGATGCGGAAGATGTCGACCCCGGTGGCCGCGGCCTCGCGGACGAACGCCTCGGTGACCTCGGTGGGGTACGGCGTGTAGCCCACGGTGTTGCGGCCCCGCAGGAGCATCTGCAGCGCGACGTTGGGCATCGCCTCGCGCAGTGCCGCGAGCCGGGCCCACGGGTCCTCGCCGAGGAAACGCAGCGCGACGTCGTACGTCGCCCCGCCCCACGCCTCGACCGACAGGAGCTGCGGTGTCGTGCGCGCCACGTAGGGGGCGACCGTGACCAGGTCGTGCGTGCGGACGCGCGTCGCGAGCAGCGACTGGTGGGCGTCGCGGAACGTCGTGTCGGTGACCTTGACCGCGGTCTCGGCGCGCAGCGCGCGGGCGAAGCCCTCGGGCCCCAGCTCCAGGAGCTGCTGACGGCTTCCCGGCACGGGAGCGATCGACAGGTCGATCTCGGGGAGCTTGGCGGCGGGGTCGATCCCGCCGGGGCCCGTCCCGTGCGGACGGTTGACGGTCACGTCACCCAGGTAGCTCAGGAGCTTGGTCCCGCGGTCCGCGCTCTCGCGCGCCGCGAGCAGCTCGGGGCGCTCGTCGATGAACGACGTCGACAGGTTACCCGCGATGAACTCGGCGTCCGACAGGACGGCCTGCAGGAACGGGATGTTGGTGCGGATGCCGCGGATGCGGAACTCCGCGAGGGCGCGTCGTGCGCGCCGGACGGCCGTCGGGTAGTCGCGCCCGCGGCACGTGAGCTTGACCAGCATCGAGTCGAAGTGGCCCGAGATCTCCGACCCCGCGGTCGCCGTCGCGCCGTCGAGCCGTACGCCGGCGCCGCCCGGCGAGCGGTAGGCCACGATCCGGCCCGTGTCGGGACGGAACCCGTTCGCGGGGTCCTCGGTCGTGATGCGCGACTGGAGGGCCGCGCCGTTGACGTGGACGTCCTCCTGACGGATGCCGAGGTCCTCGAGCGACTCCCCCGCGGCGATGCGCATCTGCGAGGAGACCAGGTCGATGTCCGTGACCTCCTCGGTCACGGTGTGCTCGACCTGGATGCGGGGGTTCATCTCGATGAAGACGTGCTGCCCCGCACGCTCCCCCACGGTGTCGAGCAGGAACTCGACCGTCCCGGCGTTCTGGTACCCGATCGACCGCGCGAACTTCACGGCGTCGGCGCAGAGCGCCTCGCGGACCGCGGGGTCCAGGTTGGGTGCGGGCGCGATCTCGATGACCTTCTGGTGGCGCCGCTGGACCGAGCAGTCACGCTCGTACAGGTGCACGACGTTGCCCTGGCCGTCGGCCAGGATCTGCACCTCGATGTGACGCGGGCGCAGGACAGCCTGCTCGAGGAACATGGTCGGGTCGCCGAACGCGCCGTCGGCCTCACGCATCGCGGCGGCCAGCGCCTCGGGCAGATCCTCGCGGCGGTCGACACGGCGCATGCCGCGCCCGCCGCCACCCGCGACGGCCTTGGCGAAGATGGGGAAGCCGATCTCGTCGGCGGCCGCGATGAGCTCGTCGATGTCCGACGAGGGCTCGCTCGACGCCAGGACCGGGATCCCGGCCTCACGGGCAGCCTTGAGCGCGCGGACCTTGTTGCCCGCGAGCTCGAGGACCTCGGCGGGCGGTCCCACGAACGCGATGCCCGCGTCCTTGCAGGCGCGTGCCAGGTCGGGGTTCTCCGAGAGGAACCCGTAGCCGGGGTAGATCGCGTCGGCGCCCGCGTCCTTGGCGACGCGCACGATCTCCTCGATGTCGAGGTAGGCCCGGACAGGGTGGCCCTCCTCACCGATCCGGTACGCCTCGTCGGCCTTCAGCCGGTGCTCGGAGTTCCGATCCTCGTAGGGGAAGACGGCCACCGTCCGGGAGCCGAGCTCGTACGCTGCGCGAAACGCCCGGACCGCGATCTCCGCGCGGTTGGCGACCAGAACTTTCGAGAACACCAAGTACCCCATCCGTCATCGTGGGTCGGGTCCGGGACCGTCGCGAGAAGAGGTCCACGCACCCGCTCGTCACGGGCGTCGCTCCGGCACGAGCCGGGACGCCCACAGGCGATCTTCGCACGGGTTCTTCACGGTTCGGGCAACAGAACCTCGCGAGCGGCCGCGAATGTGGCCTGCGACACGCGCCGAGCCCCGCCCTGCGGAGGCAGGGCGGGGCTCGGCGGAAGGTGTGCGGGAGCGGGGTTCAGCCCGCGGTCCGTGCCCGACGGCGCAGCGCCAGCTCGTCCTGCGTGGGGCCGCTGGGCGCGTCGTCGGTGTCCGCGAGCGACTCGGTGGGCATCTCGCTGAGCGTGCCCTCGACCTCGCGCCAGACCCGGCCGACAGCGATGCCGAAGACGCCCTGTCCGCCCTGGACGAGGTCGACGACCTCGTCCGGGGACGTGCACTCGTAGACGCTCGCCCCGTCGCTCATGAGCGTGATCTGCGCGAGGTCCTCGACGCCGCGCTCGCGCAGGTGGTCGACGGCCGTGCGGATCTGCTGCAGGGAGACCCCGGTGTCGAGGAGTCGCTTGACGATCTTGAGGACGAGGATGTCGCGGAAGCCGTAGAGGCGGTGCGTCCCCGAACCGCTGGCGGGGCGGACGGTCGGCTCGACAAGTCCCGTGCGCGCCCAGTAGTCGAGCTGTCGATAGGTGATGCCGGCGACCCGGCAGGCCGTGGGCCCGCGGTACCCCGTGTTCGTGTCGTGCTCGGTGATGTCCTCACCGAACAGCAGGCCCTGTGCCGCATGGGGAACGGGAGCACCCGGCTCCGCGCTGGCTCCACCGCTGCTGTTCACTGTGCCTCCAAGGGTGATGTGGACTCCACGCTAGGCCCGTGACCGTGGGCCGTCAACGACTGACCCTCTGAAGCCGGGGCGTGTCGCGGGTGACTCCGAGGCCCTGACGGGCTCCCCCAGGCTGTGACGCTTCCTCCGACCTCAGGTCACGATTGAGTGTCCAAAATGTATAACTGTGCCGCTATTGTCTCAGGTAGAGCCTGAAAGTTACACGTCCCTTTCAGGGCTTTCAGGGGTTTCTCCCTCCTCGGGAGGGCCGAAGTCCTCGGGCGTCACGTGATCCAGGAAATCTCGGAACCGCTCCATCTCCCGCTGCTGCTCGCCGTCGACGAGCTCGACACCGGCCAGTGCCACGATCTCTGCCGAGCACAGGACGGGACTCCCCGTCCGCACCGCGACGGCTATCGCGTCCGACGCCCGCGCGTCGACGCGCACCCCGGTCCCCAGCACCATCTCGGCGTAGAAGATCCCGTCGTCGAGCGCCACGATCTCGACGCGCGTGAGCTCGACGCGCAGCGCGTCCAGGACGTTCCTCAGGAGGTCGTGGGTCATGGGCCGCGGCGCGGTGAGGTGCGCCTGAGCCATCGCGATCGCGCTCGCCTCTCGCGGCCCGATGATGATCGGCACCACGAGCTCGGCCGCGGGGTCGAGGAGGAGGACGACGATCTCCTGCCCTGCACCCTGCTGCTGGCGCACGCCGAGGACCTCCACGGGGACCATCGGCACCTTGTCGCTCACGTCTCCACCGTACGACGCGCGGCCCGCTCCGTCAGGAGCAGGACCGCTGCGTCCGTGGACGTACTGCGCCCCCGGTACGTGAGGACGTACCGGGGGCGCAGGTGAACGGTGGATCAGTTCGTGAGGTCGCCCACTCCCTGGCGGACCCAGACGGTGTGCAGCTTGGCGAAGAGCTCGCCGACCTCGCCGGCCAGGGCGCTGGCGTGCGCGCGGGCCGAGGCGCTCTGCTGGCTGCGCCACGGCGCGACGACCTGCTCGACCAGGCCGACGTGCCGATCGGCCGACGTGCGCAGGAGGCGCAGGTGGCGCGGCTCGATCCCGTACTCGGACAAGGCCGCCGCGAGCTGGACCACCTCGAGCGACCAGGCGTCCAGCTGTCCACCGGGCGCCTGGCGAAGCACGCCCGCAGAAATGAGCCCCTCGACGAGCGAGACGTCCACCTCGGCGGTCGAGGCCAGGGTCGCGACGGTGTACTTCTGCCGCGTCTGCGCGCGCTCGGGCTCGCCCCCGCTCGTAGCGAGCCGGGGCGCGGGGTTCTCCACGACCTCGCCCTCGTCGAGGGCGGCCAGGTTCTCCTTGATGACCTTGAGCGGGAGGTAACGGTCGCGCTGCTCGAGCAGCACGTACCGCAGGCGCTCGACGTCGGCCGGGCTGTACTGCCGGTAGCCGGACGGGGTGCGCTCGGGATCGATCAGCCCTTGCTCCTCGAGGAAGCGCAGCTTGGAGTGGCTGACTCCCGGGAACTCCGTGCGAAGAGCTCGCAGCACGTCGGAGATGCGCATGGTCGCGCGCCGCGAGATCCCGTGAGGCCATCTCGCGGTGGAGTCCTCGACCTCGTGGTCCGCCAGGGCCCGCGCGGCGTGCGCACCGGCCCCGCCGAACCGGTCTTCGTGTCCCCAGGGGGAACGTGCCGGTTGGTTCACGGGTGCTCTGCCGCGCCTTCCGCCGGGCCCGTGGGCTCGTCCAGGACGGGGCTGGCGTAGAAGGTCAGGCGGTACTTGCCGATCTGGACCTCGTCACCGGTCACCAGACCCACGGCGTCCACCCGGTTGCGGTTCACGTAGGTCCCGTTGAGGGAACCGATGTCGCGCACGACGAACTGTCCACCCTCGCGCACGAACTCGGCGTGCTTGCGCGAGACCGTGACGTCGTCGAGGAAGATGTCCGCGTGCTCGCTGCGGCCCGCGACGACCCGGTCGGCGTCCAGCAGGAAGCGCGACCCGACGGCAGGTCCCCGCTGCATGACGAGCAACGCAGAATGGCGCGGCAGCGCCGAGATGGCGGTCTGTTCCTCAGCAGTGAGGCTGCCCGGCTGCAGGCCGTCGTCGATCGGAAGCTCGATTCGTCCGAACGTGACGGTCGTATCGCTGCCTCCCCGGCGCGGCTCCGCAGATTCACCTGGAGTGGTCATCTCGCCTCCTCGGGAGTTTTTACGCATTCAGAGCAAAATACCTTGGGGGGAAGTTACTACACCTACCGGTCCCCCGGGTACAGGGAACGCGGTGAGGCGGAGAATGCCCTCCAACGCGACCAACCTACCCCGACGGACGGGTCCGAGAGAAGAATCCGTGCACGTCAGGAGGCATGACGAGGGTCAGCTGCCGTCCTCGGCGGGGACCGGGGTCGCGAACCGCGGAGCCTGCGGCTCACGCGTCGCGTCGACCGTCACGAGCTCCTCCTGGGTGATCGTCGGCACTGCGCCGGCGGTCCGGACCGTGGCCATGGCCCCGCCAGGGATCTCGAGGGCCGTCTCGAGCGTCGACGGGTCGCCGATCACGGTCCACCGGTAGGGCGAGGTGATCTTCTGGCCGTCGACGACGATCCCGCCGTCCCTGTCCTCGAAGTAGCTGCTCGTGACGAGGCGGACGCCGTTGACCTCGACCACCTCGGCTCCCGCGTTGCGCAGCTCCTCGAGGATGTTGAACATCTTGGGAGCCGAGAGCGGCTGGCCGGGCTCGACGATCGACAGCTCGATCCCCGGGCCCTCGGCGGGCAGCCGGCCCGAGAGGATCCCCTGGGACTCGGACTGCTTCTGCGCCAGCTCGAGGGCCGCCTGCTGCTGCCCCGATCCCGACTTGAGCTCGTCACGTGTCGACTGGAGCGTCGCGACCCGCTCCTCGAGCTCGTTCGCGCGCTGCGTGACCTCGTCGAGAAGACGCACCAGGTCGCTCTGCCGCAACGACGAGAGCTGCTGCTCCTGCGTCTGGCTCACCTGGACGGCGAGCGCGAAGCCGAGCAGCGCGCACAGCAGACCTGCGAGCAGCTTGGAGCGCGTGAGCTGGGGACGCATCGCGTGCCCGAGCTTGGACCACCCTCCCGGAGCGTCCGCGGCGGGCGGCGCGGACGCCTCGTGGCGACCGTGCGCCGTCGGGCGTGGGCGCGGGGCGGGCTGCGGCTCGACCGGGGCGTCCTGCCCGACGGCGTCTCCCCCGCCCGGCGCCGCGGCCTCGGCGGGCGCACTGGTCGTCCTGGGCGGGGCGGGAACCACCTCGGTGGCACCGGTGGCCGCCAGCGCCTCCTCCGCACCGTGGTCCGTGTCGGCAGGCTGCCCTGCGGGGGCCCGTGCGCCGACCTCGGCGACCGTCCCGGGTGCCGGGGTCGTCGGTGCGGGGTCCGGCAGGTGGCCGATCGTGCCCGGGTCTTCGGTCGCGACGTCTTCGCGAGCATCGTCCTGCGGCACGTCGGACGCGCCGACGACCGCCACGGGCGGCTCAGGCTCGACCACCTCGACGGGCTCGGGAGCCTCGTCCGGCACCACGACGTCACTCGCCGGGACGTCGGGCTCGACATCCTCCGCCGCATCCGCATCCGCGACCGTGGCCTCGTCCGTGGCAGGCAAGGGCTCGGCCGCCTCTGCCACGGTGCCGTCCTGCGGCGTCTCGTCGACCGGGGACTCCTCGGGCAGTGCTGCGTCGTCGGGCGTCGGGTTCTTCGCCATCGCGGGGCCTACGCCTTGAACAGGTGCCGGCGGATGGCAGCGGCGTTGGAGAAGATGCGGATGCCGAGGACGACGACGACGCCCGTCGAGAGCTGCGTGCCCACGCCGAGCTGGTCGCCGAGGAAGACGATGAGCGCCGCCACGACGACGTTGGACAGGAACGAGACGAGGAAGACCTTGTCGTCGAACAGTCCGTCGAGCATGGCACGCAAGCCGCCGAAGAGAGCGTCGAGCGCGGCGACCACCGCGATGGGCAGGTAGGGCTGGAGCGCTACGGGCACGGTGGGCTGGAGCACGAGCCCCGCCACGACGCCCAGGACCAGTCCGACGACTGCGATCATTCCGTGCTCTCCTGCTCTGCGGGTGAACTGTCGGTGCCCGCGGGCTCGTCGCCCCCGGTTGCGGTGGAGTCTACGGCGTGCGCGTAGTACAGGCGTTGTACCCCGTTCCCCGGGAGCGAGAGCTTGCTCTGCGCGACGCGGCTCTGCTGGATGCCCCAGGCCTGGCTGATGGTCATCAGGTAGTCCTGCGCGGCCGACCGGGCGAACGCGGTCTCGAGGGTGTCGGGATCGCCGATCGCCTCGACGCGGTACGGGCCGATCAAGGGCTGGAGGTCCACGAGGATCGCCTCGCCGGCGCTGCGCACGGCACTGAGGGGGGTCAGGCGCTGCCCGTTGATCGCGATCGCTTCCGCTCCCGATGCCCAGAGGCCGTTGACGACGTGCTGGAGGTCCATGTCCTGGACCTTCTTCTGGAACGCGTCCTCGTCGGACGCGCCGAGCCCCGCCGGTGCGTCCTTGAGCGTCACGACGATCCCCGGTCCCTTCACCGCGATCGAACCGTTCGTCACGCCGTCGACCTTGAGCGACTCCAGGAGGGCGGGGTCGATGTCCGAGAGCGCCTGGGTCTGGAGGGCCTCGGTCTCCTCGCTGAGGGCCGTCGCGCGTGCAGCGAGATCGTCGACGGCCTCCCGGCGGTCGGTGATCTCGTTCTCGAGGACCTGCCGGGCGGCGATCGCGGACCCCTGGGGAGCCCTGAGGTCGACCGTGGCCGTCGTCGTGACGAAGCCGAGCAGGACGCCCAACGTCACGACCAGGAGCCAGGCGCGAGGGCCCTTCGACTGCTCCTGGCCGCTCGCGCGGCGCGCGGCGGCCTCGGCGTAGCCGGGGTCGAGCGGGCGGTCCATGACCTCGGTCAGCAAGGTCATCGAGGCGTCGACCCGTGGAGGGCGGCGGGGTGCGGGCGCGTCGTTGCGGGGAGCGTGGGTCATCCTGCGGCCGTGTCCTGAGGGTCGGGGCGGTTGCTGGGGGCGAGGAGCTGCCGGGTCTGGCGGACGTACTGGAACCCGGCGAGCCAGTAGAGACCGACTCCCCACCAGGTGAACGCCCAACCGATGATCGAGGCCGTGGCCCCCAGCGCACCGGGGCTCTCGGCGAGCAGGAGGAGAGGGAAGGCGTAGAGCAGCGCGAACGTCGCAGCCTTGCCGACGAAGCTCACGGGCAGCGGGCCGTACCCGTGGCGCGTGAGCGCCGGCAGCAGAGCCAGCAGCGTCAGGTCCCTGGCCACGATGACGAGCACGAGCCACAGCGGCACGACGTCGCGCCAGGCGAGGCCGAGGAGCGTCACGAAGATGAAGAGCCGGTCGGCTGCCGGGTCGAGCACCTGCCCGAGCTTGGTGACCTGGTTCAGGCGTCGCGCAAGGACGCCGTCGAGCCAGTCCGAGGCCCCGGAGATCGCCAGGACCGCGAGCGCCCAGGCGTCGTCGCCGCGGACGATGAGGACGGCGAAGAGGGGGACGAGGGCGAGCCGGAGGAAGCTGATGGCGTTGGGGATGGTGAGGATGCGCGAGCTGACCTCTTGCCCTGCTGCCACGCCCACCGTCCGTTGCTCACTGCGTCTTGCGCATCGCTTGTCCGTCTTCATCCTACGGGTGGTCATCCTAGGGGCGTGGGGGCAGCTTGGTGGGGCATTTGCAGCGCCGCTCGGGGTGTTCTTCCGGGTTTGGCATGTTTTGTGTGGGACGTGGTGTGTGTGACAACGGCAATGCGGAACTCGGCGCGGGCGCGGGGCGTTGTGCGTGTGCTGGTTTTGTCTGCGTCCGTTGGCGTTCCGGGGGCTTGTGGTGGAGGTCACCGGTGCTCGGGCCCCTGCTGGGGACGGGCGTCGCGTAGACTGGCAGCACAATCTGGAGTTCGTCGCTGTTCCCGCGTGTTCGTGTGAGTGTGGCCCGCCGCTTCTTGGCGCGGGCGAGTCACCGGTGTGTGTTCGGGAGTGCGGCCAGTGGAGAGCCGACTTGGCAACCACGCGTAACTCCCACCCTCAGCGAAACGGTTGAACACATCTCTATGTCTCTTGACACCTCTGCGCCCTCGTACGCCCAGGACCAGGTCGAGGCGGCCCAGACGCCGGCTCCTGCCGAGCAGTCGGGCCCCACGTTCGCGGACCTCGGTCTGCCCACGAACATCCTCCAGGCCGTGACGGACCTGGGCTTCACCATTCCTTCCGCCATCCAGGAGCGGGCGATCCCTGCGCTGCTCTCGGGGCGTGACATCACGGGCGTCGCCCAGACCGGTACGGGCAAGACGGCCGCGTTCGGTCTGCCGATGCTGGCTGCGATCGACCCGAACCTGGGTCGTGTCCAGGGCCTGGTCCTGGCTCCGACGCGTGAGCTCGCGATGCAGGTCGCCGAGGCGATCGAGTCGTTCGCCAAGCACGTGCCGGGCATCGAGGTCGTCGCGGTCTACGGCGGCTCCCCCTACCAGCCTCAGCAGCGTGCGCTGCAGCGTGGCGCCCAGATCGTCGTCGGGACCCCTGGCCGCGTGATGGACCACCTGGAGCGTCGCAGCCTGGTGCTGGACGACATCCGTTACCTGGTGCTGGACGAGGCCGACGAGATGCTGCGCATGGGCTTCGCCGAGGACGTCGAGAAGATCTTCGGTCAGGCTCCGCGTGAGCGTCAGGTCGCCCTGTTCTCCGCGACGATGCCGGCTCCGATCCGTCGCGTGGCCGCCCAGCACCTGAACGACCCGGTCGAGATCGCGGTCACGCGTCAGTCCTCGACGGTCACGTCGGTGCGTCAGACGTACTCGGTGGTGCCGTTCCGTCACAAGACCGGTGCCCTGGTGCGTGTGCTCGCGACCTCGGACGCCGACGCGGCGATCGTGTTCACCCGTACCCGGGGTGCGGCCGAGGAGGTCGGTTCGGCTCTCGTCGAGCGCGGCATCTCGGCGGCCACGATCTCGGGTGACGTGGCGCAGAAGGACCGCGAGAAGATCGTCGAGCGCCTGCGCTCGGGCGCACTGGACGTGCTGGTCGCGACGGACGTCGCGGCGCGCGGCCTGGACGTGGACCGCATCGGTCTGGTCGTGAACTTCGACCTGCCGGGCGAGCCCGAGGCGTACGTGCACCGCATCGGTCGTACGGGCCGTGCCGGGCGCACGGGCGAGGCCCTGAGCTTCGTGACCCCGGGCGAGCGCAACCGTCTGAAGTTCATCGAGAAGACGATCCGCGCGACGCTCGAGGAGGTCGACGTGCCCTCCCCCGCGGACGTGTCCGCGCACAAGGCGCGCCGCATCCTGGGTCAGGTCGCCGAGCGTCAGGCTGCCGGTCGCCTGTCGATGTACCGCGACCTGGTCGCGGCGTACGTCGCCGAGTCGGACGTGGACCCCATCGACCTGGCTGCCGTGCTGGTCGCCCTGTCGGTCGGCGACGACGGCCCCAAGGCCCGCGAGGAGCAGGAGCTCTTCGAGGCGCAGCGTGCCGAGGCCAAGAACGCCCGCCGTGAGCGCGAGTCGCGTCCCTACGGTGACCGTGACTCCCGCGGTCCGCGTGAGGGTGGGCGTGGCGGCGAGCGTGGCATCCGCCGCGACGTCGTGGGCACCCGGTACCGCCTGGCCGTCGGGCACACGCACGGCGCCCAGCCGTCGGGCATCGTGGGGGCCCTGACGAACGAGGGTGGCCTCAACGGCAAGGACCTCGGCAAGATCGACATCTTCCCGAGCTTCTCGCTGGTGGACATCGCGACGCCGCTCGACTCGGCCACGATCGACCGCATCTCGCGGGCGCGCGTCGCCGGCAAGTCGCTGCGCATCCAGGTCGACCAGGGTGCGCCCCAGGGCAGCCGTGCCCCGCGCGCCGGTGGCTCCGCTCCCCGTTCGGGCGGTTACTCGGGCCACGGCCCGGCCGGTCGTTACGACGAGCGTCCCGAGCGTGGCGGTGAGCGCAAGGCTCCCCGTTACCGCACGGGTGAGCGCTGATCTCTCGCTCGGCCTGACCACAGGCCGCTGAGCACGACGTGAGGGCCCCCGGAACCGTCAGGTTCCGGGGGCCCTCACGCGTTCCTGGGACCCGGGGCGGTGCGCGGGCAGGAGCGGGCGCAGGGCTGCAGGACGCCCGACGGCGCCGCGTCAGTCCTCGGACGCCTCGCCCAGGGCCTGGACGAGGGCCGCGAGGCGGGCAGCCTGCTCCTCGCTGCGCCGCGCCCCGTCCGCACGCTGGATGCCCATGACCGCGAGCGCCTTGCCGTCGGAGAGGTCAAGGCGCACCCAGGGGTCGCCGGGGCCGAAGCGCACGGAGAGGACCTCGGCCCATTCCAGGCGGCGGGTGAAGAGGATGTTGTGGACCGTGAGCTGTTCGGGGGTCACGGTGGCCCGGACCTGTCCCAGGCGCCACAGGATCAGCGCGCAGAACGCCCCGACGCCGATGGTGGCGGCCTTGTTCCACCCCGAGTCGGTTCCTGGCCCGGTGGCGACCAGGGCGACGAACGTGCACCCGGCCAGGATCACGACCGCGGCCGTGTAGGCGACCGCGGTGCCCCAGCGGGGCCGGAAGGGGGCGTAGGGGTCGCCGGGCAGGTCTCCGGCGGCCGGTGCGACGTGGCTGCTCACGCCTCCATCCTCCCCCGTGCGCGAGTCCGGGTCGACGTCCTGCGCGTGCTCCTGGTCCACCCCGTGACCTCGTCGCCGGACGCGGTCGCCGGGTGAGGGACCATGGGGCGTGCCCACCACCCGTGCCCTGCACCCCGACGACGCCCCGGCCCTGGCCGACCTCCTGCGCACCAACCAGGAGTTCCTCGCCCCGTTCGAGCCCGAGCGCCCCGAGGAGTGGTTCACGCTCGCGGGCCAGCACGCGAGCGTCGCCGCCGCCCTCGCGCAGGAACGCGCCGGGAGCGTCGCGGCCCGGGTCGTGGTGACCGAGGACGGGCGGGTCGTCGGCTGGATCATCGCCTCGGGGATCGTGCGGGGAGCCCTGCGCTCGTGCGCGCTGGGCTACTGGGTCGACGAGGCGCACAACGGACGGGGCCTGGCGACCGCGGCCGTGGGAGAGATGGTCGACCACGCGTTCGGGCCGCTGGGTCTGCACCGTGTGCAGGCCGAGACCCTCGTGCACAACGCCGCCTCGCAGCGTGTGCTCGAACGCAACGGGTTCACCCGGTACGGCCTGGCCCCGGGCTACCTGCAGATCGCGGGCCGCTGGCAGGACCACGCCATGTACCAGGTGCTGGCGAGCGACGAGCGCCCGGGGCGCTGAGCGCCGCGGGGGGCGGACCCCGCGCTCGTGCGCTCTCACCGGCTCGTGCGCAGGGCGCCCCGGGCGCTCACCAGGCCCGGCCGGGGCCGGGAGCACCCGGGAACGACGTTGCCCGGTGACCCCGCGCGAGGACGACGCGTCGAGGCACCGGGCAACGGTCGCCGGGCAGGGTGGCCCGTGGCCTCAGAGGCGGCAGGCGTGGATCGAGGTCACGAGGATCGCGCGTGCCCCGACCTCGTAGAGGGCGTCCATGAGCTTGTTCGTCTGGTCGCGGCGCACCATGGCGCGCACGGCCGCCCAGTCGCGGTCGTGCAGCGGGGAGACGGTCGGGGACTCCAGGCCGGGCGTGAGGGCCACTGCGGCCTCGACGAGGTGTGCGGGCACGTCGTAGTCCATCAGGACGTACTGACGGGCCGTGAGGACGCCCAGGAGGCGGCGCGTGAGCGTCTCCAGGCCCGCGGAGACCGCGTCGTCGCTCACCGAGGCCGGGCGGATCAGGACGGCCTCGGACTTCAGGATCGGGTCGCCGAAGACCTCCAGGCCCGCCCCGCGCAGGGTCGTGCCCGTGGACACGACGTCCGCGACGACGTCGGCGATGCCGAGCTGGACCGCGGACTCGACCGCGCCGTCCAGGTGCACGACCGAGGCCGTGACGCCGTTGGCGCGCAGGTGGTTCTCCACCAGGACCTCGTAGGAGGTGGCCACGCGCAGGCCCTCGACCTGGTCGAGGGACGTGATGGTGCCCACGGGGGCCGCGTACCGGAACGTGGAGCCCGCGAAGCCCAGCTGCATGTGCTCGACGGCCGCGGCCCCCGAGTCGAGCAGCAGGTCGCGGCCCGTGATGCCGGCGTCGACCGTGCCGGTGCCCACGTACACCGCGATGTCGCGCGGGCGCAGGAAGAAGAACTCGACGTCGTTGTCCGGGTCCGCGAGCACGAGCTCACGGGTGTCGCGGCGCTGGCGGTAGCCGGCCTCGCGGAGCATGTCGACGGCGGGCTCGGACAGGGAGCCCTTGTTGGGAACGGCGATGCGGAGCACGAGATCCTCGCGTTTCTTGGGGAGTTCGGGGAACGGGGCGGTCAGGACGACCGATCACCCGGTCGGTGCGCCGGCGACGGCCGGCGCGCAGGGACGGACGGTGGACGACTGCGGACGACGGACATGCGTGAGGGAAGCGACCCGGGTGCCTGAGCCCCCGTGCGCCTCCCCCTGGACCCGGACCTGGCCGGGCTCACAGATGCTTGTACACGTCCTGCAGGGTCAGGCCCTTGGCCAGGAGCAGCACCTGCACGTGGTACAGGAGCTGGGAGACCTCCTCGGCCGTCTTGTCGTCACCCTCGTACTCGGCCGCCATCCACACCTCGGCGGCCTCCTCGACGATCTTCTTCCCGATCGCATGGACACCGGCATCCAGCTCCGCAACCGTGCCGGAACCGGCGGGTCGGGTGGTGGCCTTCTCGGTGAGCTCGGCGAACAGCCCTTCGAACGTCTTCACCCGACCAGGGTAGTCGCCCCGTGACCGGCGGGCCCAACCGTCCCGCCCACCGGTCACCCGTCGGTCCCGTGCCCGGCCGACGGGCCCGTCGACGACAGCGTCGCCGGATGTCGCCAGTGGTCGACGACCCGCCGACGACCCGCCGGAGGAGACCTCAGAGGTCGCGCAGCGCCACGACGGTCGCGATCGCCGCCTCGACGGCCTCGGCCCCCTTGTCCTCGCGCGAGCCGGGCAGCCCCGCACGGTCCAGCGCCTGCTGCTCGTCGTCGCACGTGAGCACCCCGAAGCCCACCGGGACCCCCGTGCGCACCGAGACGTCCGTCAGGCCCGTGGTCGCGGCCGAGCACACGTACTCGAAGTGCGGGGTCCCCCCGCGGATCACGACGCCGAGCGCGATCACCGCGTCCGCGCCGCGCTCGGCCGCCCGCGCCGCGGCCACGGGCAGCTCGAACGAGCCCGGGACCCGGATCTCCTTGACGTGCGTGACGTGCGCGGCCGCGAGCGCCCGGCGGGCCCCCGCGAGGAGGCCGTCCATGACCTCGGTGTGCCAGCTGGCGGCGACCACGGTGACCCGTAGCCCGGTGCCGTCGACGGTGATCTGGGGTGCTCCTGCGCCGCTCATCGGTCGCTCTCCTCGGTGGTGGTGGGTGTGCTGGTGGGGTCGGTCGGTACGAGCCCGGGGCCGGTGGCCGGCTCGGGCGTGATCTCGAGGGTGTCCAGGAGGTGGCCCATCGCGACCTTCTTGGTCATGAGGTACCCGTGGTTGTGCTCGCCGTGCCCGACCTCGAGCCGGTGGGCGTCCACGACGTCGATGCCGTGCGCGGCCAGGCCCGTGACCTTGGCCGGGTTGTTCGTCAGCAGCGTGACGTGGTCCAGACCCAGGTCGGTGAGGATCGCGGCCGCGGCCCCGTACTCGCGCCGGTCCACGGGCCAGCCGAGCTCGAGGTTGGCCTGCACGGTGTCGAAGCCCGCGTCCTGGAGCTCGTAGGCGCCGATCTTGGCGAGCAGGCCGATCCCGCGGCCCTCGTGCCCGCGCAGGTACACCACTGCCCCGCCCTGGGCGGCCACGCGCTCCATGGAGGCCTGCAGCTGGGGGCCGCAGTCGCAGCGCAGCGACCCGAACGCGTCCCCGGTCAGGCACTCGGAGTGCACGCGCACGAGCGGCGTCGCGCCCGCGGCGCCCGGCCCCGGGTCGGCGGCGCCCCCTCCCCCGGCGGGCACCGCCACGGGCACCAGGGCCACGTGCTCGGCCCCCGTGCGCAGGTCGCGGTAGCCGTGGACGCGGAAGTGCCCGTGCGCGGTGGGCAGGTCGGCGACGCTCGTGGCCTGCACGCGGGGCGTGGCCCTCGGTGCGGCCTCGTGCTCGGGCACGACGGGGTCGTGCTCGCGGCGCCAGGCGATGAGGTCCGCGATGGTGATGAGGACCAGGCCCGCCTCCGCGGCGGCGTGCGCGGCGTCGTCGAGCCGCATCATGGTGCCGTCGTCGTTGACGAGCTCGGCGATCCCCCCGACCTCGCCCGCCCCGGCCAGGCGCACCAGGTCGACCGCGGCCTCGGTGTGCCCGGCACGGTGCAGCACCCCGCCCGGCACGGCCCGCAGGGGCAGGACGTGCCCGGGGCGGATGAGGTCGCCCGCGCCCGAGGCGGGGTCGGCCAGGACGTGCAGGGTCCGGGCCCGGTCGGCCGCGGAGATGCCCGTGGTCACGCCCGTGGCCGCGTCGACCGTGACCGTGTACGCCGTGCGCCGCGGGTCCTGGCTGTGCGGGACCATGAGCGGCAGGTCCAGGGCGTCGGCGCGCGCGGCCGGCATGGGCGCGCACAGGTAGCCCGAGGAGTGACGGATCGTCCACGCGACCCACTCGGGGGTCACGGTGCGGGCTGCGAAGATCACGTCGGCCTCGTTCTCACGGTCCGGGGAGTCGGCGACCAGGACGGGGCGCCCCGCGCGGATCGCGTCCAGGGCCTCCTCGATGGTGCCGGTGCGCACGGGGTCCACGTGCGGGGCCGAGGCGGGGACGGCGCGAGCGGCGGGGTCGACGGGTTCTTCACTGCCCGGGAGGGTGCTCATCGCGGTGCTCGTTCCTGTGCTGCGCTCGTGCCGAGCAGGTCGGTGGCGGTCGAGGGGGTCCTCGCGCCCGAGGCGCCGTCCCCGTGGGGCTCGCGGGCGCCGAGCAGGCGCTCGACGTACTTCGCGATCACGTCGACCTCGAGGTTGACCCGGTCGCCCGGCACGAGCGAGCCCAGGATCGTGGCCTCGAGCGTGGTGGGGATCAGCGAGACGCCGAACGTCGTCTCGCCCACGTGCGTCACGGTCAGGGAGACGCCGCTGACCGTGATCGAGCCCTTCTCCGCGACGTAGCGGGTCAGGCCCGCGGGCGCGGACAGGACCAGGTCGTCCCACCGCTCGCCCGGCGTGCGGCTCACGAGCTCGCCGACGCCGTCGACGTGGCCCTGGACGATGTGCCCACCCAGGCGCGTGTCGGCCCGCACGGCCCGCTCGAGGTTCACCGGCGACCCGGCGGCCAGGTCGCCGAGCGCGGTGCGGCGCAGCGACTCGGGCATCACGTCGGCCGTGAACGAGCCGTCCTGACCCACACCCGTCACGGTCAGGCACACGCCGTTGACCGCGATCGAGTCGCCCAGGTGCGCGTCCGAGGTGGCCAGGGGGCCGTGCACGGTCAGGACCGCGTCGGACTCCTGACCGCCCGGGAACGCGATCTCGCGGACCGTACCGATCTCTTCGACGATTCCGGTGAACATCAGCTCTCCTGTTCGGGGGTGGTGCTGGGGACGGTGCTCGGGAGGTGTGCGGGGGCAGCGGGTGAGGCACGGGCCACGACCAGGACGTCCTCGCCCAGGCGGCGCACGTCGTGCGTGGTGAAGCGGGGAGCGCCCGCGAGCGTGCTCACGCCCAGGTCGCCCACCGCACCCAGGCCCGCCCCCAGCAGCACGGGGGCGAGGTAGGCGTGGATCTCGTCGACCGCCCCGGCCGCGAGGAACGCGGTCGCCAGGCCCGGCCCGCCCTCGACCAGGACGTGACGCACCTCGCGAGCGCCCAGGTCGGCCAGCACGGCCCGCACGTCGCGCGTGCGCAGGTGCAGCACGGGCCCGCCGCCGTCGGCCCTCCAGGCCCCGCCCGGAGCGAGCCGCGCGTGCGCAGGAAGGTCACGGAGCCCGACGACGACCCTCACCGGCTGATGGTCGGCAAGCCCGGGCTCCAGCCCGACCACCCCACCAGCGACCCTCACCGGCTGATGGTCGGCAAGCCCGGGCTCGGGCCCGGCCGCACGCTCGTCACCGTGAGCGGCGCTCGCGGGCGAGGCGACCGGTGTGCGCGCCGTGAGCGACGGGTCGTCGGCCAGGACCGTGCCGGTGCCCACGAGGATCGCGTCGACCTGCGCACGCACCCGGTGGGCGTGCGCGCGCGCGACCGGACCGGTGATCCACTGCGAGGTGCCGTCGAGGGCCGCCACGCGCCCGTCCAGGGTCGAGGCGAGCTTGAGGGTCACGTACGGGCTCCCCCGGCGCACGGCGACCAGCCACGGGCCGAGCAGCCGTTCGCCCTCGGCCTCGCGCAACCCTGCGGCGACGCGCACCCCGGCCGCGCGCAGGCGCTCGCCACCCCCGGTGGCGACCGGGTTCGGGTCGCCCACGGCGTAGACGACCTCCGCCACGCCCGCGTCCAGCAGCGCCTGGGCGCAGGGCCCGGTGCGTCCGGTGTGGTTGCAGGGCTCGAGCGTCACCACGGCCGTCGCGCCGCGCACGTCCACGCCGCGCTCGCGGGCGTCGGCCAGGGCCGCGGCCTCGGCGTGCGCGGTGCCCGCGCCCCGGTGGAAGCCCTCCGCGAGCACCGCCCGGGGTGCGTCGTCCACGGGGCCGGGAGCGGCGCCGTCGGGCAGGGAGTCCAACGGGCGGGGCACGGCCCCCAGCAGGACACAGCCCACGCGCGGGTTGGGGCCGTGCGCCGGACCGCGCGCGGCCAGCTCGAGCGCGCGCACCATCGCGGCGTCGATCGTCAGGGTGGGCCTGGCGCCCATACGTCCTCCTCCCGGTGAGCACGACGCTCCGGGGTGAGGGGTGGCGGACGCCACGGGACCCGAGGGTCCACGGACGTCACGACACCACGGCACAGGGCTCCGCCCCGCGCCGCCACGTACTTCCTCCCATCCGGACTTTCACCGTCGGTCCTGGAGTTCCACCAGGTCAACCACGCCGAGGCGTGGGTCGCGGACTGTCACCGCCGGCTCGGAATTACACCGACCCCGGAGCACGTGTGTGCGTACTGCTCATGCTGTCGAGCCCGGACCCCGCCCACCGAAGGTGCGCGCCGGGCCCGGCTTCTCGTCTCCACCCAGCATGCCACACCGGCGTTCGACGGCGGGCACGCAGCCCTGCCCGTCCCGCGGGCTGGACCGATGTGAACGACGTCAGTGCGCGTGGCCCTCCGCGAGCGCCCGCAGGGCCGCGATCTCCTCGGGGATGCTCTCCGCCCCGTAGACCGCCGAGCCCGCGACGAACACGTTGGCGCCGGCCTCGGCCGCGCGCTCGATCGTGGCGCGCGAGACGCCGCCGTCGACCTGGATCCACACGTCGAGGCCGGCCTCGGACACGGCGTCGCGGATGCGGCGGATCTTGGGCAGCGTGCCCTCGATGAAGGACTGGCCGCCGAAGCCCGGCTCGACCGTCATGACCAGGAGCATGTCGAACTCGGGCAGCAGGTCCAGGAACGGCTCGACCGACGTCGCGGGGCGCAGCGCGAGGCCCGCGCGCGAGCCCAGGCGGCGCAGCTCGCGCGCCAGGCGCACGGGGGCCGTGGCGGCCTCGGCGTGGAAGGTGACGGACGCGGCGCCGGCCTCGGCGTAGCCGGGAGCCCAGCGGTCCGGGTCGGCGATCATGAGGTGCGCGTCGATCGGCACCGGGGACACCTGGGCCAGGCGCTCGAAGATCGGCAGCCCCAGGGTCAGGTTGGGCACGAAGTGGTTGTCCATCACGTCGACGTGCGCGTAGTCGGCGGTCGCGATCGCGCCCAGGTCGCGCTCGAGGTTCGCGAAGTCGGCGGACAGGATGCTGGGGGCGATGAGTGCGGACATGGGCACCAGCCTAGAGGGCACCCGCTCCGCGTGCGGGAACGCGGAACGGCCGGGCCAGGTGGCCTTCACCACCCGGCCCGGCCGCGGACGGCAGCGCTCAGGCCCGACGGCGCAGCAGCGTCAGGTGCATCGCGTCGGTCCCGTGGACGTGCGGCCACAGCTGCACGTCGGTGCGGTCCGCGAGGGGGATGTCGTCCCCCGCGACCTGCCGCACGGCCGCGGCCGCGTCGAGGACCTCGACGTCGTCGCGCCCGGCCAGGACGTCCTTGACCACGAGCTGGGTCTCCGCCAGGTGCGGGGAGCACGTGACGTACCCGACGACGCCGCCGGGGCGCACGGCGTCCAGGGCCGAGCCGAGGAGCTCGCGCTGCAGCGTCGTGAGGGTCGCGACGTCGCCGGGGGTGCGGCGCCAGCGCGACTCCGGGCGCCGGCGCAGCGCCCCCAGACCGGTGCAGGGCGCGTCGACCAGGACGCGGTCGTACGCGCCGGGCTCCTCGACCCCCACCCGGCGACCGTCGCCCACCTGCACGCGCTCGACCGCGTCCGCCGGCACGGCCGCGAGCGCCTGCTCGACCAGGCGGGCCCGGTGCGGGGCGACCTCGTTCGCGACGATGCGTGCGCCCTGCTCGCCCGCGAGGGACGCCAGGAGCGCGGCCTTGCCGCCGGGGCCCGCGCACAGGTCGAGCCAGCGCTCGTCGGGGTTGGCGGCGCCGTCGGGCAGGTCGCCCGCCGTAGCACCGGTGCCGGCGCCTGCAGTGGGGAGCTCGGGCACGCTGGGCAGCGTGGGCACCGCGGCGAACGCGAGGGTCACGAGCTGGCTGCCCTCGTCCTGGACGCCCGCGGCCCCGTGGCGGACCGCGGGGATCGCGGCCGGGTCCGAGCCGGACAGGACCAGGGCCGTGGGCGCCCAGCGCCCGGGGGCCGTGGTGGCGTCCCCGCGCACGTCGTGCGTGACCTCGCCCGCGAGGCGCTCGCGGCTGACCAGGCCGGGGCGCGCGACGAGGGTCACCCGGGGTGCGGTGTTGTCGGCCTCGAGGAGCTCGGCCAGGTCGTCGGCCGAGCGTCCCGTGCCGACCAGTGCCTCGCGCATGGCGCGGGCGATCCACACGGGGTGGGACTGGGTGATCGCGAGGCGCGTGACGTCGTCGGGCGCGTCGGCGGAGATGACCTCGAGCCACTCCTCGAGGGTCGAGCGCGAGATCTTGCGCAGGACCGCGTTGACGAACTGGGCGCTGCCCGCCCCGGCGCGGGCGCGGGCCAGGCCCACGGTCTCCGAGACGGCCGCGTGCTGGGCCACGCGCATGCCCAGGAGCTGGTGGGCGCCCAGGCGCAGCAGGTCGAGCACGTTCGGGTCGACCTGGTCGAGCGGGCGGTCCACGCACCGGGAGACGATCGCGTCGTAGCGCCCGCGCAGGCGCAGGGTGCCGTAGGCGAGCTCGGTCGCGAAGGCCGCGTCGCGCCCGCGGATGCCGCGCACGCGCAGCAGGGGCGGCAGGACGAGGTTCGCGTAGGCGTCGGAGGACGCGACCTCCTGCAGGACGTCGAACGCGACGTTGCGCGCGGGGTCGGTCACCTTGGCCCGCTGGGAGGGCGCCGACTCCGACCGCTGGCCCGCGCCCCGGGCGCGGGCCGCGCCGCGCTCGCGGCCCTGGGCGTCGCGGCGGTCGCCGCCGGGCCGGTCGGGTCCGGTGCCCCCGCCGCGCTGGGGGCTTCCGGGGGTGCGTGCCTCGCCGCTCATGCGTGGTCCTTCGTGTCGTCGGGGGTCCCCAGGACGACGTGGTCGCCCAGGCGGGCGCCGCGGGCCCAGTCGGTCGCGGCCATGTGCTTCTTGCCCACGGGGGCGACCTCGCCGAGCGCGACCGCGTGCGTGCCGGTGCCCACGAGGACCTCGCGCTTCCCGGCGCGCAGCTCGCCGGGGGCCAGGTCCTGCACGTCGGGGCGCGGCGCGACGGGCCCCAGGCCCAGGCGGGCCCCGTCCGGCAGCGTGGTCCAGGCGCCGGGTGCGGGCGTGCAGCCGCGCACCTGACGGTCGATCGCGAGCGCGGGGTGGGCCCAGTGCACGTGCGCGTCCTCCGGGAGGAGCTTGGCGGCGGTGCTGACGCCCTCGGCGGGCTGGGCGACCGGGGAGGCCACGCCGTCCTCGATCGCGTCGAGCGTGGCCACGAGCAGGCCGGCCCCCGAGGTCGCCAGGCGTCCCAGGAGGTCGCCCGCGGTGTCGCGGGGGCGGATGGTCTCGGTCGCGGTGCCCAGCACGGGGCCGGTGTCCAGGCCCTCCTCGAGGAGGAAGGTCGTGGCGCCGGTGACCTCGTCGCCCGCGATGATCGCACGCTGCACGGGGGCCGCGCCGCGCCAGGCGGGGAGCACCGAGAAGTGCAGGTTGACCCAGCCGTAGCGGGGCACGTCGAGCACCTCGCGGCGCAGGATCTGCCCGTACGCCACGACGGGTGCGCAGTCGATCTCGAGGGCCTCGAGCCGGGCGACGAACTCCGCGCCGCGGGGCCGGTCGGTGATGACCGGGATCCCGGCCTCCTCGGCCCGGACCCGCACGGGGCTCGGGGTCAGCTTGCGGCCGCGGCCCGAGGGCGCGTCGGCGCGGGTGAGGACGGCGACCACCTCGTGCCGGGAGTCGATCAGGGCATCGAGGGCCGGGACGGCCGCTTCCGGGGTTCCGGCGAAGAGCACACGCATGGGGCGAGTCTAGGCGGTGCACCCCTGCGGGCAGGGACGGCGGCGCCCCACGGGCGCCCCTGTCCGGGCGGTGCGCGGGGCCGGGTGCGGCGTCAGCGCCCGGGCCGGGTCAGGGCGCGGATCAGGCCGCGGCGACCTGGACGCCGAGCTCTCGCAGCCTCGCGCGCAGCCCCTCGACGTGCTCGAAGCGCAGCGTCCGGAACCCCAGCGTCCCGGCGGCCGTGACGTTCGCCACGGAGTCGTCGACGAAGAGCGTGCGTGCGGGGTCCAGGGCGAAGCGCTCGATCGCGACCTCGAAGATGCGCGGGTCCGGCTTGACGAGCCCCACGCGCCCCGAGACCAGGACGTCCTCCATGAGCCCGATCGCCGGGGCCGCGGGCTCGGCCTCGTGGAACATCTCCGCGGACCAGTTCGTCAGCCCGTACAGCCGGACGCCGAGCGTGCGCAGCTCGCGCACCACCTCCTCGGTCCCGGGCACGGGCCCCACGAGGCTCGCCGCGAAGTTCTCGGTGTACACGTCGAGCGTGCCCACATGCCCGGGGTGGTGCTCGGCGAGCTCGCGGCGGGCGTCGGCCCAGGACCGGCCCGCGTCCTGGCGCGCGTTGAACGTGGGGAAGTCGACGGCCTCGAAGAAGGCCTCGACGTCGGCACGGGCCATGCGTCCCTCGTAGGCCGCGTACGGGTCCCACGTCACCAGGACGTTGCCGAAGTCGAAGAGCACGGTGTCGATCTCGGGGGCGGGCGCGCTCCCCCCGGGGTCGGCGCTCGGGGGC
>NZ_MAQA01000038.1 GCF_001692445.1 Oerskovia enterophila | reverse complement strand
CCCCTCCCCCGCCCCGGGACAGCGTTTCGACCCCCGTACGCTGCGCCGCCACTGGCTCCAGGTCGCGTCCCAGGACCCCGCCGCGCTCCAGCACGCCTGCGACGAGGGGGTCGACTTCGCGGTCGCCGGCGGGCGCGTCTGGGAGACCGACGAGCACGTGTACCTGCCCGTCGTCGCAACGTACCGGCAGGGAGAACGGATCGCCCGCGAGACGCTCGTGTTCGCGCTGTCCCCCGACCGCGTCGCGACCCTGCAACCCACGAGGCACTACCCGATCTTCGACAAGGCCATCGCGCGGATGCGACGCACACCGCGGCTCGTCCAGTCCTCCTACGGCGTCATGTACGCCCTCGTGTACGCGCTCAACGAGGCCGCCGAGCGCGTCATCCACCACGCGAGCGACCTGCTCGAGGAGATGTCGGACCAGATCGAGGAGGCCACGCTGGGCTACGACCGGCGTGGCCGGGAGATCGGCGTGACCGACATGCAGGGCACCATCTCGCGCATGAACCGGGCCGAGGAGATCGTCTCCAGCACGCAGGAGTCGCAGCTCTCGCTCGCGCGCGCCGCACGGCACCTGCGCAGCGAGATCGCCGACACGGACCCCGTGCTCGCCGGGCTCGTCGAGACCCTCATCGCGGACATCGACGGTGTCAAGGAGCACGCGAGCTTCGAGCACGACAAGGTCCGCTACCTGCAGCAGGCGATCATGACCTCGCTCGACGTCAAGCAGAACCAGATCGTCAAGGTCTTCACGATCATCACGGCCGTGTTCCTGCCCCCGACGCTCATCACGTCGTTCTACGGCATGAACTTCACGCGCATGCCCGAGCTCGAGTGGGAGCTCGGCTTCCCGTGGATCGTGCTCGTCACCCTCGTCGCGGCCGTGATCCCGCTCGTCTACATCAAGCGGCGAGGCTGGCTGCGCTGACCGCTCGCGCGGCGGGCGAGTGCGCGGGCACGCCGCGCGCGGGTCCCGGTGCGGCAGGGAGTCCTGGCGGCCGAACGGACCGGACCCGGGCTGTCGGCCTCCCCCCGTCCGGACGCGCCGACGCCGTCGGGACCATGACAGGCAGGTCATGGTCCCGACGGCGTCGGGTGCGCAGGGCTCGCCTCAGGTCAGCCGCACGTGCCGACCACGCGCCACGGGCTCCAGTAGGCCTCGGTGCCCGGAGCGTTGGTGTGGACCCACCAGTTCGCCTGGTAGTTGACGCCCTCGTGCGACGTCACGTCGCCCGCGGTGTAGGTGCCCGCCGCGCTCCACGCGGGGAAGCAGCCGCCGGCGGCCCCGGAGTCGACCGGGCCTCTCGGCGACGCACGGTAGACGTCCGCCGCGGTGCCGACCAGCTCGTCCTCGTAGTCGCCCGCGAGGTCCCACCACATCGAGCCGCCGAGACCCTTCTCCGCGACCCACTTCGCCTTGAACTCGACCGCGCGCGGGGTGTCGACCGACCACCACTCGTTGCCGTCGTAGCGCCAGGACGAACCGGTCGCCTCGTCGAAGTACTCGGTGCCCAGGTCACGCAGCTCGAAGTACTGCTTGTTGCCTGCCTCGAACGTGCCGGGGGCCACGCCCGTGGCGTACTGCCACGCGCCGCTCGTGCCGCCGTCCTCGACGCCGGTCCAGCCGCGCCCGAACGCCGGGATGCCCACCGTGATCTGCTGCGGGTCGACTCCACGACTCAGGTACAGGTCGACACCCTGCTCGACCGAGATGTCCCCCGAGAACGTCGGGTCGTCGTGCAGGTTGGACTGGTGCCCTGCCAGGTTCGGGGACCATCCGCCGTGCAGGTCGTAGCCCTGGATGTTGCCGTAGTCGAGCGACTCGAAGATCGCCGGGGCGTCCCAGCCCGCGTTGATGACCGTCGGGTTCACGGGGATGTACGCCGAGAGGAGGTACTCCTCGCCCTGCGACGCGCCGTACTCGTCGAGCTGCTTGCGGAACTCGGCGAGCAGCGCCGTGAAGCTCGCCTTGTCGTTGACGGGGTCGATGTGGTTCTCGGGGTGCTGCGACCAGTCCGGTGCTCCGGGCCACTCCCAGTCGATGTCGATCCCGTCGAAGACGCCCGCGGCGGCAGCCGGGCCGCCGCGACCGTCGATCACGGGCAAGTTGCCCTTGAGGTACAGGTCGATGCACGAGGACACGAGCTTCTCGCGCGACTCGGGAGTCGCGGCAGCCTTCGAGAAGAACTTGGACCAGGTCCAGCCACCGATCGACACGAGCACCTTGGTGTCGGGGTTCTGCTCCTTGAGCTTGCGGAGCTGGTTGAAGTTCCCGGCGAGGGCCTGGTCGGACGTGTCCGCCACCCCGTCGATCGAGTCCTCGGCACTGACCGCGTCGACGAAGTCTGCGCCCGCGACACCCGCACCGTCGTTGCCGCCCACCTCGGGCGTGCCCACCTTGTCGGAGATGAAGCACGAGAGGTCGGTCGGGTGGATGTTCCCGAACGCGTAGTTGATGTGCGTGATCTGCTCGGCCTGGCCGGACTCCTGGAAGTCCTTGACCGTGTAGCCGTAGTTCTCGGGCGCCCACGACATGAAGTAGCCGACGTTGCGGTAGCCGTTGATGTCGTTCTCGCCGTTGGGGCTGGCTGCCGCAGGGGCAGCGGGAGCGGCCGTCGCGCTGCCTGCCGCGACCAGGCCGGTCGCCACGAGCGCGAGCGTCGTCGCGGACACCACGGCGCCGAGCGCGCGGCGGCGCACCGGGGAAGGAGTGGTTCGAGTTGCGTGCAAAGGGAGGCCTCTTCGTCTTCCGTGCTGCTGGCCCCGGTCCGTCCCGGAGCCCCAGATGCTGGGCTCCTCGAACCTAACCAGGCTCGCGCACGAAAGATGTACGGGTGTTCCACATGGTTCACAGCGGTCACATAAGGGATTTCCCGTAGAAACCATGCGAAGACCTCGAAACGGTACGAATGGTAGCTTTTCGAACGCCTGCCGCTACGCCTCGACCAGGATCGTCACGGGCCCGTCGTTGACGAGCTCGACCTGCATGTCCGCGCCGAACACCCCCGTCGCGACCTCGACCCCCTTGGCGCGCAGCTCGGCGACCACGGCGGCGACGAGCGGCTCCGCGACGTCCCCCTTCGCCGCGCCGTTCCACGACGGCCGTCGGCCCTTCTTGGTGTCCGCATAGAGCGTGAACTGGCTGATCACGAGGACCGGGGCCCTCTCGTCGAGCACCGACCGCTCGTCGCGCAGGATCCGCAGCTCGGCGAGCTTGCGCGCGACCAGCTCGACCTGCGCGGGCCCGTCGTCGTGCGTCACGCCCACGAGCGCGACCAGGCCGGGCCGGTCCACGCGCCCCACGACCTCCCCGCCCACGCTCACGCTCGCGCGCGTGACCCGCTGCACGAGGGCCCTCATGAGGCGCGGCCCGCAGAGAACGCGGCGCGCACCTCGCCCACGGGCGCTCCCCCGCCCAGGACCGGGGTGCGGCCCACGCGGTCGAGCGCGGCGGCGTCGGCGCCGGGGAGATCGCCCGCACCGAGCGCCGCGAGCGCGGCGACGAGCACCGCGGGCCGCGGGCGCGGCGACCCGTCGAGGACCTTGAACGCGAGCGCACGACCGTCGGGCAGCCCGACCCCGTACACGCCGTCCGCGCCGTCCTTGGCCACGAGCCCGGGGACGGCCCGCATGACGTCGGTCGCATCCCGACCGGTCCCACCGACCATCTCCGGGAACGCGGACATCGCGCGGGCGACCAGTGCCTCGGGCGATGCCGGATCGGCGACGGGCGCACCGGCCAGCCGGCCGAAGGCCCGGGCCATGCCCTGCAACGTCGTCGAGAACAACGGCGCGCCGCAGCCGTCCACGGTGACGTGGAGCCCAGACGCGTCGTCGCCCGTGAGCTCGAGCAGCGTCTCGCGGATCGCGACCTGCAGCGGGTGCGCGGGATCGAGGTACGTCTCGATGTCCCAGCCCGCCGCGACGCACGTCGCGAGCATCGCGGCGTGCTTGCCCGAGCAGTTCTGCGTGATCGACGCGGGCCCGTTGCCCTGCTCCTGCCATGCGAACGCGGCAGGCGGGTACACGGGCATGTCCGGCGTGTTGCGCAGTGCCGACTCGTCGAGGCCCGCGCCCGCGAGGATCTCGCGTGCGCCCGCGAGATGGAAGTCCTCGGCGTTGTGGCTCGCGGCGGCCAGCGCCAGGAGGCGCGGCGGCAGCGACAGCCCGTGACGGAGCATGGCGACGGCCTGGAACGGCTTGACCGACGAGCGGGGCCAGATCACGGTCGACGGGTCGCCCACCGCGAGATCGACACCACCCGACGCATCGAGCGTGACCAGGTGGCCCAGGTGCACGGACTCGACCAGGTCGCCCCGGACCACCTCCGCGAGCGGAGCGGCCGAGCGCAGCACGGGGGTCACCACCCGCCCGGACGGCCGCCGCGCGACCCCCCGGAGCCTCCCGAGCCGCGCCCGAACCCGTACGGCTTGAGGCGCGGGCGCACGTCGACCAGGTAGATGAAGGCGGGGACGAGCGCGATGAGGTTGAAGAAGCTCGTGCTGGTCCACATCATCGGCGGCAGGCCGAGGAACCCGATCGCCGCCGCGACGCCCAGGATCGCCGACCAGATCGGCTTGGTGAGCTTTCCCTCGGCCGTGAACCCGTTCGCGGGACGCCGGAGCGCATCGATGAGCGCGACCGCCTGGGCGACGAACACCACGACCGCGAGGACGACGAGGACGAGCCACTGGGCTCCACCGAAGCTGATCACGCTCCGAGCCTACGGCAGGACGCGCAGCGACTCCGCGCGGGCAGCCGCGGCCACCCGCTCGTCCCACACCGCGAAGATCGCGTCGTCGTGCCGCAGGGTCAGGGCCGAGGCCAGGTGGACGGCGTCGGCCCCGCGCAGCGCGTGACGGTCGGCACCCGCGAGGGCGCTCGCGCGGTCCAGGACCCCCGGGGAGACCTCGACCAGGTGCAGCGCGGGCCACAGCAGGTCCCACGTCGCGAGCGCCTCGGCCCGCTCGGTCGCGTCGAGGACCCCCGAACGCTCCCCCGCGGCGAGGGCCGCCCGGACCTCGGTGTCGGACAGCCGGCTCGTGGTGACCACGTCCGCGCGGTTCCAGAGCGCGCTGGCCAGCTCGGAGCCAGGCTCAGCCACGCACAGCTTCACGAGCGCGCTCGCGTCGAAGTAGACCAGTGCCACGGGGACCGCCGGTCAGCGTCGGATGCGGCGCACGAGGCCCGACATCGCCGACTGCTTCGCGGCCGGGCGTGCCGGCGGCGTGTGGACGGGGCGCTCCTCGGTGGCCGGTGTCAGGAGCCCGTCCCTGGTCAGAGACGTGATGAGGTCCGCGCTCCCCACCGCGCTCAGCCGCGCCACGGGGATGCCGCGCTCGGTGATCACCACGTCCTCTCCGTCACGTGCCCGCTCGATCCACGACTTCAGCTCGGCCCGCAGGGCGCTGACGGAAACCTCCATCCCCTGAAGGTACCGGCACGTGCCCGGATTGCGTAGACCTCCACGCGATCGGATCTCACGGACCTCGGGGCGCCGCTCAGAGCTCGGTGAGCGCCTCGCGCGCCTCGCGCGGCGACATCCCCGCGGCCTCGAGCGTGTCGACGATCGGGGAACGCAGGAGCATGACGAGCGACTGGACCTGCCAGTCGCCCGCGCCCACGGTCCTCGGGTCCGCCGCGGCGGCCGTCTCCGCGAGGATCTCGCGAGCCGTGACCGGGTCCTTGCCCGCCCCGATGGCCTCGGCCAGCACCCGGGTCCCCGCCGCGTACCGGTCGACGATGGCCGCGACGGGCAGGAGGTCGTGCTCGGGTCCGGCGACCGGGCGGGAACGGCGTGCGAGCACCCGGACGCTGCGCATCGCCCGGTCGACCAGGACCGCCTTGCGCTCGAGGTCGCCCAGCTCGGCGCGGTGCTTGCGACCCACGGCGCTCACGCGGGACAGCTCCTGGGCGCTGGTCGCGGTGGCCTGCCACTCCTCGAGCGCCGGCTCGGACGCCCGGCCGCGCACGAGCGCGGCGTCCAGGTCGTCCACGTCGCCCGAGCGGAACCCCCGCGCGAGCAGCTCGAGCGTCTCGGCGAGCTCGGTGGTCGCCTCGTCCCCCAGGATGCGGGGTCGACGGCGTGGGTCCCCCGGCGTCAGCGTCGCGGCGAGCAAGGCGATCGCCCCGCCCACGAGGGCGTCCACGAGCCGCCCGCCGGGGCCGCCCGTCTGTGCGGCGGGCAGTCCCACGATGACGATCGCCTGCACTCCCGCCTGCGTCGCCAGCAGCGCACCGCGGTCGATGAAGCGAGCGACCAGGGCCGAGGTCGCGAGCACGACCGCGACCTGCCACCACCCCGAGCCGATGAAGTGCACGATCAGGTCGCCCAGGCCCACGCCCACCGCGACCCCGATCGCGAGCTCGCCCACCTTGCGGACCTGCCGGTCCAGGCTGAACCCGAGGCACACCCACACCGAGACGGGTGCGAAGAACGGGTACGGGTGACCGAACACGTAGTGCGCGATCCCGTACGCGATCCCGGCCGCGAGCGAGGCCTGGATGATGGGCCAGAACGCCGCCCGGACCCGGGAGCGCCCCTGGCGGAGCCGGGCGCGGAGCAGCAGCCGCCGGAACGCCTTGCGGGCCGCCTCGACGGCCCCCGGCTCCGGCAGCGCCGTCCCGTCGGAGGCGTCCCGCGACTGCGTCATGTGCTCCTGCTCACCGGGTCCCGGCGACCCGGCGGAACCCGGTGTCAGTCCATGCAGTGGTAGTGGCAGGCCGCGACGCGGTCATCAGATCATGCTCCGGGGGGCGTCCTGCCCGCGGGGAGTGATCCCGCGCGCCACAGGACCGCGCGGGGCCGGACGGTCGACCGAGACCCCTTCGCCCGGGACGACGACCTCCTGGGCGGCCGCCACGGCGCCGCCGTCGCAGTCGACCACGAGCTCGACGTCCTCGGGGGCGCTGCGCTTGAGGACCGCGAGCGCGATGGGACCGAGCTCGTGGTGCCGCGCGACCGACGTCACGTTGCCGACCGGGCGCCCCACGGGAGCGGCCCCGTCCGGACCGGGTTCCCCGCCGGGCAGCCGGACCTCGGCACCCGCGACGGGCAGCAGGTGACCCGAGCCGTCGAGGTGGAGCATCACGAGGCGGCGCGGGGGCCGACCCATGTTGTGCACGCGCGCGATCGTCTCCTGCCCGCGGTAGCAGCCCTTGTTCAGGTGGACCGCGGTCCGGAGCCAGTCGAGCTCGTGCGGGATCGAGCGGTGGTCCACCTCGGTCGCGAGACGAGGACGCCACGCCTCGACGCGCAGGGCCTCGCTCGCCCACGTCCCTGCCAGCCGCCAGCCGGCCGCCTCGCGGGACGCGACGGCGTCGGGCAGCTCGGCACGAGGCACCAGGACGAGCCGCCACGCACGGTGCGCGCCGGGGTGCTCGTCGTCCGCCGGGCCGTAACGCGTACCTCCGGGAGCGGTGCGCGGCCAGGGGTCGCGCCAGGTGACGGGCTCGCCCTCGGCGCCCTCGGCGTCACGGGGCTCGCCCAGCACCGCGATCTCGTCCGTCATGTCAGTGATCTCGACGCGCAGCGCGAACTTCATGCGGTCGAGCCAGGCCGCGAGGGTCGGGGCGTGCGACCCCTCGGTCACGAGCCACGTGGACTCGCCGTCGTCCACGACGCCCGCGGAGTGCTCGACGTGCCCCTGGGGGCTCAGGACGAGCAGCTCGGTCGAGGTCCGGGGGGCGAGCCCCAGCAGGTTCTGCGACGTGATCGAGTTCAGCCAGGTGAGGCGGTCGGGTCCCTTGACGCGTACCACGCCGTGGTGCGAGAGGTCGACGACGGCGCCGCCCGCCTCGAGCGCACGCTGCTCACCCGTGGGGTCGCCGTAGTGCCAGGCGACACCCGCGTCCGGTCCCGAGCCCGCGACCGCACCGGGGCGGGCCAGCAGCGGGCTCGTCCGGGTGGGGGCCTCGGCCTGGGGTGCGTCTTCGGTGCCAGCAGTCACGATCGAACAACCTCCTCGGCGCCGCGGTGGGCGCGCACGTCCGTCCGGCCGCGCGGTGGCGACGGCCGTACCTCACACGTCGGACGGGCTACAGGCGGTCCAGCTTCGCCGACGCATACGACTGCAACGACTGACCGAAGGCCGCCAATTCCCAGACCCACATGAGCTGGCCCTGCACGTTGCCGTACAGGCGGTTGGACGCCGACACCTCGGCGGACGTCGAGGTGCGCACCATGGCGTCGCTCGACAGGTCCACGCGGCCGTTGCCGACCACGCCCAGGTACAGGGTCATGCGGCCCGACGGGTCGGCGATCATGACCTCGATCGCGGACTTGTCCTCGGGCAGGCCCTCGGGGCGCTCCGGGGACACGCGCCAGTACCCGGTCTCGGTGGACCAGATCCGCCCGGGCGCGAGGTGGCCCTCGGTGCTCGGCTCGGTCGAGTCGCTCGACGGGTCGGCCTCGGGGTCCGCAGGCTGGTCCGCGGTCCAGGACTCTGGCACGGTCTCCGGGACCTCGGTCTCGAGGACGCGGATCGTCGACTCGTAGCGCAGGTAGGGGCCGCCGTCGTGGTCGAACGTCACGTCCTGGACGAACGGTGTCTCGGGGATGCCCGGGTAGGCGATGACCCCCTCGCCGCGCCACGAACCCACGAGCCATGCGAGCGGGTAGGCCTCGGGGGCGAGCCCCTCAGGGAACGCGAAAGCCATCTGGTGGTACCTCCGGCGGTGCCGGTCCCGTGGACCGGTGGGTGACGACAGGGAGAGGGGACCTGGGTCCCGCCGGGCGACGGAGGCCCGGCGTGACGATCAGGTCAGCGCTGACCCTGGTACAGCTTGTAGACGACGAACCCGGCGAACCACGTGATGGTCACGGTCGCGGCGATCAGCAGTCCCAGGAAGATGAGCTCGAGTGCATGCGTGGACATGTCGCCGATCCTACCTTCCGGCCTCTAGGCTCGCGCACGTGACCACCGAGCCCACCCTGCCGCAGCCCACGACCGTCCCCTCCCAGCGCTCCCTGGTCGTCAAGACGACCTCGGGGCTCGAACGCCCCGAGGCGACCAACCAGGCGTTCACGGTCGCTGCCGCGGCCGTCGCCGCGGGGGTCGAGGTGAGCGTGTGGCTGACCGGGGAGTCCGCGTGGTTCGGGCTGCCGGGGCGTGCGAGCGAGCTCGAGCTCGAGCACGCGGCGGCGCTGCCGGACCTGCTCGCGGGAATCCTCGAGGCCGGGACCGTCACGGTCTGCACGCAGTGCGCGGCACGGCGCGGCATCACCGAGGCAGACCTGATGCCCGGCGTGCGGATCGCAGGGGCCGCGGTGTTCGTCGAGGAGACGCTGCGCCCGGGGGCGCAGGCGCTCGTCTACTGAGGCAGCGGGTGCGGGGGCCTGGCGGCGCTCACGCAGGCGACCGCCGTACCCCCGTACCCCCGGCCCACCGGCCCACCGGCCCACCGGCCCACCGGCCACGGCGTAGTCGTCAGAACTGAGCCGGGCGATACCCCGGCCACGTTCTGACAACTCGTCGAGCCGCGGTGCGACAGCTCACCGAGCCCCCGAACCCTCAGCCCTCGACCCGGATCCCCAGCTCGGCCGCGAACAGCGGAGCGAGGTCCACGAGCTGCGCCGGGCTCACCGTCGCCCCGGCAAGCCTCTCGATGCTCGTGATCCGGCGCAGCACCGCGCCGCGCAGGTCGACGTGCACCAGACGGGCGCTCGCCAGGACCAGGTGGTCGACCGACGTGTCCTCGAACGCGACCCGGGTGGCCTGGGCGTTCGTCAGGTCGAGCTCGTCGACCGTGCAGCGCGTGAGCCGCAGGTCGCGGATCGTCGCGCCCCGCAGGTTGACGTAGCCGAGCTTGCAGTCGACGAGCTCGACCGACCGCCACCCCGACTCGTAGAGCTCGGCCGACCCGATCCGCGAACCGTCCAGGACCACGTCGTGCCACACCGAGCGCGGTGCGCTGAGCACGGGCGCGTCGATCCTCTCGAGCCGCGACTCGCTGAACGTCGCGGCGCGCAGGTCGGCCTGGTGGAGCGAGAGCCCGACGAGGTCACAACGTTCGAACGTGATGTCCGAGAGGTCCGCGTGGGACAGGTCCGCACCCTCGAACCGCTCGTCGTGGCGGCGTTCCTCGGCCCCGAGGACCGCAGCGTCGCCCGGGGTCCTGACCCCGGCACGCAGCCTCTTGATCCTGGGCGGGACGGTGGTCACGGGGCTGGGCTGGGCTGGCACCGCTCGACCCTACGCTCCGTGTGCGGGCACGCCGAGACGTCTCGGGCACCCGTCCGACCCGCCACCGGCACGAGCGACGAGGCGGCGCGGAGCGTCAGCGAGCGGGCGCGAACCGGCGGATCAGCAGGTACATCTCGCACCCGAGGCACAGCCCGAACGCCGCGTTGAGCACCGCCGCGACGAGAGCGAGAGCCGCGGCGATCGGCACCGCCACGAGGGACACCGTGAAGCCCAGGACCACGCCGACCCCGGTGATGACGAACCCGACCCCCTGCGCGAAGCGAGGGGGACGCGGGTCCTCGCGCTCCGCCGTCGGGCCGAGGCGAGGCTGGACGAAGGTCTTGAAGACCCATCCCTGCCACGTGCCCTGCGCCCCGCGCAGCGTCCCGAGCAGGAAGCTCAGAGCGATGACCGTCAGGACCCACAGCGCAGCCTCCGACGATCCCAGGAGAAGAGTGACCGCGAGCAGCAGCGCGGTGATCCCTGCCCCGACCCGGGGACCTCGCGGGTCGATGCCCTGCGGCGCGCTCACTGCGGGGGTGGACTCGTGCGACATGCGGGCTCCTCGGTGGGACGGGCCGTCAGCGGGGCCTCGGGCGGGCTTCTCAACAGGGTTCTCGGCAGGACGATCGAGCTGCCCGGCCTGCTCAGGCGACCGAACCCGCTGGCACGTCGAGCGCCTCGAGAGCGTGCGCCCTGCTCACGCTGCCGCTCATGCGGGCGACCTCGCGACCGGACGGGTCCAGGACGAGCACCGTCGGCGTGCGCAGTATGCCGAACGTTCGCACGAGGTCGTGGTGCTCGTCGACGTCCATCTCACGATGTGTCACGTCGGCGCGGGCCGCGACGACGTCGTCGAGCACCCTGGCCGTGTGACGACAGGGCGAGCAGAACTCGGACGAGAACTGGACGAACGTCCGGTGGTCCCCCAGCACGATCCCGCGGGCGGACCAGTCCACCGCGGCGGCGGGCTGTGCGTCGCGGAGCCGGACCACACCCTGCCGGCGCTGCCACCACACGCCGAGGAGCACGCTCGCGCCGAGCAGCGCGAGGAGGATCACGATGCGCCAGACCATGGTTCGACCTTCCCGTCGTCCGTCTGCGGTGCGTCCGGAGGGAGCCGGGCAGGTCAGCCCACGAGGACCCGACCCACCACGAAGACCAGGATGCCCCCGACCGTCACCGGAAGCACTATGGCAGCAAGCGCGGCAGCCCTGCGCTCGAGGGCCGGCAGCTGGTCGAACAGCGCGTGCAGGGCTGCGACGAGGAGTCCCGAGACCGCCCCGGTCCACAGCCCGTTGACGGTCACGACCTCGGGGAGGGCCCACGCCAGGGCACCACCCGCGGCGATCGACGCCGCGAGCGTCAGGAGCGTGTTCCACCAGCCCGGCACGGGCAGCGCAGAGACCGCCGAGGCGACGGCCAGCGTCGCCGCGCACGTCACGACGAGGGCCGCGCCGGCATCGGTGCGGTCCGTCGCGATCCACCCGGCGGCGGAGACGGCGACCACGAGCCCGCTGACCGTGCCCAGCAGGGACTCGACCAGGCGTGGCCGTCCGTCGCGGCGGAGCATCTCGGCGACGAACGCCAGGACGACCCCCATCGCGAGCACGAGCGGCAGGTTGCGCAACGAGGGTTCGCCCTCCGTCGCGGCGACCGCGGCGACAGCCCCGACCCCGGTCAGACCGATGACCAGGCCGGACCCGCCGGGGGCGGGCTGGTTGAGCAGCGACGGCCACCCGATCGCCACGAGGACGGCCAGCGCCGCGGAGGCGAGGGTCAGCGGGAGGAGCCCGAAGAAGGCTGCGACGGCGACCGCGGCGGCCACCACCGCGGTGGCGACGGCGCGTGAGGAGAGGCCCACTAGGCGCACTCTCCCTGCGTCAGGGAGCGAGCGGCACCGGGTCCGGAAAGGCTGAGCACGAACATGAGTCTCCCAGATGACGCGCGGCGGCGAACACGAAACAAGGTTGTAACAGCAGAAAGGCCCTGGTCACCCCGTTGACGTCTGTTCAACGCGCTACGGTAATGATTCCGGCCTTCTCGAAGGTCACTGGGAGGAGGTGCGTCGGTGGCAGAGCTGTTGATCCTGACACCGGCGACAGGTGGGTCCGTCGAGGTCCTGCCTGCGCTGGGACTGTTGTCGCACCGCATACGGGTGCTGCCCATGGAGCCGTCGGCTCTGGTGGACGCGCCGGACTCGGACGTCCTGCTGCTCGACGCGCGCCGGGACCTCGTCGCGGCGCGCACCACGTGCCGCCTGCTGCGCGCCACGGGTCTCGCGGTGCCGCTCGTGCTCGTCCTCACCGAGGGCGGCCTGACGGTCGTGACGGCCGAGTGGGGGGCCGACGACCTGCTGCTCGAGTCGGCGGGCCCTGCCGAGGTCGAGGCCAGGCTCCGCCTGGTCGTCGAGCGCTCGGCGCACGGCCGGGCCGAGGACGCACCGCAGGAGATCTCGGCGGGCGAGCTCGCGATCGACGCCGGCGGGTACACCGCGAGGCTGCGCGGGCGCCCGCTCGACCTGACCTACAAGGAGTTCGAGCTCCTCAAGTACCTGGTGCAGCACCCGGGCCGCGTCTTCACGCGGGCCCAGCTGCTGCAGGAGGTCTGGGGGTACGACTACTACGGGGGCACGCGCACGGTGGACGTCCACGTGCGGCGCCTGCGCGCCAAGCTGGGACCCGAGCACGAGCAGCTCATCGGCACGGTCCGCAACGTCGGCTACCGGTTCGACCCGCCCAAGGACCGGCGGGCCCAGCCTGCCGAGATGCCGGACACCGCCGAACCCGCTGACGCGGCCGCCCTCGCGGAGGACCAGGTAAGTTCGTCCGGGTGACGACCGACTCGAGCGACTTCTCCGCAGCACTCGTCGACGGCCCCTGGCGGCACGAGTTCGTGCCTGCCAACGGCGCACGCTTCCACGTCGCCCTCGCGGGGCCGGAGTCCCGCGGAGGGGGTTCGAGCGCGCCGCTCGTGCTGCTGCTGCACTCCTTCCCGCAGTTCTGGTGGGCATGGCGCCACCAGCTCGAGGCTCTCGGCGAGGCGGGCTACCGCGTGGCCGCCATGGACCTGCGGGGTACGGGTGCCTCCGACAAGCCGCCGATCGGGTACGACGCCCCGACCCGCACGCGCGACGTCGCGGGCGTCGTCCGGTCGCTCGGTGCTGACCGGGCCGTCGTCGTCGGGCACGGGAGCGGAGGCGGGCTCGCCTGGGCCATGGCCGCGCTCCAGCCCGCCGTGACCTCGGGCGTCGCGGCCTTCGCCGCGCCGCACCCCTCGCACGTGCACGCCTCGGGTCGCCGCCTGCTCACGCCCGTCGCTCAGCGGCACCTGGCCTTCGCGCAGCTGCCCACGCTGCCCGAGCGCGCGCTGACCCGCGACGACCTGGTCGCGCGCGTCCTCGCGGACGGTGCGGCCTCGCCGCTCTCCCCGGAGGCGGTCGAGACCTACACGACCGTCATGCGCATCCCGTTCGCGGCGCACTCCGCGATGGAGGCGATCCGCTGGTCGGTGCGTTCCACGCCCCGGCCCGACGGGCGTCGCTACCGCAGCGCGCTGCGCCGCCCGCTCAACGTCCCGACCCTCCAGGTCCACGGCGGGGCGGACGGGTTCCTGCGTCGGGAGCTCACCGACGCGGACGCCGCGGCGGTCTCGCGCAGCCTGCGCTTCGAGGTCCTCGAGGGGGCGGGGCACTTCCTCCCCGAGGAGGCGCCCGACGACGTCACGCGCCTCCTGCTGGACTGGTTGCCCACCACGCAGGGCTGAGTCGCGCAGGAGACGACGACGGCTGCGGCCGACCGGGCCGCCGTCGTCGTGAGAGCTGCGCTCAGTCGGTCTTGACCAGGGTCGCCGCGACCACAGGATCCGTCTCGCCGATGCCGAACGACGGGCACAGGTGCGAGATGGTGCACGCCCCGCACGCGGGCCTGCGCGAGAAGCAGACCCGGCGGCCGTGGAAGATCAGGCGGTGCGAGAGCATGGTCCACTCGCGCTTCTCGATCAGCTCGCCGACCTCGGTCTCGACCTTGACCGGGTCCTCCTCCGAGGTCCACTCGAGGCGACGCACGAGACGCCCGAAGTGCGTGTCGACCGTCAGGCCGGGGACGCCGAACGCGTTGCCCAGCACGACGTTCGCCGTCTTGCGCCCGACGCCCGGCAACGTCACCAGGTCGTCGAGCTTCTTGGGGACCTGTCCGCCGTAGCGCTCGACGAGCGCCTGACCGATCCCGATGACGGCCTGCGCCTTGGCCCGGAAGAATCCGAGCGGGCGCAGGACGTCCTCGAGGTCGAGACGGTCGGCCGCGGCGTACGCGGCGGCGTCCGGGTAGCGCGAGAAGAGCTCGGGGGTGGTGAGGTTGACCCGCTTGTCCGTCGTCTGCGCCGAGAGCACCGTCGCGATCAGGAGCTCGAGCGGCGTGGTGAAGTCGAGCTCGCAGCGTGCGTCCGGGTACGTCTCCGCCAGCTCGCGGTTGGTGCGCCGCGCACGCCGGACGAGCGCGAGGCGTGACTCGGCGGAAGGACCCGCCGGAGCCTGCGGTCGCGCGGGCGAAGGAGAGGGAGCAGGACGCGAGGTACCACCCGAAGAGGTCACGTTGGGCAGCCTACTCGGCCCCACCCACACACCCCTCCCACAGGATCGACGCAGGCCGGTCCCAGGCGTTGGCGTCCCAAGTTGCGCGCATGAGGCAGACTTGTGGGAGGAATCACGAGTACCGGTTCGCTCGAACTCCGCCGATGCAGACGGGCACATGCCGGGAAAGTCCGCTCAACACCCGAAGGACATCGCGTGGACGACGACGTAGTGCTCTCCGCCCCCCTCTTCGCCACCATGGACCGCGAAGAGACCCGGACGCTGTTCGACTCGATGCAGCAGATCGAGCTCACCCGTGGGGACGTACTGTTCCGCGAGGGCGAGCCCGGCGACAGGCTGTACGTGATCGCACAAGGCAAGATCAAGCTCGGCCGACGCTCGAACGACGGCCGGGAGAACCTCCTGTCCATCCTCGGGCCGGGCGAGATGTTCGGTGAGCTCTCGCTCTTCGACCCGGGCCCCCGCACCGCCACGGCGAGCTCCGTCTCCGACGCGCTCCTCTACGAGCTCCGCCACGAGCAGCTCATCGAGTGGATCGAGAAGCACCCGAGCGTCGCGAAGCACCTGCTCAACGCGCTCGCCCGCCGCCTGCGCCGCACCAACGAGACTCTCGCGGACCTCGTCTTCTCCGACGTCCCGGGCCGTGTCGCCAAGGCGCTCCTGGACCTCTCGACCCGCTTCGGCGAGGAGACCGAGGAAGGCGTGCGCGTCGCGCACGACCTCACCCAGGAGGAGCTCGCCCAGCTCGTCGGCGCCTCCCGCGAGACCGTGAACAAGGCCCTGGCCGACTTCGCGACCCGCGGGTGGGTCCGTCGTGAGGGCCGTGCCGTCGTGCTCCTCGACGTGGACCGCCTGGAGCGTCGCGCCCGCTGAGCGCGCCCCTGCAACGACCGGAGGCCGGTCGGTCCACCCCTCACGGGGTCGGGCCGACCGGCCTCTCGTCGTGCTGCTGTTCGTGCGGAACGACCCGTGCTGCGTGCTCGGAAGGACGGGTCAGTCCGCGAGCTCCACGACCAGCTCGACCTCGACCGGCGAGTCCAGCGGGAGCACCGCCACGCCGACCGCGCTGCGCGCGTGCACGCCCGCCTCGCCGAAGATCTCGCCGAGGACCTGGCTCGCGCCGTTGACGACGGCCGGCTGCCCCGTGAACGACGGGTCGCTCGCGACGAATCCCACGACCTTGACGACCCTGGTCACCTGGTCGAGGTTGCCGACGAGCGCGTGCACGGCCGCGAGCGCGTTGAGCGCGCAGGTGCGGGCGAGCACCGCGGCGTCGGCTGCGGTGACGAGGCCGTCGCCCTCACCGACCTTGCCGGTCACCTGCAGCACGCCGTCGACGAACGGCAGCTGGCCCGAGGTGTAGACGTACCGCCCCGTGCGCACGGCCGGGACGTACGCGGCGACGGGCGCGGCGACGTCGGGCAGGGTGATGCCCAGCTCCGCGAGGCGCGCCGCGATGCTCGTCGCCACTACTGCCCGCTGGTCGGGCGCTTGAGATAGGCCACGAGCCCGTTGCCGTCGGGGCCCGTGACGACCTGGACGAGCTCCCAGCCGTCGGAGCCCCACTGGTCGAGGACAGCCTTGGTGTTGTGGATGATGAGGGGGATGGTCGCGTACTCCCAGGTGGTTGCCATGCGACCGAGCGTAGCGGGGATCGCCGGTCCGGTCAGCGCGCCGTGACGTTCGTCGAGGTCCAGGATCCCGGGTCGCGTGGAGGCGCGCCGAGGCCTGGAGAGGCCCCGTCCCGCGGTCACGGATGCTCCGCATCCTGGCCCGCGGATGCTTACACAACCCGCACACCGGGCAGGGGTGAGAACGCCCGGGAAGCGTCGGTGCCCTCCCGTAGGCTTGGGCCATGGCCTCCCCTGCGCGTCCCCGTCGACAAGTCAACGCCTATCAGCTCATCGCCCTGCTGCTGGCGTTCGTCCTCGTCTCAGGGGTCGGCGGAGTCCTCGGGGCGGGTCTGCTGATCCCGCTCGCGGCCGGCGCGAGCCAGCTCACGGACAGCAGCGTCCAGATCTTCGACGAGCTCCCTGACGAGCTCGAGCCGGGACCCCTCTCCGAGAAGTCGAGCGTCTACGCGAACGACGGGACCACGCTCCTCGCGACCTTCTACACGGAGAACCGCATCGTCGTCCCGCTCGAGGAGGTCTCGGTGCACATGCGCAACGCCGTGGTCGCGACCGAGGACAAGCGCTTCTACGAGCACGGCGGGGTCGACATCGAGGGCACCACCCGTGCTGCCATCAACAACGCCACGGGCGGCGCCAAGCAGGGTGGCTCGAGCCTGACGCAGCAGTACGTGAAGAACGTCCTGATCGAGCAGGCGGTGCGCGACGAGGACCCCATCGCGGTCGAGGCCGTCAAGGAGAGCTCGATCGAGCGCAAGGCCCGCGAGGCCAAGCTCGCCATCTCGCTCGAGAAGCGCATGACCAAGGACGAGATCCTCCAGGGCTACCTGAACATCGCACAGTTCGGGATCCGGGTCTACGGCGTCGAGACCGCGTCCCAGCACTACTTCGGCAAGCACGCCGCGGACCTCAGCATCGTCGAGGCCGCGACCATCGCGGGCGTGACGAACGCGCCGGGTGCGTACGACCCCGTGTCCAACCCGGTCGACTCCGAGAAGCGCCGCAACCTCGTGCTCGGCCGCATGCTCGACCAGGACTACATCACCCAGCAGGAGCACGACGAGGCCGTCGCGACCCCCCTGCCTGACACGCTCAACGTCCAGCCCGTCACGGTCGGGTGCCAGTCCGCCAACGGGGCCGCTTTCTTCTGCGACTACGTCACCAAGGTCATCACGTCGGACCCGATCTTCGGCGAGACGCCCAAGGAGCGACAGGCCCTGCTCTACCGCGGTGGCCTGGACATCGTCACGACGCTCGACCCCCGCCTGCAGACCGCCGCGGAGACCGAGGTCACGTCGGCGATCCCCGCGTCCGACCCCAGCGGCATCGAGAACGCGCTCGTGACGGTCGAGCCCGGCACCGGGAAGATCCTCGCGATGGCCCAGAACCGGCCCTACGACGCATCGCTCGAGGCCGCTCCGGGCACCACGGCCCAGAACTACAGCGCGGACCAGGCGCACGGCTCGTCGCGCGGCTTCTCCCCCGGCTCGACGTGGAAGCCCTTCCTGCTCGCCGAGTGGCTGAACGCGGGGCACACCCTCAACGAGACGGTCAATGCGAACCGGCGCGAGTGGAACGTGGGTCGTGACTTCACGTCGTCGTGCACCAAGCTCAACGTCGGCGAGAAGTGGAACCCCAACAACTCGGACGGCCAGGGCAAGGGCAGCATGACCGTCCTGGCCGCGACGGCCAACTCGGTCAACACCGCGTACGCCGACATGGCGAGCAAGCTCGACCTCTGCGCAGTGGCGAGCACCGCGAAGTCCGTGGGCTTCGCCCCGTCGCTCACGAAGGACAAGGGCGAGGTGGAGGTCCGTCCCTCCATGATCATCGGTACCCAGAACTCCTCCCCGCTGCAGATGGCGGCCGCGTTCGCGACCTTCGCGAGCGGCGGCACCTACTGCGAGCCCGTCGCGATCACGAGCGTCGTCGACCAGTCGGGCAAGGAGATCGAGGTCCCCTCGGCGAACTGCAACCCGAGCGCCCTGGACCCGGCGGTCGCCAACACCGTCACGTACGCGCTGCAGGGCGTCATGACGCAGGGTTCGGGCAAGAACTCCCAGCTCGCCGGCCGTCCGAGCGCGGGCAAGACCGGGACCGCCCAGCTCAACACGCACAACTGGTTCGTGGGCTACACGCCGCAGCTCGCCACGGCCGTCTGGATCGGCAACGCCGAGACGGACGTCCAGATGCGCAGCAACGGACGTGGTCGCTTCTACATCAACGGCGTGGGCAAGCAGTGGTGGTTCGGCTCCGACCTGGCCGCCCCCATGTGGAAGAACTACATGACGACAGCGCTCGACGGCGCGCCGGTCGTCGAGTTCCCGGGTCCGGACCCCAAGCTCCTCGGCAGCGTCCAGGCACCGCCCGCGACCGACGGGGGCACGACCGGAGGGGGCAACGGGTCCGGAAACGGCGGGACCGGGTCGGGCAACAACGGCTCCGGCAACACCGGCGGCAACGGGTCCGGCAACAACGGCGGTGGCCAGGGCAACGGGTCCGGGAACGGTGGCAACGGCTCGGGCAACAACGGCGGTGGGAACGGCGACGGCGACGGCGCCACGCCTCCCGAGGAGCAGGACTGACCCGGTCCCGCGTGCACCCCGCACTGGTCGGTCTCGGCGCTCTCGCCGCGGTCGGTGCCGGGGGGCTCGCCTACGCCCATGTCGAGACCAAGCTCTTCACGCTGCGTGAGGTCACGGTCCCGGTGCTCCCGCCGGGGCACGCCGACCTGCGGGTCCTGCACTTCTCGGACCTGCATCTCACACCCAGCCAGGAGCGCAAGATCGAGTGGGTCCGGTCGCTCGCCGCGCTGCGCCCCGACTTCGTGGTCGACACGGGCGACAACATGGCGCACCTCGACGCGCTCGAGCCGCTCCTGTACGCGCTCGAGCCGCTCCTGAGCAGCGCGCCGGGGGCATTCGTCATGGGGTCGAACGACTACTACGCCCCCTCGCCCAAGAACCCGGCGCGGTACCTCCTGCCGGACGCGCGGATCTTCCACAAGATCGACCCTCCGAAGCTCCCTGCCGCTGAGCTTGCTGCCGCGATGTCCGCGGCCGGTTGGATCGACCTCTCGAACCGTCGCGACGCGGTCGACGTCGGCGGTCTGCACATCGACCTGGTGGGCGTCGACGACCCGCACCTCGACCGCGACGTCTTCCCTGCCGCACCCGAGCGGGCGGGGGGCGGCGCCGGGACGGCCGCTGCGCCGTCGGGCCTGCGGATGGGCGTGGTGCACGCGCCCTACGTGCGTGTGCTCGACCAGATGCACGACGACGGCGCCGACGTCGTCCTGGCCGGCCACACGCACGGCGGCCAGCTCTGCGTCCCCTTCTACGGGGCGCTCGTGACCAACTGCGACCTGGACCGCGGGCGGGCCAAGGGCCTGCACGGCTGGCCCGGAGGCCGCCCCGACGCCCCCGGTGGTGAGGACTCGACCTGGCTCAACGTCTCGGCCGGAGCGGGCACGTCGCCCTACGCACCGTTCCGGTTCGCGTGCCGCCCGGAGGCCACGATCGTGACGCTGACCGCACGCTGAGGCAACGGTTTCGTCCCAGGGGCAAACGTCCGCTATTCTAGGCAGGCTCCAGCGCGCAGGTTTGGCGGGACCTTTCGAGGACCCCTGACCGATCTGACGCAACGAGAGCAATCGGGGTGTGGCGCAGCTTGGTAGCGCGCGTCGTTCGGGACGACGAGGTCGCAGGTTCGAATCCTGTCACCCCGACCAGCACGAAGGCCCGGAGTCCACTGGACTCCGGGCCTTCGTCGTTCCCGCACCTCGGCGCCCGCCGACGGTGACGAACCCGCCCGCTGACGGTGACGAACCCGCCCGCCGACGGTGACCGCCCGCTGCGCCGAAGGGGAGGTCCCCGCCCACGAGGGTGACGGTCGCCCTCGCTCCGCTGCGCCCGACCCGCTCCGGTGACACGATGAAACGGTCCCGCCCTCTTCGTCCGAAGAACCGTCGTCCTGGGCGGGGCGCCGAACACGCTGAGGGTCCCCGTACCACGCACCGGAGGAGTCGTCATGGCCGAGGAGCCGATCGTCGTCGTCGGAGGCGGGCTGGCCGCTGCGAAGGCCACCGAGACGCTGCGCGCCGAGGGGTACGACGGCGACCTCGTGGTCGTCTCGAGCGAGCCCCACCGGCCCTACGAACGGCCACCGCTGTCCAAGGACTACCTGCGCGGCGAGGCCGAGCGCGACGTCCTGTTCCCGCTGCCCGAGGACTGGTACACCGACCACCACGTCGACCTGAGGACGGCCACGCGGGCAGCGGCGATCGACGTCGCCGGCCACGCGCTGACGCTGATAGACGGCACCGTCCTGCCCTACTCGCGCCTGCTCCTCGCGACGGGCTCGACGCCCCGCTCGTTCGCCGTCCCCGGTGCGGACCTCCAGGGAGTCCACTACCTGCGCACGATCGAGCACGCCGACCTGCTGGCCGCGACGCTCGAGGCCTCGGCCCGCGAGGGGGCGGGACGGCTCGCGGTCGTGGGAGACGGCTGGATCGGGATGGAGGTCGCGGCCTCGGCCCGCACCATGGGCCTCGACGTCACGGTCGTCGGCCGATCGGTGCATCCCCTCGGCAGGGTCCTGGGCCCGTTGCTCGGCGAGATGTACGGCAAGGTCCACGCAGACCACGGGGTCCACCTGCACCGCAACGCCCAGGTCGTGGGGATCACCGGCAGCGAGGGGCGGGTGACGGGCGTGGACGTCGAGGACGGGACGCACGTCGCGGCCGACGTCGTCGTGGTCGGCGTGGGCGTGACGCCCAACGTCGGGTTCGCCGAGGCCGCGGGCATCGCGCTGCGGGACCGGTCGCTCGGTGGCGGGCTCGCGGTCGACGCGACCCTGCGCACGTCCGCCCCGGACGTGTGGGCCGCGGGGGACATCGCGAGCGTCCCCTCGCAGCGCTACGGGCGCCCGCTGCGCGTCGAGCACTGGTCGGTGGCCCTCGAGACCGGTCCCCACGCGGCGCGCGCCGTGCTGGGTTCGCGCGAACCCTACGACAAGCTCCCGTACTTCTTCTCCGACCAGTACGACGTGGGCATGGAGTACCTGGGGTTCGTCGAGGACCCGGCCGAGACGGAGGTCGTCGTGAGCGGGTCGCTCGAGGACAGCGAGCTCGTCGCGTTCTGGGTCGCGGACGACCGTGTCCAGGCGGGGATGGCCGTCAACACCTGGGAGCAGATGGAGCGGGTCGAGGCGCTCGTCCGGGCCGAGGGGCCTGTCGACCGGGACGCGCTCAGGGCGTTCCGCGCCTGACCGACCCGGCACGCGAGGCGCCCCGCGCCCGGCGGCGCCCGTCCCGGCCGCACCGGACCCGCGCCACAGCGCTGCCGGGACTGTGAGCCGGCGCCCCTACGGCACCGTGCGCTGCGCCTGCCCCACGTACTGGCTGAGCGGCCGGATGAGGGCGTTCGCGGCGCGCTGCTCGACGACGTGGGCGGTCCAGCCCACGACGCGCGCGGCGACGAACAGCGGCGTGAACGTCGGGGTGTCGAACCCCATGAGGTGGTAGGCGGGGCCCGTCGGGTAGTCGAGGTTCGGCAGGATGCCCTTGCGCTCGGTCATCGCGGCCTCGAGCGCGTCGTACAGCTCGTCGAGCGCGGTCGCCTCGTCGGTGCCGAGGTGCGCGACCAGGTCGTCGAGCGTCTTCTTCATGGTGGGCACGCGCGAGTCGCCGCTCTTGTAGACGCGGTGACCGAACCCCATGATCCTCCGCTTGCCGGCCAGGGCCTCGTCGAGCCAGGCGGCTGCTCGGTCGGCGGTCCCGATCTCGGCGAACGTCGCCATGACGGCCTCGTTGGCCCCACCGTGCAAGGGACCCTTGAGCGCGCCGATCGCCCCCGTGACGGCAGAGTGCAGGTCCGAGAGGGTCGAGGTGATGACACGGGCCGTGAACGTCGAGGCGTTGAACGAGTGCTCGGCGTACAGGACCATCGAGACCTCGAAGGCACGCACGACGCACGCGTCGGGCACCTCGCCGAACGTCATGTGGAGGAAGTTCTCGGCGTAGCCCAGGTCCTCGTCGGGGTCGACGATCTGCTGGCCGCGCCTGCGTCGCTGGTCGAGGGCCACGACCGCAGGCATCATGGCCCACAGCCGCAGGGCCTTGGCGTGCTCGGCCTCGGGGGACGAGTCCTCGGCGCTCGGGTCGTGCGCGCCCATGACCGAGACGGCGGTGCGGCACACGTCCATGGGGTGGCAGCTCGTGGGGAGCTCGAGGATCGCGTTGCGGACCTCGCCCGGCAGCGCCCGGTTCTCCCGTTCGACGGCGGTCTGCGCCGCAAGCTGCTCGGGCGTCGGCAGCTCGCCGTGCCACAGGAGGTAGGCGACCTCCTCGAAGCTCTTGCGGGCCGCGAGCTCCTGGACGGGGTAGCCCCGGTACAGCAGCGAGTTCGTGTCGGGGTTGACCTTGGAGACGGCGGTCGTGTCGACGACGACGCCCGCGAGGCCCTTGCGGATCTCCGGGGTCGGGGCCGGTGACGCCGTGCCCGGGGCGGTCGCGGTGGCCTCGGCGCCGTCGGGGACCTGCGCGGGGGTGCTGGTGGTCATGTGCTCACTCCTTCGTGATGCGGGGTCATGTGCTGCAGTACCGGGTCGTCCGGGCCGGCGAGGACCCCAGTCCTCGCCGGCCCGGGCACCCCGACCGCCCTACGGCCGGTAGGTGAAGATCTCGGTGTCGAAGTGGTTGTAGCCGGCATAGTCCACCAGCTCGTACAGCCGCGCGCGCGTCTGCATCTCGCCGACCACCCCGTCCTGCGTCCCGGTCTCCCGGATCACGTCCAGCGTGCGCTCCGCGGCCCCCATCGCGCTACGCAGGAGGGTCACGGGATAGATGACGATCTGCACGCCGACGGACGCGAGCTGGTCTCGCGTGAACAGCTCGGACTTGCCGAACTCGGTCATGTTGGCGAGCACGGGCACGTCGACCGCGGAGGCCACGGCCTCGAACTCGGCGAGGTCGCGCATGGCCTCGGGGAAGATCGCGTCGGCTCCCGCGTCGACGAGCGCCTTGGCCCGGTCGATCGCAGTCGCGAGGCCCGCTGCTCCGTCGAGGCTCGCCCGGACGTCGGTGCGCGCCATGACGAGGAAGTTCGGGTCGCGCCGGGCGTCGACCGCCGCGCGGATCCGCTTGGTCGCGGTCTCGAGGTCGACGGTCGCCTTGCCGTCGAGGTGGCCGCACCGCTTGGGGTTGACCTGGTCCTCGATGTGGCAGCCCGCGACGCCCGCGTCCTCGAGCGTCTGGATGGTCCGCGCGACGTTCATGGGCTCGCCGAACCCCGTGTCTGCGTCGACGATCGCGGGCAGGTTCGTCATGCGCGCGATCTGACCCGCACGCGTCGCGACCTCGGTGAGGGTCGTGAGACCGATGTCCGGCAGCCCGAGGTCCGCGGAGATCACGGCCCCCGAGATGTACACCCCGTCGAAGCCCTTGTCCTCGATCAGCCGCGCCGAGAGCGGGTTGAACGCACCGGGGAGCTGGAGCAGCTCACCGGCGGCGAGCCGGGCGCGCAGCGCGGCCCGCTTGTCCGACGGCGTCACGTGCGAGTACAGCATCAGTTGCCTCCTGCGGTGGTCGGGTCGGCAGAGCCGGCAGCGTCGGCAGCGTCGGCAGAGCCGGCAGTGCCGGGATCCTCGTCGGTCACGTCGCGCATGGTCCAGGAGGCCGAGCCGTCCCCGGGCCCGCTCCCGGCCGGCCCTCCGCCCGCGCGCCCCGTTCCCGGGGTGCCGGACGCGCCTGGGTGCGCTCCGCCGTCGGGCTCGCCGCCTGTGGCGCCCTGCGAGGGGCGACCCAGCTCGAAGACGCCCGTGGGCACCGGGACCGTGTCCAGCAGCCCGGGCCGCGCGACGATCGAGAGCTCGCGCACCTCGGTGGGCGTGAGCGACGGGAGGCGCTGCGCGAGGTCGAGGAAGCGCTCGATCTCGGCGGGCTCGAGCACGCCGTCCGCGAGCAGCCGGAACTTGGCGACGTACTGCGCGCGGGCGAACGGGCGCGCGCCGAGCGGGTGCGCGTCGGCGACGGCGATCTCGCGGACGATCCGCCCGCCGTCGGCCAGCTCGATCTCGACGCGACCGCCGAACGCCTTCTCGGCCGGGTCGACCGAGTGGTAGCGGCGCGTCCACTCGGGGTCCTCGGCCGTGGTGACCTTGCCCCACAGCGCGACCGTGTCGGCGCGGCCGGCGCGCTCGGGCGTGTACGAGTCGACGTGGTGCCACCCGCCGTCCTGGAGCGCGACCGCGAAGATGTACGGGATGGAGTGGTCGAGGGTCTCGCGCGAGGCGGTCGGGTCGTACTTCTGCGGGTCGTTCGCGCCCGACCCGATCACGTAGTGCGTGTGGTGGCTCGTGTGGATCACGATGCGCGCGATGTTGTCCGGGTCGGCGAGCCACGGGTGCTCGGCGTGCAGCGCGCGCGCCAGGTCGATGAGCGCCTGCGACTGGTACTCCGCCGAGTGCTCCTTGGTGTACGTGTCGAGGATCGCGGTCTTGGGCTCGCCGGGCGACGGCAGCACGACGTCGTAGCGCCCCTCGGGGCCGTCGAGCAGCCACGCGACGACGCCGTCCTCGCCCTCGTAGATCGGCTCGGGCGACGTCTGCCCGCGCATCGCCCGGTCCACGGCCTCGACCGCGACCTTGCCCGCGAGGGCGGGCGCGTACGCCTTCCACGTCGAGATCTGCCCCTTCCGGGACTGCCGCGTCGCGGTCGTGGTGTGCAGGGCCTGACCGATCGCCTGGAAGATCGTCGTGGTGTCGAGCCCGAGCATGGTCCCGATCCCGGCCGCTGCCGACGGGCCCAGGTGCGCGACGTGGTCGATCTTGTGCGCGTGCAGGCTGACGGCCCGCACCAGGTCCACCTGGATCTCGTAGCCCGTCGCGATGCCGCGCACGAGCGCCGCCCCGTCGCAGCCCGCGTGCTGGGCGACCGCGAGGATCGGCGGGATGTTGTCACCCGGGTGCGAGTACTCGGCCGCGAGGAACGTGTCGTGGTAGTCGAGCTCGCGGACCGCGACGCCGTTGGCCCAGGCGGCCCACTCAGGGCTCGTGCGGGTCGCGAGGGAGGTCCCGAAGACCGTCGCACCGGGCTCGTACGGGTGCGCGAGGGCCTGCCCGCGGGCCGCGACGGCGGGGGCGCGCGTGAGGCTCGCGGCCGCGACGGCCGCGTTGTCGATCACGCGGTTGACGATCATCTCGACGACCTCGTCCGGCACCTCGACCGGGTCGGTCGCGAGCTCGGCGAGCTTCCACGCGAGCTGGTCGGTGCGGGCGAGGTTCTCCGCGGAGCGGTGGGTCCGCAGGTGGTGGGTCGTGGGCATCGGTGCCTCCGGTGGTCGGGTGCGGTGCGTCGGGGTGCGTCGGGCGGGTGTCCTGCCCGACGGCGCCGCGCGGGCTGAGGGTGCGGGTGCGGTCGGCGGGGGCCGGTGAGGCTCGCGGCGTCGTCAGCCGGGTGGCGGTGGCGGCGCCTCGCCCAGGGCCTTGGCGGCCATGGCCGCGCTGCGCTCGATGTGCTCGCGCATGGAGCGCTCGGCCGCGTCCGGGTCACCGCTCGCGATGGCGCGGGCGACCGCGCGGTGCTCGTCGACATGGTCGGTCGTCCCGACGCGTTCGCGCGCGGACAGCGAGCGGTAGCGGTCGACGTGCCCACGGATCTGGCGCAGCAGCTCGGAGCACCAGCGGTTGTCGGCGAGCGACTCGATCTCGCCGTGGAACTGGGCGCCGATGCGCAGCACCTCGTCCTCGTGGTCGCGCACGGCGTCCATGAGGTCGACGAGGCGAGCGAGGTGCTGGACGTCGGCAGGCCGTGCGCGTTCGCACGCGTCCCGCGCGAGCAGCCCTTCGAGACGGGCGCGGACGTCGTAGACGCGGTGGAGGTCGGTGACCGCGAGCGGTGCCACGCGCACTCCCCCCGTGGGCTGCTCGACGACGAGCGCCTCGGCCTGGAGGAGACGCAGGGCCTCGCGGACGGGGGTCCGGCTGACCCCGAGCTGAGAGGAGAGCACGGGCTCGGTGAGACGTGCATCTGCAGCGAGGGTGCCGTCGATGATCCGGGCCCTCAGGAGGTCGTAGACCGCGCGCGCGCCGGACTGTCGGCGGACGGCGGCGAGGGGCTCGTCGCGCGGTGGGGACGACGTCGTCGGGGCGCTGGGCATGCGGCCATCGTGCCACAGCGCCTGCGTACTTGTATACAACACTGGCGCCCGCTGGCCTCAGGTCGCCTCACCCCATCTGCGTGATGTGGACACCAGGAAGTCGTGGAACGCTGAAGAGGTCTCAGCGAAGGAGGAGCTCAAGGTGAGTACAGCTACTGGCCGCAGCGTCGGACCCACGAGTGAGTTCAGCCTGTTCTTCCACATCAAGCCCGGCCAGAGCGAGCCGCTCCGGGCAGCGCTCGACGACCTGCAACAGACCCCGGGGTATCTTCCCGGCGACTACGGCATGGCGATCAAGACGATTCACGAGGCACGATTCGTGCTCTTCGACGACGACACGCGACTCGCCTTCATCACCAGCTTCGACGGTCCCTGGGACGCCTACATGGACGACTTCTTCAACTCCGGCCCGACGCTCGCGCTCTTCGACCTCATCTTCAGGCACACCGAGGGTTACAACGGCCTGCCGGACCTCGCCACCGAGAAGGCGTTCATCCTCGGAGCGCAGGAGCGTGCCGCCGCCTACGCACGCAACTACCCCGGCACGGTGAAGGAGATCCTGAAGGCGCAGCGCGTGAACGCGGCCTTCCAGAAGGTGCTCGATCACCCCGACGCCGCGGCCGCGCTGCAGCATCCGGCACTCCAGCCGCTCCTCGACGAGGCCGGAGACTGACACCGGTGTCGGATCACATCTCGGGCCCGCGGGCGTTGGCCAACTCGATCGCCGACATCACCGACGTCTTCGCGTTCCCGAGCCCCGACCGGCCGCAGCACCTCGTTCTCGTGATGAACACCCTGCCGTTCGCCAAGATCTCCGACGCCCTCTCGGAAGGCCTGATCTACCGGTTCCGGGTGCGGCCCCTCACGGCAGCCGTGCCCGGCGACCACGCCCCGTTCTCCGCCGGCCCGGAGCACGGCGCCGAGGAGTTCGTGTTCGACTGCGTCTTCTCTCCCCCGACCAGCGTCGACGGCCAGCCGTTCGAGCAGGAGGGCACCTGCACCACCCCCTCCGGCGAGACCGTGTCGTTCCGCGTCAACGACGAGGACGGCGGTTCCGCGCACGGCGTGCGGGTCTTCGCCGGTGCGCGCTGGGACCCGTTCATCCTCGATGCCCCCGCGGCCCTGAAGACCGTCGCGATCGGCGAGCTCGCCTTCGCGGAACGCGGCTCGATCTACATGGACGGCAAGAACGTCCTGGGACTGGTCGTCGAGATCGACCCTGCGCTGCTGGGCGGCGCCACGTTGGTCGGCGTCGTCGCCGAGACACTGACGCGCGGCGTGTTCAACGTCCGGATCGAGCGCGTCGGGCGACCCGAGGTGAAGAACCTGATGCTCGGGCCGATGCAGTTCGACCGGATCAACCAGGACCTCGAGATCCGCGACCTCTACAACATGGAGGACGCGTTCCACATCCAGCACGGCTACGAAGGCGCCTACCGGGCACGGCTCGACGCCAACCTCGCGTTCTGGGACAGCCTCGACGGCAAGACCGACTGGCCGACGAACGACGGCGTCCATCCGCTCACCGAGCTCGTGCTCGCCGACTACCTGGTCATCGATCTCTCCAAGCCCTACCAGGAGAAGGGTTCGTTCCTCGAGATCGAGCTCGCCTCTCGCAGGGGACGAGCCCACGCGACCTGCGGGGGGCGCACGATCAACGACGACGTGATGGACGTGTTCTTCACGACGCTGATCAACGCCGGCAACGGACCGATCATCCGCGACGGGGTGGACGGCTCGTCCCGGCCGGCCTCGCAGACCTTCCCGTACCTCTCGGCTCCCAACCCCCGTCCGCCAGAGAAGCCGGAGCACCACTGAGCATGGCTGAGACGGGGAGCGTCACGCTCGAGCTCGATGACATCCAGAGTGGCGCCCTGCACGAGCGCCCCTCCCCCTATGTCGGCGCCTACCTGATGCTGCGCATCGACGACCGCGCCGACGGCCGTGAGCTCGTCCGGCGGCTGACAGCCCTCGTGAGCTCGGGGACGCAGTCGCTCGATCCCGCCAACGACGCCTGGTTCACCGTCGCGTTCACCTACCACGGGCTGAAGGCGCTCGGAGTTCCTCAGGATTCCCTCGACAGCTTCGCGCCGGAGTTCCGTGAAGGGATGGCCGCGCGGGCGGAGCACCTGGGAGACGTCGGCGAGAGCAGTCCTGAGAACTGGGAGAAGCCGCTCGGCACTCCCGACGTCCACATCGCCATCGCGGTGATCTCCCCCGACGTCGCCCGCCTCGAGGCCGTCACCGAGAAGGCTCGCCTCGCCCACCAGGAGCTGGCGGGCATCTCGGTCGTCTGGCGGCAGGACTGCTACCAGCTCCCGACCGGGCGCACCTCGTTCGGCTTCAAGGACGGGATCGGCCAGCCGGCCGTCGAGGGCAGCGGCAGGGCGCCGTCGAACCCGCACGAACCGCCGCTCAAGGCCGGCGAGATCATCCTCGGCTATCCCGACGAGACCGGCGGGCTGCCGCCGATGCCGAGCCCCGACATCCTGGGCCGCAACGGCACCTACGTCGTCTTCCGGAAGCTGCACACCAAGGTGGCGGCCTACCGGCAGTACCTCCGCGCGCGGGCGACGAACCGTGAAGAGGAGGCGCTGCTCGGCGCGAAGATGGTCGGACGCTGGCAGAGCGGAGCCCCGCTGGCCCTGACGCCCGACGTCGACGACCCCGAGCTCGGCAGCGATCCGCAGCGGAACAACGTCTTTCTCTACGGCGACGACCCTCGTGGCTTCAAGTGCCCGGTCGGCGCCCACGCACGACGCGCCAACCCGCGCGACGCGCTCGCCGACGACGGCAGCACGGACGTGCGCCTGCACCGCATGATCCGGCGCGGCACGAGCTACGGCCCGATGCTCCCCGACGGCGAGCTGGAGGACGACGGAGCAGACCGCGGCATCATCTTCGTGTTCGCCGGCGCCCACATCAAGCGGCAGTTCGAGTTCGTCAAGACCCAGTGGCTCAACGACGGGATCTTCATCGGTGCCCCTGGCGAAGCGGACCCGATCGTCGGCTCCTCGCACCACGCGAGCACCTTCACGATCCCCCGGCGACCGATCCGACGCCGCCTGCAGGACCTTCCGCCGTTCGTGATCACGCGTGGGGGCGAGTACTGCTTCGCCCCGAGCCTCTCGGCCATGCGTTGGCTGGCTGAGCTGCCGCATTCCGTCTCGACCGAGGAGAGCACGCCATGAGCACGACCCCCGAGGGTACCGACCGCTGGGAGGCTCTCGATTTCGCCCCGCCGGCCGCAGACGCCCCCGAACCCGAGTCCTCCGTCCTCGTCGAGTACCAGCACGACGACCAGATCGCCGTGGTCACGCTCAACCGGCCGCACGCCGACAACGCGATCACGACCGAGATGGGTGCTCGACTGACCGAGATCGTCGAGACGATCGCCGTGCGCACCGCCGTGCGCGTCGTCGTGCTCACGGGCGCCGGCGAGCGCGCGTTCTCCGTCGGCAGCGACCTCCGACAGCGCAGGAGCATGACGAAGGAGGACTGGCTTCGCCAGCGCCAGGCCTTCGATCGAACGCTGTACACCGTGCGGCAGCTGCGCAAGCCGCTCTTCGCCGCCGTGAACGGCATCGCCTATGGCGGCGGGTGCGAGCTCGCCCAGAGCTGCGACTTCATCATCGCCTCCGAGAACGCCACGTTCGGGCAGCCGGAGGCGATGCTCGGCCTCTCGGCCGGTGGCGGTTCCCCGGTGTTCCTGCCACGCCTGCTCGGGCCGGGCAGGGCACTGCAGATGCTCATGACCGGCGACCCGATCTCCGCGGCCGAAGCACACCGGCTCGGCATGGTCAACGAGGTCCACGACCAGGACGACCTGGCGGCCGCGTCCGCTCGGATCGCGGAGAAGATCGCCAGCAACTCCCCGACGGCGGTCCAAGCCGTCAAGCGGGCCGTACAGCTCGGTGAGGGGCAGCCCGTGGAGCAGGCGATCGCCATCATGATGGACGCGCACTGGCGCTCGGCCGTGCACCCCGACCGCATCGAGGGCATCGGAGCCTTCAACGAGGGCCGAGACCCGGTCTTCCGAGACGCCGACTACTGAACCCGGCCTACGAGGAGGCAGAGCCATGACGATTCCCGAGGAAGTCATCCGTGCGCGCGCCGCGCTGCAGATGATCAACCCAGCGCCGTACAACGCGGAGGCGCCGCCCGCGGCGCTCACCGAGGAGATCACCCCGACCGAGCTCCACTACGTGCGCAGCAACTTCTCGCTGCCCGAGCACGACGGCAGGCTCGAGATCGGCGGCGCGGTGGAGCACCCGCTGACCCTCACGCTCGAGGACCTCCGGGCCTTCCCTGCGCACGAACGCGCGGTCACGCTCGAGTGCGCCGGCAACGGGCGCCTCGAGATGCGTCCACTGCCCACCGGTGAGCCATGGGGCGACTACGCCGTCTCGACCGCCCGCTGGAAGGGCGCTCTGCTGCACGAGGTGCTGGCACAGGCGCGGCCGCGCGTCGACGGCGTCGACGTGCGGTTCGAGGGCGCTGACCACGGCGCGTACCACCTGGCCGCGGTCCTCGCCGAGACCGACACCGAGGACATGCACTTCGTCCGCTCCCTGCCGCTGGAGCACGTCGCCGATCCGACCTCCGAGATCCTCATCGCGTACGAGATGAACGGCAAGCCCCTCGGCCAGGACCACGGTGCGCCGTTCCGGATCATCGTGCCGCACTGGTATGCCGTGGCGTCGGTCAAGTGGCTCCAGCGCATCGACGTCTTGACCGAGCCGTACGTCGGCGAGTTCCAGACGGGGCACTACATCTACGAGTGGGCCGACCGGGCCCCGGAGCCCGTCGACGTCATGCGCGTCAGGGCGCGCGTCACTGCTCCCGCTGCTGGATCGACCGTGCCCGCGGGCGCCGTCGAGGTGCGCGGAAAGGCCTGGTCGGGGACCGGCCCCATCGCACGGGTCGAGGTGAGCCTCACGGGTGCCGGCGAGTGGCGCGAGGCCCACCTCGCTCCGCCGACGGGCCCGTACCACTGGCAGGAGTGGTCGTTCGACTGGGAGGATGCTGCGGTCGGGCGCCACACGCTCCGCGTGAGGGCGACCGATGCAGCGGGGAACGTGCAACCGGACGTGCCGCCGTGGAACCGGCTCGGCTACGGCAACAACGCCATCGAGGTCGTCTACGTCGACGTCGTCTGACCAGATCCCACCGCGGCGCTCTCGCAGGCCGGAGTCCGGAGGTCCGCTGTGAGGACCGCTCACCCCTCCGGGGCCAGGCCGTGCAACGTGCCTCCGCACTCGTGACGTCCGCCGCCGTCAGCGGACGCCCGGGCCCGTCTCTCCCTCGGCTGCCGCGTCGGCGAACGGGGTCATCCGTTCTCCCAGCTCCTGGTGCCATGCGGCGAGGCCGTCGAGCGGGACCGGGCTGCGCTTGGTCGATCCGTTCCCCTGGCCCGACCACAACGGCGGATAGACACTGAGTCCCTGGCTCGGCGGGAGCGCTTCCAGGTCGTCGACCCAGCCCGGCCAGCGCAGGTCGGCCACGTACTCGGCGAGCCCGCCGCTCACGGCCCACTCCGCGAAGGCACCGAGGCCGAAGCCCAGGACGTGCCACTCGAGCGTGTCCGGGGCGAAGTAGTGCACGTCCCCGAGCGGGCCGGGCAGGCCGCCGCCGTTGACCGCGAACGTCCCGCCGAGCACGTCGAACGCGACGACGAGCCTCTGGGGCGCGACGGCCCCCTCCTCCGGGGTGCCCAGGCCGTTGATCGTCGCGAGGTCGGGGAGTCCGTACGCGCCTCCGCCGAGGAGCCGGAGCCAGCCGTGGTCCACCAGGACGCCGCCGGTGTAGAGGGCCAGCGCCCCGAGCGTCGAGCGCGTCGTGATCTGGAGGCGGTACAGGACCTCGGGCGCCCACTCCGGCGGCGCGAGGACCTCGACGCCGGGCCGCTGGAACATCCGGGCGAGCGTGGGCCACGCAGGATCGTCGACCTGCGTCAGATCCGAGACCGTCCTGATGCCCATGACCGGGGATCATGCCACGTCCGGCAGTGAATTCCGACACGTCGCGGAGGATCCGCTACCGGATTCTCCCCATCTGCGCATCTTCTCCGTGCTCAAGGAGGTGCGATCCCCGGAATTCCGGGGCAACTAGACCCCGCGGGGTGTCCGCTCCGTGAGACGGACAGACCCCTCGGCCATCGGCACGGGCACGGTCTCCGCGGCCTCGTCCACCCCGTGGAGCGGTCCTGGGACCGCACCGGCGTCCGGCGTCGCGACCTGGCGCCGTCCGGCCACGGCCGCGTAGCCGAGGCCCACGACGACCGCGCCCCCGACCAGGTTGCCGAGCCCGACGAACAGCAGGTTCCGCCCGAACTGGCCCCACGTCGTCATCACCTCGGGGTTGAAGAGACCGATGCTGAACGTGGTCATGTTGGCGACCACGTGCTCGAACCCCGAGGAGATGAACGCGAAGATCGCCCAGAAGATGACGATCGCCTTGCCGGCCTCCGACCGGAGGCGACCGCACGCCCAGATCGCCGCGCACACCAGGACGTTGCACAGGACGCCGCGGAAGAAGAGCTGACCGCCGGTCTCGTGCGACTTGCCCGCGAGCATCGACGCGATCATCTCGCCCGCGGCGGCGTTGGTGTGCAGGATCCCCGACTGCACGACCATCCACCCGAAGAGCATGGACCCGAGCAGGTTCCCGCCGAAGCAGAACAGCAGCGTCCCGACGGCGGAGCGCACCGGGATCGTCCGCGTCACCGCTCCCTGGGTCAGGATCATCATGGCCGACGTGCTGAGCTCGGCCCCCGCGAAGACGACCAGGGTCAGCGCGACCGAGAAGACTCCGCCGGCCACGAGCCGCTCGGCCGGCGCCCCCGCCGCGAGGAACGGCCCGGCCGTGGCGACCATGAGGACCACCCCCACGCCGATGTAGGCCCCCGCGAGCATCGCGGCCACCAGGTAGCGCCAGGGGTGCCGGGTGCCCTCGACCTTGGTGCGAGCTGCACGGGACTGCTCGGACAGGTTCTCGGTGAGGGTCAGCACCCTTCGATGATGCGCCCGTTCCATCTATGCGCCCCCGGAGGGTCGTCAGTTGGAACGGGCGGTCTCAGTCCGGACGCTTCCTACCCGAACGTGAACGTGAAGACCTGCATCCCCGCCGGGACCTCGAGCTCGACCGTCCCCTCGCTCGGCGCGTCCCCCTCGATCACCGGGTAGAGCGTCGGGTTCCCCGAGACCTCGACGTCCCGCCGCTCGACGACCTCCCCGTCCGTGTCGCGGACGATCGCCACGACGGTTCCCTGACCGCCCAGGACGGTGAAGACGTCGGTGCCCCGATACGCGAGGCGCACGCGCGCGTCGTCGGACACCGCGGTCGCCCCCTGGAAGTCGACGTCCCACGTCCCGCCCAGCGAGAACGTGTCGGAAGCCTGGTCCTGGGTGAGCGTGAACGCCTGCTCCCCCGCGGCGTAGCGCGGCTCGCCCGCGTAGTTGCCGACCTTGCCGACCGAGAGGTACGTCTCCGGGGTCGTCGCGCCGTCGGGTGTCCCGTCCTCGACCGAGGTCGCGGCCGGCAACGTGACGCCCGGGTTCGCGTCCGCGAGGAGCTCGCGGATCAGCCCTTCGGTGTCCTCGTACCCGCCCTCTCCGAACCGGATGTGACGTACGGTCCCGTCGGCGTCGATCAGGTACTGCGCCGGCCAGTAGCGGTTCCGGTACGCGGTCCAGGTCGCGTAGGAGTTGTCCTGCGCGACCGGGTACGTGACGCCCAGGTCGTCGGCCCCCGCCACGACGTTGCGCGTCTCGCGCTCGAACGCGAACTCGGGCGTGTGCACCCCGATCACCTCGAACCCCTCGCCCACGTCCTTGTACTGCTCGTACCAGGCGTTCACGTGCGGGATCGCGCGCTGGCAGTTGATGCAGGAGTAGGCCCAGAAGTCGACCAGGACCACCTTGCCGCGCAGGTCGTCGAGCACGAGCGGCTGGTCGCCGGGTGTGTTGAACCACGTGTCGATCCCGCGCAGCGCGGGAGCCGGACCGCAGTCCTCGAGCTCGGGCGCACCGTTCGAGCAGTTCGACAGTTCGCGGTTCTCGTCCGTGACGATCCCACCGAGGTCGAGCGCCTCGCGCACCGTCCCGGACGCGTCGACGCGCTCCTGGAGGCTGCCCGTGTAGTCGGGCAGCGCGCGCTGGAGGTACGCGGGCAGGTTGAACGCGAGCCCGACCGCGAGCGCGATCATGACCACGCCGCCCGCCACGCGGATCCCCCGTGCGTGGCGCTGGAAGGCCTTGACCCGTTCCGCGACCCGACGGCCCGCGAGCGCGAAGACCAGCAGCGGGATCGCCGCGCCCACCGCGAACGACACGGTGAGCGCGATGGTCTCCGGCCCGATGTTCCCCGTCGCGCCCGCGACCGTGATGGCCGCGAGGACCGGTCCCGCGCACGGGACGTACAGGACCCCCAGCCCCAGACCCAGCACGAACGCCCCGCGGTCCTGGCTGCGCGTCCCTCGTCGCGCACCGAGCGCCGCGATCCTCTGGAACGGTCGTTCGAGCACCTCCTCGAACCGCGGCACGATCATGCCCACGCCGATCACCGCGAGCAGCGTCAGGCCCACCCAGCGCAGGAGGTCCTGCGGCAGGCCGAGCGCCCCGAGGAGCAACGAGCCGAGCAGAGTGAAGACGCTGAAGCTCACGACGAGCCCTGCGATCACGAGGTACGGGCGCCACGAGCGACGAGCGGCCGCGTGGGCGTCGTCGCGGGCGTCCGCGCCGCCCCCGGCCCGACGGTGCCGCTCGCCCTCGGCGCGTGGGGCGCCACGGTCGCTGGTCGGCGGGGCCGCCGTGACGACCTGCCCGCGCGCACCCACCGTCACGGCGCCCGGAGCACCCGCGAAGAGCGCGGCCGACGGCGCTGCCGACCCGTCCTCCGCCGAGGGCGACCGGACCTCGGTGGTGGCTCCGTCGTCGGGCACGGCGGAAGCTGCGGGTGCGGCGCCGCGGGCACCCTGCACCCCGCCCGCGAAGAAGATCACGGGCAGCATGGGGAGGATGCACGGCGAGATGCCGGTGATGAGGCCACCGAGCAGACCGATGAGGACGAGGGTTTCCATGGCCGGGGTTCGGCGCCGCGTCCCCGCGGGATGGGTCGAGGGGCCGTCGGACCACCGCGCGGCGACGGCGAGAAGACCGGACCCATCCACCCTCGCCCGGGCTCCGAACCTCCTCCGAGACGCCCCGCACCTGACGGGGCGACGACAACGAGGAGAGACCGATGAACGTTCGAACCCGTACCTCGTACGCCGTGGTCGGCGTCGCGACCCTGGCGGTCCTGGGCCTGTCGGCCTGCAGCTCGGACTCCGGCTCGGGGAGCGACGACACCTCGAGCGCGGCCGAGACGACGATGCCCAGCGACGACATGTCCGAGGACGCCATGACCCCCGAGGTGGACCCGGCAGCCAACCTCGTGGGTCCCGGCTGTGCCGCCTACGCCGAGCAGGTCCCGGACGGTGCCGGCTCCGTCACGGGCATGTCCACCGACCCCGTCGCGGTCGCGGCGTCCAACAACCCCCTGCTCACGACCCTCACGGCCGCGGTGAGCGGGCAGCTCAACCCCGACGTGAACCTGGTCGACACCCTCAACGGCGGCGAGTTCACGGTGTTCGCGCCGGTCGACGACGCCTTCGCGAAGATCGACCCGGCCACCATCGAGAGCCTCAAGACCGACTCCGACACGCTCACCTCGATCCTCACCTACCACGTGGTCCCCGGACAGCTGACCCCGGACCAGGTCGTCGGCGAGCACGAGACCGTCGAGGGCGGGACCGTGACCGTCACGGGCTCGGGGGACGACCTCAAGGTCGACGACGCGAGCGTGATCTGTGGCGGCGTCATGACGCAGAACGCCACGGTCTACCTGATCGACACGGTCCTCATGCCGACCATGTGACCCCCGACGCCGACCGCCGCGGTTGTCCCCGTGCCGCGGCGGCCGGCCCACCAGGAGATGCACGGGGACACGGACGAGGAGCCGGTCGCTCCGGACGGGATGCCCCGAGCGACCGGCTCCTCTCGTCTGCCCGACCCCTCAGGGGCGGGCAGGCGTGCTGCGGCTCAGCGGGTCGGCGATCAGCCGTTCGCCCGGCGGCGCGCCCACACGAGCGCGGCGCCGCCACCGACGAGCAGCAGCGCGAGGAAGCCCGCAGCCCCGGCCGTGGCGCCCGTCGCGGCGAGCGACGGACCGCTCGGCGCGGCAGCACTCACGGGCCCAGGAGCTGCTGCGGCCGGCGGGTTGGCGCACGACGCCGTGCCCTCCGGGTAGCGGACCGTCGTGGAGTAGTCCGGGTTGACCTGGAACAGGACCTCGACGTCCGACCGCGTCCAGGCGTAGTTGCCGTCGGTCTCGACGTAGGTGCCGTCGGACTGCCGCTCCCAGCCGGGCCACGCGCGGGGCTCGTCCGCGGACGCGCCGGGCCACAGGATCCTGCCGTCGAGCGGCAGCCCCTCGACCGTGTAGTCCTCGCCCTCGCCGGGGTTCAGGAACGTGATGCTCAGCGGGCGGTCGCTGTCGGCCTGGTACCCCTCGGGCAGGAAGACCTCGTAGCCGAGGTAGGGCGTGTCGGCCTCGCAGACCGCGCCGATGTCACCGGGGGTCAGGGCGCAGTCCTCGACAGCGGCCTCCAGGTCGAGCGCGAAGGACGCGCTCGCACCGTCCTCGGCCAGCACGTACCCCGCGGACTCACCGAGAGCGAAGCCGTCGGCCGGGTGCGCGACGATCGCGCCCTCGGTCCGCGTGTAGCTGATCTGGTCGGTGCTCTCGGGCAGGACGAAGCGCTCGTCGTCGGTGCCGCAGACCTCGCGGATGGTCGGTGCGACCGGGGGCACGATCGTCAGGGCCGGCTCCTCGGGCTCCGGGACCGCAGGTGTCTCGGGCTCGACCGGGGGCCGGGTCTCCTCGGCGCACTCTGGGACCTCGACGAGGTCGTCGAGGTCGTGGTGCTTGGACCCGGTCAGCACCTTGCCCAGCGCGGACTTCGGCGGGGTGATCATCTCTGGCCAGACGAACGTCCCGTCCTGGCGGATCCTGTCCTGCTGGACGGCCCACCCGTCGCCGCAGACCTCCCGGGGCAGGTCGGACGGGAAGGTGGTGTACCAGTCGGTCCCCGGCTTGTGGTCGACGAGCGTCTGGGGGCCGGAGTTCTCCCACGCGGCGGGCTTCGCGGGATCGGTCTTCTTGTAGACGTAGATGCCCACCTCGTTGCCCGGCGTGGGCGAGGAGGCACATGGCGTGGTCTTGCCCTGCTGCGCGTGGTCGTACTTCTTGCCGTCCGCGGCGCGCACGTCGATCTCCCACGAGTGGGCGACCGACGAGTCGGGGAAGGTGTAGGAGGTCGAGTACGAGCGCTGGAAGGTCTCGTTCTTGACGACCTTTCCGTCGACCTTCACGGTGACGGAGTTGTCCTTGGCGGAGTAGGCCTTGAGCGAGACGTCGAGGCCCGTGCAGGTCGCGGAGACCTGCGGGGTGTGGGCGGAGGCGGGGGCCGCGGTGGCGACCAGTCCGCCGAGGGCGAGCAGCGAGGCTGCCGTGCTCGCCAGGAGCTTCTTCACGGGTGGTGGATTCCTTCCGGGGTGATGCCGAGATGCGGCGTCGCACGCACGACACAGGGTGGGAACGTGTCGTATTGCATCACCAATACCCAGGCTTTGACAAACCCCGGCATATATCCGGAATCGGACCAAGGAATTACCCGAGAGCGGGCATTGCGGCCGGAATTCGGGTCGAGAATTATCCGAGATCGAGCATCAGGTCTCGAGGACGACCAAGGGGTCGCTCGTCGGCTGCGGCGACCCGCCGGCAGGCTCGAGCGTCACCGCGACTCCCGCGCTCCCGGCGGCCTCGACGAGCAGGGCGGCCGAGCCGTCCCGTGCGTCGAAGACCCCGGCCGAGACCATGCGGTCCCCTTCGACGAGCCAGAGCTGGTAGTCCTCGGCTGCCCCCGCCTGCGGCAGGTCCGAGACGGAGAACAGCACGCGGTCGCCCGAGACGAGCGCGCTCGCGTCCCCGCCCCCGACCATCTCGCCACGGACGATCTCCGCAGCGGGGTCGGCGAGCATCGAGGCGACGGCGTCGGCCTGCGTCTGGAGCCGGACCTGCTCCTGCCGGGCCTGGACCGCGAGCGTCGTCGGGACCGCGACCGCCACGACCGCGGCGGCGACCGCTGCGACGACGGCCCACCGGCGGGGAGGCCGAGCCGAACGGCCCGGGCGTGGGTCAGCCCGACCAGCCTGGACGGCCGCGACCTGAGGTGTCGACGCGACGCGCTCGAGCACCTGGTCGCGGAGCCCAGCAGGCGGGGGCGTGTCGACCGTGAACGCCGCGACCACCGCGCGGTGCTCGTCGAGCTCGCGGCGCGCGTCGGGGTCCGTGGTCAGCAGCCGGTCGACCACACGGCGGTCCAGGTCGTCGACCGCGTCGAGCGCGTAGGCCGCGAGGAGGTCGCGCGGGTCGTCCGCGTCCGGTCCTCCGGGCCCCGACCCGGTGTCGCGGCTGTCGCCGGTCTGGCCGGTGTCGCGGGTGTCGTCGTCAACCACGGTTCACCCCCAGGCAGTCACGCAGGCGCACGAGCCCGTCACGGATCCGTGACTTCACGGTCGGCACTGCCGCGCCCAGCTCGAGCGCGACCTCGCGGTACGTCAGCCCACCGAAGTAGGCCCGGACGACCGACTCGCGCTGGGTCTCGGTGAGGCTCCCGAGGCACCGGCGCACCGCGGCCGACTCGAGCAGCTGCTCGACCTCCTCGGCCACGACGTCGTGCCCTCCCCCGGCGAACCTGCCGTCGACGTCCTTCTGGTCCCGGACCCGGCGGGACTGCTCGGACCGCACCCGGTCCACCGCTCGCCGTCGGGCCATCGTGACGACCCACGTCCGGGCCGAACCCCGGGAGGCGTCGAAACGCACCGCCGTCTGCCACACCTCGATCATCACCTCCTGGGTCACCTCGGCCGCGTGGTCGTGGTCTCGCAGCACGCCGAGCGCCGTGCCGAACACGGCCGGCGCCAGGGCGTCGTACACCGGCGCGAACGCAGCCGGATCACCCTCGGCGCACGCGGCGAGCGCGGCATCGAGAGCGTCGGGCTCGCTCGTCCTCACGGGTGGCACCCGACCAGTCTGCCCCAGGCTCCCCGCCGCGGCGCACGGGCGGGACGTCCGCAGGTGCACTGCATCCGCGACGGCTGAGGCACCCAAGGTTCGTCGCGCTCGGGCCTGCGGATGGGTCGCCGGTCGGTCGGGGGCTGCCGCTACCCTCACGGGGTGACCGAGACGCCGCAGCCCACCCGGCTCCATCCCCTCTACGTCGCCGTGACAGTGCTCTTCGTGGTGCTCGTCGCGCTCGCGCTCTGGGCCACGGCCCGGGGCGACGTCCGGGCCGGTGAGCAGGGGGACGAGCGCGAAGCTGCTGCCGATCCCGCCCCGTCCGAGGACGCCCGGATCCGCGCGGACGTCGAACGGGATCTCGGGACGATCGAGGGTGTCGAGTCCGCCACGATCCAGGTCTTCGAGGAGGGGATGCTCGAGAACGCGCCCCCGCCCTCCCCTGCGGTGACGATCGACCTCGAGAGCTTCCGGACCCCCGAGGACACCCAGGCGACCGTCGACGCCGTCTACGGCATCCTCGCCGGCTCGGGGCTCAGCGGGCCGCCCACGGTCACCGTGGTCGACACGCTGCCCGGCACCAAGGCGACGCTGACGCTCGAACCCGCAGGCCCGGGAGACCCCGCCGTCCACGACGCCGTGGCGTTCCTCGACGCAGGAGCCACCTCGGTCCACCTCACGGCCGACAACGCGGCGGTCAGCGGCCGCGACCCGGCCGCGCTCCCCGGGCTGGCCGAGGTCGCGGGCACCCTCGCACGGCCGCTGAACTCCCTCTCGACCGACGGCTACGGCGCGATGTACACCTCGAGCGTCGACCCCGTACCGCCACCGCTGCCCGCCGTCCAGCTCCTCGCCGAGGCCGGGTCGCGCGACGAGACGACCCAGACCGTCTACGAGGTCAGGTCCCCCACGGGCAACCCCGTCCCGCTGCTCACCGTCTACGTCGACGGCCCGCCGGCACCCGTCGCGGACTGGTTGCGCGCCTCGGGCCAGGCGGACCTCCTGGGCAGCGCGATCGCCTTCACGGTCTACGGCAGCCAGACGTCCGAGTCCGGCTTCGTCTCGGACCGAGAGCTCGTGAGCACCGACCCCGCGAACGACGAGGCCGACGCCGCGGCCGCGGCAGCCGACGGGGTCCCGCCCTGCACCGGGCAGGACCTCCGAGCAGGGGTGACCGGGTTCGACGCCGCCGCCGGGTCGCGCTTCCTCACCGTCACCGCGGAGAACGTCACCGACGCACCGTGCGCGCTCGACGGGCGCCCCGGGCTGAGCTTCCTGCGCGCCTCGGGGACGGTCCCGGACGTCCTGTCCGAACCGGAGATCCCCGGGCAGAGCCCGGTCCGGATCGTCGTGCCGCCCGGAGGTGTCGCGACCTCGCAGCTCCGGTGGGGCGCCATGTCGACGGCCAACGACCCCGACCAGACGACGAGCGTCCTCGTCACGACCGTGCCGGGCGCCGACGAGGCGCGCCTTCGCGTGGCGGACGTCCCGGGCGCCGAGTCCGGGGTCGACATCCTCGAGGGCGCGCGCATCGTGGTCGGCGACTGGGTCCGCTCCTCGTCCTGACCCGCGATGTCGGGGCGCGCTCGCGCCCGGGCTCGGTCGCACCACCGCTCGGTCGCACCACCGCACGGTCGCACCGACTCAGCACGCACGACGGCCGCCCTCCCCGTGGGGAGAGCGGCCGTCGGGTCGTGCCAAGGAGCCCTGTGGCTCAGAGCGCCCGGCGTGCCCGCACCGACTCGGCCAGCTCGCCGAGCAGCTCGGCCGTGGTGTCCCAGTCGATGCACTTGTCCGTCACGGACTGGCCGTAGACGAGCCCGCGCGGAGCCGGCGCCTGCGCCCCGGCCACGATGAAGCTCTCCATCATGAGGCCCGTGATCCCGGCCTCGCCCTCGGCGATGCGCGTCGCGACCTCGCGCACGACCTCGGCCTGACGCACGTGGTCCTTGCCCGAGTTGCCGTGGCTCGCGTCGATGACCAGGCCGTGCTCGACGGCCCCGCCCAGACCCGAGGACGCGGCCACGCGCAGGGCGGACGCGACGTCGTCGGGCCCGTAGTTGGGGCCGCTGCGGCCACCGCGCAGGATGATGTGGCAGTCCGGGTTGCCCGCGGTCTCGACCGCGGCCGCGCGGCCCGCCCCGTCCGTACCGAAGAACGTGTGCTCGCTCGCCGCGGTGATGCAGCCGTCGACCGCGATCTGGATGTCACCGTCGGTCGCGTTCTTGAAGCCGACCGGCATCGACAGGCCCGACGCGAGCTGGCGGTGCACCTGGCTCTCGACGTTGCGCGCACCGATCGCACCCCACGAGACGGCGTCGGCGATGTACTGCGGGCTCGTGGGCTCGAGGAACTCGGTCGCCGCGGGGACACCCGCGTCGAGGACACCGAGCAGGACCTCGCGGGCCAGGTGCAGGCCGCGGTTGACGTCGTGCGTGCCGTCGAGGTCGGGGTCGTTGATGAGGCCCTTCCAGCCGACCGTCGTGCGCGGCTTCTCGAAGTACACGCGCATGACGATCGCGAGGTCCTCCGACAGATCCTTGGCCACGACCGCCAGGCGGTGCGCGTAGTCGAGCGCTGCCTCGGGGTCGTGGACCGAGCACGGGCCGACGATCACGAGCAGGCGGTCGTCGTCCCCCGCCAGGACGTCGCGGATCTCGCGGCGCGACTGGGTGACCAGGTCACCGCGGGCCGTGCCGAGGGGAAGCTCGGCGAGCATGTCGACGGGTGCGGGCAGCGGGTCGAGGGCGCGGATGCGCAGGTCGCTCGTGGGCGCCTGCAGCTCGTACTCGGGGTGAGAGGTCACGCGTTCCATGGTGTCACCTGCGCCGGTGGCGGAGGTGACCGTCTCGGGGTGACGTTCGTCGACGGTCTCCGCGGAGACGGCGGTCGAGGTCGTGGCGGTCATGCGAGGGCTCCTGATCTGAAGGTGACTCAGACGGAGCCGTGCGGCCTGCTCTGTGTCCGGAGTCGGCCCGTCTGAATGACGAAGGGCCCGGACGCGGTCTGCGTCCAAGGCCCTGTGCTGGCTCCGGGGAAGGTTGGTCAGGCGAACGCCCGCTCGGCCCCTCCAGGAGCCAGCGTAAAGCGCCAATACCAACGAACCGTGTTCACCCGACGACCGTAGCACAGCCGTTTCGGGGACCGGCAGGGCCGTCTCAGACTCCGGTCGGGAGTGCTCGCCGGAACAGCTCACTTCTCGGTGTCGCGCACCGGCCAAGCACCGCTCCGGCCCCGCAGGCGCCCGGCACGCGGTCAGTGCGCCATCGGTACGCCGTCAGCCCGCCGTCGGTACGCGCCGTCTACGCTCGGTCCATGCCGATCCCCGAGTTCGTCGCCGCGCTCCGCTCCCACGTCGGAACCGACCTCCTGTGGATGCCGGGGGTCTCGGGCGTCGTGATCGACGACGACGGACGTCTCCTGCTGGGGCAGCGCGCCGACACCGGGCAGTGGGCGATCGTGAGCGGGATCCTCGAGCCGGGCGAGGACCCCGCGGTCGGTCTCGCGCGCGAGGTCCTCGAGGAGACCGGCGTGACCGTCCGGGTCGACGCCCTGACCGGGGTCACGGTGACCCCGGCCGTCGAGTACCCCAACGGTGACCGCTCGCAGTCCCTCGACCTGTGCTTCCTGTGCCGCCCGGTCTCCCCCGCCGCTGCGGCAGCGGCCCACGTGGCCGACGACGAGTCCCTCGCGGTCGCGTGGTTCGCCCCCGACGACCTGCCGGCCGACCTCGCCGCCTCGACGAGCGAGCGGCTCGGCCACACCCTGGGCTACCTCGCGGACCCGACCGCGGGACCGTTCTTCGTCCGGTAGCCCGGTGTGCGGGGCCGCCCGGCAGGACCCACGCACCGGGCGCCCCGCGGTGTGCGCGAGGGTCGCGGTCGCGTCACGACCAGCGGAACAGCTTCACCGCGAGCGGCAGCAGCACCACGGTCCACACGGCCATGACCACGAGCTGCGAGAGGGGCACGCCATCCTCGAACCAGCCCGTCGTCATGGCCTGCGTCGCGGCGCCGAGCGGCGTGTACCCACCGATCGTGCGGAGCACCTCGGGCATGATCGGCCCGGGCGTCCACATGCCCGCGAGGAAGAGCATCGGGAAGTAGAGCGTCATCCCGATCGCCGACGCGGTGCTCGCCTTCCCGGCGCGCGACGCGATGAGCATCCCGAGCGAGAACATCGACAGGATCCCCAGCAGGAAGCTCCCCCCGACGACGGCCGGGTTCGCGGGCGCCGCGAGGTCGAACACCAGGCTCCCGACGAGCACCGCGAGCAGCGCCGCGACGCAGACCGTCACCAGGTTGATGAACAGGTGGGCGCCGACGAGCCCCTGCGGCCTCATGGGCGTGGTCGAGAGCCTGCGCAGCACGCCCTTCTCGCGGAACGTCGCGAAGTACACGGGCATGGTCGTGAGCGCGACCGTCGCGACCGCGGTCGCGAGCGCCACGGGCACGTAGACCGCCACGGCGGTCAGCCCTCCCCAGGGCGGCGGGGCGTCGGTGATGACCTCCCGCATGCCGGGGATCGCGAAGCCCACGCCCACGAGGAGCACGGTCGGGAAGAGGAGCGCGAAGAAGACCGTCCCCGGGTCGCGGAGCAGCAGCCGGGCCTCGGTCAGTGTCAGTGTCCGCAGGCCGTGCCAGCCCGTGCCAGCGACCTTGCGGCGGCGGGGTCCTGCCACCTGCGTGCGTGTTGCCGTCTGCGTGGTCATCGCGCTGCTCCCTCGGTGTCGGACCGGTCGTCGGTCGGGGTGAGGCCCGTCGCCCCCGTGTGGTCGTAGGTCCTGCCCGTGACGTGCACGAACACGTCCTCGAGCGAGCGCGTCACGGTCCGGACGTCGGGCACCACGTCCACCTCGGCGAGGGCCAGCACGACGGCGGGCAGCACCCGCCGCGTCCCGGTCACCTCGATCTCGTGGCCCTCGCGCGCCACGTCCTGGACGTCCGCGAGCCCGGCGAGGATCTCGAGCACGTCGGCCTCCTCGTGGGGCTCGACCCGCAGGCGCAGCACGCGCGTGGCATCGACCGACTCGATGAGCTCGGCAGGCGAACCGGCCGCCACCACGACCCCCTGGTCGATGATGACGAGCCGGTCGCACAGGCGCTCGGCCTCGTCCATGAAGTGGGTCACGAGCAGGATCGTCACGCCGCGGTCGCGCACCCGCTCGACGAGCTCCCACGTGGCGCGACGGGCCTGCGGGTCCAGGCCCGTGGTCAGCTCGTCGAGGATCGCGACCTGCGGGTTCCCCACGAGAGCGAGCGCGATCGACAGCCGCTGCTTCTGGCCGCCCGACAACCTGGCGAACTGCTGGTCGCGGTGCGGCGTGAGGTCGAGCAGGTCCAGGAGCTCGCTCGTGTCGGCGGGCGACTCGTAGAACGACGCGTACAGCCGCAGCGCCTCGGCCACGGTCATGCGGTCGTTGAGCTCGGCCTCCTGGAGCTGGACGCCCAGGAGCTCGCGCACCGAGGCCGGGTCCTTCTGCGGGTCCCTGCCGAGGATCCGGACGGTCCCGGAGTCGGCCTGCCGGAGCCCGGCGAGGCACTCGACGGTCGTGGTCTTGCCGGCCCCGTTGGGGCCGAGGATCCCGAAGATCTCCCCCGGCCCGACGGCGAGGCTCACGTCGCGCACGGCGACGTTGCTCCCGTACGCCTTGCGGAGGGCGATGACCTCGATGGCCGGTGCGGCGCCGTCGGGCAGCGTGCGCGCCGAGCGCGACCGGGCGGTCGACGACGCGGGCGGGACGGACGGGACAGGATGTGCGGTGGTCATGGTGCCCTCCCTGAGGGTGTGCTCGCCCGCCGGGCGGCGCACCGGTGGACCGGACGCCGTCCGTCGGACGGGATGAACGCTGTGGTGGGTGCGCCGGTCCCCGGTTCGGAGGCACGCCGCGCGAAAGGCGTCGGGGACGCCAGGGCCGTCAGGTCGTGACGGGAGCGATGGCCACCGACCGCGTGACCAGGCGGAACGCGAACGCCGCTGCGGCCAGGGCGACCAGCCCACCGACCGCCGCGATCAGGACCTCGAGGTCGTCGAGGCCGACCGCCTGGGCGAACGGCTTGCCGAAGTAGCCGCTCTGGAACGCGAGCTCGACGAGCGCCACGGGAACCAGGAGCAGAGGGAGCGCGAACGTCCCGCGCAGGAAGCGGAGCCGGTAGTACCCCATGCCGATCGCCGCGCCCACGAGCCAGTAGACGGCGCAGAAGAAGACCTGCGACAGGAACACTGTCCCGAGGACCCTGGCGTCGACGTCGAGCTGGCTGCTCTCGAGGGTCGGGAGCCACCCGAGCGAACGGAAGACCGCCCACTCGGCGTAGCCGAGAAGAGCCGCCGCGAGACCGAACGTGACCCCGACGACGCCCGCCGTGAGCCACGCCGCGCGGATCAGCGACCGTCGCGTGCCGCCCGCCGCGACGTGCACGGCGATGCTCCCGATCGGGAAGATGATCCCCAGGACGAACAGGAAGAACTTGACCGACCCGTTGACGACGCCTTCGATCGGCTCGCCCTCGAAGGTGTTCGTCTGGCCCCCGAGGTAGCCGATGACCGCGGCGACGACCACGACGATCGCCCAGTACCAGACGCCGACCGTCCAGGATCCGGCGGTCATGTTCCAGGTCGCGGTGCGCAGCGACCGCTTCTCGGCCGTGCGGCGCACCTCGGCACGTTGCACGGCCCGGTCGGTGAGGGCTGCCGGGCCCACCAGGTTCTCGGTCATGACCGCTCCTCTCGCGTCAGGTGCACGAACAGGTCCTGCAACGGCACCGCGCCGAGCTCGAGGCCCGCCTCGGTCGCCGCGGTGCGCTCGGCGTCGTCGAGCGTGCCGAACAGCGTGACCTGGGCCGTGCCACCCAGGCGTTGCCGGGCCAGGACGCGCCGGCCGTCGACGAACGACTCGACCACGGCCGCCGAGCCCGTGAGGCTCACTCCCCTGCTGCGGACGGACTCGACGCTCTCCGCGAGGAGCACGCGCCCCCGGTCGACGATCACGACGTCCTCGAAGATCCGCTCGACCTCGTCGATCAGGTGGCTCGACAGGACGATCGTGCGCGGGTGCTCGGTGTAGTCCTCGACGAGCGCGTCGTAGAACGCGTACCGGCTGGGCGCGTCCATGCCGAGGTACACCTCGTCGAAGATCGTCAGCGGCGCGCGGGACGCGAGCCCGATGACCGCCCCGAGCGCCGACCGCTTGCCGCGCGAGAGGTCCTCGGGGTTCTTGCGCAGGTCGACCTCGAACAGGTCGACCAGACGGGCCGCGAGGTCCGCGTCCCAGTGCTCGCGCATCTCGGCGTAGTACCCCAGGCTGTCGGCGACCTTGGTCGCCGAGATCGTGTCGCCGCTCTCGCGGACGAGCTGCGTGCCGGCCATGGCCCAGGCGTTCTCGAACGGGTCCTCGCCGTCGACCAGCACGGTCCCGGCGTCGGGGCGGCGCATGGCGGCGATCAGCGAGAGGGCTGTCGTCTTGCCCGCGCCGTTGCGGCCGAGAAGTCCCGTGATGGTGCCGGGACGGATCTGGAGGCTCAGTCCGTCGAGCGCCGGGTGCTTCTCGCCCTTGCCGAAGCTCAGCGTCACGTCCCGGAGCTCGACGCCGAACGGGTCGGGGCGGGTG
>NZ_MAQA01000037.1 GCF_001692445.1 Oerskovia enterophila | reverse complement strand
GTTCGGGCGGGAGGAGCGGGGGCGTCAGCGCGTCAGCGCGTCGACGAACCATCCCGTGATGCTCGTGGGGTGCGTGATCGCGGTCCCCACGACGACCGCCCACGCGCCCGCGTCGAGAGCGGACCGGGCCTGGGCGGGCAAGTGGACGCGGCCCTCGGCGATCACGGGCAGGTCGAGGCGGTCGACGAGCTCGGCGAGCAGCTCGAGGTCGGGCCCGTCGGTGCGGGGACGTTCGCCCGTGTACCCCGACAACGTGGTGCCGACCACGTCGACCCCGGCGTCGAGGGCCGCGAGCGCGTCGTCGAGGCTCCCGCAGTCGGCCATGACGAGGGCGGACGTGTGCTCGCGCAGCCCGGCGACCGTGCCCGCGAGGCTCAGGCGGTCGGGACGCGGGCGGCGGGTCCCGTCGATCGCGACGATCGTCGCGCCGGCCTCGGCGACCGCGACCGCGTGGCGCAGGGTCGGGGTGATGAAGACGCCGTCGGACCCGTCCTTCCACAGCCCCGTGACGGGCACCGTGATCCTGCGCTCCGCGAACGCACGCGTGACGTGCTCGATGTCGGCGATGCCCTGGACGCGGATGCCCGCCGCACCACCCTCGACAGCGGCGAGCGCGACCTGGGTCATGGTGCGCGGGTCGCGCATGGCCTCGCCCGGGTAGGCCTGGCACGAGACGACCAGCCCGCCGCGCAGGGCGATCAAGGGGTCCTGGGCGGGGGTGCCGGGCGGTGTCGACGAGCGGTCGGTCACGAGTTCCTCCGGGGGGCCGAGGGGGCGGACGGGACAGCGGTGACGAGGTCGAGGCCGACCTCGGGGTCGTGCGGGAGGGCGGTGGCGCCGCCAGGGGTCCGGTCGTGCGCGGCGAGCGCGAGCCGGGCGGCACCGAGGACCGCGGCGTCCCCGCCGAGCACGGCCGGGACCACGGGCAGACCTACGAGCGGAGGCATGAGCTCGGAGGCGAGCGCGGCGCTCATGGTGTCCCACCAGAGCGCCCCGGCCCCGGCGAGCCCGCCGCTGACCACGACGACCTCCGGGTCGAGCATGTTCGCGACGCCGCCGACCGTGCGACCGAGCGCGGTCGCCGCGACGACGACCGCGTGCCGCGCGATCGTGTCGACGTCGGCGACCTCGCACACGGCCCGTGCCGTCGTGTGCGCAGGGTCGCCGCCGAGCCGCAGGTAGAGCGCGTGCAGCGCGGGACCTGACCCGACGGCCTCGAGGTGGCCCGTGCGTGAGCACGTGCACGCGAGCCCGGCGGCCTCGGCGGCGGGAAGGTGCCCCAGGTGGCCCGCGACGTGCCGGGCGCCGTGCTGGGGCGAGCCGTCGAGCAGGAGCGTCGCACCGACCCCCGTGCCCGCGGCGACCACGAGCGCGGTGCGCGTCCCCGCGCACGCGCCGAGCCAGTGCTCGCCCAGCGCGTGGGCGTGCACGTCGTTCTCGGCGAGCACGGGCAGGCGTGCCGCGAGGCTGCCGGAGGCCGCGAGCCGCGCCGCGACCCCGCCCGCGAGGTCGGTCCCGGCCCAGCCCGTGAGGGCGTCGGTCGCCGAGACCACTGTCCCGCGGCCCGAGTCGATCACCCCGGCCGAGCCGATGCCCACCCCGACCAGGAGGTCGGGCGAGCCGGATGACCCGGGCGCGTCGGCGCCGTCGGGCAGGACGAGCTCGACCAGGCGCGCGACCGCGTCGAGGATCGCGGCCGCCCCCTCCCGGGCAGGGGTGGGGACCCCGGCCCGGGCGAGGACCGTGCCGTCGTCGCGCACGAGCCCGGCGGCGATCTTGGTGCCGCCCAGGTCGATCCCGACGGCGGTGCGGTGGCTGATCGGGGAGCTCGTCACAGCAGCCCGGCCTCCGCGAGGATCACCTTGATCTGGTCGACGACCTCGCCCTCCAGGGCGGGGGCCGGCGTCGTCATGACGTTGGACTCGATCAGGCCGAGGAGCTGGAGCGAGGTCTTGAACGCGCCGAGGCCGCTCGCGCCGCCGCTGTAGCCGCGAGGCTGGAAGACGATCTCGAAGAGGGCCGCGAGCCGGTCCTGCTCGTCGCGCGCCGCGGTCCAGTCGCCGGCCTGCGCCGCGTCCCACAGGCGCACGTAGCCCGCCGGGTCGACGTTGCCGAGGCCGGGGACCACGCCGTCGGCGCCGAGCAGCAGCATGCCGTCGACCACGACCTCGTGACCCGTGAACAGGCGCAGCGGGCTGCCGGCGGCACGGTTCGCCGCGACCAGGCGGCGGAAGCCGACGTCGTCGCCGCTCGAGTCCTTGACGCCCGCGATGACGCCCTCGGTGCCCAGTCGCACCAGCATGTCCAGGTCGAGCTTCGAGTGCACGCACACCGGGACGTCGTACGCGAACAACGGCAGGTCGCTCGCCGCGGCCACGCCGCGGAAGTGACGCTCGATCTCCTCGTCGTTCGTGCGGATGTACAGCGGGGCGGTCGCGACGACCGCGTCGACGCCCGCGTCGACCGCGCGCCGGACCTGGCCCGCGACGCGGTGCGTCGTCAGGTCGATCACGCCCGCCATGACGGGGACGCGGCCGGCCGTGATCTCGACGGCGGCCTCCATGACCTGGGTGCGACGGGCGTCGTCGAGATAGGCGACCTCACCGGACGAGCCGAGCACGAACAGGCCGTGCACGCCCGCGTCGAGCTGGCTGGTGATGACGCGCTCGAACGATGCGCGGTCGAGCTCGCCGTCCGCCGTGAGAGGCGTGACGACGGGAGGGATGACGCCGGAGAAGGTGGGCGTGGTCGGGGTGGGCACAGCGGACTCCAAGGATGGTGCGGTGGTGCCGGGCGGGACGACCGCCCGGCACCGGGTGGATGAGGGGGGACCGTCAGAGCAGCGTCGGCGCGGCGCCGAGCAGGGTCCGGGTGTAGTCGTTCGTCGGGTGGTCGAAGACCTCCTCGGCCATGCCCTCCTCGACGACCTTCCCGAAGTACATGACCGCGATGCGGTCCGAGACGTACCGGACGGTCTGGATGTCGTGCGAGATGAACACGAGCCCGAGGTTCAGGCGCGCCTTGAGGTCGGTCAGCAGGTTGAGCACCTGGGCCCGCACCGAGACGTCGAGCGCCGACGTGGGCTCGTCCGCGACGATCACGTCCGGGTCGAGCGCCAGGGCGCGGGCGATCGCCACGCGCTGGCGCTGGCCGCCCGAGACCTGGCTCGGCAGCACGTCGAGGGCCGACTGGGGAAGACCCACGAGATCGAGCAGCTCGGACACGCGCTTCTCGCGGTCGCGCGGCGAGCCGATCCCGTGCACGTCGAGCGGGTCGCGCAGGATGTCGCGCACCAGCATGCGGCCGTTGAGGGCCGTCGACGGGTCCTGGAACACGATCGAGATCGCGCGCCCGAACTCCTTGCGGGTGCGGGCGTTGCGCTTGAGCACGCTGCGGCCGTTGAACACCACGTCGCCGCTCGTGGGGGCCTGGAGGCCCACCATGACCTTCGCGAGCGTCGACTTTCCGCAGCCCGACTCACCCACGATCCCGATGGTCTCGCCGCGCCGCACGGCCATGTCCACCCCGGCGACCGCGTGGACGCGGTCCGGGCGGAAGAGCTTGCCGGTGCGGGCCTTGTGCACCACGTGCACGTCCTTCAGCTCGAGCACGGGCGTGTCGTCGCTCATCGGGCACCTTCCTGGACGAGGAGACCGCTCTCGGTCGACTCCGTGTGGCTCGCATAGCGGTGGTCGGTCCCCGGCAGCGTGCGCAGCGGGGGCCTGGGCACGAACGCGTCCTGCGGTCGGGAGGACCGAGGCGCGAACCGGTCGCCCGTCGCGAAGTCGCGCGGGGACGGGACCGTGCCGGGGATCTGGTGCAGGCGCTCGGCGCCCGACTCGATCGACAGGACCGCCCCGAGCAGACCCCGCGTGTACTCGTGCTGGGGGTTCATGAGCAGGCTCGGCACGGGGGCCGACTCGACGACCTGGCCCGCGTACATGACCGTCACGCGGTGCGCGAGCGAGGCGACGAGCGCCAGGTCGTGGCTCACGAAGACCATGGCGAACCCGAGCTCGTCGCGCAGCTCGTTGAGCAGGTCCACGACCTGCTTCTGGACCGTGACGTCGAGGGCCGTGGTCGGCTCGTCGGCCACGACCAGGCGTGGGTCGCGGGTCAGTGCCATCGCGATGAGCACGCGCTGGCGCTGGCCGCCCGAGAGCTCGTGCGGGTAGCTCTTGAGCGTGCGCTGGGCATCGAGGCCCACGAGCTCGAGGAGCTCGACCGCGGTGCGCGTCCCGCCACGCTTGACGAGCTGCGCCATCTGGGTGCGGATCAGCATCGACGGGTTCAGCGAGCTGAGCGCGTCCTGGTAGACCATGGCCATCTCGTGGCCGCGCAGAGCGTTCCGGCGGGCCGGGGTCGCCGTGAGCAGGTCCACGCCGTCGAGCAGGATCTCGCCCGTGACCTGCGCGGACGCGGGCAGCAGGCCCATGACCGCGAGGCTCGTGAGCGACTTGCCGCAGCCCGACTCGCCCACGAGCGCCATGGTCTCCCCGGGGCGCACCGCGAAGCTGATGTCGTCCACGACCGCCACGTCGCCGTGCCGTTCGGGGAACCGGATCGAGAGGTTCTTGACCTCGAGCAGGGGAGCGGCGTCGCCCGTGTAGACCAGGCGGTCGGAGCGCTCGCGCTCTGCCACCCGCAGGCGTTCGAGCTGGACCGCGAGGGCCTCGCGCTGGGCGGCGGCCGCCGCGACCGCGAGCTGCGGGTCGGGGATGACCGAGGTGTCCGCGACCAGCTCGTCGAGCACGCGAGGCTCGCGCAGGTCGGCCGCACCCGAGTACTCGAGGGGAGCGTCGGCGTCGGGCTCCGTGAGCGGGTCCGTGGCGTGCGCGGCGTCCTCGGACGCAGCGGCCGCGGCACGAGCCTCGGCCGGCTTGCGGGCCGCGGGGCGGACCATCGCGTCCGTCAGGCCCTCGGACAGGACGTTGAGCGAGAGGACCGTCAGGAGGATCGCCATGCCCGGGAAGAACGTCGCCCACCAGCCGCCGTTGAGCAGCAGGTTGCGACCGTAGGCGATGACGTTGCCCCACGAGGGCTCGGGGTCCTGCACGCCCGCGCCGATGAACGACAGGCTCGCCTCGAACACGATCGCGTCGGCGACCAGCACGGTCGCGAACACCATGATCGGGGCGATGCAGTTACGGGCCACGTGCTTCATCAGGATCAACGACGTCCGCGCGCCGATGACCTTCTCGGCCGACACGTAGTCCTCGCCGAACTGGCTCAGGACGTTGGCGCGGACGATGCGGGCGATCTGCGGGGTGTAGAGGAACGCGATCGTGAAGATGAGGACCGGCAGGGACTTGCCCCACACGGCCACGAAGACCACGGCCAGGGCGATGCCCGGGAAGGCCATGATGATGTCGAGGATGCGCATGAGCGTCTCGCTCACGGCCTTGTGGGCCGTCGCGGCGACCGAACCGAGGATCGCACCGGCGACCAGGGCCACGGCAGTGGCCCCCAGGCCGATCACGAGCGAGTAGCGAGCACCGTAGACGATGCGCGAGAAGATGTCGCGACCCGTGCGGTCCGTGCCGAACCAGTGCTCGCCCGAGGGCGGCTGGGCCGGGGTGCCCGACTGCAGCGGGTCGTAGGCCGCGACGAGCGGGGCGAAGATCGCCAGGAGCGCGACCAGGAGCACGAACGCCAGGGCGATCTTGGAGCCCAGGGGGAGAGCGGCGAGGCGCAGACCCGGGCGGGACAGTCGTTCTGTCAGCTTCCGACGCATGTCACACCGTCCGGATTCGAGGGTTGACGACGAGATAGAGGAGGTCGACCAGGATGTTGACGACCACGAAGGTCAGGGCGACGGTCAGCGTCACTCCCTGCACCAGGGCCGTGTCGCTCGCGGTCACGCCGTTGAGGATGAGCTTGCCCATCCCGGGCAGGTCGAAGATGACCTCGATGATCACCGCGCCACCCATGAGGTAGCCGACGCGCAGGCCCAGCACCGTGATGGGCGTGATGAGCGCGTTGCGCAGGACGTTGCGTCCCACGACGACGCCGCGGGGCAGGCCCGAGCCGATCGCGGTGCGCACGTAGTCGCGGTCGAGCTCCTCGACCATGGCGGTGCGGACCACGCGGGTCAGCGACGCCGCGACGGGGATCGCGAGGGAGAGCGCGGGCAGGAACATCGAGGCGAGGAACATCCCGAAGTCGTCGGCGGGGTTCGTGTAGCCGCCCGAGGGGAACCAGTCGAGGCGCAGCGAGAACTGCTGGATGAGGAGGATCGCGAGCCAGAAGGACGGCGTCGCGACGCCCGCGATCGACAGGACGCGGATGACCTGGTCGGGCCACCGGTCGCGGTAGAGCGCGGCGCTCACGCCGAGCACCAGGGCCAGCACGACGGCGATCGCCAGCCCCATGAAGGTCAGCTGGAGGGTGAGCGGGAACGCGTTCGAGATGAGCTCGCTCACGGGCTGGGAGGGCGGCACGGTCATGCCCATGTCGCCGCGCACGAGGCCGGCCAGGAAGTTGCCGTACTGCACGAGCATCGGGTCGTTCAGACCGTTCGCCGCGCGGTAGGCCTCCTTGGCCGCGTCCGTGGCGGACTCGCCGAGGGCGTTGGTCGCCTGGTCGCTGGGCGCGAACTGCATGACGACGAAGACGAGCAGGGTGATGCCCAGGATCATGACGGGCAGGGCGAGCAGACGTCGTCCGGTCAGTCGTAGGAGCGCGGTCACGCGGTACTCCTCGGGGTCGGGGTGGGTGGCGGCGGCGCAGGGAGGGGCGCCGCCGCCACCCGGAACACGGGGACGTCAGGCGGTGCGGGAGACGTCCAGGAAGGACAGGCCCGTGACGGGGATGGGCTTGAACCCGGTGAGCGCGGAGTCCTCCCAGGCCGTGGGGAGCTTGCGGTGCAGCAGCGGGTAGAGCGGGACCTCGTCCGAGAGGATGTCGTAGATCTCGCCCCAGGTCTTCTTCTGCTCGGTCGCGTCCTGCTCGGCAGCGCCCGCGTCGAGCAGGCGCGTGACCTCGGCGAACTCGGGCGTGCTGGCCCAGCGGTAGCGCTTGACCGGCCACACCGAGCCCGAGTACCACCAGCGCAGGAGGAGGTCGGGGTCGTTGCCGAAGACCGACGGGTCGCCCGGGGCGACCATGACCTCGAGCTGGCCGTCGTCGACCTTCTTGTACTGGCCGCCGGACTGGCCGATGTCGAGCGTCGTGGAGATCCCGACCGCGTCGAGGTCCTCCTTGATGAGCGGGGCGACGTCCTTGACCCAGCTCGTGTCGGTCGTCAGGAGGGTGATCGACAGGTCGCTCACGCCCGCGTCGGTCAGGAGCTTCTTGGCCTTGGCCGGGTCGTACGTGTAGACCGTGCCGGCCTCGACGTAGGACGGGTGCTCCTTGTGCAGGAAGCTCGTGGCCGCGGTCGCGTTGCCCAGCAGGCCCGTGCTGATGATCTTGTCCATGTCGAGCGCGTGGAAGAACGCCTGGCGCACGCGCTTGTCCGTGAACGGCGCCTTGGTGCAGTCGAACATCATGAAGAGCAGGCCGAACGACTGGACCGACTCGACCGTGACGGCGTTGGAGAGGCGCTCGACGTCGAGGTAGGGCACGTCCTCGATCGACTGGACGCGACCCGACTCGACCGCGGTCACGCGGGCGGCCGCGTCGGAGAGCAGGTTCCAGGTCATGGCCTTGGCGAGCGCCGGGCGCGAACCGTTGTACGCGTCGAAGCGCTCGAACGTGATCTTGTCGTCGACCGTGGCGCTCGTGAGCTTGTACGGGCCGGTGCCGACGGGCAGCGAGTCGTACGCCTTGGGGTCGGCCTCGACGATGGCCTTCGGGACGATCTTGACGACCGAGACGCGGTCGACGAACAGCCCGAACGGGTAGTTGAGCGTGAACGTGACCGTCTTGTCGTCCTTTGCCGTGACCGAGGCGAGGAACGGCAGGAACTGGGAGTAGAGCGAGGCGTTCGCCGGGTCGAGGACGCGGTTGAAGCTGAAGACGACGTCGTCGGTCGTGACGGGGGAGCCGTCGTGGAAGGTGGCCCCGTCGCGGAGCGTGACCTCCCAGGTGGTCTCGTCGATCTTCTTGGGCAGCTCCTTGCCGAGCGCGGCGTAGGGCGTGCGGGCTGCGGGGTCGAGCTCGACGAGCCCCTCGAGGACGTGCCAGTTGGCGGCCATGGTCACGGCGCCCGACGTCGTCATGGGGTCGAAGCCCGTGGACAGGGCGTACGAGATGCCGGCCTCGATCGTGCCGTCGAGGTTGGGCTTGGCCCCGCTGCCGGCGGGGGTGGTCTGCGGGTCGGCCGAGGTGGACGCAGGTCCGCCGCAGGCGGCGACCGCGCTCGCCAGGACTGCTCCGGCGCCGATCACTCCGGCGAGCTTGAGGAAGCTGCGGCGAGAGGTGTCGGTCGCGTTCGTGCTATTCGCCATCGAGGTAGCCATGAACTCTCCAGATATAGGACGTCTGATGTCTGACGCTGGTAGGGTTGAACGGTAGAGGCAATTCCTGAGGAGGTCAAGGCGCATGACAGCTACCGATCCCGTGGATCATGGGGGATTCGCTCGACAGGGGGTTCGTCCCCCGACGACGACGGAGCAGATCAAGGAGTACATCCTGCGGGCCCACCTGCGGCCCGGAGACCTGCTGCCCACCGAGGCCGAGCTGTGCTCGCTGCTCGGCGTCAGCCGGTCGAACGTCCGGGAGGCGATCAGGACGCTCGCGGCGCTCGACATCGTCGAGGTGCGGCACGGGTACGGCACGTACGTGGGGCAGCTCTCGCTCAAGCCGCTGGTCGAGGGGCTCGTCTTCCGCGGGGTCCTGATCCCGGGCGACGACTTCTCGGCGCTGCGCGAGGTCGTCGAGGTCCGCCAGGCGCTCGACATCTCGATGGCCGAGCAGATCGTCACGGAGATGGCCGGGAGCAGGAACCCCGAGCTCGAGCGGCTCGTCGCGGAGATGGAGCGCAAGGCGCGCGCGGGCGAGGACTTCTTCGAGGAGGACCGCGCGTTCCACTCGCACCTGCTCGCCCACCTCGACAACTTCCTGGTGGCCCAGCTGGGCACCGCCTTCTGGGACGTGCACCAGGTCGTGTCGCCCAAGCTCGGCCTGCCGGCCCCCGACCAGATCGACCTCACGGCCAAGGCGCACGGGGCCATGCTCCGCGCGGCCGAGGCCGGGGACGCCGAGGCCTACCGCGACGCCGTCGTCGCGCACTACGCGCCCCTCCGGGACGCGCTCACGCAGATGGCCTCGACGGTCGAGGAGGGACGTGTCGCCGCGGCCACGGCCGCCGGTGCCCAGGAGTCCCAGGGTGTGCGGGGCGGTGTCGCGTGAGCGGCCCGTCGCTCGGCCCGGGCTCGCGGGTCGTGCTGATCGGTGACTCGATCACCGACGCGGGTCGCCTCGCCGAGGGGGAGTTCGGCCTGGGGCACGGCTATGCGGCCCGTGTCGCGGGCGTGTGCGGGCGTCGCGGCGTCACTGTCCTGAACCGGGGGGTGGGTGGCCACCGGGTGGTCGACCTCCAGGCGCGCTGGGACCAGGACGTCCTCGCGCTGGAGCCCGACCTCGTCTCGATCAAGATCGGCATCAACGACACGTGGCGCCGCTACGACGCGGGCGACGAGACGAGTGCCGAGGACTTCGAGGCCGGGTATCGCGACCTGCTCGACCGCACGCTCGCCGGTGCTCCGCAGGCGGCGCTCGTCCTCGTCGAGCCGTTCCTGGTGCCCGTGCGCCCGGAGCAGTGGGGCTGGCGCGAGGACCTCGACCCGAAGATCCAGGTCGTGCGCCGACTCGCCGGGTCCTACGGCCTGCCGCTCGTGGCGACCGACGGGCCCTTCGCCCAGGCCGTCACGACGAGCGGGCTGGGTCCGCAGGCGTGGGCGTACGACGGAGTCCACCCCACGCCCGCGGGCCACGACCTCCTCGCCGAGGCCTGGTTGAAAGTTGTACATCTGCGCTAGTACTTCCGTATCTCTTGCCTCCGACGTCGAGGTGACTGATTCTTAGTGCGTGGTTCAAGGCTAAAACACGCACAACCAGTCATTAGGCAAGGGAGCTCAATGAAACCGGTCGTACAGCGCCGCCCCGCGACCCCCCGTCGCGGCGCACCGCCTTCATCCCGAGTCCTCGCTGCCTCGATCGCCGCACTGGCGCTCGTGGGCACAGGCCTCGTCTCCGTCCCTGCCGGCGCGGCACCCGCCGCGCCGGCAGCGACCTCGCTCGCGGCAGCCGCCGCCCCCAAGCCCGTGACCCCCGAGGTCCCCGTGGATGCGGCGGGCAAGCCGCTCGGGGCGATCACCCAGGTCACGGCCGTCGGCAACAAGGTGACTCTCACGGCGGGCACCGGCGCCTACCGTGTGACGTTCCTCGACGACGAGACGCTGCGCGTCGAGGCCGACCCCTCGGGGACGTTCTCCGACCCGGCGAACACGCCCCAGGGCGACGCGACGCGCACGGCGAACATCGTCGTCGGGCTCGACGAGTTCGCAGGCACCACGCCGACCGTGACCGACGGCGCGACCATCACGCTCGCGACCGCGAAGGTCACCCTGAAGATCGACAAGGCCACGGGCCGCATGACGCTCGTGCGGGCCGACGGCTCGGTGGTCTGGGACGAGTCCGCGCCCCTCTCGTTCGGTGCCTCGTCCGCGACCCAGCACCTGCGCACGGCGTCGGACGAGCAGTTCCTCGGCGGCGGCATGCAGAACGGCCGCTCGATCCACACGGGCGCGACCATCAACATCGCGCGGAACTTCGACTGGGACGACGACGGCTACCCCAACGCGGTGCCGTACTACATGACGTCGAACGGCTACGGAGCGCTGCGCAACACGTTCGCCCGAGGGACCTACGCCTTCACGGAAGAGGCCACGACGACCCACGAGGAGCGGCGCTTCGACGCCTACTACTTCGTCGGCGACTACAAGGGCGCGCTCGACGGGTACACCCAGCTCACGGGCCGCCCCCTCATGCCGCCCGTCTACGCCCTCGAGTACGGGGACGCCGACTGCTACAACCGCTCCAACCCCACGTACTCGTCGTCGGGCTTCGGCGACCCGGAGGGGATCAAGCAGAAGACGCCGCAGGCGGCGATCACGGCCGCGCGCTTCAAGGAGAACGACATGCCGGCGGGCTGGATGCTCGTCAACGACGGCTACGGCTGCGAGTACCAGGACCTGCCGGAGACGGTCGCCCAGATCGCCGAGGACTCGGACCTGGTCACGGGCCTGTGGACCCAGCGGTCGCTCACGAACCAGGAGTACGAGGTCGGCGAGGCGGGCGTGCGCATGCGCAAGCTCGACGTCGCGTGGGTCGGCAACGGCTACCGCATGGCGCTGACGGGCTGCGAGTCCGCCTACAAGGGTTTCGAGGACTACTCGGACGCGCGCGGCACGTCCCTCATGGTCGAGGGATGGGCGGGGTCGCAGCGGTGCGGCATGCAGTGGACGGGTGACCACTCGGGCAACCTCGACGCGGTGCGCTGGCAGATCTCGGCGCTCACGGGGGCCGGGAACTCGGGGCTCGCGTTCAGCACGGGTGACGTCGACGGGATCTTCGGTGGGTCGACGAAGTCCTACGTGCGCGACCTGCAGTGGAAGGCCTTCGCGCCGGCCCTGTACTCGATGAGCGGCTGGGCGTCGGTCGACAAGCGCCCATGGCTCTACGGCGACGAGGCCACCGAGATCAACCGCAAGTACCTCCAGCTGCGGCAGAGGATCATGCCGTACATCTACACGCTCGCGGCCGGGTCCCACGAGACGGGCACGCCCATGATGCGCTCGCTCGCGCTCGAGTACCCGCAGGACCCCATGTCCTACGGGGCCGAGGCGAACAACGAGTTCCTGCTCGGCGAGGACTTCCTCGTCGCGCCCGTGTTCTCCGACTCGGAGATCCGCAACGGGATCTACCTGCCCGAGGGGCGTTGGGTCGACTACTGGACGGGCGACGTGCTCGACGGCGGTCGCGTGCTCAACGGGTACAGCGCCCCGCTCGACACGCTGCCCGTGTTCGTGCGGGCGGGTGCGGTCGTCCCGCAGGGCCTGGTGGCGCGCAACGCGTCGCTCGTGCCCGAGGACTCGGCGATCACGCTCGACGTCTACCCCCAGGGCGACGAGAGCTTCACGCTGTACGAGGACGACAAGCTCACGCGTGCCTACAAGGACGACGCGACGTCGTCCCAGGAGCTCACGGTCTCGGCCCCCGAGCAGGACGGTGGTGACGTGACGGTCACGGTCGGCGAGCGGGTCGGGGACTACGCGGGCAAGGCTGCGGCGCGCCCGTACCTGCTCGACGTCCACACCGGCTCGGCGCCCTCGGGTGTCACGGTCGGGGGAGCGGCGCTCACGCAGGTCGCCGACGCGGCGGCCCTCGAGTCCGCCACGACGGGATGGTTCTACGACGCGTCGGCACCGGGTGGTGTGGTCCGCGTCAAGCTCGGCGCGATCTCGTCCGACGCCTCGGCGACCGTCGTCCTGGCCGGGACCAGCGCGGTCGGCGGCAAGGACTCCGACGCGGGCCGTGCCTCGGTGACCGTGGGCCTCGCGGCCCAGGTCTTCCAGGGGCAGGAGACGACGGCGGAGCTCACCTTCACCAACACCGGGACCAAGGCCAAGACCGACCTGGTCATCGAACCCGTCCTCCCGCAGGGGTGGACGCTCGTGAGCAGCACCGGGACGACGGCGGCCTCGGTCGCGCCGGGGGCGAGCGTGACGGCCCGCGTGGTGGTCTCGCCGGCCGCGGGGTCCGCGGCCGGGCAGCAGACCGTGGGTGCGCGTGCGACCTACCGCGACGCGGCGGGCGACGAGCGCACGGTGGCGGGGGCCAACCAGCTCTACGTCGCCTACGGCACCCTGGCGGCAGCCTTCAACCACGTGTCCGTCACGTCGCTCGCGACCAAGGACGCCGGCAACTTCGACGGCGGGGGAGCCTCCTTCTCGGAGGACGCGCTCGCGGCCGCCGGGGCCACGTGGGGCGAACCCCTGACCGTGACGAGCGGCGACGACACCATCGAGTACACGTGGCCCGCGGCAGCGCCGGGCGTCGCGAACTCGATGGCCCTCGACGGTCAGACGGTCGCGCTCTCGGGCAAGGGGACGCACCTCGCGTTCCTCGGCTCGGCGTCCGCCGGAGCGGGCGTCACTCCCGAGGTGACCATCACCTACGCGGACGGCACCACGTCCAAGCAGTCGTTCTTCTTCCCGAACTGGCTGCTCCAGGGCGGGCTGAACGGGTCGAGCGTCGCGGTCGCGAGCCAGGGCCGCAACAACAAGAACAACCCGGCGGGGTACGAGTACCCGACGTACAAGTACCAGGTCTACTCCGACACCGTGATCCTCAACCCGGCCAAGGAGCTGCGGTCCGTCACGTTCCCGGTGCAGACCAACGCCAAGCTGTTCGCGATGAAGGTCGCCACGCTCGGGCTGCCGGAGGCCCCGCAGGGCACGGTCTGGGCCTCCGACCTCACGTGGACGTCGGCGACCAACGGCTACGGCGTGATCGGCAAGGACGTCGCCAACAAGGACTCGGCCTCCTCTCCGGACAAGCCGCTCGTCATCAACACGACGCCCGACCTCAAGAAGACCTACACCAAGGGGCTGGGCGTTCACGCGGCGTCGAAGATCACGTACTACCTCGGCGGGCAGTGCACGGCGTTCACCGCGGACGTCGGGCTCGAGGACCCCTTCAAGGGGTCGGTGATCTTCAAGGTGGACGTCGACGGCGCCAACCGGTACCAGGGCACCACGTTCCAGGCGGGCTTCCCGACCGAGCAGGTCTCGGTCGACGTCACGGGGGCCCAGTACATCGACCTGGTCGTCGACCCCACGAGCCCGGGCGCCATCAACGGCGCGCACGGCGTGTGGGGCGACGCGAGGTTCACGTGCGCCGAGCCTGCCCCGGAGATCGCCTTCTCGGCCGAGGCCTCGGCCAAGCGCAGCGGCGCCTCGGTGCTCCTGTCGGTGCGCGCCGTCAACGAGGAGGACGTCCCGGTCGACGTCGCCGTCACGACGCCCTTCGGCACCAAGACGTTCGTCGGCGTGCTGCCGGGCAAGAGTGCGAGCCAGAGCTTCAACGCTCGGGCCGCGACGATCCCCGCGAGTGAGGTCACGGTCACCGTGACCAGGACCGTGGACGGGAAGAAGGTGAGCGTCGACCGGACCGTCGCGTACGGCGGGGTCGGCTGACCTGACGAGGGGGACGGGGGTGCCGTCGGGCGGGCCGAGGCTCGACCGACGGCGTCCCCGGACGCCTTGCCGCTGCTCGGAGGTCGGTGCGAACCGACCTCCGGCCTCGTGTCACCCTGGCGGTCAGGGCCGAGACAGTGGAGACTGGCTCGTGGGCCCTCGGGCCCCCTGACCGTCGTCGTACCGGACGCACCACGCTACGGACCGTGGGAGCCCCGGGCGAGGCACGAGGGAATCCCCCGCGCTGCTCGCAGGGCGGGGGTACCGCATAGAGGTGTGCGGGAGGGAGAGGCGCCGGTTGCCACTGGGGGCGAACGGCGCCTCTCGCATGTCCGGCGACGAAGGAGCGCCCTGCCCGACGGCGACGCGCCGCCAGGCCCGTGGCGGGCGGGCCCGGCGGCCTCAGGCGCGCTGTGCGCGCAGCGCGATCATCTGGTCGATCAGGGCGAGCAGGTCGTCGATCGACCCGCCCTGGGGCGTCGCCGCGTTCGCGGGCGAGGCGCCGCTCGCGAAGTGCTCGCTCGCCTGGGCGTAGAGGCCGTCGCCGATGAGCATGATCGCGCGGGTCAGCACAGGGTCGCCGACGACCTCGAGCACGGCCCCGGCCCAGGCGTCGTGCGCGTCGTCGAGCGCGGCGCGTGCCTGCGGGTAGCTGCCCTGAGCGAGCCGCGAGACCGCGACGTAGACGAGCTCGAAGTCGCTGTCCGAGTCGGCCGACGTGCGGATGAAGTAGTCCACGGGGCCCGCGGGAGCTGTGCGCATGGCGTCGACGTCGGCGGCCGTGAGGTCTCGCAGGTGCTCCATGAGCCCCTCGGCCAGCGCGACCTTGGACCCGAAGTGGTAGAGCAGGCCGCCCTTGGACACGCCGGCCTCGGCGGCGACCGCGTCGAGCGTGGTCGCGCGCTCTCCCTGGGTCACGAGCAGGGTGGCGAAGGCCTCGAGGACCTTGGCGCGAGCGGCGGGGGGCGGCGGCATCTTGAAAGTGTACCGACCGGACGGTTACTATACCGTCTGGACGGTTGGCAGTCCGGCGCCACAGCGCCGCCCCAGCCGTCCTCGTACGTGAAAGGACGCTCCCGTGACTCTCGTCCAGGACAACCGGACGCCCCGGGACCCGAACGGCCCCGTCGGCGCACCGCAGGACCCCACGACCCCTACCGGTGGCACGCCCCTGACCCGCAGGCGCCGGTGGGTCGCGCTCGCCGTGCTCATGCTCCCCGTGCTGCTCGTCTCGATCGACAACACGGTGCTGACGTTCGCGCTGCCGCAGATCTCCGAGGTGCTGCGCCCCACGGGGACCCAGCTGCTGTGGATGATCGACATCTACCCGCTCGTGCTCGCGGGCCTGCTCGTCTCGATGGGCTCGTTCGCGGACAGGATCGGCCGGCGCAGGCTCCTGCTCGTCGGCGCGGTCGGGTTCGCTCTGCTCTCCGTCGTCGCGGCCTACGCTCCGAGCGCCGAGGCGCTCATCGCCTCGCGCGCGGGGCTCGGGTTCTTCGGCGCCATGATCATGCCGCCCACGCTCTCGCTGCTGCGCAACATCTTCACCGACCGTGAGGAGCGGCGGCTCGCGATCGCGATCTGGGCAGCGGGCTTCGCCGCGGGCAACGCGATCGGGCCCATCGCCGGCGGGTTCCTGCTCGAGCACGCCTGGTGGGGCTCGGTCTTCCTGCTGGCGGTGCCCGTCCTCGTGCTGCTGCTCGTGCTCGCGCCTGTCTTCGTGCCCGAGTCCAAGGACTCGAACCCCGGCCGCGTCGACGTGGTCTCGATCGTGCTCTCCATGGCGACCATGGCGCCGATCGTGCTCGGGATCAAGACCCTCGCGAAGTCCGGGCCCAGCGCGCTGGCGTTCGGGGCGCTCGTGCTCGGCCTCGTGGCGGGCTGGATCTTCGTGCGCCGTCAGCTCGGGCGCCCGGACCCCATGATCGACGTCCGGCTGTTCCGCAAGGGCGAGTTCTCGGGGGCCGTGGTCATCAACCTGCTCTCGGTCTTCTCGCTCGTGGGCTTCCTGTTCTTCGTGTCCCAGGACGTGCAGCTCGTGCTGGGGCTGAGCCCCATGAAGGCGGGCTACGCCCTCCTGCCGGGCCTGGTCGCGATGGTGGTCGCGGGCCTCCTGGTGGTCCGGGTCGTGCGCAGGGTGCGCCCGTCCCACGTCGTGGCGGTCGCGATCCTGTTCGCCGCCGCGGGGTACGCGATGGTCGCCCTGACCGCGGGGGCGAGCACCCTGACCGGGCTCGTGGTCGCGTTCGTGGTCCTCGCGATCGGGATCGGCGCCGCGGAGACCGTGTCGAACGACCTGATCGTCTCGGCGGTCCCCGCCGACAAGGCGGGCGCCGCCTCGGCGATCTCCGAGACCGCGTACGAGGTCGGGGCCGTGCTCGGCACGGCGGTGCTGGGCAGCATCCTCACGGCCTCCTACCACCGCAACGTCGTCGTGCCCGACGGGGTGCCCGCCGCGGACGCGGCGGCGGCCGCCGAGACGCTCGGCGGCGCCACGCAGGTGGCGCAGACGTTGCCGACCGAGCAGGCGCAGGCGTTGCTCGCCTCGGCGCACGAGGCGTTCGGCAGCGGGGTCGGGACGACGTCCTGGATCGGTTTCGGGCTCATGCTCGTGGCGTCGGTCATCGCGCTGGTGGCCCTGCGCCCCGCCCGGGCGTGAGATTCACCCGGATGCCGGCGAGCGTGCCCGCTGGCATCCGGGCGTCCGATCCGCAAGGGTGAGAGGTGATGAATCGTCCCCGCCGCACCCCGCCCCGCTGGGTCCGTTACACGCTGTCCGTCGTCGCCCTGCTCGTCCCGTGCGTCGTGTTCGGCGTCACCACCGCGACCGCGGACCTCAGCCTGGGCCCGCACGAGGCCCGGTACGAGGTGACGACCGACAGCCTCGTCGTGGTCGACCTCGGCCCGCTCGGCACGCTCGAGATCGACTCGCCGCTCCCGGCGGGTCTCGGCGCACGGATCACGGTCGAGGAGATCCCCGCGGACCTCACGGCGTTCGACCAGGCGACGACCATCGCCGCCCTCACGCAGGACCTCCAGGGCTACCTGCAGTTCTTCGGCGGACCGCAGGACACGATCGAGCAGGTCACGCGCAGCCTCGTGGCCGACGCCGCGCGCCGGACGGGCCTCGCGATCCTCGTGGTCGCGGGCGCGGGCGCGGGGTTCTACCTGCTCCTCGGAGCGGCCCGACGGCGTGAGATCGGCGAGGCGGTCGCGCCGAGGACCTGGGAGATCACCGCGGGCGTCGTCGTGGTCTCGCTCGTCTTCGGTGCGCTGTCCGCCTCGGCCGAGGAGCCCTCGACGACCGACTCGCGCCCCGCATCGGCGGTCTTCGCGGGCACCCCGCTCGAGGGAGCCCGGATCACGGGCCGCCTCGCGGGCGTCGTCGACACCTACGGCGGCATGCTCATGAACGCCTACAAGGACAACGAGGCCTTCTATGCCCGCGCGAACACGGCGCTGGGCGTCGCGTGGGACGAGCGCGACGTGCTCGAGGAGGAGGTCGCCGCCCGGCGGGAGGCCGACGAGCAGGCCGCGCGGGACGCAGCCACCGAACCGCCCGCCGAAGGGCAGCAGGGGGTCGACGGCGGCGTCGCGGGCGTCCCGGCGGGCCCTGCCGACCCGACCGGCGCAGACGGCGCGGCCGAGGACCCGGCCGGCGAGGCGCCGTCGGGCAGCGAGGGCGACCGGGCCGCCGAGGGCGCGGAGGGCTCCGCCGCGCGTCGTGGCGCGACCCCCTCGGCCGGTTCGACCGAGTCGCCGTCCGCGACGCCCGAGGACGAGCTCGTCTCGATGCTCGTGGTGAGCGACCTGCACTGCAACATCGGGATGACCCCGCTGATCCGCACCGCGGCCGAGCGCTCCGGGGCGAGCATCGTGCTCAACGCGGGCGACACGACCATGAACGGCACGAGCGTCGAGCAGTTCTGCGTGAACTCGTTCACGTCCGCTGTCCCGGACGGTGCCACGATGGTCGTCGCGGACGGGAACCACGACAGCGTCGAGACCTCGACGCAGGAGCGCAAGCGAGGCGTCAAGATCCTCGACGGCGACGTGATCGAGGTCGACGGGGTCCGCATCCTCGGAGACCGTGACGCGCTCGAGACGAGGATCGGTGCCGGGTCCAAGGCTGCCCGTCCCGAGACGCCCGCCGAGCAGGCCGAGCGGCTCGCGCAGGCCGCGTGCGACGCCAAGGACGGGATCGACCTCCTGCTCGTGCACTCGCCGCGCGCCGGGAACGAGGCCCTCGAGACGGGCTGCGTCCCGCTGCAGGTCTCGGGGCACACGCACCGCCGCAGCGGGCCCGAGCAGTTCGGTCTGGGCATCCGGTACGTCAACGCGAGCACCGCGGGGGCCGAGTCGGGGGAGCCGACCGTCGGGCCGCTCAAGGGGGTCGCGGAGATGACCGTCCTGCGCTTCGACCCCGTGCTGCGCGAGTTCGTCGACTGGCAGCTCGTGCAGGTCTTCCCCGACGGCTCCGCGCAGGTCGGCCCCCGCGAGGCGTTCCCGGTGCCGGTGCCGGAGGAGGTCCTCGACGGGACCGGCGAGGGCACCGAGGCGCCGGACGGGACGGGGACCGGTGACGGCACCGACGGGACCGGGGCCGTCGACGGTCAGGACGGCTCGGGCGTGACCGACGGGGCGCCCGCCGCGACCATCACGGACGACTCCGCGAAGGAGGAGTGAGGGGCTCGTGCGCGACTCCGACGGAGCGGGTGAATCGACCGGTGCCGGTCCCGACCCCGTCCCCGGACGCGGCAGAATACGCGGTATGAGCAGAGGTGCCCGATGGATCCTCGTCGCGATCGTCGCGGCGCTGGTGATCGTGCTCGCGGGCCCCTACGTGGTCGCTCGGCTCTCGGCCGGCACGGCCCCGCCGCCGCTCGGGCTCCAGACACCGGGGGAGACGATCTCCCCGACGGCCACACCCGACCCTGGCCCGTTCAACCCCGACGGCACCTGGGTCGTGGGCGCCGGGTCGCAGGCGGGCTATCGGGTGGACGAGGTGCTCAGCGGTGAGAAGGGCACGGTCGTCGGTCGGACGGACGAGGTCGGAGGGACGCTCGTCGTGACGGACGGCGAGCTCGTCCGGGCCGAGATCACGGTCAAGACCGGGTCGATCGCGAGCAGCAGCGTGGTGCGCGACGACGCGTTCCGGCGCCTGCTCGAGACCGACGTCTTCCCCGACGCGGTGTTCATCCTCACCGAGCCCGTCGACCTCGAGGGGGTCGAGGAGCGCGAAGAGCCCCTCACGGTCCAGGCGCGCGGGACGCTGACGATCCGCGACGTGACCGAGCCCGTGACCGTGACGCTCGAGGCGCGGCGCTCGGGCGACGGGGTCCAGGTCAGCGGCGCGATCCCCGTGACCTTCGTCGACTACGGCGTGCACCTGCCCGAGCTGCCGTTCGTGACGGTCGAGCCCTCGGGGACGGTCGAGATGCTGCTCGAGCTCGAGCGCGTCCCAGGGGCGCCGTCTCCGGCGCCAACCTCCCCCTGAGAGCGTTCCTCCCCCTGAGCACGTACGACGAACCCGTTCGGCCCGTCCCGGGGACTCGACGCGGGACCTCCTCCGTGGTTAAAGTTCGGTATGCCGAACTTTCAACTTCGCACAGGGGTGAAAGGCCTCCTCGGAGGCCTGGCAGCCCTGCTCCTCGCCGCGGCGTGCACTGTCGACGCCGCCCAGGGCGAGCCCGCCGGAGCCTCCGCCGACCGACCGGGCCAGGGTGAGGCCGTCGGGCGCCTCGAGGTCCTGACGACCTTCACCGTCCTGGCCGACATGGCCCGCGAGGTCGGGGGGGAGCATGTCGAGGTCTCCTCGCTCACCAAGGTCGGCGCGGAGATCCACGGCTACGAACCCACGCCCGCGGACCTGCGGCGAGCTGCGAGCGCGGACCTGGTCCTCGACAACGGGCTCGGGCTCGAGAAGTGGTTCGAACCCTTCGTCGCACGCCTCGACGCGCCCCACGTCACGGTCTCCGACGGCGTCGAGGTCCTCTCGATCGCCTCGGGTGCGTACGACGGGCGGCCCAACCCGCACGCCTGGATGTCGCCCGTCAACGGCGCGATCTATGCGCGCAACATCGGCGAGGCGTTCGCCGTCGCGGACCCTGCGCACGCTGCGGACTACCGGGCGAACGCGACCGACTACGCCGAGCGCATCGAGGCCGTGGGGCGCGAGCTCGCGGCCGAGGTCGAGCAGGTGCCCGCGGGGTCGCGCGTCCTGGTGACGTGCGAGGGGGCGTTCTCCTACCTGGCGCGTGACGTCGGGCTCGACGAGAAGTTCCTGTGGCCGGTCAACGCCGACCAGCAGGGCACGCCCCAGCAGGTCGCGGGCGTGATCGACCACGTGCGTGACAACGGCGTGCGCGCGGTGTTCTGCGAGACGACCGTCTCGGACTCCGCGCAGCGCCAGGTCGCCGCGGAGACGGGCGCGACCTACGCGGGCACGCTCTACGTCGACTCGCTCTCCCGGCCCGACGGCGCCGTCCCCACCTACCTCGACCTCCTCGCCTACGACGCGCGCGTGATCAGCGAGGGTCTGCGGGGCGAGTCGTGAGCGCGGGCGTCGGGAGCGGTGCGGCGGCACCAGGGACGGACGCGGGGTCGGCTCTGGCCCGGAGCGCTGCACCGGTCGAGCCTGCTGAGCCCGCTGCACCTGCCGCCCTGGCGGTCCGCGGGCTCACTGTCCGCTACCGCGAGACGCTGGCCCTCGAGGACGTCGCCCTCTCGCTCGCCCCGGGCACCGTGACAGGGCTCATCGGGGCCAACGGCTCGGGCAAGTCGACGCTCTTCCGGTCCGTCATGGGCATGACGCGCGGCAGCGGCGTCACCCAGGTGGGCGACGTCCGGATCTACGGCCGGGACGCCGACGCGGCGCGCAAGGACGGGTTCGTGGGATACGTCCCGCAGTCCGAGGACGTCGACTGGTCCTTCCCGGTCGACGTGCGCGACGTCGTGACCATGGGGCGCTACGGGGGGCTCGGACCCACGCGCCGCGCACGCGCCGAGGACCGGCGGGCCGTGGCCGACGCCCTGGAACGCGTGGGGCTCGCCGACCTCGCGCACCGGCAGATCGGGAGGTTGTCGGGCGGGCAGCGCAAGCGCGTCTTCGTGGCGCGCGCGATCGCGCAGGGCGCGCGGCTGCTGCTGCTCGACGAGCCCTTCGCCGGGGTCGACAAGGTCTCGGAGGCGCAGATCACCTCGGTGCTCCGGAGCCTCGCCGCCGCGGGGTGCGCCGTGCTCGTCTCGACGCACGACCTCGCGTCGCTGCCCGACCTCGTGGACGACGCGATCCTCCTCCAGCGACGCATCATCATGACCGGGCCGCCCGACGTGGTGCTGCGCCCCGAGAACCTCGCGCGCACGTTCGGGATCGACCCGCTCGCGTCGGCGCGCCGCGAAGGTGCGAGCGACAGCTCGGGTGCCTCGACCACCACCTCTGGTGTCGCCGACGACGGCTCGGCCGTCGCCGACCCGTCCGACGCCCCGTCCGAAGGAGCAGCCCGTTGAACCCCGTCGACCTTCTCGCGAGCGCGGGGGACTGGCTCGCCGCGCCGCTCGGGTACGAGTTCGTCCAGCGCGCGTTGCTCGTCGCGGTCGTCGCGAGCATCGTGTGCGCGCTCCTGAGCTGCTGGCTCATCATGATCGGCTGGTCGCTGCTGGGCGACGCGGTGTCGCACGCGGTGCTGCCGGGCGTGGTCCTGTCGTACGTGGTGGGGGTGCCGTTCGCGATCGGGGCGCTCGTGTTCGGGGTCGGTGCGGTCGCGCTGATCGGGACCGTGCGCGACACGAGCCGGCTCAAGGAGGACGCGGCGATCGGCGTGGTCTTCACGACGCTCTTCGCGATCGGGATCGTGCTCATCTCGGTGACCCCGAGCCAGATCGACCTGGGGCACATCCTGTTCGGCAACATGCTGGGCATCACCGACACGGACCTGTGGCAGGTCGTGGTCCTGGGCGCGCTGACGACCGTGGTGCTCGTGCTCAAGCGGCGCGACCTGACGCTGTTCGCGTTCGACCCCGTGCACGCGCACGCCGTCGGGATCTCGCCGCGGCGGCTGTCAGCGCTGCTCCTGGGGTCGCTCGCGCTGACCGTGGTGGTCGCGCTCCAGGCGGTCGGGGTCGTGCTCGTGGTGGCCCTGGTCATCACGCCGGGCGCGACGGCCTACCTCCTGGTCGACCGGATGTCGCGCATGCTCGTGGTCGCGCCGCTCGTCGCGGTCGGGTGCGCCGTCGTGGGGATCTACGCGAGCTACTACCTCGACACCGCGAGCGCCGCGACGATCGTGGTGGCGCAGGGCATCGTGTTCGCGGTCGCGTACGTGGTGCACCTGGCGCGCCGCCCGCGCGTCGTGCCGTCCTCCGGCCCGACGGCGGAGCGCGAGCGCGCGGAGCTGGTCGCGGGGTGAGGTGACCGGGGTGTGGCGAGGGGGCGGGCGCCGGGTGCGCGCCGGCGTCCGGACCTCGGTCCTCCCGGCCCCGGGGGAGGGCCGTGAAATAGAGTGGGCGCCGTGGACCATCCCCTCGACCTGACCTCCGTCGCCCAGGACTACCTCAAGGTGGTGTGGTCCGCGCAGGAGTGGTCCGACGAGCCGGTGACCACCAAGCTCCTCGCGGACCGGCTCGGCGTCGGGGCCTCGACCGTCTCGGAGACCGTGCGCCGCCTGTCGTCGCAGGGGCTCCTGGTGCACGCGCGCTACGGTGCGATCGAGCTCACGGACCTCGGGCGATCGCACGCGGTCGCGATGGTCCGTCGGCACCGGATCCTCGAGACGTACCTGGTCTCGGAGCTGGGCTACTCGTGGGACGAGGTCCACGACGAGGCCGAGGTGCTCGAGCACGCGGTCTCGGACCTGATGCTCGACCGCATCGACGCCCTGCTCGGCCATCCCACGCGCGACCCGCACGGCGACCCGATCCCCACGGCGTCCGGGTTCGTCCCGCGTCCGGCGGCGATCCGGCTCTCGGAGCTCGACGCGGGGGCGTGCGCGGTCGTGGCGCGGATCTCGGACTCGGACCCGGACGTGTTGCGCTACCTGGCCGAGCTGGGCCTGGGCCTCGACGCCGAGGTCCGCGTGCACGAGCGGCGCGAGTACGCGGGCACCATGGCGATCACGTGGGGGAGCGACGCGAGCCCGGTCCACCTGGGACTGCCGGCGGCGTCGCGTGTGTGGGTCGTGCCCGCGCCTCTCGCCACGGACTCCGCCCCGGTCTAGACTGACGGTCTTCCCGCATCACGCTGCCGATGGCGCCGGCGCTGCGTTCGAAACGATTCGATCCTTGCAACGACACCCTTGAAGGGGGCGCCTTGACCGTCGACAGCACCGGCCTGCCCGGGACGACCGACACCCGCTCCGACGCGCCCGTCCCGGGCGCGCCCCGCCGTCGGGCACGCACCGGCGGTGCACCCCGCGGCACCCGGACCGCGGGCCTCGCGCTGCTCGCGCTCGCCGTGGGCGGCTTCACGATCGGCACCACCGAGTTCGCGACCATGGGCCTGCTGCCCGACATCGCGACCGCGTTCGACGCCTCCATCCCCCTGACCGGGCACGCGATCACGGCCTACGCCGTGGGCGTCGTGGTCGGCGCGCCGCTCCTGACCGTGCTCGCCGCGCGCGTCTCGCGCAAGAAGCTCCTCGTGGGCCTCATGCTCGCCTACACGCTCGGCAACGTGCTGTCCGCCGCGGCCCCCAGCCTCGAGTGGCTCATCGCGGGCCGGTTCTTCGCCGGACTGCCGCACGGTGCGTTCTTCGGCGTCGGGGCGGCCGTCGGGGCCGCCGTGGCGGGCCCCGGACGCCGCGGCCACGCCGTCGCCATGATGATGACGGGGCTGACCGTCGCGAACGTCGTGGGCGTGCCGCTCTCGACCTACGCCGGGCAGGTGCTCGGGTGGCGCGCGGCGTTCGTGCTCATCGGCGTCCTGGGCGGGATCACGCTCCTTGCCCTGTGGCGCTGGGTCCCGGCCGGGTCCGGCGACACCGGGTCGAGCGTGGGCCAGGAGCTCGCGGCGCTCAAGAACGGCGCGCTCTGGATCAGCTTCGTGGGTGGGGCGATCGGGTTCGGCGGCATGTTCGCGGTCTACTCCTACGTCGCCCCGACCATGACCGAGGTCACCGGGCTCTCGCTCGGCGTGGTCCCGGTGGTGCTCGCGATCTTCGGCCTGGGCATGACGCTCGGGACGGTCGTCGGGGGCAGGCTCGCGGACAAGGACGTCATGCGCACGGTCTGGATCGGGTTCGGGTCCACGGCCACGGCCCTCGTCGCGTTCGCGCTCACGGGCCAGAGCCCCGTGCCCGCGGTCGCGGCCCTGTTCCTGCTGGGCGTGACCTCCCAGATCCTGGGGCTCGCGCTCCAGACCCGCCTCATGGACCTCTCACCGGACGCCCCCTCGCTCGGCGCCGCGCTGTGCCACTCGGCGCTCAACGTGGGCAACGCCAACGGGGCGTTCCTCGGCGGTCTCGTGATCGCCGCGGGCTGGGGCTACCTCGCCCCGGCCTGGACAGGGCTCGCGCTGACGCTCGTGGGGCTCGCGATCATCGTGGCCTTCGGTCGCCAGCACGTCCGCGAGGACGTGGTCCCGGCAGACGCGCCCGTCGAGGAGACGGTCGCCGCGTCCTGAGGTGACGGACCGGCGAGACCTCCAGTCAAACCTCAGAGTTCGCCGGTACCTTGGGCCCACCTGTGTGCCGGAAGTGCACACGCAGACCTCCAGGAGCGGTTCGTGAGCGAGAGCCCCACCCGTCCTTCCCGTGCCGGGCGCACCCCGGCGCCCCGCGCGCAGCGCCCGGACGCAGCCGCAGGGCTGCCCGACGTCGACGCCAAGAACCTCTCGACCCGAGCCTTCGGGTGGGTCCTCGTGGTGGCGGGCGCGGTCGGCCTGGTCGGCGCCGCCTGGCTCGCGATCGAGAAGTACCTCAAGCTCGTCGACCCGAACCACGTCGCGTCGTGCTCGCTCAACCCGTTCCTCGACTGTGGTCCCGCGATGGCGTCGTGGCAGGGCACCCTGCTCGGGTTCCCCAACCCCTACCTCGGGGTCGCGGCGTTCCCCGTGGTCATGACGATCGGCGTCGTGGTGCTGACCGGTGCGCGTCTGCCGCGCTGGTTCTGGCTCACGATGCTCGCCGTCACGACGGTCGCGATAGGGCTCATCGTCTTCCTCGTGTGGACGAGCCTCTACGTGCTCGTCGTGCTCTGCCCCTTCTGCATGGTCGTGTGGGCCGCGATGATCCCGCTGTTCTGGTACCAGGTCGTGCACGCCGTGCAGGAGGGGTACCTCCCGGTCGGCGAGGGCGCGAAGCGGCTGGTCGTCGACAACCGCGGGATCCTGCTCGCCGTGATGTACGTCCTCCTCGTGGCCTGGGTCTTCCTGGAGATGGGCCCCACGATCGTCACCTACCTCCAGAGCACCTGATCGGCGGCCGGAGGGGCCGGACGGCCCTCGGCAGCACCTGACAGGTCCAGAACCCACCGGGCCGGTGGCCGGCACCACCGGCCCGGTGACCCGCCCCCGCTCGCCCGGGAGACCCGAACGGACGGCGACCGGGTAGCGCGGGGTGCGCTGCGCCGTCGGGCCGGTCACACCCCGGCGGGCGGCGACCGGAGCACCCCGTGCCCAGCAGCGAAGACGCTGCCGGGCGCCCCCGTGCCGAACGGTAAACTCGCGGGGTGAGCACGCCAGAGAACCCCGCCCCCGAGAACCCCGCCGAGTCCGCGCACACCGCCCCCGCGGCCTCGCTCGAGACGACCTCCCACCGCTACACGCCCGCCCTCGCGCAGGACATCGAGCTCCGGTGGCAGGACGCGTGGGAGGAGCGCGGCACGTTCTTCGCGGCCAACCCCTCGGGGCACCTCACCGACGGCGAGGGCAGGCACGCCGACGGCCGCTCGCCGTACTTCATCATGGACATGTTCCCGTACCCTTCGGGCGCGGGCCTGCACGTGGGCCACCCGCTCGGGTACATCGCGACCGACGTCGTCGGACGCTTCCGACGCATGTGTGGCGACAACGTGCTGCACGCGCTGGGCTACGACGCGTTCGGCCTGCCCGCCGAGCAGTTCGCGGTGCAGACCGGTCAGCACCCGCGCGTCACGACCGAGGCCAACATGGCCAACATGAAGCGCCAGCTGCGCCGCCTCGGCCTGGGGCACGACTCGCGCCGCTCGTTCGCGACGATCGACCCCGAGTACATCCGCTGGACCCAGTGGATCTTCCTGCAGATCTTCGAGGCCTGGTACGACGAGGACGCCGAGCGTCCCGACGGCGGCACGGGCCGTGCGCGCCCCATCACCGAGCTCGTGGCCGAGTACGCCGCGGGTACGCGTGCCGTCCCCGGCCACCCCGAGGGCACCCGCTGGGATGACCTCGACCGCGTCGCGCAGCGCGCCGTGATCGACCCGCAGCGCCTGGCCTACGTGTCCGAGTCGCCCGTGAACTGGGCGCCGGGCCTGGGCACCGTGCTCGCGAACGAGGAGGTCACGTCCGACGGTCGCTCCGAGCGCGGCAACTTCCCCGTCTTCCAGCGCAGCCTGCGCCAGTGGAACATGCGCATCACGGCGTACGCGGACCGCCTGGCCGACGACCTGGACCTCATCGACTGGCCGGAGAAGGTCAAGTCGATGCAGCGCAACTGGATCGGTCGCAGCGAGGGCGCCACCGTGCGCTTCGCGATCGACGGTGCGATCGGCGGGAGCAGCCCCGTCGGCGACGTCGAGGTCTTCACGACGCGCCCCGACACCCTGTTCGGCGCGACGTTCATGGTCGTCTCGCCCGAGCACCCGCTGCTCGACGAGGTCCCGGCCGAGTGGCCCGACGGCACGCACGACGTCTGGACCGGCGGGCACGCGACCCCGATCGACGCCGTCGCGGCCTACCGCAAGGAGGCCGCCGCCAAGACCGCGGTCGAGCGCCAGGCCGACGCGGGCAAGAAGACCGGCGTGTTCACGGGCCACCTCGCCGTGAACCCCGTCAACGGTGTGCTCATCCCCGTGTTCACCGCGGACTACGTCCTCATGGGCTACGGCACGGGCGCCATCATGGCGGTCCCCGGCGGCGACGAGCGCGACCACGCGTTCGCCGAGGCCTTCGAGCTGCCCGTGGTCCGCACGGTCGCGGCCCCCGAGGACCACGAGGGCGCCTGGACCGGCGACGGCGAGATCGTCAACTCGTCCAACGACGAGATCTCGCTCGACGGCCTGAGCGTGCCCGACGCCAAGCGCGCCATGATCGAGTGGCTCGAGGCCAAGGGCATCGGCAGCGGCACCGTGACCTACCGCCTGCGCGACTGGCTCTTCAGCCGTCAGCGCTACTGGGGCGAGCCGTTCCCCATCGTCTACGACGAGAACGACCAGCCCATCGCGCTGCCGGACTCGCTGCTGCCCGTCAACCTCCCCGAGGTCCCGGACTACTCGCCGCGCACCTACGAGCCGGACGACGCCGACTCCTCGCCCGAGCCGCCGCTGGGCCGCAACGAGGACTGGGTCAACGTCACGCTCGACCTGGGCGACGGCCCCAAGACCTACCGCCGCGACACCAACACCATGCCCAACTGGGCAGGGTCGTGCTGGTACTACCTGCGCTACCTCGACCCGGCGGATACCGAGCACATGGCCTCGCCCGAGCTCGAGAAGTACTGGACCGGCCCCGGGCACAACGCCACGGCCGGGCCCGCGGGCGGTGTCGACCTGTACGTGGGCGGCGTCGAGCACGCCGTGCTGCACCTGCTCTACGCGCGCTTCTGGCACAAGGTGCTCCTGGACCTGGGGCACGTGACCAGCACCGAGCCGTTCCACAAGCTCTTCAACCAGGGCTATGTGCAGGCCTATGCGTACACCGACTCGCGTGGCGCGTACGTGCCCGCGGAAGAGGTCGTCGAGGAGAGCAGCGGCGATGAGGTCCGGTACCTGTGGAAGGGCGAGCCCGTCAACCGTGAGTACGGGAAGATGGGCAAGTCGCTCAAGAACGTCGTGACGCCCGACGACATGTACGAGGCCTACGGCGCCGACACGTTCCGCGTGTACGAGATGTCCATGGGACCGCTCGACCTGTCGCGCCCCTGGGACACGCGCGCGGTCGTCGGCTCGCAGCGCTTCCTGCAGCGGCTGTGGCGCAACGTCGTGTCCGAGGACTCGGGCGAGACGACGGTCTCGGAGGAGCCCGCGGAGGTCGCGACCCTGCGCCTGGTCCACCGCACCATCGCCGACGTGCGCGTCGAGATGGAGCACATGCGCTCCAACACGGCGATCGCCAAGCTCATCGCGCTCAACAACCACCTCACGGGCCTGGACCGGGTGCCCCGCGAGGCGATCGAGCCGCTGATCCTCATGGTCGCGCCCATCGCGCCGCACATCGCGGAGGAGCTGTGGTCCCGGCTCGGTCACCCGCAGTCGCTCGCGCACGAGCCCTTCCCGGTCGCGCTCGACGAGTACCTGGTCGAGGACACCGTGACGTGCGTCGTGCAGGTCCAGGGCAAGGTCCGCAGCCGGCTCGAGGTCTCGCCCTCGATCGGGGACGACGAGCTGCGTGAGCTGGCCCTGGCGGACGCGAACGTGCAGCGCACGCTCGACGGGCGCGGGATCCGCACGGTGATCGTGCGGGCGCCCAAGCTCGTGAACGTGGTCCCGGCCTGACGTTCGTCGCTTGAGTGCGTGATTCGGCTGCGACTCGCCGGGCGTGTCGCAGCCGGATCACGCACTCGACGGCAGGTTGTCCACAGATGACCGCATGACCCACCCCTGGGCGTGCGAAAGGCGGCATCGTGGCGGCATGTCGAACCCTCAGGTGCCGTCCGTCGTGCTCCGGTCGCGGGACGCCGCGAGCCACGGACTGACACGCCACGAGCTCGGTCGGCCCTGGTGGGAGGCCCCGACCCGCGGCGTCCGCGTACCGGCGGGCAGCATCGACGGCATCGCCGCTCGGTGCCGGGCTGCGCTCGAGATCCTGCCGTCCGCTGCGGCGTTCAGCCACGTCACGGCACTACGGCTCCTCGGGATCGAGGTGCCCTGGCGGCTGGACCGGTCGTCGGCCGAGGCGGGTGGTGGGCCGGGGGAGCGGCTGCACGTCGTCGTGCCACGCAGGGACCTGCGACCGCAGCGCGACGACCTGGTGGCTCACACCTGCACCCAACCGGCTCTCGCCGTCACGACGTGGCACGGGATCCCGGTCACCACTCCGGCGCAGACGTGGCTGCACCTCTCGCACGGGCTGAGCGTGAACGAGCTGGTCGTCCTCGGAGACGCCATGACACGCCGGAAGGACCCTGCGACCTCGGTCGTCGAGATGCGCAGGCTCCTCGGGAGCAGCCACAGGATGCGGGGACTTGCGGCGTCGCGGGTGGCGATCGAGCACGTCGTCGGCGGAACCGACTCGTCGATGGAGTCGCGGACCCGGATGATCCTGGTCGACGCAGGGCTGCCGTGCCCGGAGGTCAACGTGCCCGCCCTGGACCGGGCGGGATCTTTCCTCGCCCTCCCGGACATGTCCTACCCGGCGCTCCGGATCGCGATCGAGTACGACGGGGACGTCCACCGCACCGACCCCGGGACGTGGCGACGTGACGTCGAGCGTCGACAGCGGCTCGAGGAGGCGGGCTGGTTGATCATCACGGTCACGGCCGACGACGTGATGCGACACCCCGAGAGGTTCATCCGGCGGGTGCGGGCGGCCTTGGCCCGTTGAGTGCATGATTCGGCTGCGACTCGCCGGGCGTGTCGCAGCCGAATCACGCACTCGACGGCGGGCCGGGGAGCCCTGGGCTCACCGCCGCCGCGTCCCGAACACCGTCCGCGTGATCTCCCGGCCGAGCTGCGTCGCCATCGACCCCAGGAACTTGTCGAGCCCCGACGACGCGGTCGACTTCCGGGCCGTGCTCGTCCGCGTCCCGCTCCCGGCGCGCGCCGCGTCCCGTTCGAGCTTGGCGCGCATCTTCTCGAGCTCGTCGGCCTGCTTCTTGGCCGCCTTGTCGGCCTCCTTCTGGGCGGCCTCCTGCTCCTTGGCTAGCTGCTCGGCGAGCTCCGCCTGCTCGGCCGCGGCGTGCTGCGCGGCAATGCGCGCGGTGAGCAGCTCGTACGCCGACTCGTTGTCGACCGCCTCGGCGTACCGCGCGGCGAGCGGCGACCCCGCCACGATCCCGTCGATCACGGTCTCGGGCGCCGGCTCCATGGACGACTGGGGCGCCCGGACCCGGGTCCAGGCGACCGGCGTGGGGGCGCCCTTCTCGGTCAGCACCGTGACCACGGCCTCGCCGGTCCCGAGCGACTGGAGCAGCTGTTCCAGGTCGTACGGCGACGTGGGGAACGTCCGCACGGCCGCCCGCAGGGCCGCGGCGTCGTCGGGCGTGAAGGCGCGCAGCGCGTGCTGGACCCGGTTGCCGAGCTGAGCCAGGACGTCGGCGGGCACGTCCTTGGGGCTCTGCGTCACGAAGAACACGCCCACGCCCTTGGAACGGATGAGGCGCACGGTCTGCACGACCTGCTGGAGGAACTCCTTGGACGCGCCCGTGAAGAGCAGGTGCGCCTCGTCGAAGAAGAACACGAGCTTGGGCTTGTCGAGGTCGCCGACCTCGGGCAGGTCCTGGTACAGGTCCGCGAGCAGCCACATGAGGAACGTCGAGAAGAGCGCGGGCCGGTCCTGGACGGCGGGCAGCTCGAGCGCCGAGACGGTGCCGCGGCCGTCGGACGCGACGCGCAGGAGCTCGGTCGTGTCGAACGCGGGCTCGCCGAAGAACACGTCCGCCCCCTGTGCCTGCAGCGTCACGATCTCGCGCAGGATGACCCCGGCCGTGGCCGCGGACAGCCCGCCGATGCCCTTGAGCTCGGCCTTGCCGTCGTCCGAGGTGAGGTACGCGATGGTCGACTGCAGGTCCTTGAGGTCGAGCAGCGCGAGGCCCTGCGTGTCGGCCCAGTGGAAGATCAGGCCCAGGCTCGACTCCTGCGTGTCGTTGAGCCCGAGCACCTTGGACAGCAGCAGGGGCCCGAAGTCGCTCACGGTCGTCCGGATCGGGATGCCCTTGCCGAGCCCGCCGAGCGAGTAGAACTCGACCGGATAGGTGGTCGGCTTCCAGTCCTGCCCGATGCTCGCGGTCCGCTCGAGGATCTTCTCGCCGCTCGCGCCGGGCACCGCGAGCCCGGACAGGTCGCCCTTGATGTCGGCGACGAACGTCGGCACCCCGGCGTCGGAGAGTCCCTCGGTCATGCCCTGCAGCGTCTTGGTCTTGCCCGTGCCGGTGGCCCCGGCGACGAGCCCGTGCCGGTTGAGCATCGCGAGCGCGAACCCGACCTGGACGTCGGCGCGTGGGACGGGGTCGCCGGGCGTCCGGTCGGGCGCTTCGAGCAGCGCGCCGAGCGCGAGCGTCCCGCCCTTGGTGGCGTAGCCCGCGGCGACCTCGGCGGGGTACCCCTCGAGCGGCCCGGGGGAGGTGCCCGACGGCGGAGCGTCCGCGGGTGCGGCGCTCGCTTCGGCGGTTGCCTCGGACCTGGTCGGGTCGGCGGGTCCCGACGGTGCGCCAGCGGCTGACGCCTCCGGGGCCGACGAGGCTGCAGCGGCCTGCGCCGCCTCGAGCGCGGCCTGGGCCGCGGCTGCCTTCGCCTCGGCCGCCTCGGCGGCTGCCTGTGCGGCGGCGGCCTTCAGTGCGGCGAGCTCTGCGGGGGAGGGGGCTGCGTCGTCGGGCATGTCTCGGATCCTAGGGCGGCGCCGGGGTGAGCGCGCGGCGCACGCACGCCCTCGCGGGCCGACCGCGTGCGACCGCAGGGGCACGCCACGTAGGATCTCCCGAAGATGAGTCCTGCCAAGCCTCCGGCCGTCCACGTCGTCACGGACTCGACCGCCTCCCTTCCCCCGGGTGACCGCCCGTCCCTGTCCGTGGTGCCGCTGCAGGTGCTGGTCGGTGACGAGACGTTCCTCGAGGGCGTCGACGTGTCACCCGACGACGTCGCCGCCAGGATCGGCTCGGGCCAGCGCGTCACGACCTCCCAGCCGACGCCGCACGCCCTGGTGCAGGCCTACGAGGCGGCGGCCCGTGCGGGGGCGCGCTCGGTCGTCTCGATCCACCTCTCGGGAGACCTGTCGGGCACCGTGCACGCGGCGGCCCTCGCGGCGACGCGGTCGCCGATCCCGGTGCGCGTCGTGGACTCCCGGACCGTGGCCATGGGCCTGGGGTTCGCGGCGCTGGCCGCGGCCGACTCCGCGGCGGCCGGTGCGACGATCGACGAGGTGGCCCGGCGGGCGATCGGGGTCGCCGACTCGAGCCGCGCGATCTTCATGGTCGACTCGCTCGAGCACCTGCGGCGCGGCGGACGCCTGGGGGCCGCGGCGGCTGCGCTCGGCACGGTGCTGGGCGTGCGCCCGCTCCTCGCGGTGCGCGACGGTCGGATCGAGGTGATCCAGAAGGTCCGGACCCGGGCCGCGGCGGTCGAGCGGCTCGTGCACGTCGCCGTCGAGTCGGTCGAGCGGCGCACCGAGCCCGAGCTCGCGGTCCACTTCCTGGGGGACGACGCCGCGGCGACCGAGGTCGCCGAGCGGCTGCTCGACGCAACCGGGGTGCGGGCTGCGGTGACTCCTGTGAGCGCGGTCGTGGGCGTGCACGCGGGACCGGGAGTCCTGGCGATCGTCGTGGCCGACCGCGCGACCTGAGGCTCTGGGCGGTGTCTGGCCGTGCACAGGCGGGTTCGAAGGTACCTCCTCCACAGGTGATCCCTGATGCCCCGCGAGGCGTGAGCGGACGCGCCTAGCGTGCCGGGGTGACCTTCTCCCGCGTGCGCCGCCCGCACGACCCGACGCCTGCTGACCCGCTCGCCGAGCCGCCGGGCGAGGACGGCGCGGCCCGGCTGCGAAGGCTGCGGAGCGTCCCGGGTGCGGCCCCCGGGCCCGCGGCCGTCGGGGGTGCCTCGGCCCCGTCGGTGCGGGGGGCCGAGCCTGCGGACGGCTTCTCGTCCGTGACTCTCGACCCGGACCTGAGGCCGGAGGAGCGGCAGGACCCCGGGCCGGAACCGGCGTGGTGGAGCGTCTCGGCGGGCGTGGCGACCGAACCCTCGACCGACGGTCGAGGGCCCGGTGAGGAGGGACGCGGCCCCTTACGCTCGACCTCACGTCGAGGGTTGGACGACGGGGGCCCACGGCCGTCGAGCGTGCAGGACGGCCCCGCCGGGACGCGCGGCGCGCTCGACGCGGTCGCCGCCGCGTACACCGCGGCGAACGGCCACCCGACGTCGCACGCGGGATTCGAGCACGTACCCGACGGCGGTCCCCGCCGCTGGTCCGTGGCCGCGCGGACGGCCGTGGTGGCGGCGGTCGCGGTCCTGCTGCTCGCGGTCGGTGTCGGCGCGTGGACCCTTCGGGGAGATGGCGACCTGCGCCCTGTGGCGACGCTCGCCGACCCGGCGACCGCCTCCGAGGGCGGCGCCGGGCCGGGCGGGCAGGCGTCGAGCGAGACCAGGGCCTCGGACGACGGGTCTTCGACCGCGCCGGGTGCGACCGAGGCGAGCGACGTCGGGGCGACCGGTGCGACCGAGGCGAGCGACGTCGTCGTGCACGTGGTCGGCGCGGTGGGTGCTCCCGGGCTCGTGACCGTGCCCGAGGGGTCACGCGTGCCGACGCGCTCGCCGCCGCAGGGGACGCCACGGCTGAGGCGGACCTCGCGGGCGTCAACCTGGCGCGCGAGGTCGTCGACGGCGAGCAGATCGTCGTGCCCCGCCCGGGGGAGGTCGTCGCCGCGGCGCCCGGTCCCGCGACCGTGCCGGGCAGCGAGGCCGGACCCGTCGACCTCAACTCGGCGGACCAGACCGCGCTCGACGCCCTGTCGGGGATCGGGCCCGTGCTCGCGGCCCGGATCGTCGAGTGGCGCGAGGCCAACGGGAGGTTCACGAGCGTCGAGGAGCTCGGGGAGGTGAGCGGGATCGGCGACGCGCTGCTCGCGAGGCTGCGCGACCAGGTGCGGGTCTGAGGTGGGGAACCGATCCACAACCAGAGGCGCCCCTGTGCCCGCCAGCGCCCCGACGATCCCCGCTCCGGGCGTGGCCCCGGTGCCCACGCCGCGCCAGGTCTCGGCGACCGACCTGCGGCTGGTCCCGGGTGCGCTCGTGGCCTGGGGAGTCGCGTGGTGGCTCACCTCGGCAGGGGCCAGGACGGCCCTCGTGGGAGCGGCGGCCGCTGCCGGACTGCTCGCGCTGATGGGCATGCTGCTGCTCGTGCGGCGGGCCCGCCCACCCCGTGGGCTCGGTCAGTGCGTCCTCGTCGCGGCGTGCGCGCTCGCGGTCCTGCTGGGCGGGACGGCCGACCTCGTCGCGCGGGAGCGTGGGGGAGCCGCGGACCTCGCGGGCCAGGGGGCGACGGTCGAGGTCGTGGGACGGGTCGTCCAGGAGCCCGTCGTGGTCGTGAACCCGTGGTCGGGCGCGTCGGACAGCGTCCGCACGGCCCTGGACCTGACCACGGTCGAGGGGAGAGGTGTCGTCGCGCCGGGCGGGGGCCGGATCGGCGTGCTGGGCGATCTCGCCTGGGGCGAGGCCGACTACGGGGCCGAGGTCCGCGCGTCGGGCCGGCTCCTGCCTGCCGGCCCCGGCGACCGGACGGTGGCCACCCTCGTCGCGAGCGGGCCGCCGGTCGTGACCGCGCCGCCCTCCCGGGCGCTGGGCGTCGTGGGCGTGCTCCGCGCGGACCTGCTGACGGCCTCGGACGGTCTGCCCGCCGACGCCCGTGCGCTGCTCCCGGGCGTCGCGGTCGGCGACACCTCGCGCATCGACGACGAGCTCGACGCGGCCCTCAGGACGACCGGCCTGACGCACGTCACCGCGGTCTCGGGCGGCCACTTCGCGATCGTCGTGGCGACCGTGACGGCGCTGTGCGCGCTGGCCCGGGCGCCGCGCGGTGTGCGCATCGGGGTCACTGGCGCGGTCATGGCGGGGTTCGTGCTGCTCGTCCATCCCGACCCGAGCGTGCTGCGTGCCGCGGCCATGGGGGTGGTCGGGCTGGTCGGGATCGGGCTGGGGCGTCCCTCGCGCGCTGTGCCCGCGCTCGCGGCCGTCGTCGTCGTGCTGCTCGTGCTCGACCCGTCGCTCGCGCGCTCGTACGGGTTCGTGCTGTCGAGCGTCGCGACCGCCGCCCTCGTGCTGGGCACCCAGCCCGTGGCACGACGTCTCGCGCCGTGGATCGGCAAGGGGCCCGCGTTCGCGCTCGCGGTCCCGCTCACGGCCCAGCTCGCGTGCGCGCCGGTCCTGGTCCTGCTCGACCCGTCGATCGCGACGTACGCCGTACCGGCGAACCTGGTCGCGGCGCCCGCACTCGTGCCCGCGACGGTGCTCGGGGTGCTCGCCACGCTCGTGGCCCCCTGGTTCCCGCTCGGAGGGGTCGTGCTCGCGTGGCCCGCGGGCCTCGCGTCCTGGTGGATCGCGGCGGTCGCCCGGTTCTTCACCGGGCTGCCCGGGGCGCGCGTGCCGTGGCCGGGTGGTGCGCTGGGAGCGGTGGCGCTCGCCCTGCTGACCCTCGCGGCGCTGGTCCTGGTGTGGCGCTGGCGGCATGTGGCGGGCCTGCTGGGCGTGCGGGTCCCGTGGAGCCGGGGGAGCGGCTGGCCGCACACGTGGCGCACGGCGGTGCGCGCGGGCGTCCGGGAGGCGTTGGCTGCCCGACGGCGGCGCGCGACCCTGCGCCTCGTCGCGGCGTGGGCCGTGGTCGCCGTGGCAGCGGTCGGGTGCGTGGTGATCGCGTGGCCCCGCTGGATCGCACCGGCCGGCCGGGACGTCCCGGCGGACTGGGCCGTGGCCGCGTGCGACGTCGGCCAGGGGGACGGGCTCGTGGTCCGGACCGGCGACGGGCGCGGACTCATGATCGACGTCGGTCCGGCGGGAGACGCCGCAGGGCGGTGCCTCGACGACCTGGGGATCGAGCGCCTCGACCTGCTCGTCCTGACCCACTTCCATGCCGACCACGTCGGGGGGCTCGGTGCGGTGCTCGACGGGCGCCAGGTGGGACGAGCGCTCGTGACCGGGCTCGGTGACCCCGCAGAGCAGGCTGAGTGGGTGCTCGACGACCTCGCCGACCGAGGTGTTCCCGTGGAGGTGGCCGAACCCGGTGCGGGCGGCACGCTCGGCGACGTGTCGTGGGAGGTGCTGCAGGCGGGCTCCACGCCCGGTCCCGGCGCCTCCGGAGACGGACGTCCCCGTCTCGCCGAGGCCGACGGGGGAGCCAACGACGCGAGCATCGCGCTGCGTGTCGTGACCCCGCGGCTCACGCTCGTGGCGCTCGGCGACCTGGAGGCTGGGGGACAGGAGACGCTCGACCGGACGCTGCGAGCCCGCGCGGGCGTCCCGTCGGTCGACGTCGTCAAGGTTGCGCACCACGGCTCGCGCGTCCAGTCCGCACGCCTTGCCGCGACGCTGAGCCCGGCGGTCGCGATCGTCAGCTCGGGCGAGAACACGTACGGGCACCCTACTCAGGAGGCCCTCGACCTCTACGCGGGCGTGGGAGCCGCAGTCCTCCGCACGGACCGATGCGGGACCTTCGCGCTCGTCGTGCGGGACGGGGCTCTCGCGGTCGCGGGGTGCGAGGACGGGTGACGGGGACGGACGAGCCGGCCGTCGGCTGCTGAGGGCCCCGCCCCAGGTGCCGCGCGCTGGTGAGTCGTGCCCCGCCAGGAGTCAGCGATGTGCCCTCGGTGGGTGGCCCGTGGGATCGTTGTGCTCATGGCTCCAGCTCCCTCCCGCACCTCTGCCCGCCCGTCCGCGACGCTCTCCTGGAACGCGGTCGAGCTCGCCCCCGTGGTGCTGGTGCAGGGGCCGGAGGGGCTGCTCGCGGAGCGCGCCGTCGACTCGTTGCTCGAGCTCGCACGGGCCCGGGACGCGGAGGCGGAGAAGACAGAGATCGAGGCGGTGACGTATCAGTCGGGCATGCTGACGGTCGCCGCGAGCCCGTCCCTCTTCGGTGAGCCCAAGTTTGTGGTCGTGCGGGGCGCCGAGGCCGCGGCCGACGCGCTCATCCCTGACGTGGTGGACTACGTCGCCTCGCCGGACCCGGAGACGACCGTCGTGATCGTGCACGGCGGCGGCGTCCGGGGCAAGAAGATGCTCGACGCGATCCGGGCGAGCGGCGCGCCGGTCGTGGCGTGCGAGGCCATCAAGAAGGACGCCGACAAGCTCTCGTTCGTCGCAGCCGAGTTCAAGGCGGCGGGTCGCCGTGCCGACGCAGCGGCCGTCAAGGCCCTCGTCGAGGCGCTCGGGAACGACCTGCGCGAGCTCGCGAGCGCGTGCGCCCAGCTCGTGGCGGACACGACCGGCACCATCGGCGCCGCGACGGTCGACAAGTACTACGGCGGTCGCGTCGAGGCGAGCGGTTTCCGCGTGGCCGACGCGGCCGTGGCGGGCAAGGCTGGTGAGGCCGTGTCCCTGCTGCGCCACGCGCTGGCGACCGGCGCGGACCCGGTGCCGCTCGTCGCGGTGCTCGCGATGAAGCTGCGCACGCTCGCCAAGGTCGCGGCCATGCGCGGGCGGGGAGGGGCGTCGGCCAAGGACCTGGGCCTGGCGCCGTGGCAGATCGACCGGGCCCGCAAGGACCTCTCGAGCTGGACCCCTGAAGGCCTCGCGGCGGCGATCACGGCGGTCGCCCAGGCCGACGCCGAGGTCAAGGGTGGCGGACGCGACCCGGTGTTCGCGGTCGAGCGCGCGGTCCTGGTGATCGCGGGAGCGCACGGCACCGGTCGATGACCCGGTCCCGGAGCATCGCCGGCGGCGATACCCCGGGCCGCAGCTCGATCCGGGTCAGGCCGGCCGGGGAGGACGACCTCGCGAGCATCGCGGGAATCGAACGCCGCGCGGCGCGTGGTGCGAACCTCGACCAGGTGCGCCTCGCCATCGCCGACCCGGGACGGTTCGTGGTCGTCGCGACGATCGACGACGCCGTCGCGGGGTGGGCGAAGACGCACTGGTGGCCGTACTCCGACGGCCCCGCTCCGGTCGGCCACTACCTCGGCGGGATCACGGTCGACCCGGAGGCCCGCCGTCGGGGCGTCGGGGCCGCGTTGACCCAGGCGCGCATGGACTGGGTCTCGGGGCGCGCCTCGTTCGTCTGCTACGTCGTGAACGCGACGAACGCCGCGTCGATCGCGCTCCACCGCCGGTGGGGGTTCCACGAGGTGGCGCGCGCCACGTCGTTCCACACGATCCAGTTCACGGGAGGCAGCGGCGTGCTGCTGCGGGCCGGGCTGGACGGGATGCCTCAGGAAGCCTGAGAGCCAACCCCGGACGCACGAGAGGCGCTGCTCCGTGGAGGGAGCAGCGCCTCTCGACGTTCACCGTGCTGCCCGAGGTGGATCAGGGGCGCACAAGGTCACGCGTGGAAGGGAGTGTCAGGCTCAGAGAGCGTTGACGGCCTTCGCGAGTGCCGACTTGCGGTTAGCAGCCTGGTTCTCGTGAATGACACCCTTGGAGACTGCCTTGTCGAGCTTCTTCGACGCGACGACGAGGGCGCTGGTTGCGGCCTCCTTGTCACCGGCGGCGACGGCCTCGCGAACGCGGCGAACGTTCGTCCGGAGCTCCGACTTGACAGCCTTGTTGCGCAGACGAGCCTTCTCGTTCGTCTTGATGCGCTTGATCTGAGACTTGATGTTAGCCACGTGTGGACTTTCTGGTGTGTTCGCCGAAGCGATCGAATAGGTCGTAGAGGGCGATTCCAGCTCCGGGACTGGGGGTGGGGAACCCTTGGAGAGGAGCTGGAACTGTGCCCGCCGACCTGGGCGGACACGCGACCACCAAGACTACCAGCCGACCGCAGGATCGGCCAGAACGCTGGAACGCCGCCCTTCGTGCGGCCCGCGCCGCCCTTCGTGCGGCCCGCGCGCGCCCCGTGCGGCGCCCTGCGCGGGGGCCAGCAGACCCCGACCCCACGGTCTCGTGCCGGGACGCAGGCCCGGACGGAGCCTCAGACCTTGCCCATCTCGCGGATGATCGTGTCGAACGTCGAGCGGCCCATGACCGCCCCCTCGCGGCGCACGGCGCCGGGGTCGACGCGGATCACACGGTCGAGGCGCACCTCGGAGTCGCGCCCCTGAGCGTCCCAGGGACCGGAGCCGATGTCGAGCCAGCGCCTGCCCCAGCGGGCCTCGTCCGCGGCGTCGCGCGAGTGGTCCTTGCTCGTGAGCATGATCGCGAGCAGCCAGCCGCCGTCACGCCCCACGAGCAGCACGGGACGGTCCTTGCCCTGGGTGAAGTCCTCCTCGTAGGGGACCCAGGTCCACACGATCTCGCCGGGGTCCGGGTCGCCGTCGAGCTGCGGCGCGTACTCGGCGCGCACCCGGCCGGTGTAGTCGCCGGGGTAGGTGCCCGCGCCGGGCTGGGGCCCGCGCGTCTGGGCGGGGGCGGGCTTGCGGCCCGCAGGCCGCGTGCTCGCGGCCCCTCGCGAGGCTCCCGCCGTGGTGCGCGGTCCCGGCGTGGGGCGGGCGGTGCCCGACGACGGCGCACCGGACCCGGGTCGGGGAGCGACACCGCGCGGGGTGCCCGACGTCGTCGGGCCGGAGGTCGTACGACCCGTGCCCGAGCCACCCGACCGCGACGAGCCGCCGAGCGCGCCGAGGATCGCGCGGGCCGCGTCCGTGAGCAGGGAGATCCACTTGTTCTGAGCCACGCCCGCAATCTACCCGTATCCGGCACGGCGCCCCGAGCGGCCCTGCACGGGCCGTCGGCAAGCCGCCGCCCGGCACGCACCGGCCACCGCACCTGTGGCCGAACCGCCGGGGACCAGCCCTGCGTCGACCGCCCGTCACACCCGGACGCGACCGGTAACACGCGGGACACGCCACGGGAACACCGCGTGACTACGGTCCCGGTCATGGCAGACCTCTTCGACGACTATCCCCGCTCACGGGCCTGGGACGAGATGCTCGACGAGGACGGCGGGCTGCGTCCCCGGTTCGAGCGTGTGCACACGACCATGACCCGCCTCACCGCGGCCGAGGTCTCCTCGCGGGCGGAGGCCCTGGCCCGCTCCTACCTCGCGCAGGGCGTGACGTTCGACGTCGCGGGCGAGGAGCGCCCCTTCCCGCTCGACGTGGTCCCGCGGGTCATCGAGGCCGACGAGTGGGACCGGATCTCCGCGGGGGTGGCCCAACGGGTCCGGGCGCTCGAGGCGTTCCTCGCGGACGTCTACGGCCCGCAGCGCTGCGTCCGGGACGGGGTGGTCCCGCAACGGCTCATCCTGTCCTCGGCCGACTTCCACCGGGCCGCGTACGGGATCGAGCCGCCCAACGGGGTGCGCGCGCACGTCTCGGGGATCGACCTGATCCGCGACGAGGCGGGCGACTTCCGGGTGCTCGAGGACAACGTGCGGGTCCCGAGCGGGGTCAGCTACGTGATCTCCAACCGGCAGGCCATGGTGCAGACCTTCCCCGAGCTGTTCTCGAGCCTGCGCATCCGTCGCGTGATCGACTACCCGCGCCGGCTCCTGGCCGCGCTGCTCGCCGCGGCCCCCGACGGCGTCCCGGACCCGACGGTCGTCGTCCTGACCCCCGGCGTCTTCAACTCGGCCTACTACGAGCACTCACTGCTCGCCCGGCTCATGGGCGTCGAGCTCGTCGAGGGGCGCGACCTGTTCTGCGCGGGCGGGCGCGTCTACATGCGCACCACCAAGGGCCGCCGCCGCGTCGACGTCATCTACCGACGGGTCGACGACGCCTTCCTCGACCCGGTGCAGTTCCGTGCCGACTCGATCCTGGGCGTCCCGGGGCTGCTCGGGTGCGCGCGGCTCGGCACCGTGACGCTCGCCAACGCCGTGGGCAACGGGGTCGCGGACGACAAGCTGGTCTACACCTACGTCCCGGACCTCATCCGCTACTACCTGGCCGAGGAGCCGTTGCTGCCGAACGTCGACACGTGGCGCCTGCAGGAGCCCGAGGCGCTCGCGGAGGTGCTCGACCGCCTCGACGAGCTGGTCGTCAAGCCCGTCGACGGCTCGGGGGGCAAGGGGATCCTCGTGGGTCCGGCGGCTTCTCGTGCCGAGCTCGACGCCATGCGTCGGCGGCTCCAGGCAGACCCTCGCGGGTGGGTCGCGCAGCCGGTGGTGCAGCTCTCGACCGCGCCGACCTTCGTCGACGGGCGCTTCCGCCCCAGGCACGTGGACCTGCGCCCGTTCGCGGTCAACGACGGCACGGACGTCTGGGTCCTGCCGGGCGGGCTCACGCGCGTCGCCCTGCCCGAGGGGCAGCTCGTCGTCAACAGCTCCCAGGGTGGAGGGTCCAAGGACACGTGGGTCCTGGGCGAGGGAGCCCGGCAGGTGGTCGACGACGTCGCGCCCGTGGCGCTCGCGGCGTCCGGGGCGTCGTCGGTCGGCGTCCCGATCGCGACCAACCCCGCGGACGCGGCCCTGGGCGCGGGGAGCCGGCACCAGCAGCAACAGCAGCAGCAGGCGAGCGACCGCCCGGGCGCGGTCCCTCCCGAGCCCGAGGCCGCACCGGCCCCGGGCCACGTGGCGACGGACGGGGAACGACCATGCTGAGCCGGATCGCGGAGTCCCTCTTCTGGATCGGTCGGTACGTCGAGCGCGCGGACGACACGGCCCGCATCCTCGACGTGCACGTCCAGATGCTCAGCGAGGACCCGTGGGCCGCGGAGGACCTGGCCTGCCGGTCGCTCCTGACGGTCATGGACCACCCGGTCGAGCCGGGCACCGGGCTCGTGGACCGGGCCCACGTCCTGCGCGTGCTGGCGCACGACCAGCTCAACCCGTCGTCGATCGCGGGGTCGCTCGTCGCGTCGCGCGAGAACGCCCGGCGTGCGCGCGAGATCATCTCGACCGAGCTCTGGGAGTGCCTCAACACGACCCGCAACCAGGTCTCGGGCAGCATCCGCCTGGCCCGTCCGCACGACTACTTCTCGTGGGTGCGCGAGCGGGCGGCGATCGTCGCGGGGCTCATGGACTCGGCCACGAGCCGGGACGCGACGTGGCACTTCATGCTCCTGGGCCGGTCGATCGAGAGGGCGGACATGACGGCTCGGCTCGTGACGACCCAGACCCGTCTGGGGCACGCGGGGCCGGGGTGGACCACCCTGCTGCGCTCGTGCGGCGCCTACGAGTCGTACCTGCGGGTCTACCGCGGCATCGCCTCGGACGAGCGGGCCGCGGGATTCCTGCTGCTCGACCGCCTGTTCCCGCGCTCGATCGTGTGCGCGCTCGAGAGCGCGGAGGCGTGCCTGCGCGAGCTCGAGCCAGAGGGGCGGCACGGGGTCAGCGACGACGCGCGGCGCGAGCTCGGCAGCGTCCGGGCGAGCCTCGAGTTCGCGCCGCTCGAGGAGGTCCTCGAGGACCTGCCCGCCGCGATGGAGCGCGTCCAGCGCGCCTGCTCGCGCGCGAGCGACGCGATCAAGCAGCGGTACTTCCCGTCCGCTGCCGCCACGACATGGGTAGGAGAGGCGCTGTGAGCACCGAGACGATCGAGGACGCCGGCAGGCGCACCCTGCGTGTGGTCCACACGACGACGTTCGACTACGAGGCGCCCGTGACGGCGTCGTACAACGAGGCGCGCATGACGCCCGCGGCGGGCCCGGCGCAGGACGTGCTCGACGCCTCCGTCGCGGTCCAGCCGACCACGTGGTCGCACGAGTACGTCGACTACTGGGGCACGAGGGTGACCGCGTTCGAGGTCCTCGAGCCCCACCGCCGACTGACGATCGTCGCGACCGCGACGGTCGAGGTCGCCCCGCCCCCGGGCGGCGGGGGGCAGGCCACGTGGGAGGAGCTCGGCGGGGAGGACGTCGTGGACGCCCAGGCGGCGTACCTCACGGACAGTGCGACCACCGCGGTGCCCGGCGACGTCGCGGCGCTCGCGCTCGACGTCGCCGCGGGGCTCGACCCCGAGTCGGCGGCCGAGGCGATCTGCCTCGCGCTGCGCGACCGGCTCGACTACGTCCCGGGGGTGACCACGGCGCACACGCCCGCAGCCGAGGCGTGGCTGGCGCGCAAGGGCGTGTGCCAGGACATGGCGCACCTGTGCGCAGGGGCGCTGCGGAGCGTCGGCATCCCGGCCCGCTACGTCTCGGGCTACCTGTACCCGGTCACGGACGGGGTGGTCGGGGAGACCGTCACGGGGGAGTCGCACGCCTGGATCGAGTGGTGGACGGGCGCGTGGCGCGGCTACGACCCGACCAACCGCCGCCGAGCGGGGCTCGACCACGTGGTGCTCGGGCGAGGACGCGAGTACGAGGACGTGGCACCGCTCAAGGGCGTGTACGCCGGCGCGGCCGCGAGCGACCTGGAGGTCACGGTCGAGATCACGCGCACGGCCTGACACCTGGCGGCGCGGGCCGCCGGGGGGAGCCGGGCCGGGACGCGGCGCGGGCCCCCGGGCGCGCACCGGGGGCCCGACCTGCGCACGGGCGGGCTCCGGCCCGCCCGGCCCGCCGCCGGCCACCGGGTGCGGGCCGGGTGCGTGCTCGTGGGACAATGGTGGTTGCTGTCCGACCCTGCGCGCGGCGACCAGCGACCTGCCGAGCAGAACTCCGGCGGCTCACGCTCCGTCGTCGAGCACCGAGCCGCAGGTCCGGGCGCCGTCCGCCGCCCCGTCTTGACCCACCACAGGAGCGCACCCCCGTTGTCCCCGATCCCCAGCGCCCAGCTGAGCACCCGCATCCAGCCCGCGGCGACGCCGCCCGAGCTGCTGCGCAACTTCTGCATCATCGCGCACATCGACCACGGCAAGTCCACGCTGGCCGACCGCATGCTGCAGCTGACCGGCGTCGTCGACGCGCGCGCCATGCGTGCGCAGTACCTCGACCGCATGGACATCGAGCGCGAGCGCGGCATCACGATCAAGTCGCAGGCCGTGCGCATGCCGTGGGCCGTGCGAGAGGGTGACGACCCGGACGACACGTCGGCGCCGCTCGTCCCCTACGCCCTGAACATGATCGACACGCCCGGGCACGTCGACTTCACGTACGAGGTCTCGCGCTCGCTCGCCGCGTGCGAGGGGGCCGTGCTCCTCGTGGACGCCGCGCAGGGCATCGAGGCGCAGACCCTCGCGAACCTGTACCTCGCGATGGAGAACGACCTCGCGATCATCCCCGTGCTCAACAAGATCGACCTGCCGGCCGCGCAGCCCGAGAAGTACGCCGAGGAGATCGCTGGTCTCGTGGGCGTCGACCCCTCGACGGTCCTGAAGGTCTCGGGCAAGACGGGCATGGGCGTGACCGAGCTGCTCGACCGCATCGTCCAGGAGGTGCCGGCCCCTCAAGGCGACGCCGACGCCCCGGCGCGCGCCATGATCTTCGACTCGGTCTACGACACCTACCGCGGCGTCGTGACCTACGTCCGTGTGGTCGACGGCAGCCTGAACCCGCGCGAGAAGATCGTCATGATGTCGACGCGCGCGACGCACGAGCTCCTCGAGATCGGCGTGAGCGCGCCCGAGCCTCACCCCACCAAGGGGCTCGGCGTGGGCGAGGTCGGCTACCTCATCACGGGCGTCAAGGACGTGCGCCAGTCCAAGGTCGGTGACACCGTGACCAACGCGGGCAAGCCGGCGGAGGACGCGCTCGGTGGTTACAGCGACCCCAAGCCCATGGTGTTCTCGGGCCTGTACCCGATCGACGGCTCGGACTACCCGGTCCTGCGCGACGCCCTGGACAAGCTCAAGCTCAACGACGCGGCGCTCAACTACGAGCCCGAGACCTCGGTCGCGCTGGGCTTCGGCTTCCGCGTGGGCTTCCTGGGCCTGCTGCACCTCGAGATCGTGCGCGAGCGCCTCGAGCGCGAGTTCGACCTCGAGCTCATCTCGACCGCGCCGAACGTCGTCTACGAGGTGACCCTCGAGGACCGCTCGGTCGTCACGGTCACCAACCCGAGCGAGTTCCCGGGCGGCAAGATCGGCGAGATCCGTGAGCCCGTTGTCAAGGCCACGATCCTGTGCCCCACCGAGTTCATCGGTGCGGTCATGGAGCTGTGCCAGGGCAAGCGTGGCGTGCTGGGCGGCATGGACCACCTCTCGCAGGACCGCGTCGAGCTGCGGTACACGCTGCCCCTCGCAGAGATCGTGTTCGACTTCTTCGACCAGCTCAAGTCCAAGACGCGTGGCTACGCGTCGCTCGACTACGAGCTCTCGGGCGAGCAGGCGGCGGACCTGGTGAAGGTCGACATCCTGCTCCAGGGCCAGACGGTCGACGCGTTCAGCGCGATCGTGCACAAGGACAAGGCGTACTCGTACGGCGTCATGATGACGGAGAAGCTCAAGGAGCTCATCCCGCGTCAGCAGTTCGAGGTCCCCATCCAGGCCGCCGTGGGCGCGCGCGTGATCGCCCGCGAGACCATCCGCGCGATCCGCAAGGACGTGCTCGCCAAGTGCTACGGCGGCGACATCAGCCGCAAGCGCAAGCTGCTCGAGAAGCAGAAGGAGGGCAAGAAGCGCATGAAGACGATCGGTACGGTCGAGGTCCCCAAGGACGCGTTCATCGCGGCGCTGTCCTCCGACGGCGCGGGCAGCAGCGGCGGCAAGGACGCGAAGGACAAGTCCAAGAAGTGATGTGCTGCTCTCCTGGTGAGCGCGTGGTCCTCGCTGTCGCGGGGACCGCGCGCTCTGCGGCGTCCGGGGTGCGGGCATGAGCCCGGCGCTCCCGGACGGGATCCCCGTGCCCGACGACGGCGCTCTCCCTGCGTGGGTGGGGCCCGGTCCCGGCGGGGCCGGGTCGGACGACCACGCGGGTCGCGCGTTCGGGGTGTACCTGCACGTGCCGTTCTGCACGGTGCGCTGCGGGTACTGCGACTTCAACACCTACACGGCCTCCGAGCTGGGCGGCGGTGCGAGCCAGGCCTCGTACGCGGACACGGCCCTGCGGGAGATCGAGCTCGCGGCGCGCGTCATGGAGCAGGCGGGCCTGGCGTCGCGTCCGGTCTCGACCGTGTTCGTGGGCGGTGGCACGCCGACGCTGCTCCCCGCCGGCGACCTCGGTCGGATGCTCGCGGGCGTGCGCGACGCGTGGGGCCTGGCTCCGGGCGCCGAGGTCACGACCGAGGCCAACCCGGACTCGGTGACCCCCGAGTCGCTCGCGCAGCTCGCCGAGTCGGGGTTCACACGGGTGTCGTTCGGGATGCAGTCGGCGGTGCCGCGCGTGCTCGCGACGCTCGAACGGACCCACGACCCCCGGCGCATCCCCGACGTGGTGCGCTGGGCCCGCGAGGCGGGGCTCGCGGTGTCGCTCGACCTCATCTACGGGACGCCGGGCGAGACGCTCGACGACTGGCGCACGAGCCTCGAGGCGGCCCTGGCCACCGGGGTCGACCACGTCTCGGCGTACGCGCTCGTCGTGGAGCAGGGGACCAAGATGGCGGCCCAGGTCCGCCGTGGCGAGATCTCGTTGCCGAGCGAGGACGACCAGGCCGAGAAGTACGAGCTCGCGGACGAGCTGCTGACCGCTGCCGGGCTCGAGTGGTACGAGGTGAGCAACTGGGCGCGGCGGTCCACCGGTGCCGCCGGTGCCGCGGCGGTCGGCGCGGCGGTCGGCCCGGATCCCGCCTTCGCGTGCCGGCACAACCTGGCCTACTGGCGTGGTGAGGACTGGTGGGGCATCGGCCCAGGGGCCCACTCGTACATCGGAGGCGCGGCGAACCGTACGGACGTCAGCGGCACGCTGACCACGTCGTCGGAGTCGACGACCGACTCGTCGGACGCGTCGGGCGAGCCTGTCCAGGGCGGCCGTGAGGGCGTGCGATGGTGGAACGTGAAGCACCCGCGGCGGTACGCGGCGCTGCTCGAGGCGGGCAAGAGCCCGGCCGCCGGACGCGAGCTCCTGACGCTCGAGGAGGCGCACCTCGAACGCGTCATGCTGGGGGTGCGGCTGCGAGAGGGACTGGACCTGAGCGTCCTTACCGAGGTGGGCCGGCGCAACGTGGCCGGGATGGTCGCGGCAGGCCTCCTCGACGGCAGGGCGGCGATCCACGGCCGCGGGGTCCTGACCCTGCGCGGGAGGTTGCTGGCAGACACGGTCGTGCGGGAGCTGACGGACGGGTGACGATGGTCGGACAGTCGGCCTCGGTGCAGACCGGGGTGGCCAGGACGTCGACCGAGCACGTCGACGTGTGGCAACGACTGCAGCCGACCGAGCTGCTGGGTCCAGGATCGCTCGCGGACCCGACCACCGGGGCCGTCGCTCCGCCGTCGGGCCGTGAAGTACCTGCCGGGCGCAGGCCCGAGCGCCCCTCCCGCCCCGCCCGTCCCACGGTCCGCTACCGGCGGATCGCCGGCCTGGACGGGTTGAGGGCTCTGGCCGTCGTCTCGGTCATGCTCTTCCACTTCGCGCCGCAGCTGCTGCCGGGCGGGTACGTCGGGGTCGACGTCTTCTTCGTGCTCTCGGGCTTCCTCATCACGACGCTCCTGGTCCGCGAGTTCCGGGAGCGGCGCACGCTCTCGCTGAGCCGGTTCTGGGTCCGCAGGGCGCGTCGACTGCTCCCCGCGCTCGCGCTCGTCGTGCTCACGTGCACGGCGGTCGCGGGGCTCGTGGGCGGCGATGTCCTGGTCGGGATCGGCGCGCAGGTCGCCGGGGCGGCCACCTTCACGAGCAACTGGGTCTACGTCGCGCAGGGCAGCACGTACTCGGGCGGTCTCGCGCCGCAGCTCTTCGCCAACTTGTGGTCGCTCGCGGTCGAGGAGCAGTTCTACCTGCTCTGGCCGCTCGCGGTCCTCGGGGTGCTCGCGCTGCGGATCACCCGGCGCCGGGCCCTGGTCCTGGCAGGGGCTCTCGCGGTGGTCTCCGCCGTCGCGATGTCGCTGCTGTACGTGCCGGGTACGGACCCCACCCGGGTCTACTTCGGCACCGACACGCACCTGTTCGGGCTCATGATCGGTGCGTTCCTGGCCTTCTGGCACCTGCGGACCGGGCGCCCGACGCTCGTGCGCGAGTCCCCGCGGACGTCGACCACGCGCGGCGCGGCGTTCGTGCTCGGTGCGGGGATCGTGGGCGCGGTCGTGCTGGTGCTCGCGATGCTCCGGATGCCGTGGGACGCAGCGGTGACCTACCGAGGCGGGCTCTTCGTCGTGTCGCTGGCCACCGCCGGGGTCGTCAACCTCGTCCTGCACGCCCCTCGGCTGGGCCAGGTGCTCGACAAGGGCCCCGCAGGCTGGATCGGCGCCCGCTCCTACGGGCTCTACCTGTGGCACTGGCCCGTGCTCGTCCTGGTCGCCGCGATCGCGGGCGGCGGTGGCCTGTACGCGACCCCCGGTCCGTGGGTCGCTCTGACCGCGACGGCCGTGACCGTAGTCGCAGCGGCCCTGTCCTACCGCTTCGTCGAACGGCCGGTCATGGGACGAGGGCTCGGCGGCTACGTCCGCACGGTCGTCGCGTGGGCCCGGCGGGGTGCCGCGGGGCGGAACCCGCTGCCCGTGCACGGGTGGGTCACGCTCGCGGCGTCGGTGCTCGTCGTGGGGCTGGCCGTCGCGGGGTTCGTGCGGGCCCCGGCCGTCTCCTCGGTCGAGTCGCAGATCCTCGCAGGGCAGGAGGTGGCGGCGGGGACGCAGCAGCCGGGTGGAGCGGCGGTCGAGGAGGCGCCGGTCCCCGAAGCGGCCCCGGAGCCCGCGCCTCCGGACCCGGCGGTCCAGGAACCCGCGGCGCCAGCCGCGGTCCCAGGACCCCCACCGGGCGACCAGGTCACGATCATCGGCGACTCGGTCACCCTCGCGAGCGCACCGGCGCTCGCGGCTGCACTGCCCGGGGTGCTCATCGACGGCGCGGTCTCCCGGCAGATGAAGGACGCCGGTGGGCTCGTGGACGCGGTCCGGGCGGCCGGGAACCTGCGGCCCTACGTCGTGGTCTCGCTGGGCACGAACAGCACGGTCGACGCCGCGATGATGGACCGGGTCCTCGCGACGATCGGACCGGACCACACCGTGGTGCTCGTGACGGGGTACGCCGACAGGTCCTGGGTGCCTGTCGCCAACGCCGAGATGATCGGGGCCTCCCAGCGGTTCGGCAACGTCGTCGTCGCGGACTGGAGCGCGGCGATCGCGGCCCAGCCCACGCTCCTGGGGCCCGACGGCGTGCACCCGGCCGGGGAGGGGACCGCGCTCTACGCGAGCGTGGTCGCGGCCGGCCTCGCGCAGGCGGTCGCGCTCCGCGGCTGACCGTCCTCCGCTCTGCGAGGCCCTGGTCCGCGCTGTCCGGACCGGTCACCTGCGGTGGGCGTTCGGGACCCCCCGGCCATACAGGTGCCGGCGCCCCTGGCCCTCGACGTCACCCGGCGCTCCTGTGGCGGGAAACGTCCCGAAGCGTCATCGTTGATAGCGATCTGTGAAATGTTCGATCGTCACAGTCTGTTCACAGTGTGGCTTGCCGCACCCCGACGACCGAGGGATCCCGATGAGCGACAACACCGCAGGCGGGCCGCCGCCGGAAGAGAACGAGCCCACGCCGCAGAACCCGTACGCGAGCACGCCCGACCCGGACGCCGCGCCGCCTCCCTCCGAGCCCGTGCAGCCCGTCACGCCTCCGGTGACCCCGCCCGCACAGCCCACGCCGCCGACCGCACCGCCGGTCACGCCCCCGACAGCAC
>NZ_MAQA01000036.1 GCF_001692445.1 Oerskovia enterophila | reverse complement strand
CCGCCCCCCTCCCCGCGTCCGCCCCAGCAGCAGCCTCGCGCAACGCCGCTCCGACGGCCCCCTTGACGGCCGCCCGCACCGCCGCCTGCGCCTGGGGCGCGAGGCGTCGCTGGAGCGAGACGAGGTCCTTGGACTCGTCGAGCACGACCTCGCCGCCGCGGCGCTCCTCGATGACGCGGAAGGTCATGCGAAGGTGGCCGGGAAGGCGTTCGGTGCGGGCGTCGTCCCAGGCGTCGTCGGGGATGACGACGTCGCGCAGGGCGCGGACGGCGCGCGTGAACGCGACGTGGAAGGGCTCGGCCATGTCGCCCGCGCGGGTGATGTCCTCCCAGGCCGGGGTGTTCTCGCGGAGCCAGCCGACGACGTCGCGCGCGACGTCGGGGGCGGGGACGAGCTGGACGCGCACGGGCTTGGGCAGCGAGCGGATGGTCGCGGTCGCGAGCTCGTCGAGGAGGCCCGGGACCATCCAGTCGAAGCCGTCGGGGACGACGCGGTTCAGGACGCTGATGGGGATGTGCACGGTCACGCCGTCGGCGTCGGTCCCAGGCTGGAACTGGTAGGTCAGGGGGAGCGTGAGGTCGCCCTGGGCCCAGGTCTCGGGGAAGAGGGAGGTGTCGACGGACTCGGCGTCGGGCACGAGCTGTTCGAGCGTGAAGGTGAGCAGGTCGGGGTCGCGGCGCCTGGCGGACTTCCACCAGGTGTCGAAGTGGCGCGCGGAGACGACGTCCTCGGGGATGCGCTCGTCGTAGAACGCGAAGAGCACGTCGTCGTCGACCACGAGGCCGCGCTGGCGCGAGCGCGCCTCGAGCTCCTCGGCCTCCTCGAGCAGGCGGCGGTTCTCGTGGAAGAACTGGTGGTGGGTGGTCCACTCGCCCTGGACCAGGGCGTGGCGGATGAACATCTCGCGCGCGGCCTCGGGGTCGACCTTGCCGTAGAGGACGGTGCGGTCGGCGACGATGGGCACGCCGTAGAGCAGGACCTTCTCCTTGGCCTGCGCGGCGCCCTGCTTGGTGGACCAGTGCGGCTCGGAGTAGGTGCGCTTGACGAGGTGACCGGCGAGCTCCTCGGCCCACTCGGGCTGGATCTTGGCGACGTCGCGGCCCCACAGACGGCTGGTCTCGACGAGCTCGCCGGCCATGACCCACACGGGCGGCTTCTTGGACAGGGGCGAGCCGGGGAAGATCGCGAAGCGTGCGCCGCGCGCGCCGAGGTACTCGTTGCGGGCCTGCTTCTTGGCCCGCTTCATGGCGAGCTCCTTCTGCTGGCCGCGCAGGTGCGCGACGGACGAGGCCTTGACCTCGGTGGCCTCCTGCATGCCGATCTGGGAGAGGAGCCCGGCGAGCAGTGCCTGGTGGATGGTGTCGTCGTCCCAGGTCAGGCGGTGCTCGACGGGCTGGTCGGTCGCCTCGGCGACCGTGGTGCCCGACGACGTCGCTCCCCTCCCGGAGGTCGCGTCGCCCCGGGTGCGGGGTGTGTAGGACATGTCGATGCCGAGCGGCTTGCTCATCTCGCGCAGCTGCGCGACGACGTCCTGCCACTCGCGCACGCGCAGGAAGTTGATGTACTCGGCCTTGCACAGGCGCCGGAACGCCGACGACGAGAGCTCGCGCTGCTGCTCGCGCACGTACTCCCACAGGTTGAGGTAGGTGAGGAAGTCGGAGCGGGGGTCCGCGAAGCGGGCGTGGAGCTGGTCGGCCTGGGCGCGGAACTCGGCGGGTCGTTCGCGAGGGTCCTGGATGGACATCACGGCCGCGATGATCGCGACGTCGCGCGCCACGCCGCGGCGCGAGCCCTCCCAGATCATGCGGGCCAGGCGCGGGTCCATGGGGAGCTGGGCGAGGACGCGGCCGACCTCGGTGAGGCGCGTGACGGCGCGGCCGGGCTGTGCGTCCTTGTCGGCGCCGCTGCGACCGGCGGGCTCCGCCGCGGTCTCGAGGGCGCCGAGCTCGGTCAGGAGCTGCACGCCGTCGCGGATCGAGCGCGTGTCCGGGGGCTCGACGAACGGGAAGCGCGCGACGTCGTCGGGCGAGGAGACGACGCCCACCGAGATCATCTGCAGCAGGACCGACGCGAGCGAGGTGCGCAGGATCTCCGGCTCGGTGAACTCGGGGCGGGAGAGGAAGTCCTCCTCGGAGTACAGGCGGATCGCGATGCCGTCCGCGACACGGCCCGAGCGCCCCGAGCGCTGGTTGGCGCTGGCCTGCGCGATGGGCTCGATCGGCAGGCGCTGCACCTTGGTCGCCTTGGAGTAGCGCGAGATGCGGGCCGTGCCGGGGTCGACGACGTAGTGGATGCCGGGGACCGTCAGCGACGTCTCGGCGACGTTGGTCGCGAGCACGACGCGGCGCGAGGAGTGCGCCTGGAACACGCGGTGCTGCTCGGCCGAGGACAGGCGCGCGTAGAGCGGCAGGATCTCGACGAAGTCGGGGCGCTTGGCGTCCCGCGTGCGCTCGCCCAGGCGGGACTCGAGGGCGTCGGCCGTGTCGTGGATCTCGCGCTCGCCCGACAGGAAGACCAGGACGTCGCCTGGTCCCTCGGCCATGAGCTCCTCGACCGCGTCGACGATGCCCGTGACGAGGTCCTTCTCCTGGCCGGCGGCCCCCTTGGCGGTGCCCCGCTTGGTCTTGCCCGTCTCGGGGTCGACGTCGGGGCTCAGCGGCCGGTACCGGATCTCGACGGGGTAGGTACGACCCGTGACCTCGATGACGGGAGCCGTGGGGGGATGGTGAGCGGCGCCGTCGGGCCCGTCGACTGCCACGGACCCGTTGTCAGAGGTGCCCAGGTCCCCCGCCCGGTCTGCCTCTGACAGCTCGTCGGCCGTGAGCGGCGGGAGCGGGCCGCCCGGCGCGAAGTGCCGCGCGAACCGCTGCGAGTCGATCGTCGCCGACGTGATGATGACCTTGAGGTCGGGGCGCTGCGGCAGGAGCCGCGTGAGGTACCCGAGCAGGAAGTCGATGTTGAGCGAGCGCTCGTGCGCCTCGTCGATGATGAGCGTGTCGTACGCCAGGAGCTGCGGGTCGCGCTGGATCTGCGCGAGCAGGATCCCGTCGGTCATGACCTTGACGAGCGTCTGGTCGCTCGACTGGTCGGTGAACCGGACCTGGTAGCCGACGATCTCGCCGAGCGGCGTGCCGATCTCCTCGGCGATCCGCTCCGCGACCGTGCGCGCCGCGATCCGTCGGGGCTGCGTGTGCCCGATCTGGCCCTTCCGGCCTCGGCCGAGCTCGAGCGCGATCTTGGGGAGCTGCGTCGTCTTGCCCGAGCCCGTCTCGCCCGCGACGATCACGACCTGGTTCTCCGCGATGGCTTTCGCGATGTCCTCGCGCCGCGCGGAGACGGGCAGCTGCTCGGGATAGGTGATGGGCGGCACGACGACCTGCGCGCGCCGCTCGGCGGCCCGCGCGAGCTGGGCGCGGCTCACCTGCTGGCGGCGGGTGCCGCGCTGGTTGCCACGCGTCGAGGTGCCCGACGTCGGACGCTCGCCCCGGGCGTTCCTGTCGCCCTCGGGTGTCTTCTCGGCGCGGGCGCGGCCGGCGTCCCGGCGGGGGGCGGAGTCCGTGCGACCGGCGGCCTCGTCGGCCTTCTCGGCCTGCTCGGTGGCGGGGTTCTGCTCGCTGACCTGGGGCTTCGCCCGTCCGCGTCCTCCGCGTCGGCGGCGTGGGCTCCCGCCCGTGCGCGGCTCGCGACCCGCCTCGCCCGTGGGGGCGCTCGCAGGGCTGTCCACGGCGGGCCGTGCGGGGCCGTGCGGTTCGGTGCTCACGACCAACCATTCTCTCAAGCGGTCGCAACTTCAATTGCCCGGACGTCGTCCGGCACGTGCCGTGGCGAGGAGGATCGGCCCGGCGCGTCGGCTCGTGGGAAGGCGTGGCACTACGGTGACGACGTGAACTCCATGGCCGAGGTCGTCGGCGCCGCACTTCCCCTCGCAGTGGCCGTCGCGCTCAGCCCGCTGCCGATCATCGCCCTCGCGCTGCTCCTGACGTCGGACCGGGGACGCGCCTCGGGCGTGACCTTCGTCGTGGGCCGGCTGCTCACGCTCGCGGCCCTGCTCGGCGTGGTCGTCGCGGCGTCGGACGTCGTCGAGCACCTCCTGGGGTCGAGCGAGCTCCCGGCGTGGGTGCGGATCGTCCTGGGAGCCGCGCTCATGGTGCTCGGCCTCACGCAGTGGCGCCCCAAGCCCGAGGGCGAGGTGGCGAGCCTCCCCGGCTGGCTGGCCTCGATCGCGGACGCCACCCCCGCGCGTGGCCTCGGCGTCGGTGCGCTGGTCACGGTCGCCAACCCCAAGGAGCTCGCGTTCGTGCTCGCCGCGGGCGTCTCGGTGGGCGGAGCGGCGCTCGGGTTCGTGCAGGAGGTCGTGGTCGTGCTGGCGTTCGTCCTGGTGGGCGGGCTGTCGGTCGTGGTGCCGCTCGTCGCGACGCTCGTGGCCCCCGCCCGCGTCGTGCCGTGGCTCGACCGCCTGCGGGAGTGGCTGACCGCCAACACGTCGCTCGTCATGGGGGTGCTGCTGCTCGTGATCGGGGCGACGGTCCTGGGGAACGCGATCGGGGAGCTGTAGGGGCTCGGTCGGACGGCCCCGTCCCGGGGGCCATTGCAGCCGGCGGGCCCGGGAATGGCAGCCGCTCGGCCTCCCGGGGGATTGCAGCCGCTCGGCCCCCCGGGGGATTGCAGCCGCTCGGCCTCCCGGGGGATTGCAGCCGCTCGGCCCCGGGCGCACGCTGGGGGCATGGCCACGTCCTGGGTCGACAGGTGGCAGCTCGATCTCGATCGGCTGCGCTGGTACCCCGCGGCCCAGGAGATCCGCGCGGTGCGCCGGGAGGACCCGACCACGCTCGTGCTCCGCTCGACCACCGCGCGCCTGGTCTGGGAGCCGTGGCGCCTGCTCCCGGTCTACGCGGTCCCCGCGGCGGACGTGCGCGTGCCCCTCGTCGAGGGCGAGCACCAGGAGGGGCAGGTGCGGCACGGGCTGATCCCGCACCCGCTGCACTTCGAACGGCACACGTGCGGGGGGACCGAGCTGTGGCCCGGGGGCCCGGACGGCGTCCCCGAGCCCGGCACGTCGGCGACGTTCTTCCGTCCCGACGACGGGGACCTCGCGGGCCACGTCCTGGTCGACTTCCAGGCGTACGACTGGTTCGCCGAGGACCAGCCCCTCGCGGCCCACCCGCGTGACCCGTTCAAGCGGGTCGACGTCGTGCCCAGCTCGCGCCACGTCGTCGTGTCCCTCGGCGACGTGCTGCTCGCGGACAGTTCGCGGGCCATGGCGCTCACCGAGACCTACCTGCCCCTGCGGTGGTACGTCCCGCGCGAGGACGTGCAGTGGGACGCGCTGACGCCGAGCACGACGACGAGCGACTGCGCCTACAAGGGGCACGCCCGCTACTGGTCGCTCGCGTCGGGCGACCCCGCCGGCGCGGACATCGGCTGGAGCTACGAGGACCCGTTGTCCGACGGCGAGAGGGTGCGCGGGTACGTCGCCTTCTGGTGCGAGCGCACCGACCTCGTGCTCGACGGCGTCGAGATGCCGCGCCCCGAGAGCCTGTTCTTCCCCCGCGGGAGACGCTGAGCGCAGTGCGACGCGCGTCGACCGGGACGCTCAGCCGACCCGGACGCTCAGGACGAGCTGCTCGCCGACGTCGAGCCGCACGTCCGAGAGCGTGACGCCCGGCGGCAGCGAGGACGCGAGGTCGATGCGCTTGCCGTCGACCTGCTCGAGCTTCCCGCGGACGGCCAGCAGGAGCGCCGCGACGACCGGGTTGCGGCTCGTCGCCCCGATGTTGCTCAGCGTGAGGACCATGGCCTGGTCGATCTCGGCGGTCGCGGTGATCTGGGCGCTCGCGGACAGGAAGCCCTTGCGGATCTTCGCGGACGCCACGATCGACGCCGCGCGCGGCCCACGGGACGCGAGGTCCACGTCGAGGGCGGTGAGCGTGAAGCCCTGGTCCGCGAGGGCCTTGGTCGCGAGCTCGCGGACCGTGGTGACGAGCGCGTCGCGGCTCGCTGCGGCACGCAGGTGACCGCTCACGGGGTGCTCGGTGTTCTGGCCGGACTCCTCGATCGAGAGCGAGCCGTCGGCACCCTCGACCCAGGAGAAGCGCAGGTCGCGGATCTCGGCGTCGAGGTCGACCGCGACGCCGGCGACCGTGACGGGATGCCCCTGGGCGCGGATCGTCCGCGCGACGGCCTTCTCGCGCCCGACGACGTGCTCGACGTTCTCGGCCGGGTCAGGGGCGTCGGCGGCACCCATCGCGCGGACGACGAGGCCCGTCACGTCGACGTCGAGGCTCTGGACGTCCGGGCTGCCGGGGACGGTCGCGGCGTCGATGCGGACGCGGTCCAGGCCGGAGGCGTGGGGCCCGAGGTTCCTGGTCATGACCTCGCGCAGGCGCTCGGCGAGCGCGGGGCCCGTGTCCGGGCGCGGGGCGCGGCCGAAGGGGAGGACGTCGTGGGCGGGGCTCAGGTCGTCGGACATGCGCCGAGCCTACGACGAGGCAGGCGCCCTGGACCGCCGAGGGTGACCGACTGGCGTGCTGAGGGTGGCCGTGCGGTCACCGTCGGCAGTCCACACGGTCACCTTCGGCGGGCAGTGACCTCCGCGAACGCCCGCACCGGGAACGTCCCGAATCCCTCGACCTTGGGCGGCGCGGCGGTGAACCGCGCACCGCGCGGCGGCACGGCACCCAGGTTCGTCAGGTGCTCGACGACGTGGATCCCCGCCGCGAGGAGCAGCGAGTGGGCGGGGCGCGCCCCGCCGGAACTCACGGGGTCCGTGTCGTCGATGTTCAACGAGTCGATACCGACGAGCGCGACCCCCGCGTCGACGAGGTGCTGTGCGCCGGCCTCGGTGAGGAAGGGCGCGGGCTCCCCGTAGGCCGGGGTGCCGAAGTGTCGGTCCCAGCCGGTCTGGAGCAGCACCGCGGTCCCGGCCAGGTCGCGGTCGAAGAAGACCTCGGCGCCGATCCCGCGACGACCACCCCGCGCGGGGTCGACGACCTCGCTCAGCCGAAAGACCTCGGCAGGCAGCCCGACGAGCGACTCCAGCTCGAGCCCGGAGAGGTCGGTCCCGCCCTCGTACCGGTGGAAGGGGCTGTCGAGGTAGGTGCCCGTGTTGCCGATCATGGTCAGGACGTCCATCGCGAACTGGGTCCCGGGCGCGTACTTCGCGACCGAGTCCGCCCGGGTCAGGAACGGCGTGATCGTCGGGGCGGGCAGGCCCGGGTAGGTCACGAGGCCCTCGCGCACGGTGTGGCTCAGGTCGACGAGCCGCGTCGCGCGGCCCGCTCCTTCGCGGGGTCCGGCCCCTTCGCCGACCCCAGCGTCACCGACGGCGCGACCGACCCCACGGCTCCCCACGTGCGGTTCCTCGACGAACGTCAGCCCCGTGATCTCGACCGACCCGACCAGTGCGAGGCCCAGGTGGCGGACCAGGAGGCGAGCGACGTCGTCGGGCAGGAGGTCGCCCGACGGGACGTCGAGGCGGAAGCCCTCCGTGCGGAGGCTGCCGCCGTTGGCGAAGGTCACGTGGGCGTCGAAGTGCGCGCGCTGCTCGGTCATCACCGGAGTCTCGCACCGCGGGCGGCCCACGGGAAGACGCAGCGAGGCCGCCGCCCCCGGAAGGGGACGACGGCCTCGTGGGCGACCGGGAAGGTCAGTACGTGCTGAGCTCGCCCGACGCGGCCAGCGCGGCGAAGGCGATGATGTAGACGACCCAGCCGATGGCTCCGAGCACCGTGAAGATGATGCTGAGGATGAGGCCCCACTTGGCGAGCTGGTTGTCGAAGCCGGCCTCGCGGGACTTCTTCTTGGCGATCGCGCTGACGACGATGCCCGCGATCGCGAAGACGAACGCCAGGACGAAGCCGACGATGCCGAGCGTCTTGCCCGGGTCCTCGACGGGGGCGCCGTAGTACTGCGGGGCCTGGTCGGACTGCGGGGCCTGCGGGGCGCCGTAGGGAGTGGTCACGGGGGTTTCTCGTTTCTCTCGCGCGCCCGAGCCTTGCCGGGAGCGTGGGGATCGTGGCAAGGAGTGCCACGGGAGTGCGGTGCTCATTGTGGAGGAAAACGGCGCGCCTGCACAGGGGTAATTCTCCCCATGGGGGTGAAAAACGACTCGCGGCTCTGCTCTCGGCAGAGCCGAGGCGGGCTCAGCGCTCGAGGTGGCCGCCGCGTCAGGCCGCGGCGCGGCTCGTCTCGCCCCGGAGGTGGTCGATCGTGTTCTGCACGTCGCGCAGCGTCGAACCGACGTCGGCGCCCTGTGCCACGGTCTTGTCGGCGACGTATCGGACCTGGGCCGAGGCGGCGTCGAGCGCGACCTGGGCGTCGGTGAGGGCGAGGACCGCGCGGCCGTCGCCGAACTCGTCGGTCGCGGCCTGCGCGAGCGCGGCGTTGGCCTCGTCCGTGGCGGCCTGGGCGTTCGCGACGGCGTCCTCCACCTCGAGGCGCAGGCCGGAGGGGAGCGTGGAGAGCTGGGTGCTGGCCTTCTCGAGGTCCTCGCCGATCGAGTCGACCTGACACTGCGTGTCCTCGATGAGCCGGGATACCTCGGCGGCCGATGCGGTCGCGCTCAGCGGCAGCATCATCGCGAGTGCGAGGAAGCTGGCGGCGGCGAGCCGGGCGGCAGGTCCTGATGTCTTCGGCGACGTCATGCCGAGAAGTCTGCCCGGTGAACCTGGGAAAAGACAGGGAGGACATGGAGGGCTCGTGGAGATTTCGCCCACGGCACACGCAGGGGCCGCCCTTCCGGCGCCGGCGGGGTCCGCGCGCCCGGGTAGCGTTGCTGCCGTGTCCCACCCCGTAGCCCTCGAGGCAGCCCGATGATCCGCCGCGCCCTGGCGCGCGCCTACTGGGCGGCGAGTCGGTGGACCCTGCGCACCGAGCAGCCCCCGACCGACCGCCCCGGCATCCTCATCGGCGCCCCGCACACCTCGAACTGGGACTTCGTGCTCATGCTCGCGATCTCGGCGAGCGTCGGCGTCAAGGTCCGCTGGCTCGGCAAGCACACGCTGTTCAAGGGCGTCGTGGGACCGTTCGCGCGGGCCCTCGGCGGGATCCCCGTGGACCGGACGGACCCGAGCCGTGTGGTCGACGACATCGTCTCGCGGGTCCGCACGGGCGAGGTCTTCTCGCTCGTCATCACGCCCGAGGGCACACGCAGCAAGGGCGAGTACTGGAAGTCGGGCTTCTACCGGATCGCGCGCGAGACGGGCATGCCCGTGACCCTGGGCTACGTCGACCGCACGACCATGACCGCGGGCCTGGGCCCCACGCTCGACCTCACGGGTGACGTCCGTGCCGACATGGACCTGGTCCGCGCGTTCTACGCAGACAAGGCCGGGTTCGACCCGTCGCGCCGCACCGAGCCGCGCCTGCGCGAGGAGGACCGGCCCGCCCGCGGGGCGAGTGCCGCAGAGGGCGACCCGAGCGTCTGACGGGCGCGGCGCCGTCGGGCCATCGTGGCCCCTCGGACCACGCGGCCCGACGGCGGTGCTTCCGTCACGGGGCTGCGGCGGCTCGCGTCGTCCTCGTCCAGGAGACGGGCCGTCCCCGGACCCGCTCGGCCTCAGCCCGCAGCCGGGTCTGTCGGTGCGTAGACCCGGAGCCCGCCGCGCACCATGGTGAGCGTCGCGTCGACGACGCGGTCGCCGTCGATCTCGAGCGTCTCGCCGTCGTGCGCGAGGATCACCGGGTCGTGCGGCTCGCCGTCCCCGAAGCGCAGCGCGAGGTCGGGCGTCGTCCACGAGTCGACCGCGAGGTGGCGTTCGAGGGGCTGGACGCGCTGCGCGAGCGAGGACGCGCCACCGCCCGCGACGGTCTCGAGGAACAGCCGGGCCCGGCTGTAACGCTTCTCGGCGCGTCCCGTACGGACGTCGAGCACGCCGTCGTCGAGCCGGACGCGCTCGACGGGCGCGAGGTTCTGCGGGACGTACTTGTTGACGCCCGCGAAGAACGACCAGTAGGAGCCGACCACGCCGTCCACGGACAGCCGCAGCGGGGCGGCCGAGCGCAGGACGCGCGAGGTGGCCCACACGGTCGCGGGCCACTTGCCCAGGCGCTTCTCGGCGCGCTCGCGCTGCGAGACGAGCTCGGGGTAGATGCCGAGCGAGAACGTGTTGAGCACCGTGAGCGGGTCCTCGCCGTCGACGCGCAGCTCGGCGACGTCGACGCTCACGCCCGAACCGGTCCGGACCGCGTCGACCGTCGCGGACATCGACGTGAGGTCGGCCGCCTTGGCGAAGTGGTTGAGCGTCCCGCCGGGCAGGACCACGAGCGGGAGCCCGTGCTCCCGGGCGGCCGCAGCCGCTGTCGAGACGGTCCCGTCGCCCCCGCTGATCCCGAGCGCGACGGCGGGGCGGACGTCGTCGGACTCCGTGCCGGGGCCCGCAGCCCCACCAGACCCGACGGCCCCGCCGTGGGCCGCCCGGTCGTACAGCTCGCGCAGGTCGTCGCCCTCGGCGAGGACGTGCACCCGGGCCCTGGGGAGGTCACGGCGGAGGACCTCGAGCGGGTCCTCCTTGAGGAGGCGCCCGGACCCGGCAGACGTGTTGACGACGACGAACAGGCCCTCGCCGTCGGCCAGCGCGGGCACGTCGGTGGGCGGCCCGGCGGGCACGTCGGGTGCGGGGCCCGGGGGAGAGGGCACGAGCCACCTGCCGAGCACGGCGAGACCGACCCCGAGCGCTGCACCCCCGACGACGTCCGAGAACCAGTGCGCCCCCACGTGCAGCCGCGAGTACATGACCGCGCCGGCGACGGGCGCGACGACCAGCCCGGCGGCGGGCCACTCGAGGGCCACGCCCGTCGCGAACGCGGCAGCCGACGCCGAGTGACCGGACGGGAACGAGGGGGTGGTCGGGTAGCGGCGCAGCCGTCGCACGAGCGGCAGCACGTCCGCGGCGGGACGATCGCCACCGAACAGGCCCTTGCCGAGCAGGTTGGCGGCCGCGCTCGCGACGGCGAGCGTCCCCAGGCCCCGTACCGCCGCCCGGCGCCCTCGGGCACCCGTCGCGGCCAGCCCGGCGCCGAGCCCCATCCACAGGACGCTGTGGTTCGCCGCCGTCGAGAGCCGCACGAGCGCGGCATCGGCCTGCGGGCCGAGCCGTCGCCCGTAGGTCCGTTCGTTCATGCGGCGGTCGAGCCGGGCGATCGCGGGGAAGGCCTCGTGGGGCTTGATGAGGCCCGTGAAGCGGGGCTTCCGCCGACGGTTCCGGACGGGGACGGAGGAGGACGACGGCATCCTTCCACCGTAGGGCCGCCCCGCCGGCCCTGCCCGCCCGCGCGCTGTGACGTCGAGCCCGCGCTCCTGCGGGAGCGGCGCCGTCGGGCCTCCTGCTCGTCCGGCACCCTCGTTCTGACACAACTCCGATAAGTTCTCCCTATGGGCACCACCCCCGACCCCATCCGGGTCTTCCTCCTCGACGACCACGAGGTCGTCCGCCGTGGCGTCGCCGCCCTCCTCGAGGCCGAGGACGACATCCAGGTCGTCGGCGAGGCCGGCACGGCCGCGTCGGCGCTGCCGCGCATCCGTGCGGTGCGACCGGACGTCGCCGTGCTCGACGTGCGCCTGCCCGACGGCTCGGGCGTCGAGGTCTGCCGCGACGTGCGCTCCGAGATGCCGGAGATCGGCTGCCTCATGCTCACGTCCTTCGCGGACGACGAGGCGCTGTTCCAGGCCGTCCTCGCGGGGGCCTCGGGCTACGTCCTCAAGCAGATCCACGGCTCCGACCTCGTGGGTGCGGTGCGGACCATCGCGGGCGGAGGCTCGCTGCTCGACCCGGTGAGCACCGCGCGCATCCTCGACCGGCTGCGCACGCCGCAGGCCCAGGAGGTCGACCGCCTCGAGGGGCTCTCGCCCCAGGAGCGGCAGATCGTCGACCTGATCGGCGAGGGCATGACGAACCGCCAGATCGGTGAGCGCCTGTTCCTCGCGGAGAAGACGGTCAAGAACTACGTGTCGCACATCCTGTCGACGCTCGGGCTGCAGCGCCGTACGCAGGTCGCGGTCCTCGCGACCGAGATGCGCACCGAGGACCGCCCGCGCGGCTGAGCCGCACGGCCCGCTGGGCATCGCCCGACGGCGGAGCGATCGTCCGTACCGGACCTCACCCTCGTCGGTGGTCGCCTCGTCACCGACGGGTCACGGGTCCTCCGCGTGGCCGCACGAGGTGAGGCGGTCGGCGACCGGACCGAGCACGAGCATCCCCGTCGCGCCGCCCGCGAGCTCCTGGCGCGCAGGCTCGAGCGCCCGGCACGACCTCTCGGCCGCGCGAGGGTGCGCGGCGAGCGTCGCGGCATCGGCGACCAGGCTCCACAGGGCCTCGACGAGGAGGCCCGGTGGGGGGTCGGGAACGTCGTCCAGGAGCGCGGCCGCGGCCGCGGTCTCACCGGCGCGAGCGTGGCGGAGCGGGGCGAGCCAGGGGTCATAGGCGCCTGCGTGCAGGTCGTCGAGCGGCGCGTCGTCGGCCCGGACGCCGACGAGGGCGAGAGCGAGGAGGCCCTCGGCGACGCCGGGCATCCCCGCGCCGTCGAGGGTCTCGGCCGCGGCGCGGTAGCGGGTCTCGGCCGACGGATCGTGCCGGGCAGCGGTGCGGGCGGCCTCGTTCCACAGGGTGAAGACCCGGGCGAGCGGTCGCTCGTGGCGGTCGGCGAGGGTGTCGACGGCAGAAGCGAGCGACGCAGCCTCGGCGAGGTCTCCGCGTGCGGTGGCGGACTGCATGCGCACCAGGAGTCCGTGGAGGTGGAACGTCGGCAGGTCGTGGCGCCGTGCGAGGTCGACGATCTCGGTTGCGACCCGGTCGCGCTCGGCGGAGAGTCCCGGCCGGTCGCAGAGCTGGACGACGGCAGCGCTCAGCGCGAAGCAGAGCAGCTCGGGGTTCCCGAGCCCCCGGGCGAGTCGGACGGCTTCGTCGGCAGACGCCCGGCCCGTCCTCGTACGACTTCCGCGCAGCTCGACGGCGACGACGGCGAGGAGCCGTGCGCGGGCGGTCGTGCCGTCGGGGTCGAGCTCGTCGAGGGCTCGGAGGGCCGCAGCGGCGACGGCGGCCGAGGCGTGCTCGTCGTCGGACCGCGGCCAGATGCTGGGGACGTCGAATCCGCCGATGATCCGCGCGGCCAGCGCAGGGTCGCCCAGGCGGTCGACCGCGTCCACGATCTCGGACCGTTGCGAGCGGGCCTCCGCGAGGCCCGTGCCGCCGGACACGGCCAGGGTGCGCAGCAGCGCGACCGTCGATTCGAGGCGCAGCCGGGAGTGGGCGTCGGTGATGCGCGTCGAGGCCTCGGTGGCGCGGGAGAACGCGTCCGAGTCCTCTCGCGGACGCTCGTGCCGGAGGATGCTCGTCTGGAGGTCGTCGAGCTCGCGCGAGGGGTCGAGCCCGACGACGACGAGCTCGCCCCGCGCGGTGCCGAGCACCTCGAGCGCCTCGGCCGATTGCCCCGAGCCGTCGAGCGCCCGCGCGAGCAGGAGCGATGCTCGCTCCCGGAGGGGGTGCCGGCCGACCAGCTCGCGCAACGTCGGCACGGCCTCGTGGGGCCGACCCAGCGCGAGGAGCGCGGTGGCGCGCCGCTCGATCGCGACGTCGCGCAGCCCGGTGAGACGCGCACGCTCCTCGACGGCCCAGGGCGCGTCGCCGGCCTCGGGGTAGGGCGTGCCGCGCCACAGAGCGATCGCGGCGGCGAGCGATCGTTCGACCTCGCGGGGTGCTCGGCCCGCGGCCTCGTCGGTCGCCCGTTCGAGACGGCGGCCGTCGACCGCGTCGTCGGGGAGCAGGAGCGCGTAGCCGTCGCCCACCGTGGTGAGGACGCGCGCAGGCTCTCGTGGACGGCGGTCCGGTTCGAGCGCGTGGCGGAGGTCGCCGACGAAGGTGCGGATCGCACCGACCGCGCGCGGCGGGGCTTCCTCGCCCCACAGCGCGGCAGACAGCTCGGCGACCGGCAGGGCGCGGCCGCGCGCTGCGACGAGCCTGCCAAGCAGGGCCCGGTGGCGGGCCCCGTGCAGGGCCAGCGGCGTGCCGTCGGCGCGGGCCCCGTCCGTCGGGCCGAGGACGCGGAGGGTCACCCAGCCCAGCGGGTCGGGGGACGGCGGGCAGGGCATCGGTCCACCGTACGCCCGACGACACCTGCTGATCCGTTGCTGATCGACGGGCGCGAGGCTCGAGGGACCGAACGAAAGGAGTCCCGATGACTCTCTCCATCCCAGGGTTCACGACCAGACGGCTGCGCGGAGCGGGCGACGTCGTGCTCAACGTCGCGGTCGGCGGCAGCGGCTCGCCGATCGTCCTGCTGCACGGCTTCCCCGAGACGCACGTGATGTGGCGCCACGTCGCGGCGGACCTGGCCCGCGACCACACCGTGATCTGCCCCGACCTGCGCGGCTACGGCGCGAGCGACAAGCCGGTCGAGGCGGACGAGCACACCTACTCCAAGCGGACGATGGCCGCCGACGTCGTCGCGGTCGCCGCCGGGCTCGGCTTCGACCGTTTCGCGCTCGCCGGGCACGACCGCGGCGCGCTGGTCGCGGTCCGTGCGGGGCTCGACCACCCTGACGCCGTGACCCATCTCGCGTCGCTCGACGTGCTGCCGACGCTGGACATGTGGGACATCCTGCGCGGCGCGGACGCGAAGGTCGCCTGGCACCTGTACCTCATGGCACAGCCGCCGGGTGTCGCCGAGCCGATGATCGCCGGGGCCTCGGACGCGTTCTTCGCGTCGTTCCTCGACGGCTGGACCTCGGCCCCGGAGGCGATCCCCGCCGAGTACCGGGCGGAGTACCTCCGCGCGTCCCGGGAGGCGATCCCGTCGATCGTGGCCGACTACCGCGCCTCGGCGGGGATCGATCTGGAGCACGACCGCGAGGACCGGGCCGCGGGGGTGCGTCTGACGATGCCGACGCTCGTGATCCAGCAGGACTGGGGTGCAGAGCTGGGGTACGACGCGCAGGCGCTGTGGTCGGCCTGGTCGGACGACCTCGTCCACAGGACGCTGCACGCGGGCCACTTCATGGCCGAGGAGTCGCCCGAGCGCATCTCCGCCGAGCTGCGGGAGCTCGTCGCGCGGTGAGCCCCTGCGCCGGGCCGTGGCGAACCGCCACGGCCCGGACCGGGGTCTCAGGCGTTGGGGATCCTCCACACGAGCGCGGTCCCGCGGCCCGTCGGGACCGCGGTCGACGAGCCGTCGCCCGTCGTCGCGGCGTCGGCCCCTGTCCCACGAGCCCCCACGACCTCCCGTGCCACGGCCTCGGCGGGTCCCACCGCGAGCTTCCCGCGCAGGGCCTCGGCGCGCGTCGCGAGGTTGTGCAGCCCGCCGCGGTGGTCGCCCGCGTCGACCCCTTCGCAGCCGATCCCGTCGTCGACCACCGACAGCGTGATGGCGTCGTCGGTGACCTTGAGCCGCACGTCGACGCGCGAGGCCCGCGCGTGCCGGGCCACGTTCGTGAGGGCCTCGCCCACCACGACCACGAGCTGGTCCGCCACCTCGGCGGGCACGAGCGACGAGTCGTCGCTCTCGATGATGACCGACGGGGCGAACCCGAGCGCGGGGGTCACGGCGTCGGCCGCCGCGGTCAGCCTCTCCTGGAGGCTCGCCTCGGGGGGAGTCGTGGCCTGGAGCGCGAAGATCGTCGAGCGGATCTCCCGGATGGTGTCGTCGAGGTCGTTCACGGCCTCCTCGACGCGCGAGCGCACGATCTCGTTCTCGATGTGCTTGGTCGTGCTCATGAGCGTCATCGCGGACGCGAAGATCCGCTGGATGACGACGTCGTGCAGGTCCCGGGCGATGCGCTCGCGGTCCTCGAGCACCGCGACGCGGCGGCCGTCCTCGTAGAGACGGGCGTTGTCGACCGCGACGCCCGCGGCGGCGGCCAGGGCGCGGACCGCGGCCTCGTCGTCCTGCGTGAACGGGGAGCCGTCGCGCTTGTCCGTGAGGTAGAGGTTGCCGTAGACCGAGTCGCGGACCTGGATCGGCACCCCGAGGAACGAGTGCATGGGCGGGTGGCCCGCGGGGTAGCCCGACGCTGCGGGGTAGCCCTCGATCTTGTCGACCCGCAGGGGGTGCGGGTGCCGGATGACCTCGCCCAGCAGGCCGTGGCCGTGGGGCCAGTGGCTGATCGCCTCGACCTCGGAGTCCTCCATGCCGACGGGGACGAACCGGCCCAGCCGGTCGCCGTCGCGGACCCCGAGCGCGCCGTAGCGGGCTCCGGTGAGGTCCATGGCGGCCTCGACGATGCGGCGGAGCACGGTGTCGAGGTCGAGGTTGCTCGTGATGGCGACGACGGCGTCGAGCACGCGGTGCGCGACGGCGGACGGGAGGGACTCGGTCACCCACGTGAGTCTGTCAGATGTGCGGACCGGAGCTGGCCTCGGGAGGACCGGGACGGTGCTCTCCCACTGGTGGTGGGTCTTCAGATATTCCATGACGAACCCCCTCGATCTGGGACAGTCCCGGCACCCGCCGCGGTTCCGACGGGTGTGCCCCCGGCCGGTCGACGGGTGGCCGACCGGCCGGGGAAAGAGCGACGGCCCTCCGGGAGGTGACCGGGAGGGCCGTCGGGCGGGCCGGGGTCTCGCGTTCCCCGTGATTCCCGCGTCTACCTGGGTGTATCGCCGTGGCGAGCGGATCGCGTCGCCGAACCGGGGATCAGACCAACCAGGAGTTCTTGCGGACGAGCGGCAGGCTCTTCCACTGTCGGCCGAGGCCGAGGGTGTCGCCGGCGCCGATCATGGCCAGCGAGATGATCGCGAGGGCCTCGACGACGTGGCTGTCGATGATGGGGTTGGTGGTCAGGGGCAGCGACGCGAGGTACATGAAGCCGAGGAGGACGGTCCCGGCGGTCGCCGCGATCCGCATCCCGATCCCGAGCATCAGGGCGAGCCCGATCCCGAGGAGGCCTGCCATGAAGAGCCAGTCGGCCCAGGCCGCGCCGGCCATCCCGTTGAAGAAGCTCGCGAACGGTCCCTGGACGCCGCCGAGGAAGCCGGCCGTGGGGCTGCCCCCGTTGATCCAGGCCCGCTCCGAGGGGGTCGAGAACCCGAGCCCGAAGGTCTTGTCGAGGAAGGCCCACACGAAGTAGAAGCCCATGACGATCCGGAAGATCCCCAGGACGATCTGGGTCGGGAGGGTGCCGCGGACCGCGAGGCTCGCGGTCGTGGTCGCCCCGGTGACCTCGTGAGGGACGGCACGTACTGCTCGGGCCGAGCGGGCCGAGCTGGCCGGGCGTTCGATCGTTGCACTCATGTCGTCTGTCTTCCTCGTCTCCAGGACCGGATCCCCTTCCGGTTCGTTGACTCCATTCCACCGGAGCGCGAGGGGCGTGACCTGGGGCGAAGGTCGAGGATCTCGGGGGACCTAGGTCCCGTCGTGAGGCTCGGCGCGGACGCAGCGGCAGGTTCAGGAGAACGCGGGATACCCGCCCGACGGCGAAGGTCCCCACTCGCGCTCGGCCCACGCGACGCCGTCGGACAGGAGGGACGCGATGCCCGGGGTGACGTCCCGCAGGTGCTCGGCGCCCCAGCGCCACCGGGACAGCACGAGCTGGCGGTACGACGGCGAGCGCCCCTCGGGCCCCACGCGCGGGCGGTCCTCGACCGCTCCGTCGAGGAGCCAGCCCGTCATGGCGAGGATCCATCCTGCGCTCGCGACCAGCACGTCCCGGGTCCAGGCGGGCTCGGCGACGGCGTCGGGCAGGTGCCGACCGAGCCCCGCGGTGAACGCCGCGAGGAGCTCGTCGGTCAGGCCGGGCGGCGGGTCGAAAACGCACCAGCACGTCGAGAACGGCATGAGCGTGTAGGCGGCGTCGAGCGCGGGGTGGTGGGCCGTGGTGTCCTCGAGGTCGAGGAAGACCCACCCGGCGGGCGTGAGGACGGCGTTGTCGGGGCACGTGTCCCCGGGGGAGACGACGACGGCGCTCCCCGGCGCACGCAGGCTCGCGAGGGCCTCGAGGTCGTCGTGCAGGAACGCGAGGGTCGCGTCGAGCGGGTCGCGCGCGAGGTCCGTGGGCGTGGGCAGGGCCGCGACGAGCCGGTGCACCCCGGCGCGCGCGTCAGCCTCGAGGTCCCACCCGCGCACGACGCCGCGGGCCGCGAGCTCGGCCGAGAACCGCTCGACGTGCGGCCCCGAGGCGCCCGCGAGCTCGCCGAGCGCGGTCGCCCACGAGAGGGCTCCGCGCCAGGCCGCGTCGCGGTCGGTGCCGAGCAGCAGGTCGGCGAGCGTCGGCCCGTCGCCGACGTCGCTCATGACGAGCAGGCGGTGCGCCTCGTCCACGGCCAGGAGCACGGGCGTGCGGTCGAGCGCCAGGAGCCCCGCGACCTCGTGCTCGAACGGCAGGCCGTGCGTCCCGGGGCTGTCGAGGAACCGCTTGACGACGACCGTGCTGCCCGGGGCGCGCGCGGCGGCGCGGGTCGTGTCGAGGCGGTCGGTCGTGAGCCCCGCGACCACGCGGGCACGGACGACGAGGGATCTCGCCGACCCGCCGAGGGCCTCGGGCTCGGCGAGCGCGGCGCCCAGGGCGACGCCTGCGAACGCGAGGGTCTCGTCGAGGTCGGGCACGGGCGTGCGGGCAGGCGCGGGCTCGGGCGGGGGAGCGGCGGACGGCATGCCTCAGTCTGCCCCGCGGGCTCCTCGCCCGGCGGGGTGCGACACGGCCGTCAGGACGTGGCGTCCTCGACGTCGGCCGACAGCTTGTCGACCTCCGTGCGGAGCTCGTCGAGCTTCGAGCTCACCGCCTGGTCGGCCGACTCGACCGCGTCGGACGCGGACTGGAGCCGTGCCGAGGCCTCGTCGAGCCGGGTCCGTGCCTCGGCGACGCGCTGCTCCGCCTCCGCCTTGGTGTCCTCGCTCGCGGTCGCGGCCTCGTCGATCGCGGCCTGGAGGTCCTGCGACGCGGTCCGTGCCGAGGTCACGGCCTCCTCGACCTGGGCACGCTTGTCCTCGGGCAGGGAGCCGAGCCCGTCGACGAGGGACTGCACGTCGGCACCGATGGTCTCGGCCTGGGCCTTGGCGTCGTTCAGGAGCTGGTCGAGCTGGTCGCTCGTGATGGTGAACTCGGGCAGGGTGATGCTCCCGTCGTCGCCGCAGGCGCCGAGCAGGGACGTGGACAGCACGAGCGCGAGCCCGACGGCGGCACTCCGGCGGGGGCGTCGGGTGCGCTGCGCGGGGGGCGCCTGGAACGGGTTCGAGGTGTCCATGCGCCCATTGTGCTCGCGCAACCTGAGAAGTCACCCTCAGTGTTCATCCAGGAGGGGTGGCGTACACGCCGTTCGTCGTCCAGGCTTGAGTTTGGCCTTTCTCGCGATAGCCTCGCTACGTCGAAAGACGCAAGACCGGACAATTGGAGTCTCGTGGTGACCTTGCCGACGCACCGTGTGCGTTCACGCCGCCCTGCGGGAGCAGCAGTGAGCCCGCACGACGAGGCAGGCTCGGTCGCCGGCTCGTCCCTCCCCGTCGCCACTGAGGCCGCGACCGACGCTCTAGCTCCTACGACGCCTCCGTGCCTCGCGGCGAGCGCTCGCCCGCGCCACACGTCCCGCGCGGTCCCGTGGATCCTCTCGACCACGCTCGTGCTCGGGTCGGTCATGACCGTCGGGTTCGTGGGGTCGTCGATCACGCACCGTGAGTCCTGGTCGGTCGAGTACGCCGCGCCGGAGACCCCGACCCCGGGTGCCGCGTTCGGCGTGCTCCCCGCCGCCTACGAACCGCCGCACGAGGACGTCCAGCTCGAACGGGTCGTCGCTGCGGTCGACCGCTCCGACGAGTACATCGCGGCCGAGGCGCAGGTCCCGGACGGTGTGCTCCAGGCCCGCTCGGAGCTCGGCATGCTGCTGGCCACCTACCAGGCGCAGCAGGCTGCTGCCGGTGGGAGCGCTCCTGGAACGGGCGGCGGGACCAGCACGAGCGGGGCCGGGAGCTTCTTCCTGGACGGCCTGGCCACACCGCCCGCCCCCGCACCGTTGTCTCCGCTGGCGCCGGTCGCCCCTGTCGCGCCTGCGGCTCCTGGGTCCTCCGGTGTGGTCGAAGGGCCCGGGGCCACCGCAGCACCCTCCGACGTCGTGGACGCTGCCGCGGCGGCGAACACCGTGTCGTCCGGCCTGCCCGCGGGGTACGTGCCGGCAGGCGCCGCGGACGCCCTGGCGACCGACCTCGCTCCCGTCCCGCCCGAGCCCACGGCCCCGGTGGCGCCGGACGCGGCGGGCGGGGACACGCCGTCGGGCACGGTCCTGGACGGTGCGGTGGCGCCCGACGACACCGTCCTTCCGGACGGGACGGTCGAGGACGGGGCGCCGCTCCCCGGTGACCTGACCGGCGACCCGACCGACGAGGACGCCCCCGACCACGACGACCTGGTGACGCTCGACGACGTCGTGGTCGCCGCGACCCGGCTCGCAGAGCTCATGGGCCCGTCCTACGCGCTGGCGCCCGGCGACGTCCTGCCGGCCGCAGGCATCACGGCCCCCGCCGGCGGCACGCTCGCCGACCAGCTCGCGGCCGTGGTCGCCAAGTACGCCGACAGCACCGCGCAGTACGGCAACGGACTCCTGCCGGACTCGGTGCTCTGCGGTCTCGACTTCGCCTCCGGGCACAGCCTGCGCTGCGACGCCGCCGAGCAGCTCAACGCGCTCGCGGTCGAGTACCAGAAGGAGTTCGGCAAGCCGCTCCGCATCACCGACTCGTACCGCAGCTACGACGCGCAGGTCGCGGTCAAGGCCGCCAAGCCGTACCTCGCCGCCGTGCCGGGCACCTCGCAGCACGGCTGGGGCCTGGCGATCGACGTCGGGCAGCCCGTCTCCACGGGCCGCAGCGCCGAGTACCTGTGGATGCGGTTGCACGCACCGGACTACGGGTGGGACAACCCGTCGTGGGCGCGGCTCGACGGCCGCAAGCCCGAGCCCTGGCACTTCGAGTTCTACGCGGCAGGCGCCATGCCGGACCGCTACACCGGGGGGACTCCCGCGACGCCGACGGCCCCTCCGGTGGTGCCGACGACCCCGCCCACCACACCTCCCACGACGCCGCCGAGCCCGGCTCCCACGCCGAACCCGACGCCCACGACGCCCGCGCCGACGGACCCGCCGACGCCGACGAACCCCCCGACGACGACTCCGCCGACCGAGACGCCGGACCCGACGGACCCGCCGACGACCACCCCGCCGACCGAGACGCCGGACCCGACGGACCCGCCGACGACCACCCCGCCGACCGAGACGCCGACGGCTCCGCCGACCTCGACACCGGACCCGACACCGACCTCGGACCCGACGTCCACGGCCTTCGTGACCCAGGAGCCCACGGCGACCCCGTGACGACTTCACGCCGAACGGCGCGCGTCCCCGCGAGGGGACGGGCGCCGCTCGCGGCTCACCAGCCCGTGCCCTCCAGGGCGCCCCGGGTCGAGACGGCCGGAGTGGAGGCAGGCGGCGGGAGCAGCCCGACAATGCGGTCGCGGGGCGCCGAGGCGACCGCGTAGTGTGGGGCCCATGTGGATCTGAGCCTGCCCGCGAGACCCCCTTCCTCTCGCGCCCCGACGTCGCCCCGCGACGTGACCACCTCGTCGCGTCCCGGCAGCGCTCGACGTCGGCAGGCAGCCTCCTGTGCCGCCGTGGCGCCCTTCCAGTCAGGTGACCCCATGCCCCATGCCTCTCCGTCCCTCCTCACTGCCACGGACCTCACCAAGTCCTACGGCGACCGCACGGTCCTGGCGGGGGTGAACCTCGCCGTCGACCCCGGCCACCGGACCGGCCTGGTCGGTGAGAACGGTGTCGGCAAGTCGACGCTCCTCCGCCTCCTCGCGGGGGTCGAGGACCCCGACTCCGGGGTCGTCACCCGCCCGGCCGACCTCGGCTACCTGCACCAGGAGTTCCCCTACGGTCCGACGACGACCGTCGGCGAGGTCGTCGAGGACGCCCTCGCGGGGGTCCGGGAGATCGAGCGCGAGCTCGAGGCGGCCGCTGCGGCCCTCGCTTCGTTGTCAGAACCTGGCCGGGGTGCAGCCCGGCCCAGCTCTGACGACGGGTCCGCTGACGTCGATGCCCTCACTGCGGCCTACGACCTGGCTCTCGCGCGCGCCGAGCAGTCGGACGTGTGGGGGGCCGACGCCCGTGCCTCCCGCGCGCTGGCGGGCCTGGGCCTCGACGTGATCCACCGCGGCCGCCTGGTCGCGCGGCTCTCGGGCGGCCAGCGCACGCGCCTCGGCCTCGCGGCGCTCCTCATCCGCCAGCCCGGCGCGCTCCTGCTCGACGAGCCGACCAACCACCTGGACGACGAGGCCGCCGAGTTCCTCGCGACCGCGCTGCGCGCGCTGCCCGGGGCCGTGCTCCTCGCGAGCCACGACCGGGTGTTCCTCGACGAGGTCTGCACCGAGATCCTCGACCTCGACCCCTCGCAGGAGGCCAGCTCCGCGGGTCGCACGGGCGGCACGCTGTACGCGGGGACCTACCGCGACTACCTGCGGGCCAAGCGCGTCGAGCGTGCCCGCTGGGAGCAGCAGTTCGCGGCCGAGCAGGACGAGCTCAAGGCGCTGCGGCGGTCGGTCGCGACCACGGCCCGCAACGTCTCGCACAACCGTGAGCGCGGCAACCAGTCCAAGCTGCTCTACGACGCCAAGGGCGAGCGCGTGCAGTCGCAGGTCTCCCGGCGCGTGCGCAACGCCCAGCAGCGCCTCGACACGCTCGAGGCCGAGCAGGTGCGCAAGCCCCCGGAGCCGCTGCGGTTCGCGCCGCCGCACCTCGTGCGCGAGCGGGCGACGAGCTCGTCGCCCGGGCGGTCGGGCGGTCGGCGCGGCTCCCAGGGGGCGTCGAACGGCACCGACGGCCTGGCGCTCTGGGCGCGTGACGTCGTCGTGCAGGGAGGGGCGACCGAGCCCGACCCTGCGACGCCCGGCCGTCCCCGCCTCGACCTGCGAGCCGCGGGGGTCCCGTCGATCGACCTCGCGCCGGGCGCCAAGCTCCTCGTGACCGGGGCCAACGGCTCGGGCAAGTCGACGCTGCTCCACGTGCTGGCGGGGGACCTCGTGCCGACGTCGGGCACCGTGGGGCGTGCGCGAGGCGTCGAGGTCGCCCTGCTGGAGCAGGACGTCCGCCTGCACGACGACGAACGCACCCCGCGCGACCTGCTCGCCCTCATCACGGGTCAGGACCCCGCGGACCGCCCGCTCGTGAACGCGCACGGCCTCGTCGCCCCCCGCGACCTGGACCGACCGCTCGGGATGCTGAGCGTGGGCCAGCGGCGCCGCGTGGTCCTCGCGATGCTCGTGACGCAGGCCCCCGACGTGCTGCTCCTCGACGAGCCGACCAACCACATCTCGCTCGCGCTCGCCGAGGAGCTCATGGCCGCGGTCGAGACGTGGCCGGGGGCCGTGGTGGTCGCCTCGCACGACCGGTGGCTGCGGCGGACCTGGAAGGGCGACGTGGTGCACCTCGGCTGACGGCTGCACGCAGGGAGCTCGGGGAGACCCGGCGGCTCCCCGGCTCGGGCGCTCGACCGAGCCGCGCGGAGGCTAGGCCGGCACCTCGACGGGCACGGTCAGCCGCGAGCGGATCTCGTGGACGACCTGCTTCTGGACCTCGACCGGCGGCGACCCGTCAGGGTAGATGCCCAGCAGGGTCGCGAGCCGGAGCTGGGCCTCCTGCAGGTCGGCGAGCCGGCGGCTCTCGGCCGCACCGCCCGCGCGTCGGGCCGCCTTGCGCACCGCCCGCCGCGCGTGGACGGACCGCAGCGCCTCCATCTCGCCCGGCGTCACGACGTCCGCGGGCTGGTCGGCGAGGACCGTCTCGAACCAGTGGTGGTCGATGCTCCGGGCGTAGCGGAAGACCAGGACGAACGCGAGGATCAGGACCACGTACTTGAGGAAGACCGACGCGAAGACGCCGGCCTCGGACGACGAGAGGAAGATCTCGGGGGCGTTCCACGCGAAGTGCAGGGCCCAGGCGAGCAGGTACGCCCCGAGGGCCACGCCGATGCGCCGGGCCACGGAGATGCGGAACGCCGTGAGCGCGTAGGCCACGCCGAACCCGGCGATCGCGCTGAACATCACGTGCGCGCCGAACCCGACCAGGACCCTGCTCAGCCCGACCTGGAGCGCGCCCACGGCGTCCGAGTTCGGGTCCATGATCGCGCCCTGCACGATGTAGCTGATGTTCTCGCTGACCTCGAACCCCAGGCCCACCATGGCTCCGTAGACCAGCCCGTTGAGCGGCCGGGTCACGTGCGCGCGCCCCGCGTAGAGGACCAGGACCACACCGAGGACCTTGATGAGCTCCTCGTCGGTCGGCCCCGCGAGGGCAGCCGACCAGGAGGCCAGGCCGACGCGCTCGAGCGCGGAGATCAGGTGGTCGTTCGCGACCACGACGATGGTCGGTGCGGCCACGAAGCCCCACGCGTAGGCCGCGAGCAGCAGGGGGCCCGGCTCGTCCTCGAACAGGTCGAGACGGCGGATGATCGCCGTGAGCAGCAGCGTGACGAGCGCGGCGAGCAGGACCCCGATCCCGAGGCCCTCCGGGGTGAGCAGCGCGTCCTGGCGTGCCGTCAGGAGCATCGAGAACCCGGTCACGACCAGGCAGACCCAGTAGAGCCAGGTCGCCCACTGGTAGTGGGGGAACAGGCCACGCCGACGTCGTGCTGGAGCGCCCGTGGGCAGGACCACAGGAACGTTGCGGAGGTGGTCGGTCACGAGATCGTCACTGCCTTCACCAGGGTGGCCACGGCCTCGGACTGGGCCTGCAGGTCCGACGACGTCCCGTACGCGAGGATCGAGACGCCTCCCTGGGCGTACTGCCGGGTGACCTTGACCGTGAGCGCTGCCGCGGCGGGGCCGTCCGACCGGAAGACGCCCGAGACCTCGGCCGGGTCGCCCTCGGAGACGATCCGGGCGTCGTACAGGCTCGCGCCGGTCGAGAGCTCGGCGAGCCGGGCCCGCCGTGCGAAGAAGACGTTCGCGTTCTCGACCCCCGACGCGACCTCGATCTGGACGCCGACGCCGGCGCGGTCCACGGTGAGGCTCGCGCCCTCGAACGTCGACTCGCTCGCGTCGCCCGACGGGCTGATGTCGGCCGTCGTGGACCACCCCGCGGGGAACCGGATCGTCGCGGTCGAGGCGCCGTCGGACACCGTCACGATCCTCCCGGCGGGGATCTCGGTCTCGGTGGGCGGGGTGCCCTCGTCGACGGCGGTCGGGACGAGCCACAGGGCGACCATGGCCAGCAGGACGAGGGTCGTCGCGACCGACCCGACGCGATCCATCCCGAAGCGTCCGCGACGCTCGGGCCGCAGGAGCGGGGGAGGTTCCGGCTGCATCGTGCTCCTCGGGTCGGGGCGGCGGGACGTCCCTCCGATGCAAGCACCGGGCGCGGCGTACCGCGACCGCTGGCCGGCGCGGACGACGGGGGGAGGAGACGTGGACGAACTGTGCGGGCCGTTCTCTCGGGCGGTGGGTGTCGGCGGCGGGGCCTAGGGTCTGAGGAATGAGCGAAGAGCGAGCACACGCCGCACTCGAGGCGTCCGGGATCGACTTCACGATCACCCGGCACGGCCCGGTGGGCTCCCTCGAGGAGGCCGCGGAAGCGCGCGGGATCGACCCGGCGAACATCGTCAAGACGCTCGTGGTCCGCCGTGGTGACGACGACTACCTGTTCGTCCTGGTGCCCGGCGACCGGACCATCTCGTGGCCCAAGCTCAGGTCTCTCCTGGGGGTCTCGCGGCTGTCCATGCCGGACAAGGACGTCGCCCGCGAGGTCACCGGGTACGAGCGCGGCACCATCACGCCGTTCGGTTCCACGACCGCGTGGCCGGTCGTCGCGGACTCGCGCGTCGTCTTCCGCGAGGTGGGGGACGTCGTCGGGCAGGACGAGGGAGGGGCGGACCTTCTCGGTGAGCCCGACGGCGCCTCGCCGCTCGTCTCGATCGGCGGGGGCGCGTTCGGCGTCGCGGCGACCGTCGACGGGGCGCGACTTGCCGCCGTCCTGGGCGCGCAGGTCGCGGACGTGACCGAGCCGGTCTAGCCTCACAGGGTTTGACCATCACGGGCCCCGACCCCGGGAACACCGTTCATTGCCCGATCGTTGACCAGGAGGACGGTCCGCGAGGACCAGCCTCACCGACTGACGGAGCACGAGAAAGCATGACCATCCCCAGCACCTTGGACGCAGGCATCACCTACGAGGCGACCCCGGAGGGGTCTCTCATCACGCTGTGGGGAGAGATCGACGCAGCCCTGCGAGACCGCGCGAGCGACGCGATGGCGCAGGTCATCACGCACCCAGGTCCCGTGACCATCGACGTCGGTCGGGTGACCTTCATCGACTCCTCGGGCATCGCCTTCATCCTGCAGGTCTACATGCTGGGCTCCGAGGACGGACGCCCCGTGGTCCTGCAGGATCCGACGAGCACGCTCGAGGACCTGCTCGAGATGATCGGCATGGCCGGCACCATCCCCGTCGTGCGGACGGCTTCCGCGGGGTCCTAGGCGTCGTCGCGGCGGTCCTCGATCGCGGGTGGGGTGCCCCACGGGGCACCCGCGTCGGCGGGCCGTGCGGGCTCGATCCGGTCACGGACGGGCGGCTCGATCCGCTGCGTCTCGTCCGGGGCGGGGAGCTCGTGCGGCAGCTTCTGCCGGAACGCCGAGAAGTACAGGCCCACGAGCACGCCCCCGACCATCATGATCGGGAACTGTGCGGCGCTGAACCACATCGCCGATGAGGCCACGAGCAGGCCGAACGTGACGGGGACGGCGACGTCCAGGGTCCTGCGGTCCACGGGGCCTCCGGTGCTGATCGGTGTGAACGAGGAGCGTAGCGCGCGGGCGGGTGCGGCCCGAGCGCGTGTCACGCCTCGGCGCCCGCCGTGCTGTGGGTGGCTCGGGCTACGGTTCGGACCATGCGCATCCTGCACACCTCGGACTGGCACCTCGGCCGGACGCTGCACGGCGTCGACCTGCTGGGCCACCAGGCGGCGTACCTGGACCACCTGGTCGAGCTGGTGCGTTCGGAGGGCGTGGGAGCGGTCCTCGTCGCGGGGGACGTGTACGACCGGGCGATCCCGCCGGTCGACGCCGTGAACCTCCTGTCGGACACGGTCGCTCGGCTCGCGGAGCACGCGGACGTCGTGCTGACGCCGGGGAACCACGACTCGGCGATCCGGTTGGGGTTCGGGGCGTCGCTCATGCGTCCGGGGGTCCACTTCCGGACCCGTGTGCCCGACGTCGGCGCACCGGTGCTCCTGGACCCCGCCTCGCGCGGTGGTTCGGGTGGGCAGGTCGCGGTCTATGCCGTGCCCTACCTCGACCCGGACGGCGTCCGGTGGGAGCTCGCGGACGGCTGTGGCTGTGGGGAGCCGGACGCACCCGAGGCGCAGGACGCGCCCGCACCGACCGCACCGAGCGCACCCGCCGCCGAGAGGCGACCCCTGCCCCGCTCGCACGAGGCCGTGACGGCCGCGGCCATGCGGCGGATCGCGGCCGACGTGGCGGCTCGTCGGGCGGCCGGGCAGGGCGAACGCGTGCGGAACGTCGTGATGGCGCACGCGTTCGTGGTCGGCGGGCAGGCCTCGGAGTCCGAGCGAGACATCCGGGTCGGCGGCGTGGACTCGGTGCCCGCGGGGGTGTTCGGTGGCGTCGGGGTCGACTACGTGGCCCTGGGCCACCTGCACGGACCCCAGAAGGTCAGCGTGCCGAGCGACGTTTCACGTGAAACCACAGGCCAGGGCGGTGCAGGCGCGACGATGGCCCGGTACTCGGGGTCGCCGCTCGCGTACTCGTTCTCGGAGATGCACCAGAAGAAGTCGACGGTCCTGCTGGACCTCGACGCGACCGGCGAGGCCCGGACGGAGCTCGTCCCCGCCCCCGTGCCGCGACGGCTCAGCGAGGTCAGCGGCACGCTCGACGAGCTGCTCGGTGCGCCCGGAGACGCGTACACCGACGACTGGCTGCGGGTGTTCGTGACGGACGAGTCCCGGCCCGCCGAGATGTACGCCCGCGTGCGTGGTCGCTTCCCGCACGCGCTCCAGGTCCAGCACCGCCCGCCGCGCACGGCCGAGCGCGAGGTGGTCTCCGTCGTCGGCTCGGGGCGTGACCCGCTCGAGGTGACCCACGAGTTCGTCCAGCACGTCACCGGATCGGGGCCGGGTCCCACCGAGGCCGCAGCGCTGCGCACGGCGCTCGAGCGGGCCCTCGCGAGCGAGCGGAGCGCCTGATGCACCTGCACTCCCTGACCCTCCAGGCCATCGGCCCCTTCGCGGGGACCCACCGCATCGACTTCGCCCAGCTCGCGACCTCGGGGATCTTCCTGCTCGAGGGACCGACGGGTGCGGGAAAGTCGACCATCATCGACGCCGTGGTCTTCGCGCTCTACGGCAAGGTCGCCTCCGAGGCCGCGAGCGAGGACCGGTTGCGGTCGGCCTACGCTCCGCCCGAGGTCGAGTCCTTCGTCGACCTCGTGTTCGAGACCGGATCGGGCGTGTACCGCGTGCGGCGCAGCCCCGAGTTCCAGCGCCCCAAGAAGCGCGGCACCGGGACCACGACCCAGCAGGCGGGCGTCAGGCTCTGGCGGCTCGCGGGGGTGGACCAGACCGTCCTCGCGGCGGACGGGGCGCCGGGGGAGCGCGCTGACGCGGACGACGTCGCGGGCGAGCTTCTCTCGACGAGGCTCGACGAGGCCGGGCTCGAGATCCACCGGGCGATCGGGCTCGACCGCCGCCAGTTCGTCCAGACCATCGTGCTCCCGCAGGGAGAGTTCGCGAACTTCCTCCGTGCCGACCCCGAGCACCGCCGCGACCTGCTGCAGAAGGTCTTCGGCACCGAGATCTACGACAGGGTGCAGAGCGAGCTTGCGGCCCTGAACCGCGAGGCGCAGAGCGCGGTCGCCGCGGCCAGGTCGGTCGCCACGGGGTCCGTCGAGAACTTCGTCGGCGCGGCAGGGCTCACGAGCGAGGACGCCGCGGCACTGCGCGAGGCCGCGCGAGACGATGCACGACTCGCGGGGCCCGTCGACGAGACCCCGGTCCCGGACGACGACCTGTTCGCGATCGCGGGTCTCGCGGCAGACGAGACCACGACGCTCTCGCCCGTCGAGCCCGGGGCCTCTGTCCGTACGCTCGTCCGCCGTCACGTCGTCGCGCTCGAACGGGCTGCAGAAGAGCTCGGCGCGCAGGAGATCACGGCCAACACCGTGCTCGTCGCGGCCCGGGAGGCCTTCGAGGCGGCCCGTGCGCTGAGCGCAGCAGCGGCGCGCCGCGACGCACTGCTGGCTGAGCAGGCCGCCCTGGACGCAGCGGCCGAGCAGGTGGCGCTCGACCGGAAGGCCCTCGCGGCCGCGCGTCGCGCGGCCGTGGTGGAACCCGTGCTCGCCGGTGCGCGCCGGGCCGCGCAGGAGTCGACGGCCGCCCAGGAGCGTCTGCTCCTCGCGCGGACCGGCGTGCCCGCGTCGTTGGCGGCGTCCGACGTGTCCGCTCTCGAGGTGCTGCGGTCGAGCCTGTCCGCAGCCGAGGCGCGACTGGTGCGGCTGCTGCCGCTGGGCGAGTCGCTCCCGCTCCGTGAGCGGGAGGTGGTCGACGGGCGCAAGGAGACCGACCGCGACCGCGAGGAACGCAGCCGGACCCTCGCCGACCTCGAGGCCCGCCCCGCTGCTCGGGCCCTGCTCGAGGCGCGCCGCGACACCCTCGCAGACGCCGCGGGCCGGCTCGGCGAGCGTCAGGAGCGGGTGCTCGCGGCCGAGTCCGTGCTGCGTGCCGCTCGTCAGGCGGTCGCGACGGGCGCGGACGTCGCCGCCGCGCGCGAGCGTCAGGACTCGGCGGTCGCGGCGGCGCGCGCCGCCTCGGACGCCGAGCACTCCCTGCGGACCGCCTGGCTCGGGGGGATCGCCGGAGACCTCGCAGCAGAGCTGCAGCCCGGCTGCCCCTGCCCGGTCTGCGGCGCCGAGGAGCACCCTGCTCCGGCCCGCACGGGAACCGAGCGCGTCGGGCGGGACGTGGTGGAGGCAGCTGAGACCGCACGTCGCGCCGCGGAGCAGTCCGTGGCCGAGGCCTCGGCCGAGGTTGCCACGCTCGCAGAGCGGCTCGACGGGCTCCTGCGCACCGCGGGCGGCGTGACGACCGACGACGCGCAGAACGTGGTCGACGCAGCCAAGGAGCTGGTCGCGGAGTCCGCCGCCGCGGTCGCCGAGCGTGCGGAGGCCGCGACCGCGCTCACGGACTTCGACACCGCGACCGCAGCCCTGACCGGGCTCGCCGCGAGCCTCGCCGAGCGGATCGCGGGCGAGACCGCCCGCCTCGACGCCCTCGCGACGGGTATCGAGCGTGACCGCCAGGAGATCGCTGCCGAGCTCGACGCGACCGGTCCGCTCCTCGCGGACGCCGCCCTGCCGGACGCGCTGGCCGACGAGGGCTCTCCCGCCAACCCCGTCGTGGTCATCGAAGCCGCACTCCGCGACCGCGGTATCGCCGTCAAGGCGCTCCTCGACGCCGAGTCGGCCGTGGCCCACGCCGCCGACGCCGTGGCTGCCCGGGCAGCCGAGGTCGCGACGGTCGTGGCCGAGTCCGGGTTCGACGACGAGCAGCACGCGCTCGACGCGGTCCGCCCGCCTGACGAGCGAGAAGCTCTCGAACGGCGGCTCCGCACCGTGGACGCCGACACGGAGCGCGTGCGCCAGGGGCTCGCCGAGGAGTCGATCGCGACCCTGCCCGCGGACGTGGAGGTCGATCTGGACGGGGCACGTGACGTCGTCGGGCAGGCGGAGACCGCCGAACGGCGAGCCGCGCTCCTGGCCAACGGCGCCGCTCAGCGCGCCCGGCTCGCCGCACGCGCGGCGAGCGAGATCTCCTCGGCCGTGGAGGGGTGGGCTCGGGAGCGCGAGGCCGCAGCCCCCGTCGCCCGCATGGCGAGCCTCGCGGCCGGGTCGGGCTCGGACAACGCCAAGGCCCTCTCGCTCGCGACGTACGTGCTGGTCAGGCGGTTCGAGGACGTCGTCGCGGCTGCCAACGAGCGGCTCCGTGAGATGTCCGACGGGCGCTACGAGCTCGAGCGCTCCGACGAGAAGGAGGACGTCCGCACGCGCCGGACCGGGCTCGCGATGAAGGTCCTCGACCACCGCACCGAGGCCGCCCGCGATCCGCGCACGCTCTCGGGCGGTGAGACCTTCTACGTGTCTCTGTGCCTCGCGCTCGGGATGGCCGACGTCGTGACCGCCGAGGCCGGCGGCGTGGACCTGGGCACCCTGTTCGTCGACGAGGGGTTCGGGACCCTCGACCCCGAGACCCTCGAGGCCGTGCTCGGCGAGCTGGGCAAGCTCCGCGCGGGTGGCCGCGTCGTCGGCGTGGTGTCGCACGTCGACGCGCTCAAGCAGTCCATCGCCGAGCGCATCGAGGTCAGACGGTTGCCGAACGGGGCCAGCACGCTCGCGGTGCGGGCGTAGCGTCGGTCAGCCGCCCAGCTCGCGCGCGCGCAGCAGCACCGCGTCGAGCATCTCGGGCGTCAGGCGCCCCGTGAAGGTGTTCTGCTGGCTCACGTGGAAGCACCCCAGCAGCGTCAGGCCGCGCCCGTCGGGGTGCGTGATCCGCACCTCGGCCCCGTGCCCGAACCGCGGCCGCGGACGGGGTACCACCCACCCCTGGTCGTCGAGCGTCGCGAGCAGCGCCTGCCACCCGAACGCGCCGAGCACCACCGCGACGCGCGGCCCGACGAGCTCGAGCTCGCGCCCCAGGTACGGCGCGCACGTGTGACGTTCGAGCGGCGTCGGCTTGTTGGCCGGTGGCGCGCAGTGCACGGGCGAGGTGACACGGATGCCCGTGAGGACCAGCCCGTCGTCGGCGCGCACCGACGTCGGCTGGTTAGCGAACCCCGTGCGGTGCATCGCCGCGAACAGGAAGTCGCCCGAGCGGTCGCCCGTGAACATGCGCCCCGTGCGGTTCGCGCCGTGCGCGGCGGGCGCGAGACCGACCACGAGGACCGTCGCTCGTTCGTCGCCGAACCCGGGCACGGGCCGGGCCCAGTAGACCTCGTCCCGGAACGAGGCCCGCTTCACGGTAGCGACCTGCTCGCGCCACGCGACCAGGCGGGGGCAGGCTCGGCACGCCACGAGCACCTCGTCGAGTGCCGCGACGCTCCCGGCCGGACGGGCCTGGAGTGGGTAGGTGACGTCGTCGGGCCCGACGGCGCCGCCCGCCTCACGGGGCGCGGCGCCTCGCGGAGGGCTCACCGGCCGGACCGTGCCGATGTCATGCCTGCGGCGTGACGAGCTGCTGCAGCGCCCAGGTGTTGCCGTCCGGGTCTGAGAAGTACGTGAACCGGCCCCACGGCAGATCCTCGACCGGCGGGGCGTCGATGCCGTGGTCGAGCAGGTGCTGACGGGCCTCGTCGGCGTCGGGCACCACGATCTGCAGACCGCGCTGCCCGCCCGAGGGCATGTCGGTCATGTTGACGTCGAGCACGATCGAGCACGCCGACCCCGGCGGGGTGAGCTGGACGAACCGCAGGTCGTCGTTCACGGGGATGTCGTGGTCGGCGTTGAAGCCGACCTGGTCGACGTAGAAGGCCTTGGCCCGGTCGATGTCCGACACGGGCACGGGGACGAGCTCGAGCTTCCAGTCCATGGTCGTCGCTCCTGGGGTCTGCTGGTGGTCGCGGCCCGCGGGATGACGGGCACCTCTTCACCGTACGAAGAGAAGCGGTCACCCGCTGGCCGGGACCTGAGCTCCTGTCGGGACGAGCACCAGTGTCAGGAGCACCTAGTCGTCAGAAGTGGGCCGGGGGATACCCCGGCCCACTTCTGACAACTCAGCGGGGCTCGCCGACGGAGGCCGGCGCCGGGAGGGCAGGAGCCGCCTCGGCGGCCTCGACCACCGCCTCGGCCGCCGCGACGACCCCGAGCTCGGAGGCGTCGGAGACCACGATCGGCTCGTCGACTGCCGGCGCGGCCCGCAGCGAGCGCGTCAGGCTCAGCAGGAGCAGGCCCGCGACCGAGATGACGCCGAACATGACCGCGGCCATGGTGATCGTGACGTCGCCGCCGATCAGCCCGGTCAGCGGCGCGATGCCCGCACCGACGCCGAACTGCATGGCGCCCAGCAGGGCTGCCGCGCTGCCGGCCCGGTGCGCGTTGCGCTCGAGCGCGACCGCCGGGACCGAGGGCATGACGAACCCGGCCGTGCCCAGGGTCAGGACGATGAGGGCCACCAGGACCGGGAGCCCCGCGCCGCTCAGGGTCGCGGCGAGCAGCCCTGCGGAGAGGACCATGCCGACGGGCACGATGACGCGCAGGATCTGCTCGGGCGTCACGCGCCCGACGAGCGCGCCGTTGACCTGGCTGCCGATCGTGACGGACACCGCGCCCGCGCCGAAGATGATCGCGTACTGCTGGGCGCTCAGGCCGAACTGCTCCTGGAACACGAACGTCGACGCGGAGATGTACGTGAACATCGCGGCCATGTAGAACCCGCCGAGCAGCGCGAGGCCGAAGAACGACCAGTCGCGCACGAGCGAGCCGTACGAGCGCAGGGCCGCCGACGTGCCGCCCGTCCGCCGCATCTCGGGGGGCAGCGACTCCTTGAGCCGCAGGGCCGCGAGGACCAGCAGCAGCACGCCGAACACCGCGAGGGCGACGAACATCAGACGCCACGAGCCCATGCGCAGGAACTGGGCACCGATCGTCGGAGCCAGGATCGGGGCGACGCCAACGACCAGCATGAGCCGCGCGATGACCTTGCCGACCTGGAAGCCCTCGAAGTTGTCGCGCACGATCGCCATCGACAGGACCATGCCTGCCGCGGCCGTGAGGCCCTGGACGAACCGGAGCGCGGTGAGCATCTCGACCGACTGGACGAACACGATCCCGACCGAGGCCAGGACGTAGAGCGAGAGGGCGGACAGCAGCGGGAGGCGGCGCCCGATCGCGTCGGAGAGCGACCCGATGAGGAGCTGACCGAGCGCGAGGCCCGCGAGCGTCGCGGTCAGGGTGAGCTGGATGCGGGACTCGGTCGTGCCGAGCTCCCGCACGATCTGCGGGAAGGCCGAGAGGTACAGGTCGATCGTGAGCGGGCCGATCGCCGTGAGCGCCGACAGGAGCAGCACGAAGCCGACGGTGATGCGCGTGCCCCGGGTGGGTACGGAAGCCGACGGCGCCGACGGTGCTGACAGGTGGGAGACCGCGTCGGAGGTGGACGACGCTGGTGGTGGGGTGGCCATGACTGCGGCAACCCTCGCCGCCGGGCCGTTGTTCCCGGACGGCGTACGGCGTCCGGTGGCTGAGACGGGGCGCAGCCGCCGCGTGCGCGGCGCGCCCCGTCCTGCCGGAGGTCAGCCCTCGGCGCGCGCGTCGCGCCAGGCGACCCACTGCTCGACGAGCGAGAGGTCGTAGTCGGGGCCGCTGACCCCGACCGTCAGGAGCGTCGCGCCGAGGCCCACGAGCTGGTCGCCCACCTCGGCGGGCGGACGGTTCACCGCGACGGACCGCTCGACGAGCGAGGCCGTGTCGCGCCCGACGGCGGCGCCGTGCTCGTCGAGGATCGCGCTCTTGCGGGCGAGCGTCTCGGCGTCGCCGAACGAGTGCCACGCGGTCGCGTGCTGGGCGACGATGCGCAGGGTCTTGCGCTCGCCCCCGCCCCCGACGAGGATCGGGATCTCGCGCGTGGGGGCCGGGTTGGACGCGGCCCAGCGGGCCTTGATGCGGGGGAGCGCGTCGGCGAGGTCCGCGATGCGCGAGCCCGCCGTGCCGAACTCGTAGCCGAACCGGTCGTAGTCCTTCTCGAACCAGCCGGCGCCGATCCCGAGGATCAGGCGGCCGCCCGAGATGTGGTCGACCGTGCGGGCCATGTCCGCGAGGAGCTCGGGGTTCCGGTAGCTGTTGCACGTGACGAGCGCGCCGATCTCGACCCGGCTCGTCTGCTCGGCCCACGCGCCGAGCATGGTCCAGCACTCGAAGTGCTTGCCGTCGGGGTCGCCGCTGAGCGGGAAGAAGTGGTCCCAGTTGAAGATCACGTCGACCCCGGCGTCCTCGGCGCGGGCCACCGCGTCACGGATCTGGGGATAGTCGGCATGCTGGGGCTGGAGCTGGACACCGATGCGCACGGGACGAGTCATCCATTCAGCCTAATCGGCGCGACCTGGGGCGTGCCGCCGTGAACGCAGCGAACCAGGAGGACCCGGGCAGCGGCGCCCGACGTCCGTGGTGGACGCGCACGACAGGGCGACGGCACCACCACGCAGCTGCCCGCCGTGAGCGACACCGCAGGTCACGGATCCGCATCGTCCGAGGCAACGCCCAGCCTCGCCACCTACTGTGGGCGGATGAAGCGATGGTGGTGGTTGATCGGCGGGCTCGTCGTCCTGGTGCTCGTGCTCGTCGTGGTCGACCGCGTCGCGGTGCGCGTGACCGAGGGGGCCGCGGTCCGGTCCATGGAGCAGGGGGACGTCGAGCTCACGGACGCGAACCTCGACATCCAGGGCTTCCCGTTCCTGACGCAGGTGGTCGGCGGCGAGCTCGAGCACGTCACCGGGACGGCCGCGACGGCGACGTTCGGCGGCTACACCGTGTCCGACCTGCACATCGACGCCCGCGGCGTCTCGACGCGCGACCCGTACGTCCTGCAGTCGGGCACCGCGACGGGGCTGCTCGCACCGTCCTCGCTCGACGCGGTCGCGAGCGAGGCAGCGGGGTCCCCGGTCACGTTCAGCACCGACGGGAACCTGCTCGTCGCGAGCATGTCGGTCCTGGGCGTCGACCTCTCGGCCCGGCTGACGCCGCGCGTCGACGGCAACACCATCGCGGTCGACGTCGCGGCCCTGACCCTGGGGCCCGCGACGATCACGATCTCCGACCTCCCTCGCCCGATCGCGAACCTCCTGACCAACCTCCAGGTCCCGCTCGACCTCCCGACGGGCGTCACGCTGACCTCGGTCGGGGTCACCGACGGCGCGATCCGCGTCGAGCTGAGCGGGACGGACGTCGCGCTCGCGGACCTCGCGGCGTCGTGATCCCGGGGCGGTGAGCGGCGTGGCCGGCGAGGGAGCAGGGGCGACGCCGCCCGGCGCAGACACGGTCGTCGCGACCCGGCTGGGTGCGCACGGCCTCCGGGGGGCCGGCCTCCCGAACCTGCGCGACGTCGTCGGGCACCTGGGCGCCGTCCAGTCGCAGGAGTTCCACCCGTCCCTGTGGGGGGTCGCGCAGCGCGCGGCGGGGACGCCGTCCGCGGCGTCCGCGCGCGAGGCGTTCTCCGCGGGGGACCTGCTGCGCACGCACGTCCTGCGCCCCACGTGGCACACCGTCCTGCCCGACGACGTCCGCTGGCTCCTGCAGCTCACCGCGCCCCGGGTGCACCGCCTCAACCGTCCGTACTACCCGGACCTGGGCGGGCCCGCGCAGGACGCGGCCGCGACCGACCTGCTCGCCGAGGCCGTCGCGAGCGGCCGGCACCGGACCCGGGCCGAGCTCGCGGAGCTGCTCGCGTCGCACGGGCTGCCGTCGACCGGCATCCCGTTCACGTACATCCTGATGCGGGCCGAGCTCGACCGGGTCGTGATCAGCGGCGCGCTGCGCGGCAGGCAGCAGACGTACGCGGCGTTCGACGAGCGTGTGCCCGCCGGCTACGGGCCCCTCGGGGCGACGTTCGACGAGGATGCGGCGCTGACCGAGCTCCTGCGGCGCTACCTGCGCAGCCGGGGGCTCGCGACGGTCAAGGACTTCGCGGGCTGGTCGGGCCTCACGATGACCCGTACGCGGGAGGGGCTCGCGGCGCTGGGCGGCGAGGTCGAGCAGGTCGTGGGCGCCGGGGACGCGGCGGCGGGGCTGGTCATGTGGCGGCTGGTCGACGACCCGCCCCTGACCGCAGCCGCGGGGGACGGACACGTCGACCTGCTCCAGGGGTACGACGAGTACTTCGTGTCGTACAAGGACAGCCGGGACCTGGCCCGCGACCCGCTCTCGGTCGAGGCCCCCGCGGTCCTGCCGCTCCGGCTCCCCGGCACGGAGGAGTCGCCGTTCCTGCACGTGATCGCCGTGGGGGGCCGGGTCGTGGGGCGGTGGCGGCACGTGCTCACGGCGCGCACCCTGCGGCTCGACACCCAGCTCTTCCGGCCGCTCGTCCGGGCCGAGCAGCGCGGGTTCGAGGTCCAGGCGGAACGCCTCGCGGCGCACTGGGGCGTCGAGCACGTACCGTCCTGACCGGTGCCCGGTCCGACATCAGCACCCCTGCACCCGGCACCCGCACGGCGCCGCCGTGGCACGCTGGACCCATGACCGCTCTCGCCCCGGGAACGGCGCTGACCATCGCTGAAGCGGCCGCGTCGTCGGGCCTCACCGTCCACACCCTGCGCTACTACGAGCGCGACGGGCTCATGCTCGACGCGGTCGAGCGTGCCCCGTCCGGGCACCGGCGCTACACGCCTCGTGACCTCGACTGGCTCGTGCTCCTCACGCGGCTACGTGGGACGGGCATGCCGATCCGTGAGGTGCGCGCGTACGCGGACCTGGTCCGCGCGGGCCAGGGCAACGAGGTCGAGCGGCTGCGTCTGCTGCACGCGCACCGCGAGCGCGTGCGCGCCGAGCTCGCGTCCGTGCAGGAGCACCTCGCGGCGATCGAGCGCAAGATCGACGTCTACGAGGGGCGGACCGGGGACCGCTGACGACGGCCGTCCTCTTGACCTCGAGCGCACTCGAAGTCGCACGCTGGAGTCATGACGGACACCACCGCAGCTCGGCACCTTCCCACCCACACGCTCGGCAGCACCGAGAACGGGACACTGCTCGAGGTCGGGGCCGTGGGCCTCGGCTGCATGGGCATGTCGGCCTTCTACGGCGCGACGAGCGGCGAGGGCTCGACCACCGACGAGACCTCGATCGCCACGATCCACCGCGCGCTCGACCTGGGCGTGACCCTCCTCGACACGGCCGACATGTACGGCCCGCACACCAACGAACGCCTCGTGGGCCGCGCGCTGCGCAGCTCGGGCGTGGCCCGCGACGACGTCGTGGTCGCGACCAAGTTCGGGATCTCCCGAGCCGGGGCGAGCGCGGGCGACCGGACCATCGACGGACGACCCGAGTACGTGCGCCAGGCCGTCGACGGCAGCCTGCAGCGGCTGGGCCTCGACCACATCGACCTCTACTACCAGCACCGCGTCGACCCCGACGTGCCCATCGAGGACACCGTGGGCGCCATGGCCGAGCTCGTCCAGGCGGGCAAGGTCCGCCACCTCGGCCTGTCCGAGGCCGCGCCCGAGACCGTCCGGCGCGCGCACGCCGTGCACCCCCTCACCGCTCTCCAGACCGAGTACTCGCTGTGGTCGCGCGACGTCGAGGCGCAGATCCTGCCGACGCTGCGCGAGCTGGGCATCGGGCTCGTCCCGTACTCGCCCCTCGGGCGCGGCTTCCTCACGGGGACCATCTCGTCGGTCGACGGGCTCACCGAGGACGACTACCGCAGGACCAACCCGCGCTTCGTGGGCGACGCGCTCGACGCCAACCTCGCGCTCGTGGCCCAGGTCCGTGCGCTCGCGGCGGCGCGAGGCATCACGGCCGGGCAGCTCGCTCTGGCCTGGGTCCTGGCGCAGGGGCACGACGTCGTCCCGATCCCCGGCACCAAGCGGGTTCGGTACCTCGAGGAGAACGTCGCCGCGGCGGCCGTCGAGCTCGCTCCCGAGGACCTCGCGGCGCTCGACGCGGTGCTCCCGGCCGGGGCCGCGGCGGGTGACCGGTACCTGGACATGTCGCCGCTCAACGGCTGACGAAGGGCTGATCGGGTGCGTGCCGACCGAGGCGTCGGGCCCATCCGGGGGCGCGACGCGGTCGGGCGGGTCAGGGCTAGGTGCCGAACCGAAACCCTTACGTGACGCGAGCGAGACGTATCGCCCCTAGAGTGGCGCGCCACGACGTCCCCACCCGATCGGAGCTCTCATGCGCAAGATGCCTCTCCTCGTCGCCCTCACGGCCGCGGCGACCCTGGCCCTCACGGCCTGCACCGACGCCTCGCAGCCCACCGACTCCCCGTCGACCGGTTCCGCGGGCGAGACCTCCACGGCAGCTCCCTTCGACCTCACGTCGGTCCAGAAGGACGACGCGGCCGCGGCCCTGCTGCCGGCCGACATCGCGAGCGCGGGCAAGCTCGTCGTCGCGTCCAACACGGAGTACGCACCTGCCGAGTTCATCGACGCGGACGGCCGGACACCGGTCGGCTACGACATCGACATCATCACGGCCGTGGGCGCGGTCCTGGGGCTCGAGGTCGTGATCGAGTCGGCCGACTTCCCGGCGATCATCCCGGCGCTGGGCAGCAAGTACGACGTCGGCATCTCGTCGTTCACCATCACGACCGAGCGCATGGCCGAGGCGAACATGGTCAGCTACTTCAACGCGGGCGAGGCGTTCTCGGTCCAGAAGGGCAACCCCAAGGACGTCGACCCGGCGAACATCTGCGGCCTGACCGTCGCGGTGCAGACCGGCACGGTCGAGGACGAGGGCGCCGACGAGATCAGCTCGACGTGCGTCGAGGACGGTGAGCAGCCGCTCGAGGTCCTGCGCTACGACAACCAGGCCGACGCGACCACCAACCTCGTGGGCGGCAAGGCCGACATCATGTACGCCGACTCGCCCATCGTGTCCTACGCGATCGAGCAGACGAACGGTGAGATCGAGCAGATCGGCGACGTGTTCGACTCCGCGCCCCAGGGGATCGTGACCGCGAAAGCGGACACCGAGCTCGCGGCCGCGATCCAGGCCGCGCTCACGGTCCTCATGGAGGACGGCACGTTCACCGACATCCTGGCCTCGTGGGGCAACGACGCGGGGGCCCTCGACGAGTCGGTCGTCAACCCGCCGGTCTCCTGAGCAGAGCGAGGTAGGCGAGCGCGGTACCGGTCGAGAGGTGCCGGGTCCGACGACGGCCGAGCCGCTCCACGGAGCTGCCCGGCCGCCCTCGGGTCCGGTGCCCGGGCCGCTGCCCGGCGAGCACCCGGCTCCCAGCAGGACGGCGTCGTTTTGCCAGTCGGGGCGCCCGCACGGGAAACTGGGAGGGCAACGGTGCGGCGCCGCTCCGTGCTGCCCGCGTTGCACGGTGTCACGACCCACCCCCCTGAGGTCGGCGCCGGAGCTCATCACCATGAAACGGGAGACCCCCATGCGCAGGCTGCCTGCCCTCACCGCCCTGACCGCCCTCGTCGCGACCTTCGCTCTCACGGCGTGCACCGACGCCTCGACGGACTCGGCCGCGAGCCCGACCGCCGGCGGCTCGTCGGCCGCGACGTTCGACCCGTCGACCATCGCCAAGGACGAGACGATCGCCGCGATGCTCCCGGCCGACGTCGTCGAGGCCGGCCTCCTGACCGTCGGCACCAACGCCACCTACGCCCCGGCCGAGTTCATCGGTGACGACGGCAAGACGATCGTCGGCTACGACGTCGACCTGGCCAAGGCCGTCGGCGCCGTCCTGGGCCTCGACGTCGAGGTCACCAACGCCGACTTCGCGTCGATCATCCCGGCGATCGGCAGCAAGTACGACATCGGGGTCTCGGGCTTCACGATCACGCCCGAGCGCCTGGCCGAGGTCAACATGGTCAGCTACTTCCGCGCGGGCGAGGCGTTCGCGGTGGCGCAGGGCAACCCCAAGGACGTCGACCCCACCGACGTGTGCGGACTGAGCATCGCCGTCCAGACCGGCACGGTCGAGGACGAGGCCCTCGACGGCCTCATGGCGGACTGCGAGGCCGCGGGCAAGCCCGACATCACGCCGCTGCGCTACGCGAGCCAGGCCGACGTGACGACCAACCTGGTGGGCGGCAAGGCCGACGTCATGTACGCGGACTCGCAGGTCGTGGCCTACGCCGTGACCCAGACGGGTGGCCAGATCGAGCAGCTCGGCGACATCTTCGCCGACTCGCTGCACGGCATCGCGATCGCCAAGGACGACACCGCGCTCGCGCAGGCCGTCCAGGCCGCGGTCCAGAAGCTCATCGACGACAGCGACTACACGACGATCCTCGACACCTGGGGCAACGCCTCCGGTGCGGTGACCACGGCCGAGCTCAACCCCGTGGTCTCCTGAGCTGATCCCCTGACAGAACAGAGGTAGCCATGGCCCAGCCGCCCAGCACCCCATCGCCCGACGGATCGCCGGGCGGGGGCTCGTCGAGCCTCGGCACGGCGTCCGCGCCTGCCGACCGGATCCCGGAGCGCATCCACGCGGTCCCGGTGCCCCGGCCAGGACGCTGGGCGGCGGCCGTGGTCCTCCTGGTCCTGGCGGCCATGGCCGTCCACGGTCTGGTCACGAACGAGAAGTTCCGGTGGGACGTCGTCTGGCTCTACCTGCGGGACGTGCAGATCATGCGCGGCGTGGGCTGGACCCTCATCCTGACGTTCTCCTCGATGGCCATCGCCGTCGTGCTCGCGGTGATCCTCGCGGTCATGCGGCGCTCGGACAACCCGGTCATGCGGGCGACGAGCTGGTTCTACATCTGGTTCTTCCGCGGTACCCCGATCTACACCCAGCTCGTGTTCTGGGGACTGATCTCGGTGCTGTACCCCAAGCTGAGCCTGGGCGTCCCGTTCGGGCCCGAGTGGTTCGTGTTCGACACGGCCGACCTCATCACCGCGGCACGCGCGGCGATCCTGGGGCTCGCGCTCAACGAGGCCGCGTACCTCGCGGAGATCGTCCGCGCGGGCCTGGGCTCGGTGGACCCGGGCCAGGCCGAGGCCGCGAAGGCCCTGGGCATGAAGGACGGCAAGATCCTGCGGCGCATCATCCTGCCGCAGGCCATGCGCGTGATCGTGCCGCCGACGGGCAACGAGACCATCTCGATGCTCAAGACCACGTCGCTGGTCCTCGCGGTGCCGTTCAGCCTGGACCTGACGTTCGCGTCGAACGCGATCGCGAACCGCATCTTCCTGCCGATCCCGCTGCTCATGGTCGCGGCGATCTGGTACCTGCTGATCACGAGCATCCTCATGGTCGGCCAGCACTACATCGAGCAGTACTACGGGCGCGGGTTCGGCTCGTCGACGGGCACGAGCCGCCGTCGCAAGCCGGGCAAGGGCCCCAAGAAGCCGAGCAAGCAGGAGGCGATAGCGGCGTCGGGCACGACCGCGAACGCCGACCCCTTCCTGGAGGTGACCCCGTGACCGCGGACGCTCTCGACCGCCCGTCGGGGGCTTCGACCCCGTCCTCCGCCTCGGCGTCAGGCCCGACGGCGGCACGCGCCGACGCGTCCGCCGCCCCCATGGTGGAGATCGCCGGGGTGCACAAGATGTTCGGTGACGTGCACGTCCTCAAGGGCGTGGACCTCGAGGTGCCGCGAGGCTCGGTGTGCGTGGTGCTCGGCCCCTCGGGCTCGGGCAAGTCGACGCTGCTGCGCTGCATCAACGAGCTCGAGGACCTCACGGCGGGGCGCATCTACGTCGACGGCGACCTCATCGGGTACCGCGAGGTCGAGAAGAACGGCAAGAAGCGCCTGCACCGGCTGCACCCCAAGGTCATCGCGACCCAGCGCTCGCGCATCGGCATGGTGTTCCAGCGCTTCAACCTGTTCCCGCACATGACGGCCCTCCAGAACGTCATGGAGGCCCCCGTGCAGGTGCGTGGGCTGTCGCGGGCGCAGGCCAGGGCGCGGGCCGCGGAGCTGCTCGCCCGGGTCGGCCTGTCCGACCGCGTCGACCACTACCCCTCGCAGCTCTCCGGTGGTCAGCAGCAGCGGGTCGCGATCGCGCGGGCGCTCGCGATGGACCCCGAGCTCATGCTGTTCGACGAGCCGACGTCGGCGCTCGACCCCGAGCTCGTGGGCGAGGTCCTCGCGGTCATGCGCGACCTCGCGGAGAGCGGCATGACGATGATCGTCGTGACCCACGAGATCGGCTTCGCGCGCGAGGTCGGCGACCACGTGGTCTTCATGGACGACGGCGTGATCGTCGAGCAGGGCGACCCGCGTGAGGTGCTCACGAACCCGCGCGAGGAGCGGACCCGGGAGTTCCTGGCGCACGTGCTGTAACCGTCCGCGCCTGTCGAGCGTGAGCTGTGGCCCCTGGACCGCTCGGTCCAGGGGCCACGTCCGTCGTACCACCACGAGAGGGGCCGCGGCGCCCGCCGGCGAGAGCCGGTCAGCGCTCGCAGGCCACCCCGTTGCCGTCCCAGTCGAGCGCCGGGTTGAAGCCCGCGTCGTCCTTCTTGAGCGGCGTCTTCCCTTCGCGTTTCGCGGCCTCGCACGTCAGGTAGATGCCGTTGACCTTGCCCGAGTCCCAGCCGCCGTCGTTCCCGTCGTCGCCGTTGTCCTGCACCGCGGCCTCGCGTTCCGCGATCGCCACCTCGCGGTCGTCGAGCGCGACGTCGCGCGCGTCGAGCTCGGCCTCCTTGGTGGTCGCGGCGGTCTCACGGGCCGTGACGGCCTCGGTCGAGGCGGCGATCCCGGCGAGCTGCGTCTCGAGGTCGGCTCGCTCGGCGTCGAGCTTCTCGCGCTCGGCGGCCATCTGCTCGGTCGTGAGGGCGGCCGCCGCGGTGGCGTCCCCGGCCTCCGACTGGGCCTTGAGCGTTACGCCGAGGCCGATGAGCAGCCCCACGGCGAGGCAACCCACGCCGATCCCGAGGGGCAGGAGCCAGCGCATGTACGTCCGCTCCTCGCGCTCCTCGTCGTCGCTCGAGAAGATCGCGAGCGGCCCCCGGTCGGCGGCAGGAGTGGGCCCTGCGGGCGAGGCAGCAGTCCCGACGGCGACTGCGGGCCCGTCGACCTGGGCGGCGCTCGTGGCCGCGACGGGCGGGGCTGCAGCGGTTGCGACGACCGGCAGGATCATGGTCGAGGAGGGTGCCTCCGCGGGCGCGGGAGCGCTCACGTCGCGGCGGGACCGCCTCGTCGGCCCGACGGCGGGCGTCCCGTCCCCGGGAGACGTGACGGGGGCCATGACGTGCGTGGAGTCAGCGGGCGAGGGCGCTACCGAGGCTCCGGGCGCGACCGCGGTCTGGAAGAGGACGGGGATCCCGCCCCCCGGCGTCTCGCGGGACCAGGCCTCGGCCCCCGAGGCGGGCGGCGCGGGCGGCGCCGGCGGCGCGGGGACAGCATGGGCGGACTCCACCCAGAAGACCCAGCCCTGGGGCGCGGCCGGCCAGGCCGGGTCGGGATGCCAGTCGGACGAAGGGGCGAAACCGGGAGGTACCAACCAGCCGGGCGGCGGGTTGAAATGTACGGCCATGGGAGAGCTCCTTCGACAGTTCCAGCGCGCTCACTATGCTGCAGATCGGCCCGTTGACGCTAATTCCGTGCCCTGTCAGCGGCGCCGGGTACAAAGGAACCGGGCCGAGACGCGTGCGGCGGCCCCCGATCGGCAGCCTCCACGGGTGATCGGCAGCGCGCGTGAGCGATCTCGAGGAGTCGTCGTGTTCCTGATGGACCAGCAGGACCCGTCCGCGGGGGAGCTGCTCGTGTTCTCCGCGAGCGACCTCGTCGCGGCGAGCGAGTGCGAGTACCGCCTGCTGCGCACGCTCGACGAGAAGACGGGGCGCGCTGCCCGCGGTGCGGTCGAGGTCGACGACATGCTCGAACGCACCGCGACCCTGGGCGACGTGCACGAGCAGCACGTCCTCGCCGGGCTCGTGGACCTCGTGGGTGCTGACGCGGTCCGGGAGATCCCCGTGCCGCGCACCGTGCGCCGCGAGGACCTCGTGGCCGCGCACGCCGCGACGCTCGCGGCCCTGCGGGACGGGGTGGAGGTCGTCTACCAGGGCTCGTTCTTCGACGGCCGCTTCCACGGCCGCGCGGACTTCCTGATCCGCACGGACAGCCGGGCGGCCCACGTCCCCCTGCTCCCCGCCGGCCCGACGACGTCGGGCACCCTGGGAGGGCCCGGCGCGCCGGGTGCGGCCGGCCCCGTGTACGCGGTGTACGACGCCAAGCTCGCGCGGCGCGCCAAGGTCCCCGCGCTGCTCCAGCTCGCCGCCTACGCCGACCAGCTCCTGGCAGCCGGCGTCGAGACGTCGCCCGTGCTGCACCTGATCCTCGGCACGCGGGCCGTGACCGACCACCGGCTCGCGGACGTCCTGCCCGTGTTCCGCGAGCGGCGCGCCGAGCTGCTGCACCTGCTGGACGCGCACCGCGCGGCCGGCGAGCCGGTCCGCTGGGACGCGCCCGGGCTGCGGCAGTGCGGGACGTGCGGGTTCTGCGCCCAGCAGGTCGAGGAGCACGACGACCTGCTCCGCGTCGCGGGCCTGCGCAGCACCCAGCGCGTGAGGCTCCGCGCGGGTGGCATCACCACCATGACCCAGCTCGCGTCGGCCACGACCCCGCCGCGCGGGCTCGCGGCGCGCACTTTCGAGACGCTGCGGGTCCAGGCCCGGCTCCAGGCCGGGCTGGTCGACGTGCCGGCGGACGGGGGCGAGGTGCCGGGCCTGGGCCCCGGTCCCAGCGGGTCGGTCATGTGGAGCACTCGGGCGGCCACCGGGGTGGGGGATCTCGACGCGAGCAGCCCCCGCAGCGCGTCCGGGGAGGGGGCGGTCGCTCATGGCGCCGAGGACGCCCCGGGCGGCGCCGGGACCGAGCAGCACACGCTGTCCTACGTGGTCGTCGACCCCGCACCGCTGCGCGCCCTGCCCCCGCCGGATCCGGGTGACGTGTTCTTCGACTTCGAGGGCGACCCGCTGTGGTCGGTCACGGACCCTGCGACCGGCGACATCACGTGGAACATCGACTACCTGTTCGGTCTCGTCGAGCGACCCGGCACCTCGGGGGAGGTACCGCCCTTCCACGCGTTCTGGGCGCACGACCTGGAGCAGGAGAAGCAGGCGCTCGTCGACTTCGTCGACTACCTGGCCAAGCGACGCGCCCAGTACCCCGGGCTGCACGTCTACCACTACGCGTCCTACGAGAAGACCCACCTGCTGTCGATCGCGGCCCGCCACGGGGTCTACGAGCAGGAGGTCGACGACCTCTTGCGCCAGGGCGTGCTCGTCGACCTCTACGCGACCGTGCGCCACTCGCTCAAGGTCTCGGCGCCGTCGTACTCGATCAAGAAGCTCGAACCGCTGTACATGGGCGACCAGCTCCGCGGCGGCGACGTGACCGACGCCGCCGCGTCGGTCGTGGCCTACGCGACCTGGTGCGCCGCGCGCGACGCGGGCGACGACGAGGAGGCGGCCAGGCTGCTGCGCGGCATCGCCGACTACAACGAGTACGACTGCCTCTCGACCCTGCGGCTGCACGAGTTCCTGCTGGGCCTCGCCGGACGCACGGCCCCCGCGACGAGCGACGTACGGACGACGCCCCCGGCGGGCAACGGGTGGGAGGACGACCTGCCGCCCGCCCTCGAGCTCAGCGACGCCGAGGTGGCGCGCCGGGCCAAGCGCGCCGAGGCCGAGCAGGTCGAGCTCGACGTGCGGGGGCTCGCGGGCGGCGTGGACGGCCGCTCGGGTGCCGGGCGGACCGACGACGAGGAGGCCGTTGCGCTCCTGGGCGCAGGGGTCGGGTACTACTGGCGCGAGGCCAAGCCCTTCTGGCAGGAGTACTTCTCCCGGCTGAAGGACCCCGTGGACGAGTGGCAGACGCCCCGGTCGTACTTCGTCGTGGAGCGGGCCGAGGTGATCGAGGACTGGGCCCGGGCGACGCCGCGCAGCAACCCGTCGCGTCGTCTGCGGCTCTTCGGCGAGCTGCCCGACGGCACCGAGCTCAAGGCGGGCTACGAGGGCGCGACCGCGCTCTTCGAGGGACCTGCTCCCGACGGGATCGAGCCCGCGCACGGCGCGGTGCGCTGGTCGACGGGGAGCGTGCGCGTGCACGGCGTCGAGCGCGGGCGGCTCGCGAGCGGCCGGGAGGTCGACGTCCTCGACGTGCGGATGCCCGTCCCCAAGGGGGCCGCCACGCACGACGTGCTGCCCATGGCGCTGACGGTGGGCCAGGTGCTGCCCACGCCGCAGCAGGAGGCCTCGATCCGAGCGCTCGCGACGCTCGTGCAGGGCCAGAACCCCGCTGGGGTCGAGGCCCCGCTGGTGCTTCCCGACCACCCTGCGCTCGACCTGCTGCGCCGGCGCCCGCCGCGCACGAGGTCGGGCGGTCCGCTCCCGGCCCTGGCGGACGGCCCCGAGCGGTACATCGACGCCGTCACGGACGCCGTCCGCGACCTCGACGGGTCCTACCTCGGCGTCCAGGGTCCTCCCGGCACCGGGAAGACCCACCTCGCCTCGAAGGTGATCGGCCGCCTCGTCGCCGAGGGCTGGCGAGTGGGTGTCGTGGCGCAGTCGCACGACGTCGTCGAGAACGTCCTCGCGGGCGTCATCACCAAGGGCGGCGTCGCTGCGGACCGCGTGGGCAAGAAGGCCTCGGGCCCCAAGGGGCGTGACGTGTCGAGGGTCGGGCGCGACGTGGGCTCCGGCCTGGCCGACGACGTCGCCGCGGCGGACCTGCCCGAGGGCTCGCGGCTCGTCCCCTGGCGGCTCGTGGACTCCGCGCAGACCTCGGCCTTCGTCGCGGAAGGTCCCGGTGTGATCGGCGGGACGGCCTGGGACTTCGCGCACGTCGAGCGGTTCGGCGACGGCGAGCTGGACCTGCTCGTGATCGACGAGGCCGGGCAGTTCTCGCTCGCGAACACCGTCGCGGTCTCGCGGGCCGCGCAGCGGCTCCTGCTCCTGGGCGACCCGCAGCAGCTCCCGCAGGTCTCGCAGGGGCAGCACCCCGAGCCGGTCGACCAGTCGGCCCTCGGCTGGCTGACCCGTGCCGGCGGAGGGCACGACGTGCTGCCACCGGAGTTCGGCTACTTCCTCGCGCGGTCCTGGCGCATGCACCCGGCGCTGTGCGACGCGGTGTCCGAGCTCGCGTACGAGGGCCTGCTGCACGCAGAGGCGGCCGCGGGCGAACGCTTGCTCGTGGGGGTCGAGCCCGGCGTGCACGTGGTCGAGGTCGAGCACGCAGGGAACGCGGTGTCCTCGGTCGAGGAGGCCCACGAGATCGTGCGCCAGGTCCAGGCGCTGCTCGGGACCACCTGGTACCCGGGCGGGCGGGGCGGGGGCGCCGCAGGCTCCCACGGTGGGGCCGCCGCCGGCTCGCGCCTGCTCGACCAGCACGACTTCGTCGTCGTGGCCCCCTACAACGCGCAGGTCTGGACCGTGCGGCACGCGCTCCAGGCCGCGGGGCTGGGGGACGTGCGCGTGGGCACGGTCGACAAGTTCCAGGGCAAGGAGGCGCCCGTCGCGATCGTCTCGATGACGGCCTCGGCGCGTGAGGACGTGCCGCGCGGCATGGAGTTCCTGCTGTCCCGCAACCGCGTGAACGTCGCGGTCTCGCGGGGCCAGTGGTGCGCCGTCGTGGTCCGCTCGCACCGGCTCACCGACTATCTGCCGCAGCACCCCGAGGAGCTCGCCGAGCTGGGCGCGTTCATCGGGCTGTGCCAGTCGGGGGCTGCTCGGTAGCGGCCGGGCTTCCGCTGAGTGCGTGGTTCGGCAGCGACACGCCGGGCGAGTCGCTGCCGAACCACGCACTCGACGGCGGGTCAGGGCTCAGAAGTCCCCGAACCCTCCGAAGTCCCCACCACCGAAGTCGCCGAACCCCCCGAAGTCACCGCCGAGGTCCCCTCCGGCCTCGGTGACCTCACCGCCCGTGTCGCCCGCTCCAGGGTCGGCCTCGGTTGCTCCGGGATCCCCCTCGCCGCCCGCCCCGCCGTCGCTCGCGAGGTTCGCGGTCGGGTCGCCGAACATCGGGCCGAACATCATGTTGGCGACCGCGGAGCCGATCACGACGCCCGCGATGGTGCCGAGCATGCTCGAGCCGATCATCGAGCCCATGCCGGGCCCGCCCGGGCCGCCGACCCCTTGCCGGCCGCCGAACGACCGCTCGAGCGTGCCGGGGTTGCGCATCTCGGCGCGGGTCGCCATGCGGGCGAGCGACTGCGGGTCGTCGGAGGTCGTGCGCTCGGCGGGCGGCAGGTTCTCGCCCAGGTCGGTGAGCACGCGGCGCCGCTGCTCGGGCGTGAGCCGCTCGAACGCCTCGGTGTGCGCCTGCTCGACGGCCTCGGGGGGAGCCGTGCGCAGCAGGTAGCGGTAGCGGTCGATCGCGACGTCGTCCTCGCTGCGCCCCGGACCCGTCGGAGCGGGGGGCGGGGTGCCGTACACGGGGGACTCGTGGCCGTCGTAGGTCGCGTGGCGGCGCGGCATCCCCTCGTCCTGCGGGGTGCGGCCGAGGAGGCGGTCGAGGAATCCCATGAGCGTGTCCTTCTGGTCGAACCGTCGAGGGCGGGTGCCCTCACCGGTTCAACGCGGTTCGCCGCCCCTCCGTTCCGTCGAGTGCGTGGTTCGGCAGCGACACGCCCGGCGAGCCGCTGCCGAACCATGCACTCAGCGGGGAGCGGGCTCCGGCACGCAGCCCACCCCACCCAGGAGCCGGACGTTGAGCGGCTGTCCCGCGAGCTCGAGCGCGTGGTACTGCTCGTGCACGCGCACGGTCAGCCCGTCGGCCAGGTCGAGCCCCGTGTGGTGCCACACGCGGCACGCCCCCTCACCCGTCGTGTACTCGACGACGACCTCGACGCCTCCGTCGACCGGTCGTACCGCGCGGACCGTGCCGTCGCGCCAGCCCCAGGGCCGGTTGCCCAGCATGCGTGCGTGGACGGGGTGCAGGAGGTGCCCGGTGTCGTACCGGTCGCACACAGTCGGTACGGGACAGGGGGCGGTGCTCGCCCGGCGTTCCATGACGTGCTGGGCCATGGTGCTCCTTCTCTCCGTGCCCGACGGCGGAGCTCACCCGCGTGCGGGCACCCACCCGGGCGAGGCCCAGGGCGAGGGGCACGAGGACGAGCGCTGCGGCGTGGGGCTGCTCGCTCTTCCCCCACGGGTGTGGGGGCGGGTCTTCCTCCGGGAGCACCGTGCGCGTCGCGCGGTTGCCGGACCAGCACGCCGGAGGGCGGTTCGCTGGTCCTCTGGACCGTTCTCAGTTCTACCACGGCGTCCAGGACCAGGCACAGGGGTACCTGGTCCTGGACGCACGAGTGCCCCCGACCGGCGAACCGGTCGGGGGCACTCGTTCAATGATCAGCTACGCCCGGAGGCGAGTGAGATCAGAGCGGGCGGATGTTCTCCGCCTGCGGGCCCTTGGGGCCCTGCGTCACGTCGAACTCGACGCGCTGGTTCTCCTCGAGCGAGCGGAAGCCCTGCGTCTGGATGGCGGAGTAGTGCGCGAACACGTCGGCGCTGCCGTCCTCAGGTGCGATGAAGCCGTAGCCCTTCTCGCCGTTGAACCACTTCACGGTTCCCAATGCCATGGGGATCTCCTTCTAGAGTTTCAAACAGCTCCATGATCTGGAGCCGAACATCACGGTGTTCGTCGTCAACTCTTGGGTAACAAGGTTCGCGGTGGCATGGGGCCGTTGCGCAAGGACAAGCGAGGCACTGCAATCTCACCGGTAACGGTACAGGGGTTACTCCGACTGTGCTACCCCTGTTGCTAACGATTGAAGTACTTGTGTCCCCCAACCAGGTCATGACCGAGCAAATCGGGCACGGTCACGAGCGTGTAACCAGCAGCCCGCAGGCTGTCCACGATGCCGGGCACGGCCGACACGGTCGAGGCGTGGATGTCGTGCATCAGCAGGATCGCCCCAGGTCGGGCACCTGCGAGGGCCCGCTCCGAGGTCATGGCCGAGTCCTTGTTCTTCCAGTCCTCGGTGTCGACGTTCCACAGGATCGCCGGCTCGTTGCGCTGGGAGAGGACACTCGTCACAGTATCGCTCGTCGCGCCGTACGGAGGCCGTACGAGCGTCGGTCGGACGCCCGACGCGGCCTCGACCGCGTCCGCGGTCGACTGCAGCTCCTGCGAGATCTGGTCGGTGCCGAGCTTCGACAGGTCGGGGTGGGACCACGTGTGGTTCCCGACGGCGTGCCCCTCCGCGACCTCGCGACGCACCAGGTCGGGGTTCGCCTGGACCGACCGCCCGACGAGGAAGAACGTGGCCCTGGCCTGCTTCTCGGCGAGGGTGTCGAGGAGCTGGGACGTGTACTTGCCGGGGCCGTCGTCGAACGTCAGGGCGATGCACTTGAGCACCGAGCAGTCCGGCGCGTCGGGCGAGGCGGGGGGCGGTGGGGCCACGGGCGGCTCCTCGAC
>NZ_MAQA01000035.1 GCF_001692445.1 Oerskovia enterophila | reverse complement strand
GGCTAACAACCATACGAAGCGGACCCGAAGGTCCATAATCATGGCTACAAACCGAAAACATGACGTTTTCAATTCATACCAAATAAGAAGTCTCAACACGAACACACAACACACACCGAAGGTGCACACCATGCGCCCATGCAGGACAATTGGCATTAACTATCAAGCACACTGTTGAGTTCTCAAGCAACCGACACGCACCGACTCCAACCCGTTTCCAGGACTTCACTCGGGGCAACTTCTCTAATCTACCAGACTCTTTCCGGCTTCTCAACCCACCGTTTCCGGTGAAGAAGATCTACCTGAGCCGACCTCCCAGGCGATCATCGAGCGACGCACGAGTGCCTCGTCAAGATCTTCAGGGTGGTCACCCGGGGGTTCCAGCCACTTCGCGGCGGCTCCGAGGAGCTTCGCAGTGGTGTCTGTTCCTCCCTGCCGGGCTGACTTCGAGAACATTACGTGGTGCGCCTCGGCTCCGTCAACTCCGTCCGGCTCGGCACCCCGTCGCCCCCTCCCCCTGCTCCGGGCGGGCGGCACGCAGGGACGAGCATCCGCGGCGCCGGTGGCTCACGGCCGGCCCGCCTGCATCACGGACCGGACGGCGCCGATCGCGCGGACCGGAACGAGACCTTGTCCCCAGGCCGGAGCTGCGCCGCGGTGTCGAGAGCGTCCGCAGCGACCACCGCGATGACCGGGTAGCCGCCCGTGACGGGATGGTCCCGCAGGAACAGCACGGGGTTCCCGTCGGGCGGGACCTGGATCGCGCCGGGCACGAGTCCCTCGCTCGGCAGCTCACCGCCGCGACGGTGGATCGTCGGGCCCGAGAGGCGCAGCCCCACGCGGTTGCTCGCGTTCGAGACCTCGAACTCGCCCGCCAGCAGCGCGGCCCAGGCGTCGCCGCCGAACCAGTCGGAACGCAGCCCCGCACGCACTTCCAGGGCGACCCCCACGTCGCTCGTCGCCGAGGGCACGAGTCCCACGGGCACCAGGTCGACGACCGGCAGGGCGGAGGGCCGCGGCCCGATCGCCACGAGGTCACCCGCGCGCAGCGGGGCCGGGCCGAGCTCGGCAAGGACGTCGTACGAGCGCGACCCGAGCACCGCAGACGCGGCGAACCCGCCACGCACACCGACGTACGTACGCGTTCCACGGACGGGGAAGCCCAGCCTCAGTACCGATCCGGGCCGCGCGCGGAGGAGCGCCTGCATCCCGACCGGGGTGCCGTCGAGCGTCGCGGGCGCCGGCGCTCCCGCGAGGGCGAACGTCGCCCGTTCGTGGAACCGCACGGCGAGCCCACCGAGCGTCACCTCGAGCACGGCCGCCGACTCGTCGTTCGCGAGCAGCCGGTTCACCAGGCGGAGGGCGCCCCGGTCCGCGGCGCCCGACCGCCCGACGCCGGCGGCGGACCACCCCGGGCGTCCCCCGTCCTCGATCAGCGTGAGGAGCCCGGGAGCGAGGACCTCGACACCGCGCGGCTCGTGGTGCCCGACCGGGGCGGTCCGCTCGGCGGCGCCGGGACTGCCGTGCACGGGTGCGTCCTGGAGGGATCGCCCCAGGCCACCGGCCCCGGCACGGACGACACCGACACCGAGGTGATCACGGCCCCGCACCAGCCCGTCACCGTCATCACCGTCGTCACCACCGACCCTGATCCCGTCCCCCTCGGACGCAGCGCCGGGCTCGTCGTCGTGCAGCCGCTCGACCGCACGGAACCGCACCCTCGTGCCCGCGGTGAGCAGCGCGGGCGGGTCGCGGTCGACGTCGAAGAGCTCGACGTCCGTCCGCCCGAGCAGGCGCCAACCGCCCGGCGTCGCACGCGGGTAGACCGCCGTGAGGTCCCCCGCGAGCGCGACCGACCCCGCGGGCACGCGCGTCCTGGGCGTCGCGAGGCGGGGTGCGGCGATGGCCGGGTCCACCTGGCTCAGGTACCCGAAGCCCGGCATGAAGCCGCCGAACGCGACGACGTACTCGCGTCCCGTGTGGCGTGCGACGACCTCGGCGACCGACAGGCCGGCCCACGCGGCGACGTCGGGCAGGTCGTCCCCGTCGTAGACGACGGGGATCTCGACGACCGCCGCCTCTCCCGGGCCCACGTCCTCCCCCGGCGCCACGCCGCCCGGCGCACCGGCGTGCGAGGCGACGCCCGCTCCCCCGTCCGCGCGTCGGGCGACCGCGGCCCAGGCCGCCCGGACCTCACCCTCGACGCGGCCCAGGTCCGCGGTGGTCGCCGCGTCGTCGAGCAGCACGAGGACCGTGCGCGCCGCGGGCACGACGTCCGCGACGCCCTCCACGTGCCGCGCCCGCAGCGCGGCGGCGAGCGCGTGGACCTCGTCGAGCCCGGGCAGGTCGACCATGAGCGCCCGGTCGCCGTAGGGGCGCACCGGCAACCGGCTCGTCCCGTCCGTCGTGCCACTCGTGGTCGCTCCGTTCGTCGCGGTCTCCCCCGCACGGTCCGCCGGCGTGCCACCGAGCCGCGACCCACCGGCGCCGGTCGGCCTGCTCATCCGCCGAACCGCTGCACGACGACGCCGCTCGCCTCGAGCGTCCGGCGCACCTCGGTCAGGAGCGCGACCGCGCCGGGGGTGTCGGAGTGGATGCACACCGAGTCGGCCTCGACCGTGATCTCGCTGCCGTCGGCCGCCACCACCACGCCCTCGGTCACGAGGCGCAGCGCGCGCTCGGCGACCTCGACCGGGTCGTGCAGGACCGCGCCCGGGGTGCCCCTCGGCACGAGCGACCCGTCGGGCGCGTAGCCACGATCGGCGAAGACCTCGTGCACCACGGGCAGCCCCGCTTCCCGGGCGAGCCGCAGCACCGCCGAGCCGGACATCCCGACGACCGGGAGCGTCGGGTCGTAGCCCGCGACTGCTTCCACGACGGCGCGCGCCTGCTCCTCGTGCCGGACGATCGCGTTGTAGAGCGCGCCGTGCGGCTTGACGTACCGGACCCGGTCCCCGGCCAGGCGCGCGAACGCGTCGAGAGCACCGAGCTGGTACACGACGTCGGCAGTCAGCTCCGCGGGGGCCACGGCGAGGAAGCGGCGCCCGAAGCCCGCGAGGTCGCGGTACGCGACGTGCGCACCGATGCTCACGCCCCGCTCGACGGCGGCGCGCGTCACGGTGCGCATGATCGTCGGGTCCCCCGCATGGAACCCGCACGCGACGTTCGCGCTGGTCACGAGGTCGAGCAGGGCGTCGTCGTCCGCGAGCGCCCACGGCCCGAACCCCTCGCCCAGGTCCGCGTTGAGGTCGATGCGGCGCGCGTCGGGCGCCGTGAGGTGTGCCATGTCCCCATCATCGCCGAGAACGCGTGCGCCCAGCAGGGTCCTCGACGGGTGTCCCGCGGGCCTCGGACGACCTGCGGGGTCCTGAGCACGGCTGTCGGCCGTGACCTTCGTGGTCACGACCGGCTGTGCCCCGGGTTCGTCCGGCCCCGGTGGCCCTCGTCCTTGCGCCGGGAGGTGTCCTCAGGCCATCGAGGGTTCTGCGTCGACCAGGTCGGCGCGGATCTCCTCACGCAGCTGGGGCGTGGGTTCGTGTCCGTGCTTGCTGACCATGTGGTCGTACGCGGCGTCGAGGACTTCCTCCTCCTCGCCGACGATCGTCAGCGTGCAGTTGATCACGCTGGGCGTGGTCCGGCAGTCGACCATCTTCCTCATGTGTTCTCACCTCCCCTCACGCGGGTCCCGTCGTCGGGGCTCCGGGCGGGGCGGCGTCCGTGGGCTGGGCGGGCGACGTCTCCGGTGCTTCCACCGTCCTCCGTGCGGGGCGAGGTGTCAACGGACGGCAGCGCTGCGGGCGTGGGGCGCGCGCAGCGCGCAGGCCCGACGGCGGAGCGCACCTCCCGCTCGTCGGTGCGCCCGGGTAGATTGCCGCGGGTGACGACCTCCCTGCGCCTCGCGACCCCCGACGACGCCGAGCGCCTCGCGGCGCTGGCCGCGATCACCTTCCCCCTCGCGTGCCCGCCCGGTTCCGACCCCGCGGCCGTCGCCGAGCACATCCGGACCCAGCTCTCCCCGGCACGCTTCGTGGCCTGGGCGAAGAGCGCCGACCACGCGCTGCTCCTGGCCGAGGTCAGCGTCCCCAGCACCGGTACCGGCACCGACACCGGCGACAGCTCCGACGGCAGTCCCGACGGCAGCAGCACAGGACGCGCCGACAGCGCCTCGGACTCCCGTCTCGTCGGCTACGCCCTGCTCGTGCGCGGCGTGCCCGACGACCAGGACATCGTGGCGGTCGTCGGCGACGAGCCCACGGTCGAGCTCTCCAAGATCTACGTGCACCCCGATTCCCAGGGCACGCGGGTCGCGAGCGACCTCATGCGGGCCGCGCTCGACGCGGCACCGGGTCTCGTCGCGGACCGCGCGGTGTGGCTCGGCACCAACGGCGAGAATGCCCGGGCGCAGGCCTTCTACCGCAAGCACGGCTTCGCGGTCGCGGGCTCGCGGACCTACGTCGTGGGCGGCGAGTCGCACGACGACGTCGTGATGGTCCGCCCGCTCGGCTGAGCCACCGCGCGGCGCGCGTCGCGCACCGAGGTGGGCGACGCCGTCGGGCACCGGGCAGTGCCGCGCCCCCGCACGCGTGCCGGACGACGGACGGGGCGGGACCCCGAAGGATCCCGCCCCGCCCGCTGCTGCGGTCGACCGGTCGGCGACGCCGCCCGTCACTCTCTCGACGGTCCGGGCGATCGACCGGTCACCCGGTCACCCGCAGCTCGTGGCCCCGTAGGCGACGTCGAAGGTCGTCGTCCGACCCCCGGCCGTCGCGGTGACCTGTGCGACCCCTGCCTCCACCGCGCCGGCACGCGCGCTGAAGGACTGGTGCGCGGACTTCCCCGGCGCGACGCCGAGGAAGGTCTTGGTGCCGAACGGCGTCGTGACGACGATGTCCGCGGGGACGTCCTCGTCGTTGACCACACGGACCGAGACGTTGGCGGTCCGCCCCACGCACTGGGACCTGACCGTCGTGGTGACCTCGACCTCGGGCTCCGGCTCGGCCGTCAGGTCCTTGACCTGGACGTTGCGGAACGAGACGTCGTCACCGTTGCCGTGGTTCTGCAGCCCGATGTAGCCGGACGACAGGTCGCGCGACGGTTCGGTCGAGGTGAAGTCGTTGATCAGGGTCCCGTTGAGGAAGACCCGGATCCGCTGCCCCTCGACCGTGATCTCGTACGAGTTCCACTCCCCCGGCGCCTTGAGGACGGCGTCGCGGGCCGCGAGGTCGGCGCTCTGGAACGTGTAGATCGCACCGGTCGTGCGGTCGTCGGCGTCCGTCGCGTCGATCTGGATCTCGTAACCCTGGTTGACCGCGACCCACGGGTCGTTGCCCGGGTCGGGGAACCCGACGAAGACGCCCGAGTTGTCGTCCCCGGCCATCTTCCAGTCGAGCGTGAGGCTGTAGGCCTCGAGCTCCTCGGGGTACCAGAGCAGGCCCATGCCCCCGGTGGACAGCATGGAGCAGTCCTCCTGGAGCTCGAACCCGCCCGGCCCGGCCATCTTCCAGCCGGCGAGCGACTCGGCCGTGCCGTCGAAGAGCATGCGGTAGCCCTCCGCGGGCGTGGCCGGCTCGCAGACCTCGGGCTCGTCCTCGACGAACGTGACGTCGCTGAACGCGACCGTCGTGGGAGCCGTCTGGTTCTTGCCGAGCGCGAACGGCCCCGGCGCGATCCCTGCGAGCGTGTCGTTCGTGACCGGTGCGAGGTCCGTCCAGGTGACGCCGTCGAGCGACCAGGAGCCCGTGAAGGTGTCCTGGTCGCGCGTCAGGCGCACGTGGTAGGTCTTGTCGGCCTCGCGCGGCAGGTCGGACACGCCGGGCTGCGGGTCCTGGACCACGTCGCCCTTCTCGCTGCGTGCCTCGAAGCCCACGGTCCCGGCAGCCGCCCCGTTGTGGATCACGCCCACCTTGACGTAGTTGGCCTGGTCCTTGAAGACCATGAGGCCGCCCTGGTGGTAGTTCTGCGTGAGGTCGGACGTGATGGTCGTCTCGACCGTCCACCGGTCACCCGTGGCGATCTTGTTGCGCAGGATGTTCGGCACGGTCGAGTTGGTCGCGCCGAACACGTCGTCGTCCGTGGTGGTCAGGCGCAGCGCGCCGTCGCTCACCGCGAGCTTGGACGCGTCGGGGTTGACGACGTACCAGCGGCACGCGTCGAGCTCGGTGCCCTCGAACGTGTCGCTCGCCGTCGTGCCCTCGCACGTGGGCGGCGTGGTGCCGTCCACGAGACGCACATAGTCGAACGCGACGTCGATCTGCGCCGCGCCCGCGAGCTTGCCGAGCGCGAAGACACCGACCCCGGCGTCCTGGGCCGCCGGGTTCTTCACGCCGCCCGGCAGCACTGCCCAGGTCTGGCCGTTGTCGACCGAGACCTGGCCCGTGAACGTGTCACCGGCACGGGACAGCCGCAGCTGGTACTCGCCGTAGACCGGCTTGGCGAGGTTGTCGATCCCCGGCTGCGGGTTCTGCGTGACGTCCCCGACCTCGCTGCGCAGCTCTGCGCGCACCGAGCCGTCGTCGTTGCCGACCACGTCGAGCTTCACGTAGTTCTTCTCGTCGAGGTAGACGATGACACCGCCCTGCTGGGCCGACCGGACGAGCGGCGCCGTGAACGACGTCTCCACGGTCCAGGTGTCGCCCGGCTGGTCGGTCGTGACGATGTTGGGCACGGGCGAGTTCGCCGTGCCGTAGAAGTCGTCGTCGGTCGTGGTGACGACCCACTTGCCGTCGCGCACCTCGGCGAGGTCCGGGCGGTAGTTGTGGACGTCCCAGCGGCACGCGTCGATCGACGCGCCGAGGAACTCGTCCTCGGGCCCGCGCTGCGGGTCGGGCTCGGTGCACTCGAGCGCACCGAACGTGGTCACCTTCACGGTGCCCGACGCCGAGGCGCCGGCCGGGTCGGTCACGGTCACCTTGGCCGTGAACGCGCCACCGGTCGTGTAGGTGTGCGCGACCTGCGCTCCGGTCCCGGTGCCGCCGTCGCCGAAGTCCCACGCGTAGGTGAGGTCGTCGCCGTCCGCGTCGGTCGCCGTGGCCGTGAAGGTCACGTCGAGCGGGGCGTCGCCCGTGGTGGGCGTGCCCGTGACCGCGGTGAGCCTCGGCGCCACGTTGTTCGCCGCCCCCTTGCCCGCGAAGTGGAGCGAGTCGACGTCGAACATGTCTCCCGTGGCCCCCGACGCCGAGCGCGCGACGAAGAACAACGTGTTCGTGCCACCCGGGTCCGTGATCGGCACGACGTCGGACGACGCGTGCGTCTCCCAGCTGCCCGTCGAGCCCATCGTGATGGTCCCGAGGAGCGGACCGTCCGCCGCTCCGACGCGGACGTCGATCAGGCCGCCCGCGTTGCCCGACGTGTAGCGCGCCGAGATGCCCGTGATGTCCTTGAGGTTCATCCGGTCGAACGCGAACCAGTCGCCCGGGGCGATGTAGCCGAGCTGCTTGGCGCCCTCGGCCGCGGCCTTGTCGACGACCTGGACACCCTGCTGGGCCGTGAAGTACTCGGCCTGCTTGGTCCGCGTGTGCAGGACGGCCTCGTCGTCGCCGGTCAACGAGGGCACGCCCTCGGCTCCGCCGTCGGTGTACGTCGCGTTGACGACCCCGAAGATGTTGGCGTCGAGACCGTGGCCCTCGTCCTTGACGGTCGTGAGGACGCCCTCGCAACCGGTCGCGCTCGAGAGCGGGTGCCCGTGGTTGTCGTGGCCGAGGATGTACTCGACGACGACGTTGTCACAGTCGACCTCTGTCCCGTCCTCGGCGTCCGTGACCGTGACCGTGAACGGCACCTGGTCGCCGAAGTCGAAGAACTGCCCGTCCTGCGGCAGGTCGAGCGTCACCACGGGGGCGGTGTTGCCGACCGTGATCGTGGTGGTCGCGACGCCCGTCTTGCCGTCGGGGGCCGTGACCGTGAGACGGGCCGTGTACTGGCCCTTGGCGGTGTACGTGTGCGTCACGACGGGCTCGGTCGAGTCGACCGTGCCGTCCGAGTCCACGTCCCACGCGTACGTGAGCGGCAGGTTCTCGGGGTGCTGGGAGGCCGATCCGTCGAGGACGACCTCGAGCGGCACGCCACCGTTGGTCACCGACGCCTCGATCTCGGCGACCGGGGACCGTGAGCCCTTGACGTAGTCGATGCGGTAGACCGCGGAGTCCGCGGCGCCGCCGAAGTAGCCGCTGCCGTAGTCGAGCACGTACAGCGAGCCGTCCGGGCCGAACTCGAGGTTCATGGGCCGACGGATGTTCAGCCCGGTCAGCGCCGGGGCGAAGCCGGCAGGGCTGCCGTCCTCGTTGAGCACGGCCTCCTTGATCCAGCGCCGCTCCCACTCGTACAGCAGGGGCTTGCCGTCGTAGTACTGCGGGAACTTGGTCTCCGAGACGAGCTCGGGGTCGTAGTTGTAGACCACGGCGCCCATGGGCGACTCGCCGCCCGAGCCGAAGGCCGGGACGTTGCCGCCGTCGTAGGGCTGCCAGGCGGCGATGGCCGGCGGCAGGTCCACGAGACCCGTGTTGTTCGGGCTCGTGTTCTTGGGAGCGCTGCAGTCGAACGCCGCGCCCGAGGTGCCCGTCGCGAAGTCGTAGTCGACGTAGGGGACGTTGTCCCCCACGCAGTACGGCCAGCCGTAGTTGCCGGGCTCGGTGATGACGTTGAACTCGACCGACCCACCGGGGCCGCGGTTCGGGTTCGCCCCGCCCGCGTCGGGCCCGTAGTCACCGAGGTGCACGTAGCCCGTGGCCTTGTCGACCGAGAACCGGAAGGGGTTGCGGAAGCCCATCGCGTAGATCTCGGGGCGGGTCTTGTCCGTCCCGGGAGCGAAGAGGTTGCCCTCCGGGACCGTGTACGTCCCGTCGTCCTTCATGGTGATGCGCAGGAGCTTGCCCCGCAGGTCGTTGGTGTTGCCCGACGAGCGCTGCGCGTCGTAGGCCGGGTTGCGCGTCGCCCGCTCGTCGATCGGCGTGTAGCCGTCCGAGGCGAACGGGTTCGTGTCGTCCCCCGTCGACAGGTAGAGGTTGCCCTCTGCGTCGAAGTCGATCTCACCGCCCGCGTGGCAGCACGTGCCGCGCGAGGCCTCGACCTCGAGGATCTTCTTCTCGCTCGCCAGGTCGATCGTGTTCTGGTCGGTGAGCGTGAAGCGCGAGAGCTGGTTGTAGCCGTCGAAGGCCTCGAACGACTCGGGGCCCGTCCCGTACTCCGGGGCGTCGCCCGCAGGCGTGTTGAGCCGGGGGGCGTAGTAGAGGTAGACCCAGCGGTTCTCGGCGAAGTCCGGGTCGATCGCGACCCCCTGGAGGCCGTCCTCGTCGTGCGAGTACACCGGGATGGTGCCCGCGAGCGAGGTCGTCGCGTCCGCAGTCGTGTACCAGACCCGGCCGTCGCGCGAGGTGTGCAGGACGTCGCCCTCGGGCAGGACCGCGAGCGCGATCGGCTCGCCGGTCTTCTCGGCGCCCTTCGCGAGCGTGATCTGCTCGTACGAGCTCTCGACCGTCGCGCCGCACTCGGCCTCGACCGCGCCCGCGGCGGTCTGGATCCCGCCCAGGAGGTGCTGGACGAACGCCGGGTCGCTGTAGGACTCCTGCGTGTGGCCACCCCCCGTGTACCAGGAGCGGCCGCCGGCCACGTCCTGGCACCAGGCCGTCGGGTGGTCTGCACCCATCGCGCCACCGCCCGGCGAGTACGTCGCCTCGTCGAGGGTCGCGAGCACGTGCACGTCCCCGCGCGGGTTCTCGCGGAAGTTGTACCACTCGTCGTACCGCTCCCACGTCGCCGGCAGGTGCGCGGTCGAGGGGTGGTCCTTGTCCGCGACCACGACGTTCGCGGTCTGGTTCTGCGGGTGGGCCGAGAAGTACGCGCCCACGAGCTCGCCGTACCAGGGCCAGTCGTACTCGGTGTCGGACGCGGCGTGCACGCCCGCGTAGCCGCCGCCGTCCGCGATGTAGGCCTCGAACGCGGCCTGCTGCTCGCCGTTGAGCACGTCGCCGGTCGTCGAGAGCCAGACGACGGCGTCGTAGCCCGCGAGGTTCTCCTCGGTGAACGCCCCCGCGTCCTCGGTCGCGGTCACGGCGAAGTGGTTGTCCACGCCGAGCTGCTTGATGGTCGCGATCCCGGCCGGGATCGCGTCGTGCCGGAACCCGGCGGTCTTGGAGAAGACGAGCACGGAGAACTCGTCGTGGGCGGCGGCGGGTGTCGCCGTCAGGGCCAGGGTCGGGGCAGCGAGGGTCAGCGCCAGGAGCGCGCTCACCCCTGCCCGTCTCCTTCGGTGTCGTACGGTCACAGCTTTCTCCTTTGAAAGTCGATCGTCGTCCTCGGCGGCGGCCAGGCCGTCCACCGGTACTGCGTCCGTCCTCACCTCCTCGTGCGCGCGGTGCTCCTGGGTGCCCGCCGGGACTCGGCCCACCCGCAGGTGGTCCCGGCGGGCACCGGTCTAGTGGTCGCTCTCCCCCAGGCTCGCGGCGCCGTCGCCTGCGTCGTCCGGGTGGAGCGGGAGGAACACGTGGACGTGCCCCTGGTCTGCGGCGACGCTCAGGTCGTCGAGCTGGGTCGCGGCCATGCTCCAGGTGTCCGCGGCGCGCAGGCGCAGGTCGGCCGCGAGCGCCAGGAGCTGCGCCCGGGCCGGCTCGGCCGACCCCTCGGCGAGCTCGAGCGTGTCGAGCGCGTCACCCAGCAGCGCGATCGAGACGCCCAGCCCGTTGCGCGTGACGTTGTACCCCGACGCGCCCGTCGGGAGGGCCTCGGCCTCGGCCGTCAGGGCCGCGAGCTGGTCCCGCCACGCGGCGAGCTGCTCAGGGGTCGCCGGGGTCCCGGGCGCGCCGTCGAGCGGCAGCGCCACGGACAGCTCGTGCATGGTCGGCACGAGCCTCTCCTGGGCGGAGACCGCGAAGTCGGTCACGACGCCCAGGTTCTCGGCGTCGCGCACCACCTCGGCGGCCTCGAGCTCGGCCACGCGCGCGGGGTCGACGGCGTACGCGCCGGACGCTCCGTCGTCGGGCCCTCGCGTCACGGCCCAGACGACCGCCACGACGACCAGGGCGACCACCGCGACCGCGGCGACCACGAGCCACGCGAGACGAGCGCGCGAGAGGTTCCACGGCCACCGGGCGCTCGCGCGCTCCGGTGGCCGCTGCTGGGGACGGCCGGCACCGTCCCCGGACCGGGGTCCCGCTCCCCGAGCGGTCGCCGACCGGGCTGCGAGGTCCGCCTTGCTGCGTCGTGCTGCGGTCTTCTGCGCCACGGGTCGGTTCCTGTCTGTCGGGGGCGGGAGGTTCGTGCCGGCGCGGGCGCCCGGCACGAAGACGGAGGTTGATGCGGGTGTACGGAAGAGGCCTGCCGGGAGACCGGGCGGGGAAGCGCTGTCAGAGCCGTACGCCGTCGGGCCGTCACGGGCGGGACGACGTGCGCGGCAGGCGCCGCCCCCGAGGGGGCGACGCCTGCCGTTCGTGCATCAGCTGCAGGAAGCAGCCGCGTAGTCGACCGTGTACGTCGACGTCCGGTCCCCGATCGTCGTGGTGACCGTGACGGAACCCGCCTCGATCGCCCCCAGACGCGAGCTGAACGTCTGCGACGCGGACTTGCCCGGAGCGACACCCGTGAAGGTCTTCGTCCCGAACGGCGTGCTCACCTTGATCGTCGCGGGCGCGTCGTCGGTGTTGACGACCCGCACGTTGACGAGCACCTTGCCCGCGGTGCACTGGGTCTTGGCCACGACCTCGGCCGAGACCCCGCCCTCGACTGCGGGCACCGAGAGGGTGAGCGGCTCGCTCACGTTCCCGGCGACGTCGACCGCGCGGTACGAGACCTCGACGGCCCCGTCCCCGACCACGACCGGCTCGCCGTACGTGAGCCACTCGCCCTCGGCCGTGTCGGCGAGGCGGTACTCGACCCGCTCGACGCCCGAACCGGCGTCGGCACCCGCGAGGGTCACCGTGCGCTCGGCGAGCTCGGCCGTGGCCGTCGGCACCGTGGTGTCGATCTTGACCACGTGAGCGACCTCCTCGGAGACGTTGCCCGCCTCGTCGGACGCCCGGAAGGCGAGCGTGTGCTCCCCGTCCGTCGTGAGCGCCACGCCGGCCGTGTACGGGGCCCAGTCGCCGTCGGCGACCTTGACCTCGATCGACGGCGTCTGGGAGACGTCGTCGGTGGCCGTCGCGGAGACCGTCACGGCCCCGGTGTTCCAGCCGGACGCGCCGGCTGCCGGGTCCTGGGCGACGGTCACGACCGGCGCCTGCGTGTCCTCGTCACCCGTGGTGACGTGGAACCAGTCGAACGCCACCGTGACCGGGACCTCCTGCTCGGGGCCGATGGCCACGAGACCGAAGGACGTCAGCGCGGCGTCGTTCGTGACGGGCGCCCCGAGGGACGTCCAGTTGACCCCGCCGTCGCTGACCCAGCCCTGGTAGGTGTTGCCCACCTTCTCCATGCGCAGGTACCAGTAGCCGGACTCGGTCGTGTCGGCGATCTCGAGCTGGCGGTTGCCGCCGCTCGAGGCCGCGTTCTTCTCCGACGCGAGCTCCGCACCCAGGTTCAGGGCGGTACCCGGCTGGTTCTTGGCGACCACGTCGAGCTTGACGTAGTTGTCGTCGTCGCCATACGCCATCAGACCCGCGTACTGCCACCGGTGCAGCAGCGGAGCCTTGAAGCGGGTCTCCGCGACCCAGTCGCCCTCGGGGGCCGCCTGGAGCACGAAGTTGCGCGGGCTGACCGGGTTGTTGTTGTTGATGTCACCCGGCTGGGTGGTGATGCGCAGCTCGCCGCCGGCGACCTCGACCTTCGAGGCGTCGTAGCGGACCACGTTGTTCCAGCGGCAGCCGTCGAGGGCGGTGCCCTCGAACTCGTCGGACGGCTCACGCGTGCCGTCGTCCGTCGAGTCCGGCGTGACCTTGAACCAGTCGAACAGCGCGACCGAGTCGGCCGTGCCCGTGTCGCCTGCGGCAACCATGCCGAAGGTCGCGTTCGCCTTGACCGGGGCAGAGCCCGCGATCGCGGTCCACGTCTGACCGTCCGCCGAGTACGCGGCCGTGATGGCCGTGCCCGTCGAGGTCAGCTTGAGGTAGACCGACGACGGGAAGTTCGCCGCGACGTCCGTCTGGCCGTGCCACGTCCGGTTCCCACCGGTCTCGGTCTGGAACTCGAGGAAACGAGCCCCGCTCTGGTTCTTCGTGAACGCGAACTTGGTGTACTCGTTGTCGTTCACGTGCACGAGGAGACCCGCGTGCTGCCAGTGCCGTGCGAGCGGGACCTCGACCTTGGTCTGGATCTCCCACGCCCCGGCAGGTGCCGGCTGACCCAGGTAGCTGATCGGGCCCGGGACGGCACCGTCGATGTCACCCTGGACGACGGGCAGGACCGCCTTGCCGTCCGCGACCGTGAGCGACTTCCCGGGTGCGGTGCGCACCACGGTCCAGCGACCGGTGTTGATCGACGCGGCGTCGAACTCGTCCGACTTCTGCGCCGCGCACTGCGGCGGGGTGCCGGTACCAGGCTCGGTCGGGTCGACCGGGTCGTCGTCGAACGAGAAGTCCTGGAACTCGACCGCGCTCGTGGCGGAGCTGTGCGCCGTCACGAACATGCCGATGTCCTGGACCGCCTCGGCACCCGGCAGGGACACCGGGTCACCGATCTGGGTGAAGTTCTCGCCGTCCTTGCTCCACGACGCCGTGTACAGGTCGCCGTCGCGCTCGATCCGCATCCACGCGGGGTAGCTCGACGAGCTCGCTGCCGACGACGTCACGAGCTGCCCCGCGGCGTTGCCGCGCAGCCACTCGAAGCCGCCGTTCGGACGGATGCCCAGGGCCGCGTAGCCCGGTGACTTGCCAGGCTGCGTCACGTCGTTGCGGACGATGAGACCCGCCTTGGCGGACCCGTTGGTGTTGCCCTGGCTGTTGACCTTGACCGTCGCGGACCACTTCTCGTCCGCACCGGCCTCCTTGTAGATGGCCGAGTACTCGTCGGTGCCCTGCCACATGTTGGCACCCGCGGAGCTCACGAGGTACTTGCCCTCGGAGAGCTGCTCGAACGTGCCGTTCGCGTTGGTGAAGGTCTTCATGCCGGCGAACAGGTCGCCGACCTGCGCCATGACGATGCGGGACTTCGTGGTGAGGCCCTTGTCGTTGGTGGCGACCGCGGTCAGCTTGTAGTAGTTGTCCGCGGAGACGGTCCAGGTCGTGGAGTACGGCGCGGACGTGTCCGTGCCGATCGACTGGCCGTTGACGAAGAACTCGACCTGCGTGACCGTGTTCTCGGCATCCGTCGCGTCCGCCGAGACCGTGATCTCGCCCTGCTCGAGCTGGACGCCCGCCTCAGGAGCAGTCACGACGACCTCGGGACGGGTCGTGGCCGAGATGCCCTTGCCGTGCGCCTCGATGAAGTTCAGGCGACGCTCGCCCGCACCGGGGAACACGACGTACAGGGTGAAGCTCTCCCCCGGGTCGGCGACGTCGACACGCACGTCGGTGAACGTCCCCAGGCCGGTCTCCGGGACGGAGGCCGTGGCGAGGAGCTCGCCGTCGGGAGCGTCACGACGCAGCTCGACGGTGCCCGCCTGGGCTGCCGAGACACGCAGCGACAGCGCGCTGATCTGGTGGAGGTTGAACGGGTCGTACGAGGACCATGCCCCGTCCTTGCCCGTGATGACGGACCCGCCGCCCTCGACGTCACGGCTCGGGAGCTGGGTCGTGCCCTGCGACGCCGTCTGGAACTCGGCCTCACGCTTCTTGCCGAACACGAGGGTCGTGTCGGAGCCGGTGAGCGCGGGCACGCCGCCCTCGCCGCCACCGTCGGTGTAGCGGGCGTCGAGCACGTAGAAGACGTTCATGTCCTCGCCGTGCCCGCCACCGAGGCCGGTCTCGACCGAGCCCGTCGTTCCGTAGAGCGGCTCGGACGGGTGCGCGTGAGCGTCGTGGCCCAGCGCCGGCTGGATGATGACGTTCTCGTCGACGATCGAGGTGTCCTCGGCGTCGGTGACCGAGACGTCCCAGTCGATCCGGTCGCCGAAGTCGAAGAACGACCCGGTCGGCGGGAGGTTGAAGTCGACCTCGGGGCGCGTGTTGCCCACCGTGATCGGCGCCGTGGCGGTGCCGACCTTGCCCGAGGGGTCCTTGACCGTTAGACGGGCGTCGAACACGCCGTTCTCGGTGTAGGTGTGGGTCGGCTTGGCCTCGGTCGAGTCCGTCGTGCCGTCACCGTCGAAGTCCCACGCGTACGTGAGCGCCTCGTTCTCGGGGTCGGTGCTCGCCGAGCCGTCGAACGTGACGGTCAGCGGAGCCGTGCCCGAGTCCGGCGTGGCGGCCGGCTTGGCGACCGGGGAGCGCGAACCGGAGATGTAGTCGATGCGGTGCAGGCCCGAGTTCGGGTTGTCACGGCCGAAGCCGCCGCCCCAGTCGAGCACGTAGAGCGCACCCTCGGGGCCGAACGTCGAGTCGATCGGAGCGAGGAACTGCTCGTTCGACAGGAAGGGGTTGACCTTCTCGACCGCGGCACCCTTGGGCGTCGCGTCCTTGAGGTCGATCGAGTACATCTTGTTGCGTGCCCACTCGTAGAAGAAGGGCTTGCCGTCGTAGTACTCCGGGAACTTGGTGTCCGACACGAGGTCGGCGTCGTAGCTGTAGAACGGACCACCCATGGGTGCGAGACCGCCACCGGCGTTGATGACGCCGGGGGCCGAGGTGCGCTGGTAGCCGTAGTACATGTCCGCGGGCTGGGCCGGCGGGAGCTGCGTCAGACCCGTGTTGAGGATCGAGTCGTTGACCGGGTTGGCGCAGTCGAAGAAGGCGCCGACCGTGACCGGGTTGGTGCGGTAGTCGACGTCGCGGAAGGGCTCGTTCTTGCCCATGCACAGGGGCCAGCCGAAGAAGCCCGGCTCCTGGATGTAGTTCCACTCGGCGATGCCCGCAGGGCCGCGGTTCGCGAGGTTGTCGGAACCGTTGTCGGGCGAGTAGTCGGCCACGCCGAGGTTGCCCGTGGCGGGGTCGATCGTGAACCGGAACGGGTTGCGGAAGCCCATGGCGTAGATCTCGGGCAGCGTCTTCTCGGTGCCCGGGGCGAACAGGTTGCCCTCGGGGATCGTGTACGTGCCGTCGGCCTCGGGGTGGATGCGGAGCACCTTGCCGCGCAGGTCGTTGGTGTTGGCCGACGTCGCGCGGGCGTCGTGCTGCTGCCCCGGGCGCTCGGAGATCGGCGCGTAGCCGCCCGAGGGCTCGGAGTGCGGGTTCACGTCGTCGCCCACGCCGATGTACAGGTCACCGGTGCGGTCGTCGAAGATCAGGCTGCCACCGGTGTGGCCCGGCTCGTCGGGCAGACGCCCGGCCGGGACCTCGATGAGGACCTTCTCCGACGCCGGGTCGATCACGGTGCCACCGGGACCGCCGTCGGTCACGGTGAAGCGCGAGATCCGGTTGAAGAAGTTCGCCGGGTCGGAGTCGTTGGCGCTGGCCGGCGAGTAGTACTGGTACAGGTACCCGTTGGTCGCGAAGTCCTTGTCGAGCGCGATGCCCAGCAGGCCGTCCTCACCACCGGAGTACACGGGGATGGTGATCGCGGTCGAGGTGTTCTGGGTGCGCGGGTCGTAGACGCGGATCTGACCGCGCACGAGCTCGGTGAAGAACACGCGGCCGTCGGGAGCGACGTCCATGCCGAACGGTGCGCTCGTGTTCGTGTCGAGCGCGACCTTCTCGAACTGGCCCCAGTCGGTGCCGCCGCAGTCGCCCGCGACCTGGCCGGACGCCCACTGGACGCCGCCCACGATGTGCTGGACCAGGTCCGGCTCACCGGTGAAGTGCGCACCGAAGTGGCCCATGCCGGTCATCCAGGCGCGGCCGCCGTCGTAGGGCTTGCACCACGAGATCGGGTGGTCGGCGCCCATCTTGTTGCCGCCGGCGTCGTAGGTCGACTCGTCCATCGTGGCGAGCACGTGCGCGCTGCCGCGGACGTTGGCCGAGTAGTTGTACCACTCGTCCGCGCGGTTCCAGCGCTGGTCGAGGTGGCTGGTCGAGGGGTGGACGCGGTCCTCGACGCGGACCGTGCCGGGCAGGCCGGGGCTGTTGCCCGTGGCCGCGTGACCGGGCATGAGCGCCCCGATCATGTCGTCCCACCAGCCGTAGTTCCCGCGCATGTCGGTCGCGTTGTGGATCGCGACGATGCCGCCGCCGGCCTGCTGGTAGCGCTCGAGCGCGGCCTTCTGGTCGGCGTTCCACGGGTCGCCCGACGTCTGGAACATCACCAGCGCGTCGTACTCCGCCAGGCCCGCGTCGGTGAACACCGAGGAGTCCTCGGTGTGGTCGGACGCGATGCCGACGTCGGCGAACGCGGCCTCGAGCACCGGGGTGCCCTGCGTGATCGCCTCGGAGTGCCGGAACTGGGTCGTCTTGGTGAAGATGAGGACCTTGCGGTCGTCACCGGGTTCGTGTGGTCCGTCGTGGGCAGCTGCCATGGTCACGGGCGCGAGGGTGAACGCCAGTGCTCCGATGGTCAGCGCCGCGACGGCTCTTCCCCGCAGGGGAAGTCGCGCAGCCTTCATGTGTCTTGCCTCCAGGGCAGTCGGCACGTGGTTTGCGTGCCCTGTTCGTCGGTGAACGGGGCGCACGTGCTGTGAAGAGATACGTCGTCCCACGGCGTGCCGGCGCCGTCGGTGTTCCTACCGATCGATCAGCCGCGCATCAGTCCCTTCAGGAAGTCCAGGCCATCGACAGCGATGGCGTCCTGGGTGGGGGCGAGCGGACGCCAGATCGAGGCGGCCGTCGCGATGGTCGCGTTGTCGGCGGTGAACGACTCGATGCACAGGGAGCCGTCGTAGCCCGTGGCGTCGAGCGCGCCGAGGAACGCGTGCCAGTCGAGGTGGTCGCTGCCGGGGGCCCCGCGGTCGTTGCCGCAGACCTGCACGTGCGCGATCCGGTCCCCGGCGCGCGTCACTGCGGCCGCCAGGTCCGTCTCCTCGATGTTCATGTGGTAGATGTCGAGCATCAGCCCGATCCCGGCCGACGGCAGCGGCGCGACGACCGCGAGCCCCTGGTCGACCGTGTTGACGAGGCTCGTCTCGTAGCGGTTGAGCGGCTCGAGGCCGATCCGTACGCCCGCGGCCATCGCGTGGTCGACGACGGGGGCGAGGTGCTCGACCAGCCCGGCGTTGGCCGCCTCGCGCTGGGCGGGGGTCAGCCGCCAGGTGCGCCCGACGGACGCGTACGCGGGTCCGCCGATCACGCCCGAGCCCACGGTGGCCGCCATGTCGATCACCTGGCGCAGGTAGTCCTGGGTCCGGCGGACCGTGCCGGCGTCGGCCGCGACGAGCTCGCGGCCGGGGCCCATGACGAGGGACACCGACGCCCCGAGGCCGTTGTCCGCGAGGACTCGCGCGGCCTGCTGCGGGTTCCAGTCGGTCACGTCCTCGACGGGCAGCTCGAGGACGTCGAATCCCCACCCGGCGACGCGCGGTGCGATCTCGCGGAGGGAGCCGTCGGTCAGGGGTGAGGTCCACACCCAGGTGTTGACCCCGAGGGGGCGCGTGCGAGCCACGTTGCTCTCTTTCGTCGGTGGGTGCGTCACCCGGGTGCCCGACGCCGGAGCTCGCCCTCGCGCGGAGGGCGGGCTGCGTCGTCGGGCACCGTGGGTGGGACGTGCGGGTCGTGCTCGGGTGGGCCGTGCCGGCCCCTCGAGCTGGTCGAGGGGCCGAGCCGCGGGCTACCCGTGGTGCGGTCGGGCCGTCGCTGGGGTCAGCGGTCGGTCCAGGCCTCGGGGTAGCCGGGCAGGTCCTCGCCACCGAACTTGGCGTAGTGCAGCGACGGCATGTCCTTGTTGGCCTCGAGGTAGGCGTCCAGGTCCTCGCCCGTGATGGGCGACTGCGGCAGGACCCACTCGGCCGGGACCTGCTCGCCGTTCCAGATCTTCTGGGCTGCGAGGATCGGGGTGCGCCACTGGAAGTTGGAGTACACCGCACCCAGGGCGGTCATGTCCGTCTCCTGCCACTTGCGCATGAAGCTCAGCTCGTCCTCGCCCATGAACACGGGGTAGGGCTTGCCGGCGTCCTCGAACGCCTCGACCGCCGCGACGGCGCCGTCACCGGCGTCCATCCAGATGCCGTCCACGTCACCGCGCTGCAGGTACTGCGTCACGATGTCCTTGATCTTGGCGCCGTCACCACCGGTGAACTCCTGGCCCACGACCTCGATCTCGCTGTCGGAGAAGATCTTGTCCGCGGCGGCCCAACGGTTCTCGAGCACGTCGACACCGGGGAGGATGCGCAGCGCGAGGACCTTCGAGCCGGGCTCGAGGTTCTCGACGAGGAACTCGGCGCCGTCGGCGCCGTAGGCGTAGCCACCGATCGGGTGGATGTAGGTGACCATGCAGTCGGAGTTCACGCCGCGGTCGAACACGATCACGGGCTTGCCGCTCTCGCACGCCGCCTCGACCGCCGGGGTCAGGGTCGCGGTGGTCGAGGGCGAGATGATGATCGCGTCGCAGTCACCGGCCTCGACGAACGCCTGGATGTCGGAGATCTGCTTGTTGTCGTCGTCGGCCGCGTCCGAGACGCGGAACTCCGAGATCTCGCCCGAGGCCTTGAGGACCTCGACCTGCTGCTGCATCGTGATGAACCCCGTGACACGCCACGGGTTGGAGACCGAGGCGTTGGAGAAGCAGAGCTTCTTGCCCCCCTCCTTCGCGTACTGCGCGGTGTCCACGAACTCGGGGTCGATCGCCTGCAGCCACGGCTGGTCGGCCGGGCCCTCGGGGACCGCCGAGCGCTGCGCGAGCTGGCGCTCGTAGTCGGCCTGCACGAACCACTGGCTGTTCGCACCGGACTCGTTGGACTCCTCCGTGGACTCCTCGGTGGCCGCGGCACCCGCGTCCGGGGTGTCGGCGGGCGCGTCGGTGGTGCACGCAGCGGTGAACAGCAGTGCCGCGGTCGCGGCCCCTGCCATGAGAACTCGAGAGCGTCGCATGTTCCTTCTCCTGATGATCGAGAGACTTCTTTGTCCTGCCGTCGCAGCGGGTGCGACGGCCTGTCGGGGACGGATCTGTGTGGCGTTCCGGGGGGTGACCGGAGGACTAGGGCGCTGCTGGCTGGGGCTCCTTGGGGACGGTGGGTTCGGGGACCCCTGCCGGGGTGGTCGGGGCGCTCGGAGACGCTGCCTTGGACTTGCGCGGCATCGCGGCATAGGCCACGGCCGCGATGATGATCACGCCCTGGACCGCGGGGCGGATCGTCGACGGCAGGCTGAGCTGGTTGAAGAGCGTGAACAGCGCCTCGAGGGTCAGCGCGCCGGCCATGGCCGCGACGACCGACCCACGGCCGCCACCCAGCACCACGCCGCCCAGGACGACCGCCGTGATCGCCATGAACTCGAGCCCCTCGCCGACCTGGGCCGTCACACCGGCGTAGCCGCCGATGAGGATGCCCGCGACCGTGGCCATGAAGCCCGAGAACAGGAAGGCACGCGTGCGCACCCACCAGACCGAGGCGCCCGAGTAGGAGGCCGCCACGTCGTTGTCGCCGGTCGCGACCAGCGTGCGACCGTACGGGCGACGCATGACGATCACGGCGACGACGCCGAGGACGAGCGTGATGAGCACCGCGTACGGCACCTGGAACTGACCGGGCGTGTCCGGGAACCCGCCGCGCCCCCACTGGCGGAAGCCCTCGGTCAGGGAGCCCGTGGGTGCCCCACCGGTCCAGAGGCGGATCGCCCCGTAGAGGACGAGCATCATGCCGAGCGTCGTGATGAACGACGGGACCTTGAGCAACGTGACGATCAGACCGTTGATCAGCCCGATCCCCAGGCCGAAGAGGACCATCAACCCGATCACGGGCCAGGTCATGGACTCCTCGCCGTCGATGAGCTTGGCCGCGATGACGACCTGCGCCCCCACGAGCGAGCCCACCGAGAGGTCGAACTCCCCGGAGACGATCACGAAGTACTGGCCGATCGCCAGGACGATCAGCGGCGCCGCCTTCTTGAGGAAGGCCATGAGCGACATGGGCTCGCCGAACGACGGGTTCATCACGAGGATCGCGACGAAGACGACGATCAGCAGGGCGTAGACGGTCCAGGAGCTGCCCGACGTGGCGCGCTGCACCAGGCGGGAGAAGCCGCTGGGCGAAGACCCCGGCTGCGGTGCGCCGGACGCGCCGGTGCCGCTCGGCGTGGTCGCGGACGTGCTCGCGCTCATCGGGTGGCCTCCTTGCCGGACGAGGTGGACGTGGACGGGGCGGACGTGGACGTGGAGCCCGGAGGGGCCTGCCCGCCCCGCGCGCCGCCAGGACGGACGGACTGGGCCAGTGCCCGGAACCTCGCCCTGCTGCTCGCGGGGTCGATCTGACGACGGGCGTACATCGCGACCGCGGCGATGATGATCGCGCCGCGCAGGACGTCCTTGAAGAACGGGCTGACGTCGAGGACGTTGAACACCGTGTCGAGCGAGGCGAGGATCAGGACACCCGCGATCGTGCCCATGATCGAGCCGCGCCCACCCATGAGCAGGGTCCCGCCGAGCACGACGGCCGCGATCGAGTTGAGGTCGTAGCCGTAGGTGTAGACCAGCGCGTTGCCCGTGCCGAAGCGAGCCGCGATGAGGAGACCGGCGACGCCCGCGCACAGCGAGCACAGGACGTGGGCCAGGATGATCGACCGGTCGGTGCGGATGCCCGAGAGCCGGGCGACGTCGATGTTCCCGCCGACCGCGAACATGTGATAGCCGGGGCGGGTGCGGGTCAGCAGGACCACACCGAGCACCATGACGACCGCGAGCACGATGACCGAGATCGGCACCGGGCCGATGCGCGTGTAGCCGAAGGACTGGAACGCCTTGGGGATCTCGCCCGACGGGCCCTTGTACTGGGTGTCGAGGTAGCCCTTGATGATGAGGCCGACGCCGAGCGTCGCGATGAACGAGTTCACGCGGAGCTTGGAGATCACCAGGCCGTTGACCAGGCCGACTCCCGCGGCGACCGCGAGGGCCGCGACCACGCCGAGCCAGATGCGCGACGGGTCACCGGCCATGGTCGTGGCGGCGACGAGCGACGACCAGGCCACGACGTAGCCGACCGACAGGTCGAGCGACTTGCAGAGGATCACGAACGTCTGCCCGATCGCGACGAAGCCCAGCAGGCTCGTCTGCGACAGCAGGTAGAACAGGTTGCCCTGGCTGAAGAAGTTGCCGCCCTGGGCCGCGACCAGTCCTGCCGAGATCACGAGGATCCCGACGAGGGCGAGGTAGACGATCCCCGTCGAGCCGAGCCGGCGCCGGCGCGGGCCGGAGGTCGACTTCGCGCTCCCCGTCGAGGGCGAGGCGGTGCTCACCGCGGTGCTCATTGGTCCTCCTGGGTGGTGTCGCGCTGCGCGTGCCGGGGGGAGGCTGGCTCGCCGCCGGGCAGCACGGACTGGGGTGCGCGGGCTGCGTTGCCCACGGGTACGTCGAGGGCGGAGAGGTCGACCTCGACGTGCTCCGAGGTGTCCCCCGCCCCGGTGGCCATCGCCATGATGGTCTCCTCGTCGCTGCCCGCGGGAAGCTCCCCGGCCAGGCGGCCGTCGCGCATCACGAGGATGCGGTCGGCCATGGCGACGACCTCGGGGAGCTCCGAGGAGATGAGCAGGATCGCGACCCCGCGAGCCGTGAGGGTCCGCATGAGGTCGTAGACCGCACGCTTGGCGCCGACGTCGATCCCTCGCGTGGGCTCGTCGAGCACGATCACCGAGGGGTCGGTCACGAGCCACTTGGCGAGGACGACCTTCTGCTGGTTGCCACCCGAGAGGTACTGCACCTCGGCGTCCTTGGAGCGCGAGACCAGGTCGAGCGACGAGAGGATGCCGGGGATCGCCTTGGCGCGGCGGTCGGAGGACCCCGGGGTCACGGAGTCGAGCACGAGCCGTGCGTTCGCGGAGATCGACTGCTCGAGCGCGAGCCCCTCGGCCTTGCGGTCCTCGGTCACGAGCGCCAGGCCCTTGCGGACCGCCTCGCGGGCCGAGGAGACCGTGACGGGCTTGCCGTCGAGCAGGATCGTGCCGCGCGTGAAGGGGGCGACGCCGAACACGCCGTGCGCGATCTCGGTGCGGCCGCTGCCCTGGAGGCCCGCGAGCGCGACGATCTCGCCCGCACGGACCTCGAGGTCGATCCCGTCGACCTGGGTGTTGCCCGCACCCTCGAGCGCGAGCTTGACCGCGCCGGGCACCGTGCCGGGGTCCTTGTCCGGGTAGTAGCCCGCGAACTCGCGCCCGACCATGGTCCGCACCAGGCGGTCCGGGGTGATGTCGGCCGTCGCGGTCGTCAGCACGAAGTCGCCGTCCTTGAGCACCGTGATGGTGTCGCAGAGGTCGAAGATCTCCTTGAGCCGGTGCGAGACGTAGAGGATCGCGACGCCACGCGCCCTCAGCTGCTCGACGAGCGCGTAGAGGAGCTCGACCTCCTGGTCGGCGAGCGCGGCCGTGGGCTCGTCCATCGAGATGATGCGCGCGTCGCAGGAGACGGCCTTGACGATCTCCACGATCTGCTGCTCGGCCACGGACAGCGAGCCGACCCGCATCCAGGACGCGAGGCCGTGCAGGCCGAGGTCCGCGAGCAGGGCGTCGGTGTCGCGGGCCATGCGCCCGGCGTCGACGATCCCGAGCCGGCGGGGCTCCCGGCCGAGGTAGACGTTCTCGGCGACCGTGCGCTCGGGCAGGAGGTTGAACTCCTGGAAGACGGTCGAGACGCCGGCGGCCTGGGCCGCGAGCGGCGAGGCGAACGCGACGGGCTTCCCGTCGAGCTCCATGGTGCCCGAGTCGGGCTTGTGGACCCCGGCGATGATCTTCATGAGCGTGGACTTGCCGGCGCCGTTCTCCCCGACGAGCGCGTGGACCTCACCGGGCCGCACGTCGAGGTCGATGCCGCGCAGGACCGAGTTGCCGAAGAAGACCTTGCCGATGCCCCGCAGCTGCAGGATGGGCGCGCCCGTGGCGCTCGCGCCTCCCGCTGCCGTCGATGCGGTCATGCTCCTACCTCCACCCAGGTGCCGGTGCGTGCGGATCGGGCGACGGCCTCGGCGAGGTGCGCGGCCCGGAGCCCGTCGGCGAACGTGGGCAGCCCGTCGGGCGTCTGCCCGTTGATGGCCGCCGCGGTGTCGCCGACGAGGGCGTTGAAGCAGTCCTGGTAACCCTGCGGGTGTCCCGCGGGGAGCCGGGAGTAGCGGGCAGCCTCGGGCGAGAGGGCCTCGGGGTTGCGGATGAGCAGGCGGCTCGTGTCCCGGCGCCCCTCCCAGAGGGTCTCGGGACCCTCCTGGTCGAACGCGAGCGTCGACTCGGAGCCCGAGATCTCGAGGAAGAGCCGGTTCTTGCGGCCGGCCGAGACCTGGCTGATGACCGCCGAGCCGAGCGCCCCGCCGTCGGTCTCGTACTGCAGGGTCACGGCGTCCTCGGTGCGGACCGCGGCGGGGCGCCCGTCGGCGCCCGTGCGCTCGGCGTTGATCGTCGCGGTCTGCGCGACGAGCCGCACGATGCGCTGGCCCGTCGTGAACTCGAGGAGGTCGCAGAAGTGCGAGCCGATGTCCCCGAACGCGCGGCTCGCGCCGCCGAGCGCGGGGTCGACGCGCCAGTTGTCGTCGCTGGCCCGTAGGAGCCAGTCCTGGAGGTAGGAGCCGTGCACGAGGCTGATGGTGCCGACCGCGCCGCTGCGGACCCGGGCGCGAGCCTCGCGGACCATGGGGTGGAAGCGGTAGGCGAAGGGCACGACGGCGACGCGGCCGTCCGCGGCTGCGGCCTCCTCGGCGAGACCGGCGAGCGCTACCGCGCCCTCGAGGTCCATCGCGAGGGGCTTCTCGCACACCACGTGCTTGCCCGCGGCCAGCGCTGCCGTGGCGAGCGGGACGTGCAGGAAGTTGGGGGTGCAGATGTGCACCACGTCGATGTCCGGGTCGTCGATGAGCTCCTGCGACGTGGCCGCGTACCCCAGCGCCCCGAGGTCGGCGGCGGCCTCTCGCGCCCCCGGTGCGTCGATGCCGGCGACCGAGACGAGGTCTCCCCCGGCCGTGCGGATCGCGCGGGCGTGGACCTCGCCGATGAACCCGGTCCCGATGATCCCTGCGCGGTAGCCCGCGGCGGGCAGTCGGCTCGGGAGCAGGTCGCTCGCGGGGTGGACAAGAACTGGGGTGGTCGCGGCGTCCACGACGGCACGGCCGTTCAGGGAGGACGGCTCCGTCCTGGTGGTGGGGGCGCTGACAGCCCCGTGGTCCCGCGCGACTTCTTCGGCTCGCATGTCCCATACCGTAGGGCGACTTATGTCGAGCGTCAAGCAAAAGCCGAATGTTAGATGTCACCGTTAGGTAACTCCATCGGTTAAACAATTGCCGAGGCCTACTGTCGTGCGGTGGAACCGTGACGCACAGCGTGCTCGGACCTGCCCTGCCCGGTTGCCGGGCCTCGTCCCGGGCACGCCGGAAGGGCGCCCTCCCTGGTGGGGAGGACGCCCTTCCGGTGCTCGCGTGCTGCCTGCTCCTGCCTGCTCCCGCCTACTCCTTGGTCGAGAACGCCGCGTCGAACGCAGCGTCGGGAGCCTCGAACGCGTACTGCTTGACGAACGCCAGGGCCTCGGGCGCGCCCACGAGGCGGTCCATGCCCGCGTCCTCCCACTCGACCGAGATCGGACCGTCGTACCCGATGCTGTTGAGCATCCGGAAGCTGTCCTCCCACGGGACGTCCCCGTGGCCCGTCGAGATGAAGTCCCACCCACGACGCGGGTCGGCCCAGGCCAGGTGGGAGCCCAGACGGCCGTTGCGGCCGTTGTGCATGCGCTTCTTGGTGTCCTTGCAGTCCACGTGGTAGATCCGGTCCTGGAAGTCCCAGAGGAACCCGACCGGGTCCAGGTCCTGCCAGACCATGTGGCTCGGGTCCCAGTTCAGGCCGAAGGCCTCGCGGTGGCCGATCGCCTCGAGCGTGCGGACCGTCGTCCAGTAGTCGTACGCGATCTCGCTCGGGTGGACCTCGTGCGCGAAGCGGACCCCGACCTCGTCGAACACGTCGAGGATCGGGTTCCAGCGGTCCGCGAAGTCCTGGTAGCCCGCGTCGATCATGGCCTGCGACGCCGGCGGGAACATCGCCACGTACTTCCAGATCGAAGACCCCGTGAAGCCGACGACCGTCTTGACGCCCAGCTTCGCCGCGAGACGCGCCGTGTTCTTCATCTCCTCGGCCGCGCGCTGACGCACGCCCTCGGGGTCGCCGTCGCCCCACACCCGGTCCGAGAGGATGTCGCGGTGACGCTGGTCGATCGGGTCGTCGCACACCGCCTGTCCCTTGAGGTGGTTCGAGATGGCGTAGACCTTGAGCCCGTGCGCCTCGAGCAGCGCGAGCTTGCCCGCGACGTACTCGTCGTCGTCCCAGCGCCAGGGGTCCAGGTGGTCGCCCCAGCAGGCGATCTCCAGACCGTCGTAGCCCCAGCCGGACGCGAGGCGTACGACCTCCTCGAAGGGCAGGTCGGCCCACTGGCCGGTGAAGAGGGTGATCGGTCGTGCCATGTCGGTGTCTCCTTCGTTCCGTCGTGCTGCGGGTGCGCCCTGGTGCGGCGTGCACCCGGGTGCGCTGTGGTGGGCTGTGGCGCGGCGTGCTCGGTGGTCACCGCCGCGCCTGGGTTCAGGGGCGCTCGGCAGCCGTGGCCCGACGGCGGAGCACCAGCACGGCTCCGGCGGCGGCGAGCAGCACGACCGCACCGACGACGATCGCGGTCGTCGGGACACCGGTCCCGTCGTCCTCGCTCGTCGCCGAGGCCTCGTCGCCCTGGCCGGCGGCGTCCGCCTCCGGACCGGCGTCCTCCGCGGGAGCGGGCGGGGCCGCCGGGGGGACCACGTCGATCTGCGTCGTCGCGGTCGTCGCCACGGGCGTCGTGGTCGTCGCGGTCACGGTCCAGTTGCCCTCGCCCAGGACGTCCGGGGCGGACGTGTACCAGCCGACGCCCTCGGAGGCCGAGGAGAGCTGGATCGGGCCGACCTCGGTGCCCTCCGCGGAGACCGCGGTGACCATGACGTCGACGATCTCCTCGACGGGGTGCCCGTCGGTCTTGTACGTCACGTTGACCGACACCCCGCCGGCACCGTCGCCGCCGATCGACAGGATGATCTCCCCGCCGTGGGCGCTCGCGGGGGCTGCGCCGAGCACCGAGGCGAGCAGCAGGACGGCCCCTGCCAGGACCGCACGCAGCGCGTGCGAGAAGGGGCGGGGGCGTGGGGTACGCGTCCGGTCGGGACCGGAGCTCCGGTTCGCCTGCTGAGTCATGTCGCTCATCACCTCGTCGTGAAAGAAAGGGGTCGTGCGTCGGGCTGCGCGGCCCGGCGGGCCGCGCGGTGGTGCTGGTCCTGCGGGTGGTGCTGGTCGTACGGTAGGTGGCTCCCGGCACCAGCCGGAGCACCGGGTTCCGGTGCCGGGAGCCGGCACCTCCTCGTCGTCGACGCGGAAGTGCCAGACGTGCTGACGAGCCTCGGCCATGGTGCCGACGTCCCGGCCGAAGGGTCGTCGACGCCACACGTCGGTCGAGGCTCCTCAGCCCGCCCGTCAGGGGCGGTGGGGCCGCGGTTCACCGCGGCCCCACCGGTGATCGGTCAGCCGCAGCTCGCCGCGGCGTGGTCGATCGTGTACGTGCTGGTCCTCCCCTCGGCGTCGGTCACCGTGACGGTGACCTGACCGGCTTCGATCGACGCTGCACGGGTCGCGAACGACTGGTGGGCGGACTTGCCCGCCGCCACGCCCGTGAAGGTCTTGGTGCCGTAGGCCGAGCGCACCACGATCGTGACCGGGGCGTCGCCCGTGTTGACCGCGGTGACGCCGAGCGTCACCCGGTTCGCCACGCACTTCGGTGCGGCCGTGACGGTCGCGGGGACCAGCTCACCTGCCGGCACCTCGAGCGAGGAGGCCGTGACGTTCCCGGCCGCGTCCGTGGCCCGGTAGGCGAGGGTCGCCGCGGCGTCGCCGACGGCGACCGGTGCCTCGTACGCGACCCAGGTCGTGCCGTCGAGCGAGTACTCGACCGACGCGATCCCCGAGACGTCGTCCGTGGCCGTGATCTCCACCGTGCGGTCCTCGCGCAGCGTCGCCGCCGCGGTCGGTCCGTCGCCGTCGATCTTGACCGCCACGTCGGCGCCCGTCACGTTCTCGGTGCCGGCCGAGGCCCGCACCTTGATCGTGTGCTCACCCGGTGCGTCCACGACCACGGGGGCCGTGTACTCCGCCCACGCGCCGCCGTCGAGCTGGTACTCGCGGTAGACCTGCTGGCCCGCCGCACCGCCCGTGGTGGCGACCGTGACGGTCACCGGACCGGTCCACCAGCCGTTCGCGCCCGACGGCGAGGCCGGGTCGAGCGACCCGCTCACCGTGAGCGGCTCGGCCTGGGGTCCCACGACGCGGAAGTACTCGAACGTCGCGGTCGCGGAGGCCTTCTGGCCCGCCCCGAGGGCGTAGAGACCGATCTTCGCGTCCGCCAGACCGGGGTTGGTCACCTTCTGGGTGATCTCGGTCCAGGTCACGCCGTCGGCGCTGTACGAACCCGTGTAGGTCGTGCCCACCTTGGCCATGCGCAGCCACCAGACACCCTGCGTCAGGCTGTTGACGTTGGGCTGCGGGTTGAGGACGGTCGAGCCGGCCTCGCTGCGCATCTCGATCCCGCGGTCGATCGCCGCGCCGGGCTGGTTCTTCGTGATGAAGTCCAGCTTGACGTAGTTGTCGTCGTCGCCGTAGAGGATCAGACCACCCTGCTGGTACTGCTGGTCGAACGTCGAGCCGTCGACCTTGGTCTCGACGGTCCAGTCACCTGCCGGCTGGTCCTGCAGGACGATGTTCGGCACGTCGGTGTTGCCCGTACCGAAGATGTCCGTCGGGGTCGTGTCGATCTCGAGCTTGCCACCGGCCACCCGGAGGCCCGACGCGTCAGGACGAACCACGGAGCTCCAGCGGCAGCCGTCGAGCGACGTGCCCTCGAACTCGTCGTCCGGCCCGGCCGCGGTGGCCGTGTCGTCCGGCGTGATGTGGAACCAGTCGAACTTCGCGTCGACCACGTCCGGGACGGAACCGTCGTTCGCGAACGCGACGAGCCCGATCTTCGGGTTCACGAGCCCGTGCAGCGACTTGGTCTCCGACATGGCCGTGAAGTCCAGGCCGTCGGCCGAGTAGTACGCCCGCAGGTTCGACCCGTCGCTCGTGTAGCGCACGTAGAACGTGTCCGGGAAGTCCGTCGTGATGTTCACGTTGGACGCCGCGACCTCGTTCGGCGCGCCGTTCTCCTCGCGGATGAACTGGAAGACGCGCGAGTTCGGGTTGGCCCCGGTCCCGCGGCCCTGGATGACCATCTTGGCGTAGTTGTCCCCGTCGCCCCACAGGAGCAGTCCGGCCTGCTGGTACTGCGCGCGTGCCGGGAAGGTGACCTTGGTGGTCGCCGTCCACGGACCCGAGGGCAGGTCCTGCAGGACGATGTTGGACACCGGTCCCTCGCCCTGGCCGTAGAAGTCCGCCTTGCTCGCGGGGATCACCAGGTGACCGTCCGCGACCGCGAGCTTCTGGTCCCGACGGATGATCGTGGACCAGCGGTCCTCGTCCACCGCGGTGCCCGTGAAGTCGTCCGAGCGGCCCGAGAAGCACATGACCGGACCGGACTCGTTGACCTTGATGTTCACGTACTTGACCGTGTAGGCGCCGCCCGCGTCGGTCACGCGGACCTGCAGACGGTAGGTGCCCGCCGCGGTGTACGTGTGCGAGAACTCGGGGCCGCCGTCGACGAACCCGCCGCCCAGCCCGTCGTCCCACGCGTAGACCAGGTCGGAGGCCTCGCCGTCGGGGTCGGAGCCCGTCGCGGTCGCGGTGACCGTCAGCGGGGCCGAGCCGACCAGGGTGGGCACGTCGAGCTCGACGTCGGGACGGATGTTGTCCGTGACGCCGCGGCCGTCGATGTCCATCCAGTTGACGTTGATGCCGCCCGAGAGCAGGACGAAGTAGAGCGTCCCGCTGCCTTCCGGCACGTTCGTGAGCGGCGTCGAGACGTCGCGGTAGACCTGCCAGTCCCCCGTGTTCGGCACGGTGATCCGTCCGACCTCGGGGCCGTCCGGCGCGTCCCAGCGCAGCGAGACCACGCCGTTCGCGTTGGGCGAGGCGACGCGCAGGCTGATGGCCTCGACGTTCGTCAGGCTCACGGGCTCGTGGGCCCACCAGTCACCGGGCTCGATGTAGCCCAGGTTCTGACCGCCGCCCGCGGAGTCCGAGGTGGTCTCCTTCTGGACGCCGGGGGTGCCGCTGGTCCCGATCGAGGTCTCGCGACCCGTCGAGGTGTAGAACTCCGACTGGACGCGCTTGGGCTGGAGCACCTGGAGCGCGTTGCCCGTGAGGGGCACGCCGGCCTCGCCGCCGTCGTCGGTGTAGGAGCCCTCGATGACCCAGAAGATGTTCGACTCGATGCCGTGACCCTCGTCGCGGGCGGTCTGGAGGACCCCCTCGCAGCCGTACAGCTCCTCCATGGGGTGAGCGTGCGAGTCGTGTCCGAGCGAGGTGCGCAGCGCGACCGACGAGCAGTCGACGTCGCCGTCGGGGTCCTCGACCGTGATCCGGTAGCGGACCTGGTCGCCCCACTCGAAGAACCCGCCGTTGTCCGGGAACTCGATCTTCACCGTGGGCGCCTGGTTGCCGACGACCACCGTGACGTTGGCGACGGCGAACTTGCCGTTGCTGTCGGTCGCGGTGAGCTGGGCGGTGTAGGAGCCGTTCTCGGTGTAGGTGTGGGTCGGGTTCGCCTCGGTCGAGGGCGCGGAGCCGTCGCCGAACGTCCACTGGAGGGCGATCGGGTCGCCCGACGGGTGACGCGTCCCCTCGGAGGAGAACTGGACCGTCAGGGGGGCCGCACCGCTCGTCACGTCCGCACGGGCGTGAGCGATCGGCGAGGGGTCGCCCTGGACGTAGTTGACCTTGTAGACCGCGCTCGAGTCGTTGTTGCCGCCGAAGCCGGAGCCCCAGTCGATCACGTACAGCGCGCCGTCGGGCCCGAAGTCGAAGTCCATCGGACGGTCGAACCCGTTGGACGGGTCGAGCACGCCCGGCATGATCCGGTTGATGTCGACGATCTGGTCACGCTTCTCGCCGTCGAGCTGGATCGAGAACATCGTGCCGTGGTTCCACTCGCCGAACAGCGCCTTGCCGTCCCAGTACGCGGGCCACTTCACGTCGGAGTCGAGCTCGGGGTCGAACTCGTAGACCGGGCCGCCCATGGGCGCACCGCCACCGCCGATCTCGGGGAACTGCGGGTTGGCCGCGCCGGTGTACCAGATCTCGGCGGCGATGGCGGCCGGGAGCTTCTGGATGCCCGTGTTGTTGGGCGAGTCGTTGGTCGTGCCTGCCGCGCAGTCGAACGACGCACCGGACTGGCCGGTCGCGAAGTTGTAGTCGACGTACGACGTGTTGGCGCCCGTGCAGTACGGCCAGCCGTAGAAGCCCGGCTCGCTCACGACGTTCCACTCGACCGCGCCGCGAGGACCGCGAGCGGGGTCGGCCGCACCCGAGTCAGGACCGTAGTCGCCGACCAGGACGTTCCCGGACGCGTTGTCGATACCGATGCGGAACGGGTTGCGGAAGCCCATGGCGTAGATCTCGGGCCGCGTCTTGTCCGTGCCCGGGGCGAACATGTTGCCCTCGGGGATCGAGTACGTGCCGTCGTCCTCGGGCGTGATGCGCAGGACCTTGCCACGCAGGTCGTTCGAGTTCGCCGAGGAGCCCTGGGCGTCGAAGTTCTTGCGGCCGGGACGCTCGTCGGTCGGCGTGAAGCCGCCGGACTCGAACGGGTTGGTGTTGTCGCCCGTCGCGAGGATCAGGTTGCCGTCCTCGTCGAAGATCATGTCTCCGCCCGCGTGGCAGCACGTGTCGCGCTGCGTGGTCACGGTCAGGAGCTTCTTCTCGCTCGTGGGGTCGAACGTCCTCGACGCGGTGTCGTAGGTGTAGCGCGAGATCCGGTTGTGCGGGCCGTCCGACCCTACGTTCGCGGGCGACCAGTAGGCGTAGAGCCAGCCGTTCGTCGCGAAGTCCGGGTCGAGCACCAGGCCCAGCAGCCCGTCCTCGTTGGCCTGCGTCACGTTGAGGGTGAGCGCCGTCGTCGTGACGTTGGCGTCGTGGTCGATGCGACGGACCCGTCCGTCACGCTCGGCGTAGAACACCGTGCCGTCGGGCGCGACGTCGAGCATCATGGGGTTGCTCGTGTCCTCGTCGAGCGCGACGCGCTCGAAGCTCGCGCTCTGGGTCGCGTTGCAGTCCGAGTCGACGACGCCCGCTGCGGTCTGGATGCCGCCCAGCAGGTGCTCGACGAATCCGGGCTCGGTGTAGCTGGCCTGGGTGTGCCCGCCACCGGTGTACCAGGAGCGGCCGCCCTCGTAGGTCTGGCACCACGCGATCGGGTGGTCCGAACCCATCTTCGCGCTGCCCGCGTCGTAGGAGGTCTCGTCGAGGCTCGCGAGCACGTGGACCGTGTCGCGCGGGCTCGTGCGGAAGTTGTACCACTCGTCGTGGCGGTCCCAGCGGGACGGCAGGTGAGCGGTCGAGGGGTGGACGCCGTCCTCGACCTTGATCGTGGCGTCCTGGTTCTGCGGGTGCCCCGAGAAGTAGGCGCCCACGAGGCCGCCGTACCAGGACCAGTCGTACTCGGTGTCGGACGCCGCGTGCACGCCGGCGTAGCCGCCGCCGTTCGCGATGTACCGCTCGAACGAGGCCTGCTGCTCGGTGTTGAGCACGTCCCCGGTCGTCGAGAGCCAGATCACGACCTCGTACTGCGCGAGGTTCTCGTCGTTGAAGGCGGCCGCGTCCTCGGTGACGTCGACCGTGAAGCCGTTCTCGGTCCCGAGCTTCTCGATCGCGGCGATGCCTGCCGGGATCGCGTCGTGCCGGAACCCGGCGGTCTTGGAGAAGATCAGCGCGTCGAAGGGGGCCGCGGCGGCCTCCTGGGGCACCACGACGGACGTGGTGGCGGACTGGGCGGCACCGGGGGTGGCAGCGAACGCCGCCGCCCCGGTCGCCATGGACAGTGGGAGCGCCACCGCGGTAGCGGCGACGGCCGCGACCGTGCGCATCGTTGCGCGCGGGGCTCTCCAGAGCACGTTTCTCACCTAGGACTCCTTGTGATGATGGGACAAGGGTGCTGCGCTCCGGGGTGTCGACGGCTTCGGCCGTGACCCGTCGTCACCGGTGGCGGACCTGCTCCGCCGGGCACCGTGCACCACGTCGCGCGTCGGCGCGTGGCCCCCGCTCGTGGCGGGTCGAGGACCTCCTCTCAGATCTGCTGCCAGTCGCTGTCGGACGCAGCGCTGCGCTCGACGGCTTCGAGGATTCGCTGGACGGCCAGGCCGTCGGCGAAGGACGGGGTGGGCTGAGTACCGGCCGCGACGTCGCGCACGAGGTCGACGGCCTGGTGCGTGAACGCGTGCTCGTACCCGAGCCCGTGACCGGCGGGCCACCAGCTCGCGATGTACGCGTGCTGCGGCTCGGTCACGACGATGCGTCGGAAGCCCGCGACCTGCGCGTCGTCCGAGGCGTCGAAGAAGTGGAGGACGTTCATGTCCTCGAAGTCGAACGCGACCGACCCGCGCGATCCGTTGATCTCGAGGCGGATCGCGTTCTTGCGGCCGTAGGCGAAACGGGTGGCCTCGAAGACGCCGAGCCCGCCGCCCGTCAACCGCGCGAGGAAGACCGCGGCGTCGTCGACCGTGACGGGGCCCTTCTCGGTGCCGCCCGTGCCGGACAGGCCCGAGAAGTCCGTGGCGATCGGACGCTCGTCGACGAACGTCTCGAGGATGCCCGAGACCCCCGTGATCGACTCGCCCGTGATGAACTGCGCGAGGTCGATGATGTGTGCGCCGATGTCGCCCAGGGCACCCGAGCCGGCCTTGGTCTTGTCGAGGCGCCACGAGAGCGGCACGTTCTCGTCGGCGATCCAGTCCTGGAGGTACTGGGCGCGCACGTGGCGGATCGTGCCGATCCTGCCGTCCGCCACGAGCTGGCGGGCGAGCTGGACCGCGGGGACCCGACGGTAGGTGAAGCCCACCGTGGAGAGCACGCCACGCGCGGCGGCGGCCTCGGCGGCCGCGACCATGAGCTCGGCCTCGGCGACCGTGTTGGCCAGCGGCTTCTCGCACAGGACGTGCTTGCCCGCCTCGAGGGCCGCGATCGCGATCTCGGCGTGCGTGTCGCCGGGTGTGCAGATGTCGACCAGGTCGACGTCGTCGCGCGCCACGAGCTTGCGCCAGTCCGTCTCGACGTCGTCCCAGCCGAGCTTGTGCGCAGCCGCCGTGACGGCTGCGGCGTTGCGGCCGGCCAGCACGCGCATCTCGGGCGCGAGCGGCAGGTCGAAGAACCGCGGTGCGGTGCGCCATCCCTGCGAGTGGGCAGCCCCCATGAACGAGTACCCGACCATGCCGATCCCGAGGGTCGGGTGACCGTTTTCTGCCATCTCAGGCACTTCCTTTCGTGGTGGACGTCGCGGCGGGGCGCCCGCCGGGGCGCTGCGCCCCGCCGGCGACGTCAGGGGTGGGTCGTGCTCAGGACTCGAAGGCCGACGGCAGGTACTCGTCGACGTTGTCCTTGGTCACGACCGGCGCGAAGAGCTGGATCTGACGCGGCACGCCGATCGAGGCGAGGTCGCTCATCGACTTGCCGTGCTCGATCAGACGGGCCAGCTTGATGCCGTCGGCCGCCTGGGTCGAGGGGTAGATGACCGTCGCCTTGAGGACGGTGTCGTCGGCCTCGATCGAGCGCATGACGTTCGCCGAGCCGGCGCCGCCGACCATGAAGAACTCGTCACGGCCCGCGTTGTCGATCGCCGCGAGGACGCCGACGCCCTGGTCGTCGTCGTGGTTCCAGATCGCGTCGATCTTGGGTGCGGCCTGGAGCAGGTTGGCAGCGGCCTGCTCGCCGCCCTGGACCGTGAAGTCTGCCGCGACGCGGTTGTTGACCTCGAGCCCGCAGCCCTCGAGCGCGTCGGCGAAGCCCTTGCTGCGGTCCTGGGTCAGGGGCAGCGAGTCGATCCCGGCGATCTCCGCGACGACCGCGTCCTTGTTGTCGCCCAGCTGCTCGCAGATGTAGGTGCCGGCGCTCACGCCCATGCCGTAGTTGTCGCCGAGGACCGTCGAGCGGGCCGCGAACGGGCTCGAGAACTCGCGGTCGACGTTGATGACCGTGATGCCGGCCTCCATGGCCTGGGTCGCGACCTCGGTGAGTGCCGCGCCGTCGAACGGGAGGATGACGATCGCGTCGACGCCGTCGTTGATGAACGTCTCGATCTGGCTGATCTGGAGGTTGACGTCGTTGGTGCCCTCGGCGACCTTGAGGTCGACGTCGTCGTACTTGGCGGCCTCGGCCTGGGCGGCCTTGGTGATGGCACCCATCCAGCCGTGGTCGGCGGCGGGCGCCGAGAAGCCGATGACGACCTTCTCGCCCGAGGCGTCGTTGTCCGACGACGCGCCCGGGGCGACGGCAGCGGCGCTGGTCTCCGCGGGGGCCGGCGTGTTCGAGGTGCAGGCCGAGGCGAACAGCGCGACCGAGGTGAGCGCGACGGTCGCGAGGGCCAGGCGGCGTGGCATCGGGGTACGGGTACGAGCGGACATGAGGATCTCCCTTGATTCTGGTCCTGCTGGTGCTGGTTGGGACGTGCTGGACGTGCTGGGGGTCCGGCCCCGCGGGGCGGGGCCGTCGTGCGGTGGTGCGGTTCGAGAAGTCCCGACGGCGGGGCTAGTCGGATCTGGTGCGCGACGCGAAGCGCTGCTGGAGGAGCACGGCGACCACGATGATCACGCCCTTCGCCACGTTCTGCGCCGAGGTCGACATGTTGTTCAGCGTGAAGATGTTGGTCAGCGTCATGAAGATCAGGACGCCGAACACCGTGCCGACGATCGTGCCGCGGCCGCCCACGAGGAGCGTCCCGCCGACGACGACGGCCGCGATGACGTCGAGCTCGTAGAACAGGCCGTTCGTCGAGGAACCGGCCGTGGTGCGGCCGAGCATCATGACCGCGGCGATGCCGGCCGTGAAGCCCACGAGGCAGTAGAGGTACATGAGGTGACGCTTGACCTTGATGCCCGCGAGGCGCGCGGCCTCGGGGTTGCCGCCGACCGCGATGGTGCGTCGGCCGAACGTCGTGCGGTTGAGGAGGATCCACCCCGCGACCGCGACCACGACGAACATCCACACGAGGACCGGGATCCCGATGAAGTCGGCGCGGAAGAAGGTGAGGAAGGGCTTGACCGTGACGATCTGGGTCTGCCGGTTGGAGATCATCTCGGCGAGCCCTCGGGCGCCGACCATCATGGCGAGGGTCGCCATGAAGGCGACGACCTTGCCGTAGGCGATGAGGACGCCGTTGACGAGACCGCAGACCGTACCGACCGCGAGGGCCGTGCCGACCATGACGATCCAGTGGGTGTCGGCAGCCATGGTCTGGGTCGCGAGCGTGCTGGCCCAGACGGTCGACAGGCCCATGACGGAGCCGACCGAGAGGTCGATGCCCCCTGCCGTGATGACGAAGGTCATGCCGATGCTCAGGACGCCGATCACGGCGGCCATGCGGAGGATCGTCAGGACGTTGTCGATGCTCGCGAACCGCTCTCCGGCCGTGACGTAGCCGACGATGCAGAGCGCCACGAGGGCGAGGACCAGGCCGATGTTCCGACCCATCGATCCATTGAACAAATTCCGGCGCGCCGACGCGGGACCGGATGAACCGGAGCTCCCGGCGTGCGCCGACCCGTCCACGACGGTTGCGGTGGACACCTCCTGCTCGCTCACGCGGCACTTCCTTCCATGACGAGGTCGAGCACACCGTGCTCGTCGATCGAATCTGCTGGTCCCTGGTGGACGACGCGGCCCTCCGAGATCACGAGGACGCGGTCTGACAGACCGAGCACCTCGTCGATCTCGCTCGAGACCACGAGGACCGCAGCCCCCGAGGCCGCGAGGTCGCGGATGAGCGTGTAGATCTCGGCGCGCGCCCCGACGTCGACGCCACGGGTGGGCTCGTCGAGCAGCAGGACGCGGCAGCCGCGGACGAGCCAGCGCGCCAGGAGCGCCTTCTGCTGGTTCCCGCCGGACAGCGTCCGCGCGTGCCGCTCGACCCCGGCGGGCCGCAGGTCGAGCGCGACCGCCTGCTCCTGCGCGGCCGACCTCTCGGCCTGCTCGTCGAGGAACCCGCTCTTGGCGAAGCGCCCGAACGTCGAGAGCGTGATGTTGCGGTACACGGGCTCGTCGAGGAGGAGCCCCTGGCTCTTGCGCTCCTCGGGGCACAGGCCGATGCCTGCGTCGACCGCCGCGGCGACCGATCCGGCCCGGAGCTTCGCGCCCCCGACCGTGACGGTCCCCTCGGTCGGGCGGCGCGCGCCGTAGACGGTCTCGAGGATCTCGGAGCGGCCCGAGCCGACGAGACCGGCGAAGCCGACGACCTCGCCCGCACGCACCTCGAAGGAAACGTCCGAGAACTCGCCCTTGAGGCCGAGCGACTCGACCGCGAGCAGCACCTCGGCCTCCTCGGCGACCGGCTCGCGGGCCGGGAAGACGTTGTCGACCGCGCGGCCCGTCATGAGCTTGATGAGCTCGGCGGTGGGCGTCTGCGCGACCTGGAGGTTCTGAGCGACCGTGCGCCCGTCCTTGAGGACGGTGATCCGGTCGCCGATCTGCCGGATCTCCTCGAGCCGGTGCGAGATGTAGACGATCGCGACGCCGCTGGACGTGAGCTCCTGGACCACGCGGAAGAGGTTCTCGACCTCTTCGCTGTCGAGCACCGCGGAGGGCTCGTCCATGACGATGACCCGAGCGTCGTGCGAGAGGGCACGGGCCATGGACACGATCTGCTTGCCCGCGGCGGACAGCTCCCCCACCTCGCGGTGGGGCGAGATCTCGGGGTGCCCGAGCCGCTTCATGAGCGCGCGGGTGTTCTTGGCGACGAGGCGCCGGTTGGAGAAGCCGACGGTCGACAGCTCGTGCCCCAGGTAGATGTTCTCGGCGACGGTCAGACCGTCGACGACGTCGAGCTCCTGGTACATGGTGGCGACGCCGAGCTTGAGCGCGGCGACGGGGTGAGGGATGGTGACGGGCTCCCCGTCGATGAGGATCTGCCCCTCGTTGGGCTGGTGTGCACCGGCGAGCACCTTGATGAGGGTCGACTTGCCGGCACCGTTCTGCCCGAGGAGGCAGTGCACCTCTCCGGGGAGGATGTCGAGATCGACGCCGTCGAGTGCTCGGGCGCCGGGAAACTGCTTGACGATGCTCCGCATCTGCAGGAGCGGCCTGGTGGGCTGAGGGTCTGCGTTGACCATGTGAGAGAAACTAGCCGACCTTTTGACGAGCGTCAATCAGAAGGTCTCGATCTTTTGCTTCGTTACCGACCCGTGACCAGCAAAAGTGGGCGCGGGGACGCGGCGCGCCGGCCGAGACTCTGACTCACGTCCGGCCGCGCGAGCAGGCCGGGACGAGTCGATCAGGAGAGGCAACAAGGGCAGAATGTCGGGGTTCTCACGCTACTGACAGGTGGAGGTGCGAGACTCCGTCCGCCGCGGCGTCGCTGCCGCGGCAAACCACACGCTAGGTCGGCTTCTGTCGATCGTCAAGCAAAAGCCGAAGATCGCAGTACGCTAGAGAGCGCCACCACTGCGTAGTAACGAGAGGCTCCGTGATACATCGTGCCCACCGAGGAACTGCTGAAGTTCGCCCCACGCCCCACAGGCGCCGGGGACATGTTCCAGCTGCTCCGCGACGGCCAACCCCGGACACGGGCTGACCTCGCAGCGATCACCGGGCAGGCGCGGTCCACGATCGCCGCCCGCATCGACCTGCTGATGGCCTCGGGGCTCATCGCGCCCGCGGGCGAGGCGAGCTCGACCGGTGGGCGCCCCCCGGTGACCTTCGCCTTCAGCCCCGGTGCACGGATCGTCCTCGCGGTGGACCTCGGCGCGACGCACGCGCGCCTCGCGGTCACGGACCTCGCCTCGAACGTCCTCGCAGAGATCGACGCACCCCTGTCGATCTCCGAGGGACCGGAGACGGTCCTCGCCTGGGTCGCGGAGACGGGCGAGAAGCTCATCGCCGCGGCAGGACGCGACCTCAAGGACCTCGTGAGCGTCGGCGTCGGCCTGCCCGGCCCGGTCGAGCACTCGACCGGTCGGCCCATCAACCCGCCCATCATGCCCGCGTGGGACGACGTCGACGTCCCCGCGATCCTGGGCAAGACCTTCGACGCCTCGGTCCTCGTGGACAACGACGTCAACATCATGGCGCTCGGCGAGCACCGCACGGCGTGGCCCACGGTCAGCGACATGCTCTTCGTCAAGGTCGCCACGGGCATCGGCGCGGGCGTCATCTCGGACGGCGAGCTCCGCCGCGGCGCCCAGGGGGCCGCGGGCGACATCGGCCACATCGCCGTCCCCAACGCGACCGACACGCCCTGCCGGTGCGGCAACATCGGCTGCCTCGAGGCCGTCGCGAGCGGCCAGGCGATCGCCGGCGCGCTGAAGAAGGAGGGCCTCGAGGCCCTCAACAGCGGCGACGTCGTCACGCTCGTGCGCGGCGGCGACCTCATGGCGAGCCACGCCGTCCGTCAGGCCGGTCGCGACATCGGGGCCGTCCTGGCGGCGTGCGTGAGCCTGCTCAACCCCTCCATGATCGTGGTCGGCGGCATCATCGCGGAGGCCGGGGAGCACCTGATCGCGGGCATCCGCGAGATCGTCTACCAGCGCTCGCTCCCCCTCGCCACGCAGCACCTGCGCATCGTCACGTCGCAGGCTCGCGGGCAGGCGGGCGTGCTCGGTGCAAGCGCCATGGCGATCGATCACGTACTGTCTCCCGCAGCGATCGATGCCCTGATCGCGTGAGCGCCAACGGAGGACTCATGAGCGTGCCGGACCGTCGGGCCCTGATCGTCCGGGGAGGATGGCCAGGCCACTCCCCCGAGGAGAGCACCGACCTCTTCCTCCCTTTCCTCGAGGAGTCGGGCTTCGACGTCGACGTCGAGTCCTCGCTCGAGGTCTATGCCGACGCCGGGTACATGGCGGGCGTCGACCTGATCGTCCAGTCCTGGACCATGGGCGAGATCCTGCCCGACGAGATGCGTGGTCTGCGCGAGGCGGTGACCAACGGCGCCGGTCTCGCCGGCTGGCACGGCGGGATCATCGACTCGTTCCGCATGGCCACGGACTACCTGCAGATGCTCGGTGGGCAGTTCGCCGCCCACCCCGGCGACCTGGTCGAGCACACCGTGGAGGTCCTGCCCGAGCACGCGGACCATCCGCTCGTGGCCGGGCTCGGCCCGTTCCACCTGAACTCCGAGCAGTACTGGGTGCTCGCGGACTCGCTCAACGAGGTCCTCGCGACCACGACGATCCAGCCCACGGCCGACTCGCCGTGGCGCTCGCCCGTGGTGTCGCCCTCGATCTGGACCCGGCAGTGGGGCGCGGGCAAGATCTTCGTGTGCGCGCCGGGTCACCAGCTCTCGGACCTCGAGAGCCCGGACCTGCGCACCGTGATCGAGCGCGGCCTGCTGTGGGCCAGCCGGTGAGGCGCCGCCTCTCCTGAGCACCGACGCGAACGGTCGGCACCCCTTCCGGGCTGCCGACCGTTCGTGCGTCCTGCCCGACGCCGGAGCGCACCCTGGCCGTGCGGGTGCGCCCGGGCGCGTGGCCGAACCGGTCGCGACCTACCAGGCGCGCGCGACCGCGGCGTGCAGCTCGAGCAGGGGCGCGGTGCGCTCGCTCGGGCCGCGCCCGAACCCGCACTCGGTCCCGACGCCGATCTCGCGCTCGCCCAGGACCTGCGCCGCGGCTGCGAGGCGGCGCAGCGCGCCCTCCTGGCCGTCCTCGTGGTGGACCACACCCAGGTAGAGCTCGGTCGCCGGGTCGATCGCGAGGTCGGCGAGCGGCGCGACGTACTCGACGTCGTCGCGCTCGATCGGCACGGGCAGGTGGAACCAGTCGATCTCGCGGGTCACGGTCGTGGCGAGCCCGTTCGCGACCTCGACGAGCCGGCGCGCGTCGGCGGGCTCGACGAAGTGCTTCTCGGCCACGTCGCCGTAGCAGAGGTGGAACCCGAGCTCGGCGCCCGCCGGGACCGCGGAGGCCACACGGGCCGCGCGCGCGACGCACCCGGCGAGCACCTCGTCGGAGTCGACCGCGAACCACGCCTGCGCGGGTCCGGCCCCGAGGTTCGCGCCCTCGACGAGCGCGAACTCGCTCGCGAGGTCGAGCTGGATCGCCAGGTCCTCGGCGGGGACGGCCGCGACGATCGCCTCGATCTCGCGCAGCATCGCCGCCTCGTAGGCCGTGTGGACGGCCGCACGCGCGTCGGGCACGGCGAACGCCACGACGGGGGCGAGCGGCGTGGGCAGGCAGACCTGGAAGCGGGTCCCGACCGGGATGACGCCCTCGTCGCGCAGTCGCGCGAAGTCCGCGTACGAGGACGTCGCGGCCGCCGCGTAGCCCAGCTCGCCGAACGTCAGGTCTCCCGGAGCGACCGAGCCGTCGAGCACGTGCGGGCGCACGTCGAACCCGGCGACGATCACGGGGTCGATCGGGAGGCGCGCCAGGCCGGGCACGGCCTCGAAGCGCGCGCCCTGGAACAGGATCCAGTGGAACCTCTCGCCGACCTCGCCGTCGGGGATCCGCCGGAGGTGGGTGCCCGCGTGCGCGGCGACGGTGCGGAACGTGTCCTCGGCGGTGGGGAGGTTCACGGAGCCCACGAGGTGGGCGCCACGCACGAGCGTCGAGGTGTCGGCGGGCGCGACGAGGTCAGGGATCAGGTCCTGGGTCATGGTCGCCATCGTAGGCGCGGGCAACGATCGGACGGCAGGACGTTCATCCCTCGGGCCCGCTCGTGTGGCAGCATCGCGCAGATGACCGTGCCGTCGCCCTTCAGCGGGCTGCTCGCCTATCCGATCACTCCCCTGGAGCAGGGCTCGGGCGACCCGGACCTGGGTGCCCTGGCGGGCCTCGTGGCGGGCGCGGTACGCGCAGGGGTCGACGGCGTCACTCTCCTCGCGTCGTCGGGTGCGGGCACGTCGCTCTCCCCCGAGGAGCGCGCCGCGGTGGTGGGCACGGCCGTCGGGGCCGCACGCGACGCCGGGCCGGGCTGCTCGGGGAGCCGGGTCCCGGTGCACGTCGCGATCGCGGCCGCGTCGACCGCCGGAGCAGTACGGAACGCGGTCGCCGCGCAGGCGGGCGGTGCCGACGGGCTCGTGCTCACGCCCTTCTCGTACGTCCCGCTGGTCGACGACGAGGTCGTGGCCCTGTTCGAGGCCGTGGCCGCCGAGACGGACCTGCCCGTGTGCTTCTACAACCGGCCTGCTCAGAGCGGGTACGACGCGACCCCCGAGGTCCTGTCCCACCTGGCGCGCCACGCCCGGCTCCGGGGACTCAAGGACCCGGCCGGGAGGGAGGGCGTGAGCGCCCGCCTGGACGCGGTCCGGGCCGCGGTCGACGACGAGGCGTTCGCGGTCGGGCTGAGCGGGGACCTCGCGATGACCGAGGGGGCCTTCACCACCCTGCCGGCGAGCGACGCCTGGCACACCGGGGTCGCGGCCCTCGTGCCCGCCGAGTACGTCAGACTGCGCCGGGCGCACGTCGAGGGTCGTCCCCTCGACGCGGTCGCCGAGCGCTCGTGGCTCCTCGCCCTGGCCCGCGAGCTCGGGCGGCTGCGCCCCGTGGCAGGACTCCACGCGCTGGCCGAGCTGCTGGGCGTGCCGACCGGACCTCCTCGCGGACCACTCCTGGCGACTCCGCACGAGCAGACCGGGGGCCTGCGGACCGCGCTGGCGCGCCGGCCGGTCGCGAGGCCCGGGACCACGGAGCCGGACTCCGCCGGACCGAGCACCACGGGCGCCCCGAGGTAGAGGCCTCCCGTCGAGGGAGAGGGCCGGGAACCTCTACCTCGACGCATCCCGGGCCGTCAGTCGGCGTCGGTCCCGTCGCTGCCGTCAGTGCCGTCGGGAGCGCCCGCCTCCTCGGCCCGCGCGTCGCCCACCGCCGCGGGCCCACCCGCGAGGAGAGCCACGAACCCGGCCTCGTCGAGGATCCGCAGGCCCAGGTCCCGGGCCTTGGTCTCCTTGGAGCCCGCGTTCTCGCCCACGACCACGTAGTCGGTCTTCTTGGACACCGAGCCCGAGGCCTTGCCGCCCGCCGCGAGGATCGCCTCCTTGGCACCGTCGCGCGAGAACCCTTCGAGGCCCCCGGTGACCACGACGGTCAGGCCCGCGAGCGGGCCGGTCGGCTGCTGGCGCGCGCCGGGACCGGGGTGGCCCGGGGTCTCGAACCGGACCCCGTCCTTCCTCCATGTCTCGACGATCTCCTGGTGCCAGTCCACGTCGAACCAGGCCAGCACCTCGTCGGCGATGACCGGTCCGACCCCCTCGACCGCGGCGAGCTCCTCGCGGCTCGCCGACCGGATCGCGTCGAGCGAACCGAACCACTCCGCGAGCGCCCGGGCGGCGACCGGCCCGACGTGGCGGATGTTGAGGCTCACCAGGATGCGCCACAGGTCCTTGGTCCTCGCGACGCGCAGCTCGTCCACGAGCGTCTGCGCGGTGGTCGACGGGCCGTAGACCGGGAAGTCCTTGCGGACGCCCGCGGCTCGACGCTCGGCGGGCGTCGCGTCCTCGAAGCCCGGCGGGTAGGTGCGGGCGGCGACCTTCTGGAACGGCCGGACGACCTTGGCCAGCAGCACCGAGCCGTCGGACATCTCCACCTCGCCCGACTCCCCCACCCCTTCGAACGGCCGGGGCAGCCCGGTCTCCGGGTCGCGGACGACCACGCGGATCGGTGCGAGCTGGTCGACCGTGAGCCCGAACAGGTTCTTCTCGGTGCGCAGCGGCGGATCCGCGGGCTCGTAGGGCTGCGTGAGCGCGGCCGCGGTGACCTCGCCCAGCGCCTCGATGTCGAGGCCGCCGCGCGAACCGATGTGCTCGACCCGTCCGCGGACCTGCGCCGGGCAGCTCTCGGCGTTGGGGCAGCGCAGGTCGACGTCGCCCTCCTTCATGGGGCGCAGCGGCGTGCCGCACTCGGGGCACTCGGCGGGCATGACGAACTCCGTACGCTGCACGCCGTCCTCGCGCAGCGCGACGACAGGCCCGAGGATCTCCGGGATGACGTCTCCGGCCTTGCGCAGCACCACGACGTCGCCGATCAGCACACCCTTGGCGCGCACGACGTCCTGGTTGTGGAGCGTCGCCTGACGCACGGTGCTGCCCGCGACGAGCACGGGCTCCATGACGGCGTACGGCGTTGCCCGTCCCGTCCGGCCGACGCCGACCTGGATCGCGAGCAGGCGCGTGTTGACCTCCTCCGGCGGGTACTTGTACGCGATGGCCCACCGGGGCGCGCGGCTCGTCGCGCCCAGCCTGCGCTGGAGCGCGAGCTCGTCGACCTTGACGACGATCCCGTCGAGCTCGTGCTCGATGCTGTGCCGGTGCTCGCCGAAGTACGCGATCATCTCCTGCACGCCCGCGAGCCCGTCGACGACCCGGTTGTGCGGCGAGACCGGGATGCCCCACCGCTCGAACAGCGCGTACGCGTCGGACTGCCGCGCGAGCTCGGCGTGCTCACCCTCGGCCCACTGGAGCGCCCCGACGCCGTGCGCGTACATGCGCAGGTTGCGGCTCGCGGTCACGGCCGGGTCCTTCTGGCGCAGGGAGCCGGCAGCGGTGTTGCGCGGGTTGGCGTACGGCGCCTGCCCCGCCGCGACGAGCGCCTCGTTGAGGGCCGCGAAGTCCTCGACGCCCAGGAAGACCTCGCCCCGGACCTCGATCACCGCGGGGTGCGTGGCCGGGTCGCCCGCGAGCTGCTGCGGGACGGTCGTGATGGTCCGGACGTTGGCCGTGACGTCCTCGCCCGTGCGCCCGTCGCCTCGCGTCGCGGCCCGCACCAGGCGCCCCCGCTCGTACAGCAGCGCGATCGCGAGGCCGTCGATCTTGACCTCGCACAGGTACTCCACGGGAGCCTCTGGTGAGACGCCCAGGTCGCGGTGCACGCGCGCGGCCCACGCGGCGAGGTCCTCCTCGGAGAACGCGTTGTCGAGCGAGAGCATGCGCTCGAGGTGCTCGACGGTCGCGAAGCCCGTCGCTGCCCGTCCGCCGACCCGCTGCGTGGGCGACTCGGGGGTCTGGAGGGCGGGGTGAGCCGCCTCGAGCGCCTCGAGCTCGCGCATGCGCGCGTCGTACTCGGCGTCCGACGACACGGGAGCGTCGGCCTCGTAGTAGGCCCGCTGGTCGGCCTCGACCTGGGCCACGAGCTCGGCCCAGCGGCGCTGGGCGTCGGCCTCCCCCAGGGCGCCGAGCACCGGAGAAGCGTGAGGCTGGGAAGCCGTGGCGAGGTCGCCGGGGACCTCCGGGGCGGTGTCGGCAGGGGTCGCGGGGCGCGGCGGGGTGGCGTCGTTCACGTCCCCATCATCGCGTGGGCCGCCCACACCCGCTCGGGCCTGCGCGTCCTGCCCGACGACGTCACCCACCACGTCGTGCCCGCCCACCACGCACGGTGCCCGCCGCACGGGACGGGCTGCGGCGTCGGGAGCCCGTCGTGCCCGCCCACCACGCGAGACGGCCGCCGAGGGCGCGCGGCGCCGTCGGGCCCACCGAACAGAGCAGCGCCCCGCGCTGGAGGACGCGGGGCGCTGCGTGCGGGACAGAGGCCAAGGGGGAAGCCTCGGTCCCGGGTGGGTGGCGCCACCCGGCAGGACGCGCCACCCGACCGTGACCCGTACCGCTCGGGTCGACGTCGGGCTACCGGCGTCCGGGCTGCTCCCCGGACGCCGGAGCCCAGATCACTCCGAGGTCTCGGCGGCCGCGGCGAGCGCGAGCGCCTCCTCGGTGGCCTTGCGCTCGGCACGGACCTCTTCGCGGCTGGTGCCGTAGTAGGCCGCGACCATGATGTCCTTCATGTCCTCGAGCATCGGCAGGCGAGGGTTGGCCGGGGCGCACTGGTCCTCGTAGGCCCGCATCGCCAGGGCGTCGAGCCCCCCGATGAACTCGCGCTCCGAGACACCCTGCTCCTTGAACGAGTGCTCGATCCCGACCTTAGCCCGCAGCTCCTCCACGGCCCGGGCGTACGACTCGACGGCCTGCTCGGGCGTCGAGGCCGGCAGCCCCAGGTGCTTGGCGATCTGCTGGTAGCGCTCGTGCGCGATGTACTTCTCGGCCTTGGGCCAGCCCGTGACCTTGGTCGGGATCTGCCCGTTGTAGCGGATCGCGTGCGGCAGGAAGATCGCGTTCGTGCGGCCGTGGACCAGGCCGAACGACGAGCCGACCGTGTGGGCCATCGCGTGGACGATCCCGAGGAACGCGCTGCCGAACGCCATGCCCGCGATCGTGGCCGCGTTGTGCATCTTCTCGCGGGCCTCGGGGGCTGCCGCCCCCTGCGTGACCGAGGCCTCGATGTGCTCGAAGACCAGCTTGATCGCGTGCAGCGCCAGGCCGTCCGTGAAGTCGTTCGCGTAGACCGACACGTAGGCCTCGGTCGCGTGCGTCAGGGCGTCGAAGCCCGAGTCGGCCGCGAGCTTGGCCGGCATGGTCGCGGTCAGGACCGGGTCGATGATCGCGACCGACGGGGTCAGCGCGTAGTCGGCGAGGGGGTACTTGTACCCGGTCGCGTGGTCCGTGATGACCGCGAACGGCGTGACCTCCGAGCCCGTGCCCGACGAGGTCGGGATGCAGACCAGCTTGGCCAGGTCACCGAGCGTGGGGAACTTGAACGCGCGCTTGCGGACGTCGAAGAACTTCTCGCGCAGGTCCGAGAACGCCATCTCCGGGTGCTCGTACTTGAGCCACATGACCTTGGCCGCGTCCATGGGCGACCCGCCGCCGATCGCGACGATCGTGTCGGGCTTGAAGTCGCGCATCATCTCCGCGCCCTTCTCGACCGTCTCGACGCTCGGCTCGGGCTCGACCTGGTCCATGATCTGGATCGAGACCTTGTTGGGGCGGCGACCCAGGACGTCGAGGACCTTGTCCACGATCCCGATCTGGCTCATGACCTTGTCCGTGACGATGGTGACGCGCTCGACGTCGGGCATCTGGGCCAGGTACTGGATCGAGTTCGGCTCGAAGTAGGTCTTCGGCGGGATCTTGAACCACTGCATGTTGTTGTTCCGGCGTCCGATCCGCTTGACGTTGATGAGGTTGACCGCCGACACGTTGTTCGACACCGAGTTGTGCCCGTACGAGCCGCACCCGAGGGTCAGCGACGGGATCAGCGCGTTGTAGATGTCGCCGATGCCGCCGAGGGCCGACGGCTGGTTCCACAGGATGCGCACGGCCTTGACGCGCTGGCCGAACTCCTCCGCGATGTCCTTGTCCTCGGTGTGGATCGCACCCGAGTGACCCAGGCCGTCGAACTCGACCATCTGCTCGGCGAGCGAGATGCCGTGGTCGGTCGACTGGGCGCGCAGCACCGCGAGGACGGGGCTGAGCTTCTCGCGCGTCAGGGGCTCGGCGGGGCCGACCTCGGCGCACTCGGCGAGGATGATCGAGGTGCCGTCCGGGACGGTGAAGCCGGCCTGCTCGGCGATCCACTGGGGGCTCTTGCCCACGATCGAGGCGTTGAGCTTGGCGCCCGCGCAGTTCGCGCCGCCGGCCTCGACGCCGAAGATGAAGCGCTCGAGCTTGGCCTTCTCCTCGGGGGTCGCGAGGTAGGCGTGCATGTGGGCGAACTCGGCCAGGGCCTCGTCGTAGATCTCGGTGTCGAGGATGACGGCCTGCTCCGAGGCGCACACCATGCCGTTGTCGAAGCCCTTGGACAGGACCACGTCGTTGACCGCGCGGCCGAGCTTGGCGCTCTTCTCGATGTAGGCCGGGACGTTGCCCGCGCCGACGCCCAGGGCGGGCTTGCCCGCCGAGTATGCCGCGCGGACCATCGCGTTGCCGCCCGTGGCGAGGATGAGCGAGACGCCGTCGTTGTTCATGAGCGCCGAGGTGGCCTCGAGCGAGGGCTGCTCGACCCACTGGATGCAGTCCACGGGGGCGCCCTCGGCGACCGCGGCGTCCCGCACGATGCGGGCTGCGGCGACCGAGCACTTCTGGGCGCTGGGGTGGAACGCGAAGATGATGGGGTTGCGCGTCTTGAGCGCGATGAGGGCCTTGAAGATCGCGGTCGAGGTCGGGTTCGTCACCGGGGTGATGCCCGCGACCACGCCGACCGGCTCGGCGATCTCGACGATGCCCGTGAGGTCGTCGCGGCCGATCACGCCGACCGTCTTGAGGTTGGCCATCGAGTTCGGCACGTGCTCGCACGCGAAGATGTTCTTGGTGGCCTTGTCCTCGAAGACTCCGCGCCCGGTCTCCTCGACCGCGAGCTGCGCGAGGCGGCCGTGCTCGTGGAGGGCCGCGACGGACGCCTTCTTCACGATGCGGTCGATGTCCTCCTGGGTGAAGGCGTCGTACTGCTTGAGCGCCTTGAGGCCCCGGTCGACGAGGGCGTCGATCTCGGTGACTCCGGCGAGGGCCTTGCTCGTGCTGCTCACGTTGGTAGCTCCTCCAGTGACCCGAGCGGCCGGGTCTGCGTGGTGTCTTTCCCTTGCTTGTGAATACTTTCACAAGGTACGGATAGATGCAAGAGGCCTCGATGGATGTGGCACGGGCCACAGTCACCGCCCCCTGTCGGGTCGTCCCTGCCGGGACGACCCGTCGGACCGGTCACCTAGGGTGTTGGCATGAGTGCTGAGAACGCCGTGACCGACACGCCCACCGCACAGCCGACCACGCCGCACGACCCGTACCTGTGGCTCGAGGAGGTCGAGGGCCGCGAGGCCATGACCTGGGTCCAGGGCCGCAACGCCGAGACCGCCGCGACCATCGAGGCCACGACCGAGTTCGCCGCGACCGAGCAGGCGATCCGCGAGGTCCTCGACTCCGACGACAAGATCCCCGACGTGTCCCGGATCGGCGAGCACTACTACAACTTCTGGCGCGACGCCCAGCACGAGCGAGGCGTCTGGCGCCGCACGACGCTCGACTCCTACCGCACCGACCACCCCGCGTGGGACCTCGTGCTCGACCTCGACGCGCTGGGTGAGGCCGAGGACCAGAGCTGGGTCTGGCACGGCGCGAGCGTGCTGCGGCCCGAGCCCGGCCAGGAGTGGCGCCACGCCCTGATCGACCTGTCCCCCGGCGGCTCCGACGCCGACGTCACGCGCGAGTTCGACCTCGTGACCAAGACCTTCGTCTCCCCCGAGGACGGCGGGTTCCTGCGCGAGGAGTCCAAGGGCGGGCTCGGCTGGATCGACGCGGACACGGTCTACGTCTACACCGACTTCGGCCCCGGCTCCATGACCCCGTCGGGATACCCGCGGATCGTCAAGCGCTGGCACCGCGGCACGCCCGTGACCGAGGCGACCGTCGTGTACGAGGGTGAGCCCGAGGACATGTACATCATGGGCTGGCGCACGCACTCCCCCGGCTTCGAGCGCGACTTCGTGGGACGCTCGATCGCCTTCTACGACAGCGAGACGTACCTCGTCCAGGACGCGAGCACCCCTGACGAGAAGCTCGTCAAGATCGACGTCCCGCGCTCGGCCGAGGTCGGCGTCAAGCGCGAGTGGATGCTCGTCGAGCTCCGCGACGACTGGACGGTCGACGGCGCCACCTACCTGGCCGGCTCGCTGCTCGCGACGCGCTTCGAGGACTTCCTCGCAGGGGCCCGCGGCTTCACGGTCCTGTTCGAGCCCACGCCCTCCACGTCGCTCGCAGGCGCCACGTGGACCGCGCACCACCTCGTGGTCAACGTCCTCGAGGACGTCAAGAACCGCCTGCACGTGCTGACCCCGCCGCCTCCCGCCGAGGGCCCGGACGTCCCCTGGGCTCGCAGCGAGCTGCCCGGCCTGCCGACCATCGGCACCGTCGTCGTGGGCGCGGTCGACTCCGAGGAGAGCGATGACGTCTGGCTCGTCACGACCGACTACCTCACGCCCTCGACGCTCTCGCTCCTGAGCGTGGGCGCGGGCACCGCCCCCGAGGTCCTCAAGTCGAGTCCCGCGTTCTTCGACGCGCAGGGCCTGGTCATCGACCAGCACTTCGCGGTGTCCGACGACGGCACGCGCGTCCCGTACTTCGTCGTCGGGCGCGAGGACCTCGTCCGGCCCGGGGTCGGTGCGGGCTCGACCGGCGCCCCCGAGGCCGCTGACGGTGCAACCGCCGCGACCGGTGCGCGCCCGGGTGCGGCCCCCACGCTGCTCTACGGGTACGGCGGCTTCGAGGTCTCCCTGACCCCGGGCTACTCCGGGACGCTGGGCCGCGCCTGGCTCGCGGACGGCGGCGTCTACGTCGTCGCGAACATCCGCGGCGGCGGCGAGTACGGACCGGCCTGGCACCAGGCGGCCCTCAAGGCCAAGCGCCACAAGGCGTACGAGGACTTCGCGGCCGTCGCGCGCGACCTCGTCGCCCGCGGGATCACGACCCCCGAGCACCTGGGCATGGAAGGACGCAGCAACGGCGGGCTCCTGGCGGGCAACATGCTCACCCAGTACCCCGAGCTCTTCGGCGCCGTGATCGTGGGCGTCCCGCTGCTCGACATGCTGCGCTACACGCACCTGCTCGCGGGTGCGTCCTGGGCCGCCGAGTACGGCGACCCCGACGACCCCGCGCAGTGGGAGTTCATCAGGACGTTCTCGCCGTACCACCTGTTCGACGCCGAGCGCGAGTACCCGCCCGTGCTCTTCACGACGTCGACCAAGGACGACCGCGTGCACCCCGGGCACGCGCGCAAGCTCGCCGCGAAGATGCTCGCGGCCGGCAAGGACGTGACGTACTACGAGAACGTCGAGGGCGGGCACGGCGGCGCGGCCAACAACGCGCAGGCCGCGCACATGGCCGCGATCCACTACCGCTTCCTGCGGGAGCAGCTCGGCTGACGTCCGAGCACCGACGCCGAGAGGGCGGGTCCAGGTGGACCCGCCCTCTCGGCGTCTACGGGCGGTCGGTGACGGCCGCGCCGGCCGACCCGCGCTACGAGTGCGGCACCTGGGCCGTGATGAGCGTCCCGTCCTCGCGGCGGTTGCCCGTCAGGTCGCGCAGGCTCGGGGTGCCGTGGAGCACGGGCCCCTGGCCGTCGAGCGCGACCGTGACGGTCTCGCCCGCACCGACGTGCACGGCCTCGCCCCGCACGAGCACGTCCGCTCCCTCACCCGTCTCGCACACGAGCTCGATCGCGTCGACCGTGACCGTGACCTTGAGCCGGGAGCCGCGCAGCGTGACCCGGAACGTCAGGGACTCCCACTCCTGGGGCAGGCGCGGGTCGAAGCTGATGCGCCCGCAGTCGTCGCGCATCCCGCCGAACCCGAACGCGAGCGCCGACCAGGTGCCGCCCGCCGAGGCGACGTGCACGCCGTCGGCCGCGTTCGCGTGCCGGTTCTCGAGGTCGACGAGCAGCGACGAGGTGAAGTACTCGAGCGCGAGCTCGTGGTACCCGACCTCGGCCGCGATGATCGACTGGACGACGCCCGACAGGGTCGAGTCGCCCGTGGTCAACGGGTCGTAGTACTCGAAGTCGGCGAGCTTCTCCTCGGGTGTGAACTCTGCCCCCTGGAGGAACAGCGCGAGCACCACGTCGGCCTGCTTGAGGACCTGGTAGCGGTAGATCACGAGCGGGTGGTAGTGCAGCAGCAGGGGTCGCTTGTCCGCGGGGGTCGCCGCGAGGTCCCAGATCTCGCGCTCGAGGAAGTGCGAGTCCTGCGGGTGGATGCCCAGGTGCTCGGCGAACGGGATCGACATGTGCTTGGCCGCGCGCTGCCACTCGGCGGTCTCCTCCTCGCTCACCCCGAGCCGGATCGCGAGCCGCTGGTACTCGTGCGGGGCGTCGCGCCGCATGGTCTCGAGCGTCTCGGCCGCGACCCGCAGGTTGAAGCGGGCCATGACGTTGGTGAAGAGGTTGTCGTTGACGACCGTCGTGTACTCGTCGGGTCCCGTGACCCCGTGGATGTGGAAGTAGTCGTCGCCGTTGGCCCGCCAGAACCCCAGGTCGGCCCACATCCGCGCGGTCTCGACGAGGATGTCGACGCCCTCGCGCTCGAGGAAGTCGAGGTCGCCCGAGGCCCGCACGTACTGCATGACGGCATAGGTCACGTCGGCGTCGATGTGGTACTGCGCGGTGCCCGCGGCGTAGTACGCCGAGGCCTCCTCGCCGTTGATGGTCCGCCACGGGAACAGCGCGCCCTGCTGCGAGAGCTGGCCCGCGCGGCGGCGGGCGGCGTCGAGCATCTGGTAGCGGAAGCGCAGCGCGTTGCGCGCGTACCGCGGGCTCGTGTACGTCAGGAACGGGAGCACGTAGATCTCGGTGTCCCAGAAGTAGTGCCCGCCGTACCCGGAGCCCGTGAGCCCCTTGGCGGGCACGCCGTTGCCCTCGGCACGGGCCGTGGCCTGGGCGAGCTGGAAGATGTTCCAGCGCACGGCCTGCTGCACCTCGGGCTGCCCGGGGATCTCGACGTCCGAGCGCGCCCAGAACTCGTCGAGCCACTCGCGCTGCTCGGCGTGCTGGAACGCGATGCCCTCCTCGCGCACGCGGTCGAGCGTGCGACGGCAGCGGTCGATCAGCTCGATCGCGGGCACGCCGCGGGACGTGTGGTAGGCCACGGTCTTGGTCAGACGCACGGGCTTGCCCGGCTCGGCCTGGATCCGGTAGACGTGCTTGGCCAGGTCCTCGTCCACCTGGGTACGCACGTCGTACGAGTTCTCGGTCGCCAGGTCGTCGTCCGCGGCGACCGCGAGGGTCATGCCCGAGTTGGTGCAGCGGTAGGAGAGCACGAGGCGCTGGTCGTCGCCCCACTGCGCCTGCGGCTGGAGCACGCGGTCGGTGAACTGGTTGGCCTTGCGCGGGTCGAATCCCTGCCCCATCGCGGCGGAGGGGACGTGGTACTCGTCCTGCCCGTCCTGCCGGTTGAGGATCTGGGACGAGATCGCGATGGGCGCCGGGTCGTCGAGCATGGTGACCTCGAACGTGAGCACGGCCAGGTGCCGCTCGACGAACGAGACCATGCGCTCGGACTTCACGAGCACGCGCTTGCCCGACGGCGTGCGCCACAGGAGCTCACGGCGCAGCACGCCGTCGGCCATGTCGAGCGAACGGTCGTAGGTGATCAGGTCGGCGACGGGCAGCAGGAGCGGCTCGTCGTCGACGTAGAGGCGGATGATCTTGACGTCGGGGACGTTGACGATCGTCTGCCCGACCTCGGCGAAACCGTAGGCCTCCTCGGCGTGGTGGATGCGCCAGGTCTCGTGGAAACCGTTGATGAAGGTCCCCTGCGTGTGGGACTCGCGGCCCTCCTCGACGTTCCCGCGCATGCCGAGGTACCCGTTGGCGACCGAGAACAGCGTCTCGGTCACCCCGAGGTCGTGCGCGGCGTACCGGCTCTCGGTGAGCTTCCACGGGTCGGCCGGGAAACGGCTGCGGTCGATCGTGCCGTCGAACCCGTGCTCGAACCCGCCCATCAGCGGACCTCCTCGCGGGCCGGGCGGTCGAGGACCGTCGCGTCGAGCTCGCCCAGGTCGCTCACGACCAGGTCCGCGCCGTGCTCGGTCAGGGCGTCGGCCCCGACCCCACGGTCCACGCCGAGCACGAGGCCGAAGTCGCCCGCCGCCCCGGCCTGGACGCCCGAGATCGCGTCCTCGACGACGACCGCCGCGGTCGTGGGGACGCCCAGCAGCTCGGCCGCGTACTCGTAGGTCGCGGGCGACGGCTTGCCGTCGAGGCCGTGCGCGGCCGCGACCGTGCCGTCGACGACGACCTCGAAACGGTCCGCGATCCCGGCCGCGGCCAGGACCGACGGCGCGTTGCGCGAGGACGAGACCACCGCGACCTGGGCCCCGGCGGCCGTCACGGCGTCGAGGAAGGCGATCGAGCCGGGGTACGGGGAGATGCCCTCCTCGACGAACATGCGGTTCACGATCTCGTTCTTCTTGTTGCCCAGCGCGCACACCGTGCCCTCGCCGGGCGCGTCGTCGATCGTGCCCCGGGGCAGCTCGATCCCGCGCGAGGCGAGGAAGGTCGCGACCCCGTCGAAGCGCGGCTTGCCGTCGATGTGCGCGAAGTAGTCCGCCGACGTGTACGGCGCGACCCCCCGCTCGACGCACAGGGGCGCGAACAAGCGCTCCCAGGCGCGCATGTGGACCTCGGCCGTCGGGGTCAGGACCCCGTCGAGGTCGAAGAGGACGGCGTGCAGAGCGGGCATCGCGCTCCTTCGGGAGAGTGGACGGACGAGGGAGCGCCGCGAGTTCGGCACCACTCTCCGAGCCTACGCACCGCGGGCCGTCACGGCGAAAACGAACCGACGCAGCGGACGAACGGCAGCCCGGCTGCCGAACCCACCGTCCGGGCCACGGCAGGCCCGCGCCGCTCAGTCGGCCGCCCCGCAGGCCGCCGCACCGCAGACC
>NZ_MAQA01000034.1 GCF_001692445.1 Oerskovia enterophila | reverse complement strand
TCGCAGGACCCCGCCCCCGAGCCCCAGGCCGCGGCGCCCACGTCGCCGCAGGCGCCCGGGGACAGTGCCCCGAAGGTGGTCCGGTCGCCCCGGAGCCACGCCCTGCGCGTGCTCGTGTGGTTCGTGCTCATCGGTGGGCTCACCTACGTGGTCATCCCGGAGATCAGCGAGATCCCCCGCATGGGCAAGGCGCTGCGCGACGCGCAGCCCGCCTGGGCGATCCTGGCCGTGCTCTTCGCCGCGACGGGTTTCTTCGCGGCCGCGGCCTCGCTCGCCGCGTGCTCCCCGATGCACCTGCCGTTCCTGCGGACCACCCGGGTCCAGCTCGCGAACGCGTTCGCGGGCACCGCGACCCCGGCGAGCGTCGGGTCGCTCGCGCTCAACGTCCGCTACCTGTCGAAGTCGGGCATGAGCACCGCGCTCGCGACCGGCACGGTCGCGCTCCAGAGCATCGTGCAGGTCCTCACGCACCTGGTGCTCCTGAGCATCCTGGCGCTCGTCGCGGGGCGCAGCATCGACCACCACATGCCGAGCTGGGCCAGGTGGGCGCTGCTCGCGGCGGTCGTCGCGGTCGTCGTCACGGTCGTCACGGTGCTCGTGGTGCCGCGGTTCCGGCACGCGGTCCGCACGTACGCCCGCGACGACGTGCTGCCCGCGTTCCGTCAGCTCGGCGGGCTCGCGAAGGACCCGCGGCGGCTCGGCCTCTCGATCCTGGGTGCGATGGGCACCACGCTGTCCTCGGCCGCGACCCTGTGGGCCTGCCTCCTCGCGCTCGGCGGCGGCAACGACCCGATCGCCGCGGCCTTCTCGACCATGGTCGGGCAGACGCTCGCGTCGGCGGCCCCGACGCCGGGCGGCGTGGGCGTGGTCGAGGCCGCGCTCACGGGCGGGCTCGTGAGCTTCGGGATCGCGTCCGCGATCGCCCTGCCGGCGGTCCTGCTCTACCGTCTGATCTCGTGCTGGATCCCGGTCCTGATCGGCTGGATCACGCTGCGCCTGCTGCAGCGGGAGGACGTGGTCTGACGCGACCTGCCCGACGGCGCCGCGCCCCCGGGAGGTGCGCTCCGCCGTCGGGCGTGGGTCTTCCGGGCGGGCCGCTACTCGCGGACCGGCGCGCCCGACGGGAGCGCGGGCGCTTCCTCGACCGGCACGTCCTCCTTGCGGCCCAGGGCGCTCGGCCACCACATGTGCCGCCCCACGTCGAGGTTCAGCGCCGTGACGAGCACCGAGCGGACCACGAGCGTGTCGAGCAGGACGCCGAACGCGACCGCGAACCCGATCTCCGCGAACGCGACCACGGGCAGCGTGCCCAGCACCGCGAACGTCCCCGCGAGCACCAGCCCGGCCGACGTGATGACCGCGCCCGTCGCGGCCAGCCCGATCAGCGCGCCGCGCCGCGTCCCGACGCGCAGCGACTCCTCGCGCACCCGGGTCATGAGGAAGATGTTGTAGTCGATCCCGAGCGCGACGAGGAACACGAACACGAACAGCGGGAGCGAGGTGTCGGCGCCCTCGAACCCGAACACGTACGTGAACACGAGCGCGCTCACGCCCAGGGCCGCGGTGAACGACAGCACGACCGTCGCGACGAGGATGAGCGGCGCCGTGATCGCGCGCAGGAGCAGCGCGAGGATCACCAGGACCGTCAGCAGGATGATCGGGATGATGAGCTGGTTGTCCGCGGCCGAGGCGCGCTGGACGTCGAGCGTGATCGCGCTCGCCCCGCCCACCAGGGCGTCGGCGTCCGGGACCGCATGGACCGCGTCCCGGACCCGGTCGACCGTGTCGTAGGCCGCCTGCGAGTCCGGCTCGGACGTGAGCGTGCCCTCCATGTACGCGTAGCCGCCCGCGGACACGGGCTCGGTCACGGTCGACGCGTCGATCCCCTCGGTGCTCGCGAACGCGTCGTGCACCGCGGCCACCGCGTCGGGCGACGAGTCGTCCGCGACGACGACCACGGGCGAGCCCGAGCCGGCCGGGAAGTGCTCGGAGAGGACCTGCTCGCCCACGATCGAGGGCTGCTCGCCCCGGAACGACTCGGCGCTCGACAGCCCGTTGGCATCGAGCTGCGTGATGCCCAGTCCCAGCACGGCCAGGACGATCGACGTCACGACCCACACGCGCCGGGGCCGGTGGGAGATGCGTGTCCCGAGCCGCGCCCAGACGCCGTGCTCGGTGGGCTCGTCGTCACCCAGGTGCGGCACGCGCGGCCAGAACACCCACCGGCCCGTCGCGACCAGCAGCGCAGGCAGCAGCGTCAGCATGACCAGCAGCGCGACCACGATCCCGACCGCCGCGACGGGCCCCAGCCCGGCCGTCGAGCTCATCTGCGCGAACAGCAGGCACAGCATGCCGATCGCGACCGTCGCACCGCTCGCGACGATCGCCGGGCCCGCGCGGTGCAGCGCGAGCGCCATGGCCTCGTGCCGGTCCTCGTGGCGACGGAGCTCTTCCCGGTAGCGCGCGACGAGCAGCAGGGCGTAGTCCGTCCCCGCCCCGAAGACCAGGACCGTGAGGATGCCCGCGCTCTGGGCGTTCACGGTCAGGCCCGTCGTGTCCGCCAGCACGTAGATCACGGCCTGCGACACTGTCAGCGCGACGCCTGCGGAGACCACGGGCAGGAGCCACAGCGTGGGGCTGCGGTAGGTCAGCAGCAGGATCACGATCACGACCCCGGCGGCCGCGTAGAGCAGCGTCGAGTCGATGCCCTCGAACGCCACGGACGAGTCCGCGGCCGCGCCCGCCGGACCGGTCACGTAGACGTCCATGCCGTTCGCGCCGTCCTCGGCGGTCGCGCGCAGGTCCGCGACCGCGTCGGCCGCGAGGTTCCAGCCCTCGCTGCCCAGGTCGAGGGGGACGACCACCTGGGCGGCCTGCCCGTCCTCGGACGGGATCGGCCCGACGACGTCCCCGTCCAACGTGTCGAGCTCACCGAAGGTCGCGACGTCCTGGGAGACCGCCGCGAGGTCCTCGGGGGTCAGGCCCGACTCGCGCACGTAGACCAGGACGGCCGGGATCGTGTTGGGCGAGGTGAAGCTGCTCGCGACGTCGAGCACCTGGGTCGACTCGGCGTCGGCCGGGAGCCAGGACTTGGCGTCGTTGTCCTGCGCGCCCGTGAGCTTGCCGGCCAGCGGCGCGGTCAGGGCCAGGACGACCGCCCAGAAGGCGATGACGACCCACTTGGCGTAGCGGTGCGTGATCCAGCCGGCGATGCGAGACATGGGTTCTCCCCGAGACTCCCGGTGCTCCCTGGCGCGAGATTCCAGCGCACACCCACGAGGGGGTGGGTGTCAACGGGTCAGGACCCGACGGAGGCCCGCTCGGTCCGCTTCCGGAGCCACGACCGCACCCCGTACACCGCGACGATCACGCCCACGAGCACCACGGTCGACACGAGCTGGACACGCGCGGCGTCGTCGAACAGCATGAGCACGATCAGCCCCGCGAGCCCGGCCAGGGTCGCCCACGTGAGCCACGGGTACGCCCACATGCGCAGCGTCATCCTGTCCGCGCCGCCCGCAGCGGCCTCGAGGCGACGTCGCAGCCGGAGCTGGGACACCGCGATGAAGACCCAGACGACGAGCAGCGCCGAGCCCACCGCGTTGAGCAGGATGCCCAGGACCTCGCCCGGCAGCAGCCAGTTGAGCCCCACGGACACGAGCCCGAAGAACACCGAGAGCAGCACCGCGACCCACGGGACGCCGGTCGGCGAGACCTTGGTCAGCGCCGGGTGGCCGTCTCCGCGGCCCGCGAGCGAGAACGCCATGCGCGACGTGCCGTAGACGTTGGCGTTGAACGCCGACAGCAGGGCCACGACGACCACGGCCTCCATGAGCCGCGCCGCGCTCGGCAGCCCCGCGAGGTCGAGCACCGCGACGAACGGGCCGCTCAGCAGCTCGGGCGCGTCCCACGGCAGCACGAGCGCCATGATCGCGACCGCGCCGACGTAGAAGAACAGGATGCGCCACACGATCGAGCGGGTCGCGGTCACGATCGCCTTCTGCGGGTCGCGCGCCTCGGCCGCCGCGATCGTCACGATCTCGATCCCGCCGAACGCGAACACCACGACCAGCAGCCCGGCCGCGATGCCCGGCAGCCCGTGGGGTGCGAAGCCCGCGAGCGAGGCGGGGTCGCCGAAGATGTTGGTCGTGCCCACCGGGTCGGTGCCCGGCAGCCAGCCCAGCACGAGCAGGACGCCGATCACCAGGAACGCGACGATCGCCGCGATCTTGATGAACGCGAACCAGAACTCGAACTCGCCGAAGTGCTTGACGCCCCACAGGTTCACGACCGCGAACACCGCGACGAACACGAGCGCGACGACCCACTGCGGCACGCCCGGGACCCACCCCGAGACGATCTGCGAGGCCCCCGTGATCTCCGCGCCGAGCACCATGATGAGCGTGAACCAGTACAGCCAGCCGAGCGTGAAGCCCGCCCAGCGGCCCAGCGCGGTCTCGGCGTAGACGGAGAACGACCCGCTCGACGGCACGGCCGCGGCCATCTCCGCGAGCATCCGCATCACGAGGATCACGAGCAGGCCCGCGACCGCGTACGAGACGAGGACGGCCGGTCCGGCCGTCGCGATCCCGACGCCGCTGCCGAGGAACAGCCCTGCTCCGATCGCCGAACCGAGGCCCATCATCGTCAGGTGCCGGGTGCGCAGGCCGTGCGCCAGCCGCTCGCCCTCGGGGGCGAGGGACGCGGGAGGGGGCGTGGCGCCGTCGGGCAGGGAGGAGGACGAGCCGTCAGGGGTGCCCGACGGCGAAGGTGCGTTGGTCATGGGGGTGCGGTCGTTCCGTGGTCGAGGAAGGACGCCGAGACGGCGACGTTCCACGGTACCTGGGGACGGGCCTCCGGTCGGACGTCGCTGCGCCCTGGGCGAACCGACCACGCACAGTTGCCCGGAGCGACATACGTTCGAGGGGTTCGTCCGTCAGCCGACCCTGGAGGTAGCACGATGAAGGTTCTCTACACCGCCGAAGCACTCGCCACCGGAGAGGGCCGCAACGGCCACGTCCGCTCGACCGACGGGCGGGTCGACCTCGACGTCGCCGTGCCCAAGGAGATGGGTGGCAGCGGCGACGGGTCCAACCCCGAGCAGCTCTTCGCCGCGGGCTACGCGGCCTGCTTCCACTCGGCCCTGCTGGGCGTCGCGCGCCAGCGCAAGGTCTCGGTCGCGGACTCGGCGATCGGTGCGAGCGTCTCGATCGGGCCGCTCGACGCCGGCGGCTACACGCTCGCGGTGCACCTCGAGGCGAGCCTGCCCGGCGTCGAGCGCGCCGTCGCCCAGGAGCTCGTCGAGGCAGCGCACCAGGTCTGCCCGTACTCGAACGCGACGCGAGGCAACATCGACGTGACCGTGGCGGTCGTCGAGGAGTAGCCCGCCCGATCCCCCAGCAGGCGGCCCGCGCCTCCTCGGTGCACCGTGGAGGGAGCACCGCACCCGATGAACCGAGGAGAACCATGAACGTCGCCCTGATCGGAGCCCACGGCAAGGTGGGCCGCCTGCTCGTCCCGATCCTCACGGATCACGACAACGCCGTGAGCGGGATCGTGCGCCTCGAGTCGCAGCTCCCGCTCGTCGAGGAGCTCGGCGGCACGCCGGTCCTGCTCGACATCGAGCAGGCCTCGACCGAGGAGATGACCGAGGCCCTGCGCGGGCACGACGCGGTCGTGTGGTCCGCGGGCGCCGGCGGCGGGGAGCCCGAACGGACCTACGCGATCGATCGGGACGCCGCGATCCGTTCGATGGACGCGGCCGCCGCCGCAGGGGTCTCGCGCTACGTCATGGTGTCGTGGATCGGCTCGGTGCCGGACCACGGCATCGCGAAGGACAACAGCTTCTTCCCGTACGCCGACGCCAAGCTCGCGGCCGACGACCACCTGCGCGGCACCGACCTCGACTGGACGATCCTGGGCCCCGGCACCCTGACGAACCACGCGGCGACCGGCACGATCGACGTCGACGCCGAGAACGGCGAGACGTCGCGCGGCAACGTCGCGCTGGTGGCCGCGCAGGTCCTGCGGTCCCCCTCGACCGTGGGTCAGTTCATCCGGTTCGTCGACGGCGCCACACCCGTCCTGGAGGTGTTCGGCCGCTAGCAGTCGCCCTGCCGATCCCTCCCTGCGCGCCTCGTCCGCTCCCGTCGCCCCCACACCCCAGCACCTGCGCCCCGACGTGGGCGCCAGCCGTTACGGTGTGCCCCACGGCATACGAGGAGGTGAGCACGTGGTCAGACGCAACAGGACGAAGGAACGGGCCAGGGCGGGCTCTTCCCCGGCGCCCGGGAGCGCTCCGGACGGCCCCGCGGGCGACGCTCCGGCCCCACGCCGCGGGGCTCCCCGCAGGCCGCCGTCCGGCGCGCGCTGGGTCACCGACGTCGAGGGCGCACGGGTCCTCGCCGCGCACCTCCTGACCCCGGGCCGTCCCTGGCCCGTGGTCGCGATCTCGGTCGCCGCAGGGCACGACGCCCCCTACGTGGACCTCGACGGCCTGCTCGAGGAGGTCTCGGGGCTGGCCGAGGTCGTCGTCCTGCCCACGGGCGACGCCTCGTGGGCGTTCTCGGCCGTGATGCCCCCCTCGACCCAGGTCTACGGCGGGGCCGCGCGCGTCTACCCGGTCGACCACGAGTGGGTCGGCCTGCCGCGGCGCAGCAAGCTGCGCTTCGCCTACTCGGACGCCGACGCACGGCGCCTGCACGACCACCTCACGCACGACACCCTGACCGCGGCCCTCAGCGCGGGACTGCTCGGGACGTCGCACGACCCCGACGCGCCCCGCGTCGAGGGCACGGTCCGGTCCATCCTCGGGCCGCGGGCGTTCGTGACCCTCGACGACGACTCGCTCGCGAGCATCGCCGAGGAGCTCACCGTCCCGGGGGTCTCGCTCGCGCGGCTGCTGGTCGTCGGGCAGCGGGTCGCGGGGACGCTGGACCGGGAGAGCCGCCGGCTGGACGTGCGCGGTGCGCTCCTCGTGCCCGACGGCGCCACGCCCCCGGGCGAGGACACGCACCTGGGCGGGTACGCCGTCGGGCAGGTGGTGCTCGCCGACGTGACCGCGGTCGCCCCCGCGACCGTGCACCTGCGGCTCGTCCCCGGGCTCGAGGTCGTCGTGCCGCGCGACGACGTGACCGGGAACCCCGCCGACGAGCTGACCGACCTCTTCACCGTGGGTGAGGTCGTGCTCGCGCGCGTCGTGTCGACCGCGCCGTGGCGGCTGCGGTTGGACGACGTCGACGACGACTCCGACAGCGACGACGCCCCGGTGCTCGCCCCGAGCCTGCTCGACGGCGGCCCGCCGTGGCTCGTGCTCCCCGACCTCAGCCGCCCGGCCCCGCCTCGGTCGCTGCCCGTGCTGCCGCCGCTGCGCCTGCCCGAGCTGCCCCCCGAGGCGGGATCGGTCGAGGGGCCGCCCACGGAGATGCTCACGGAGGCGCCCGCCGAGGTGCTCACCGATGCCGAGCCGGGCACCGCCGAGCCGGGGCCGAGCGCCGAGGGCGGGCTGCGCCGTCGGACCCCGCTGGACCTGATCGCCAACGCGCCGCGACGCGACGCCCCCGCTGCGCCCTCCCGGGGAGCGCTGCGCGACATGAGCCTCGCGCTCGAGGCGAGCCGCACCCGCGCCCGCACGCTCGAGGCGGACCTCGCCGCGGCGACCGCCGAGGTCGGGCTGCTGCGCGCGGCCGCGCAGGCGACCGCGGTCGAGCTCGGCGGGCTGCGGTTGCGTGCGGCCGAGCTCGACCGGGACCTGGCCGAGGCCCTGACCCGGGCCGAGAACTTCCGCACCCGGTACCGCAAGGCCGACCTCAGCCGCCAGCAGCTCAAGAAGGCCGAGAAGGCCGCGAGCCACGGCGGCCCGGCCCCCGACGACGGCGCGGTCTTCCTCGACCCTGTCGAGCAGTTCCGGTTCGAGGTCCAGCTCGCATGGGTCCGGCGCGTCCCGGCCGCCGAGAAGGCGAGCAAGCCGCTCGCGCCGTACGCGCTCGGGGACAGGTTCCTGCCGTCGCTCGCGACGATCGAAGGCGTCTCGCGGGCCAAGGTCGTCGACGTCGTGGTCGAGGTCCTGACCGGGGACGCCGAGCACATCGCAGGCCGCGAGCTGCACCCGCTGCGCGTCAACGAGGGCGGCAGCAGCCCCGCGGTCGTGCGCGAGGACGGCGCGACGTGCTGGCGGGCCTCGCTCCAGAGCAAGCGTGCGTCGGCCCGTCGGCTGCACTACTGGAAGCGCGGGGACCGGATCGAGCTGTCGCGCGTGGTGCTGCACGACGACGTGGAGCCGTAGGGGTTCCTTTCCTGGTCGGTGCGGGGGCTCGGTGGTGCCGGGTGGTGCGTGCCGAGAACGAGGTTGCGGTCGCTATGGAGCGGATTCCGCTCTCAACCTCGTGCTCGACCGCACGGAACCTCGTGGTCGGCGGGTCGTCGGTCCAGAGAGGCGGCAGCGGGGCCGGGCGGCGTGGGCAGCGGGTCGTTCCTGTCCGGCCGGCGCCGTCGGTCCCGGCCGCTGAGACCCCGTCGCCCCGGACCTGGACCGCTGCCGACAGCGGTCGCCGCAGAGGTACGGTCGAGGCTCGCGCCAGGTCAACCGGGCGCCTGGTCAGCCGGGCGCCAGGTCGGCCGGTCAGCTGATCCATCGGCCCTTGCCACAGCCCCCGGGACGCCCCGCCGACCCGACCGAACCCGCCAGACCCGCCCGACCTCTCCACCCGCACGGCCCGTCCGACCCATCACACCCCGTCCGACCCCGAGGAGCACCGGTGAGCAAGGCCAACCCCACGCGCTGGGAGCAGAAGACCGCCATGAATCCCGCGCACTCGACCTGGTACGTCGAGCGTTTCCGCGCGATGGCTGCGCAGGGCGCGGACCTCGCGGGCGAGGCGCGGCTCGTCGACGCCATGCTCCCGCGCGGGGCCCGGATCCTCGACGCCGGCTGCGGGCCGGGTCGCGTGGGCGCCGAGCTCGCGGCGCGCGGGCACACGGTCGTGGGGGTCGACGTCGATCCCGTCCTCATCGAGGCCGCCGAGACCGACCATCCCGGCTCGACGTGGCTCGTCGCGGACATCGCCGAGCTCGACCTGCCCACGATGGGGGTCGACGAACCGTTCGACCTGATCGTGTGCGCCGGGAACGTCGTGACGTTCCTCGCGCCGGGGACCGAGGTCGAGGTGCTGCGCCGTTTCCGGGCCCACCTGGCACCGGGCGGGCGGGCCGTCGTCGGGTTCGGCGCGGGGCGTGGCTACGCGTTCGACGCGTTCTTCGCCGACGCCGCCGAGGCCGGGCTCGAGGTCCAGCTCACGCTGTCGACGTGGGACCTGCGGCCGTTCACCGAGGGCGGCGACTTCCTGGTCGCGGTCCTCGGAGCGCCCCAGGCCTGAGCCGGCAAGGACCAGGGTTCGAGCCGAAGGTCGGCCGGGCGGCCGCTGGCAGTTGCCGGCTGCTGCCCGGCCGGCGTCCGGTTCGGCAGTCCGACACTGTCGTTCGTCCAGGGCGAACGCGGTTCTGGAATTGAGCGTGGGTGACTCAAGTTGTACCCGTCAGAGGTTCCATCACGACTGAAGGAGTCACCATGACGACCACCCTGACCACCCCCGCCCCCGCCTTCGACCGCGCCCTGCGCGACCTGCTCACCGCCCGTCCCGTGGCGGGCGTCCCGGCACACGCCGACGTCTTCCAGGACGGCGACGACCTCGTCGCCCGCTTCGACCTGCCGGGTATCGACCCCGCGCAGGACGTCACGGTCGAGGTCGAGGGCCGCAAGCTCGTCGTGCGCGGCGAGCGCAAGGACGAGCGGGCCGAGGAGACCGAGGGCCGCCGTGTCCGCGAGGTCCGCTACGGCGCGTTCCACCGCGTCGTGACGCTCCCCCAGGCCACCAGCGCGGACGCGATCAGCGCCCGGTACGAAGCAGGCGTCCTGACCGTCACCGTCGCCGGCGTCTACGCCGGCACGATGCCGCAGCGCATCGAGGTCACGACCTCGGCGTCCTGACGGTCCTCCCAGCCTCCCCGTCGCAGGTCACCCCCCTTCGGCCTGCGGCGCGGTGAGATCGACGGGCCCGGTTGCGAGAGCACCGGGCCCGTCGTGCTGTCCGGGGACGCGCGGCGCTCACGAGCATGCGGTCGGCGCCACTCGAGCATGCGGTGGGCGTTCATTACGCGGACGAAACCGACGACAACCGCATGGTCGGCACCAAAGGGGCGAGGCCCGATCCGCCGAGGTCCAGAGCCCAGAGGCCGCCTCCGTCAGGCCGCCGTCCCCGGCTCGTCGGCCCCGGCCACCATCGCCACGCTCCGGTCCCAGAGCTCGGCCGCGAGCCGCGCGTCGCCCACGAGCGGGTGGGTCGCCGCGATCTTGCGCTTGACGTAGTAGTTCCCCGGCTCCCAGTCGACGCCCGGGGTCGTCGTCGCGAGCCAGACCAGGGTGTCGGCCCCCTTGGCAGACGACGTGAGGAAGCGGCTCAGCACGGTCTGGTACATGACCCGCATGCCGCTCGTCGACGTGGCCGCGAAGTTCGTCGCGACCACGCCCGGGTGGAAGGCCGCGGCCGAGATCCCCGACGCGCGGTACCGGCGGTCGAGCTCGCGCGTGAACAGGTTGACCGCGAGCTTGGCGTTCCCGTACGCGGCGTTGGGTGCGTACGACCGCTCGGCCTCGAGGTCGTCGAGGTGGAAGTCGCTGAACAGGCGGTGCGCGGCACTGCTCGTGCTGATGACGCTCGCGTGGCTCTCCTCCAAGCGGTCGAGCAGCAGCGTGGTGAGGAGGAACGGCGCCAGGTAGTTCACCTGGAACGTCAGCTCGTGGCCGTCCTCGGAGACCTGGCGGTCGGCCATGATGCCGCCCGCGTTGTTCGCGAGGACGTCGATCCTCTCGTAGCGCTCGCGCAGGTCGGCGGCGAGCGCCCGCACCTCGGCCAGGCGTGCGAAGTCGGCCACGAAGAAGTCGGCCCCGACCTCCCCGGCCACCGCGGCGGTCTTCTCGGGCGAGCGCCCGACGACCACGACCCGGTGCCCGTCCGCCGCGAGCTGCCGGGCTGCGGCCGCGCCGATCCCGTCGCTCGCCCCGGTGATGACGATGGTCCTGCGTGCCATGTGCTGCCTCGCCTCGTGTCGTGCCGCCGGCGCTCGTCCTGGCGCGCCCTCGCCGTGCGGCCGGCCCTCGCCCACCACGCGGTCCCCTCGGAGCGTAGACCGCGCGGGGGAACCGGGCCGCGTGACGGCACGGACCGCCGCGTCGCCCCGTCGCCCCGTCGCCCCGGCGCCCCGTCGCCCCGTCGACGATCGCCGCCCGGGCGACCTACGCCGTCGGGCCCTCTGCGCGGGCGAAGCGTTCCCGCAGCCCCAGCGCGGCCGACCGCCACGACGCGGCCCGCTTGATCGTCGCGCCCATCTCGCCCTCGTCGACCGGGACGTGCATGACCCGTACCCCCCGCTCGGCCGCGAGCGCCAGCATGGCGTCGGTCGACTCGGGGAACGCGAGCTGCAGCAGGACCGACGTCGTGCACGCCTGCCGCTCGCCCTCGCCGAAGCGGCGCTTGTAGACGATCTCCGTCACGGTCCGCCGGGTGAACAGGTCGCGTTCCGCGACCTCCTCGGGCCCCTCCTCGGTGTCGTCGTCCGAGGTGTCGCCGACCTCGAGGAGGCGAGCGACGTCGTCGGGCAGGGGCACGACCGCCAGGTACAGCGACACGAGCAGCTCCGAGACCTTGCCCAGGACCCAGCCGCGCCCCGGCAGGCGCGGGATCACGCTCAGGTACTGCGCGAAGTTCGCCTCGAGCGCGTCGGCCGACAGGCTCGACCAGGCGGGGTGCGTGCGCAGCTCGATCACACGGTCCCAGTCGACCGCGTCGCCGTCGAACCCGACCTCCCGCGGGCCGACGTGCACGGCCCCGAACCGGTCGAGCAGCTCGAGGGGCTTGGTCGCGAAGCGCGGAACGTACGGGACCTGGCGCACGAGGCCCGCTGCCGAGGCGTCCCAGTGCGCGGTGAGCGGCAGGCCGGGGCGCGGATAGACGTCCAGGGCGCGGCCCACCCAGCCCGCGACCAGGTCGTCGAGCCCGGGCTTCGCGGGGGTGTCCTCGATGCCCGACGGCGAAGCACCGGTCGGGTGGTCGGGTGCGGCGTCGGCGGCGGCTGGGTCTGGCGAGGCGTCGGTGTCGGTGGGGGCCGGGTCGGCTGCGACGTCCGGTGCCGAGGCCGCGGTCGAGCCGAGCGATAGGTCCTTGTCCACGGGCTCCCCTGGGTCGGCGGCGATCCGCGCTCCCGGGCCGTGTGCCCGGTGCGCTCGACTCCGGAGACTATCGGAGGTGCCGAGCATGCGGTTGTCGTTCCACGAGCATGCGGTTGTCGTCCGATCCGGCCCGATCCTGGACGACAACCGCATGCTCGGCACGGCCTGAGGAACGGTGCGACGCTGGACCGATGAGCGAGGACCCCGCGGCGAGCGGCGAGCAGGCGGTCGACCACCTGTTCGCGCTGCCTCTCGACGAGTTCGTCGCGGCCCGGAACGTCGCTGCCAAGCAGGCCACCGCGGCGGGCGACTCCGTGGGCGCGGCCCGGCTGCGCGGGCTGGCCAAGCCGACCGTCGCGGCGTGGGTCGTCAACCAGGTCGCCCGCGCGCACGGGCAGGCGATCGACGACCTCGTGGCGCTCGGCGACGAGCTGCGCGCTGCGACCGAGGCCCGTGACCGCGCGCGGCTCACCGAGCTCGACCGCGAGCGCCGACGCCAGGTCGACGCCCTGGTCGCCGAGGTGTCGTCGGCGGGCGTGGGCGGCAGGTCGGTGTCGGGCGAGGCGGCGCGCCGGCTCGGCGAGACCCTCACCGCAGCGGTCATGGACCGCGACGCCGGGGCGCTCGTCCGAGCCGGGCGGCTCACGCAGGCGCTCCAGTACGTCGGGTTCGGGATCGTCGACGAGAGCGGTGAGACGGCCGACGTCGTGTCGTTGAGCGCCGAGCGCGAGGCACGGAGGGGGTCCGGTGCGCGGCGTCCTGCGGCTGCGGAGCCGCCGGGACGCGCCGGGGAGCCTCGGGTCGAGGCGCCCGCCGACGAGCCGTCCGACGGCGAGCACCCGGGATCGGACACCGCCCTCGAGTCAGCCGAGCGCGAGGTGGCGGAGGCTGCCGCGGACATCGACCGGCTCGAAGGTCGCCGCGACCAGGCCGCCGACGCCGTGCGTGAGGCGAGCGACGCCGTCGGGCCCCTGGATGCGCGCCTGGCCGCACTGGACGAGCAGATCGCCCGGCTGACCGCCGAGCGCGACGACGCGCACCTCGCGCTCGACGAGGCCCGCGCGGCGCTCGCCGCGGCCGAGGAAGAGCTGGCCGGCGTGGACGCCGACCTCGAGGCCGCGGAGGGTCGCGCCGAGGAGGCGAGGCGACGCCGTCGGGCGGCGCGCGCGCAGGGCTGAGCTGGTTGCCCCCCTGTCCTGATGTCTCAATTCTTGCGACACAGCACGTTGCGTGAGACTGTGTGTCTCTAGATTAAGGACATTGGGCCATGCTCTACACCCTCCCCGTGCTGACTGCCGACGACGAGCGCGTCCTCGGCGAGCTCTCGACGATGCGTAGTGCACTCGCCGATCAGATCCGCACGCCCCGACGGTGGGTAGGGAGGCTTCGTAAGACGGCCGTCGCGCGGGCGATCCAAGGGTCGAACAGCATCGAGGGGTACAACGTCGCCCTCGACGACGCCGACGCCGCGATCGAGGGCGACGAACCGATCAGCGCTGACGTCCAGACGTTCCGCGAGATCGCGGGCTATCGCCAGGCGCTCGGGTTCATCCTGGCGACCGCCGGCGACGAGAACTTCACGCTCGACGCATCGATCCTCCGTTCCATGCACTACATGCTCTTGTCCCACGCTCTCGACAAGAGCCCCGGTCAGTACCGCCGCGGGGAGATCTTTGTCTCGGACGAGGCGACCGGCCGTCACCTCTACGCCGGGCCTGACGCCGACCTCGTTGCAGAACTCGTCGACGAGCTCATGAGATGGACCGCCGACCATCCGGACCTCGATCCGTTCGTCAGCGGTGCGATGGCGCATCTCAACCTGGTCATGATCCATCCCTTCCGCGACGGCAACGGCCGCATGGCTCGCGCTCTGCAGACGCTGGTACTGACCCGAGCAGGCCTGAGTACTCCCGAGCTGTCGAGCATCGAGGAATGGCTCGGGGCGAACACCGAGGACTACTACCGTGTCCTGGCGCGATCCAGTGACGGCACCTGGAGCCCGGGCCACGATGCCTCCACCTGGGTGACGTTCTCGTTGCGCGCGCACCATCTCCAGGCACAGGCCGTCCTCGACCGCGTATCGCGCGCCTCGAGAGTCTGGAGCATGCTCGACGATCTCGGGGCGAGCCAGCGGCTCCCGGATCGATCGCTCGACGTCCTCTACTCGGCGGCACTCGGCATGCGGGTCCGGCGAGGGCCGTACGTGCGTCAAGCCCAGATCGACGAGCGCACGGCGAGCCGCGACCTCAAGCTGCTGACCGACGTCGCGCTGTTGCGCGCCGTCGGTAGCACCAAGGGTCGACACTACGTCGCCGGGCCTGCACTCGACGCCGTGGTCGCCGTCCGCAGGTCCGCTGCCGAGACCGTGGATCCCTACCCCGGCTTCCGCGCGAGCCTCTACTCGTAGGACGCCGACCACGGTCGGGCAGTAGACGAGACACGGTTCTGAGTGACCGCGCAGCGGTCGAAACTGCCGCGACACCACGCCGAAACACGCGGGTGGCAGCCTCGCTGTGGGCGCACGGGGGTGCGCGCCCTCCCCAGATCAACCGCCGCCGTCGGCGTGCTTCGCCCTGCCCTCGGCGCACTCGGAAGGGACAACTCCGTGAACACGCACGCACGACGACGGCGCCTCCTCGCCGCCGCTCCCGTCGCCCTGGTCGCGCTCGTCGCACCGATCACCGTGGGACTGACCGCGACCACCGCCGTCGGCGCTCCCTCTGACCCGACCTCACCGGGGCTCGCGTTCGGCGCGCCCTTCTACACCGAGGCCGACCTGACGGGCGACGGCGCGGTCGACACCGACGACCTGTCGCTGCTCGTCGCTGCGGTCGGGACCACGAGCACCGACGCCGGCTGGTCCGACGTCGCGGCCGCCGACCTCGACGGCAGCGGCACGATCGACGTGACCGACGTCGCGGCCCTGTCCCAGCGCATGCTCTACGACGACGGCGCCTTCACGCTGCTCGAGGCGAGCACGGTGGACATCCAGAAGGCCATGGCCTCGGGCGAGCTGACCGCGGTCGAGCTCACGCAGATGTACCTCGACCGGATCGAGGCGTACGACGACCAGATCAACTCGATCATCACGGTCAACCCGCACGCGCTCGAGATCGCGGCCGAGCTCGACAAGGAACGCGCCGCGGGCGGCCCGCGCAGCATGCTGCACGGCATCCCCGTGATCGCGAAGGACAACTACAACACCGTCGACATGCCGACCACGGCCGGGTGCACGTGCCTCCAGGCCAACCAGACGTCGTCGGACGCCCAGATGATCGAGAACCTGCGGGCCGACGGTGCCGTGATCCTCGCCAAGGCCAACCTCTACGAGTTCGCGGTCAACACCACGACCGACAGCTCGCTGGGCGGCACCACGACCAACCCGTACGCGCCCGGCAAGACGTCGGGCGGGTCGAGCGGCGGGTCCGGGGCGTCGATCGCCGCCAACTTCGCGGTGATCGGGCTCGGCACCGACACGGGCGGCTCGATCCGCATCCCGTCGTCGTGGAACGCGCTCGTGGGCGTGCGCTCGACCGTGGGGCTCACGAGCCGTGACGGGATCGTCCCGCTCGCGCTGTCCCAGGACACGGGCGGCCCCATGACCCGCACCGTGACCGACGCGGCCATCGCGCTCGACGCCGTCGCGGGCTCCGACCCCGAGGACGCCGCGACCGCGCTGACCGACTCCCGTCGGCCCGCCTCCTACACCTCGTTCCTCGACGCCGACAGCCTCGACGGCGCCCGCATCGGCTACGACCCGACGACGATCGGCACCAACGCGACCGCCCAGCGCCTGTTCGCCGACGCCGTCGCCGACCTCGAGGCCCACGGGGCCGAGGTCGTGCCGCTGGCCATCACGGACATGGCGACGATCCAGACGTGGTCCTCGGGCAGCACCAACGAGTTCGGCCACGACCTCAACGCGTACCTGACGAAGTTCGCCGCCCCGGCCGTGCCGTACCGGTCGCTCCAGGACATCGTGGCGTCGGGCGGCGACTACCTCCCCGCGCTGGCGGGCACGCTGCGCACCCGCTCGCTCGTGACCCAGGAGACGTACGACGCCTGGAGGACCCAGCACGACGGCGAGATCGCGTTCGGCCGCCGGGCCATCGAGGGAACCATGGACGCGCACGACGTCGACGCGATCATCTACCCGTCGACCTCGGGGCCGACCGGCTACTCGAGCGGCTCCAACAACCGCCTCAGCCCGTTCTCGGCCCTGCCCGCCGTGACCGTGCCCATGGGCTTCGCGTCGGCCGCTCTCGACGGCTCGACGAGCGACGGCGCACCGATCGGCCTCGAGTTCATCGGCCGTGCTTACGACGAGGGGACGCTGCTCGGCCTGGCCTACGGGTACGAGCAGGGCTCGCTCAACCGCCACGCACCCGCGCTGTTCCCCGAGCTGGAGGGCTGAGCCGTGCGGATCACGACACCTGCTTCACTGTTCGAGAGGACGACCACCATGGACCGAGCCGTTGGATCACGGGCACCGCAGCGGGGTGCTGCAGGACGGCTCGCCGCGCGGCGGGTCGTGGCACGGCGGCTCGTCGCACAGCGGGTCGCCGCGCGGCGGGTCGTCGCCGGTGCGGCGACGCTGACGCTCGCGGGGGCGACGCTCCTCGGCGGCGCCGGAGCGGCGAGCGCCGCGACGACCGTCGGCTCGTACACGGTCACGGCCTCGGCCCCCGCGGTCGAGGTTGGTGACACCGTCTCGGTGACCGTGGCCGCCACCGGGGTCAGCGACCTGTTCGCGTACGAGCTCACTGTGGGCTTCGACCCCGAGGTGCTCGAGTACGTCGACGGCAGCGGGACCACCGACATCTCCGGGTTCCACGAGGCGGCGCTCGGTCCCGACGGGTCCTCGGTCGTGCTCATGCAGACCAAGCTCGGCACCTCGCCGGCCGCCGAGGGAGACCTGACGCTCGCGACCCTCGACTTCGTGGCCGTGGGCGCGGGGGACGGTGCCGTGACCGCAGAGCGGGCCACGCTCGTCGACGCCGCGACCCAGGCGACCGAGGTCACGGACCTCGGGACGGCGCCGATCACCGTGACGGCCGTGGCCGTCGAGCCGACCGACCCTCCCACGGACGAGCCGGGGACGGGCGGTCCTGGAACCGACGGGCCGGGCACCGGTGAGCCCACCGACGACGCGACGCTCGTCGACTCCGACGGCGGGTCGGACCCCTGGTCGACCGGAGGCACGGGCTCGGGCTCGCTCGCCTCGACCGGTGCGACCGTCGGCCTCGCGGCCGGCGCGGCGTTCCTCGCGCTGCTGGTCGGCGTCGGGCTCGTCGTCGCGGCCCGCCGCCACCGCGCCCGCCAGGCGGAGGGCGGCGTGGAGTAGCGCCGCTCCTGCCCCCGGCACAGGGGTAGGAGCGCGGAGCGCGCCCGTGGGGGGCGTGCTCGACGGAGCGACGGGCCGGGCCTCGGAGACGAGGTCCGGCCCGTCGTGCGTCGTGCTGCTCCGGGGCTCAGTCGCTCGACGGCGGGGCCGTGCGCTCCGGGATGTACACCTCGATCGAGACGTCACCGGGGTCCGGAGACTCGGACGGTGCCGTCGTGGCCGTGTCGGTCGGTTCGGGCGACGGCCCGTCGGTCGGGTCGACCGGCGGCGGGCTCGTGGGCTCGGTGGACGGGTCGGTCGGCGACGGGTCGGTCGCGGTCGGCGAGGGTGACGCGGGACCCGAGCCCGTGCCTCCCTTGCACCCCGCGAGCAGTCCGACGGACACCAGGACGCTGGCCGTGATGGCAGCAGTACGCACAGCAGATCTCCCCTGAGTTGGTATGCCTGTCCAGGTTAGAAACGATTCGACGGACTCGCGCGTCGAACGCCCTCCGCACCCACGAACCCTGTGGACGACTTCGTCGTCTCGCGCCCCACCTGGCACCCTGGTCCCCGTGCCCGGATTCGCCGTGATCGACCTCGAGACCACTGGGTTCTCGCCCCGCCAGCACGACCGCATCGCCGAGGTCGCCGTCGTCCTCACCGACACCGCCGGCCGCGTCCAGGACGAGTGGTGCACGCTCGTCAACCCCGAGCGCGACCTGGGCCCGCAGCACGTGCACGGCATCAGCGCGGCCGACGTGAGCCTCGCGCCCACGTTCGCGGTCGTCGCGCCGCACCTCGCGCGGCTCCTCGAGGGGCGCGTGATCGTCGCCCACAACGCGAGCTTCGACACGCGCTTCCTGCGCGCCGAGTTCGGGCGCGTGGGCCTGCCCGTGGGGATCGACCCGCTCGCGTGCCTGTGCACCATGCGCCTGGCAGGGACCTTCCTGCCGTCCGCGCCGCGCGGTCTCGCGATCTGCTGCGAGCTCGCGGGCGTGGTGCACGACGGCGCCCACTCGGCTCTCGGCGACGCCCGCGCCACCGCGGGTCTCCTCGAGCACTACCTGGGGCTCGACGACGCCGACCCGCTCTGGGCCCAGGCCCACGAGGCGTCGGCCACGCACTCGTGGCCCGGCCTCGCGGTCCCCGACGGCTTCTCCCCCGTGCTGCGTGGCGCGAGCCGCCCCACGGGCCACTGGCTCTCGGGCCTGTCCGACCGCCTCGACCGTGTGCCCTTCCCCGTCGAGGCCGACGACTACCTCGCGCTCCTCGACCTGGCCCTGCTCGACCGGTACGTGTCCTTCACCGAGCGCGGCGCGCTCCTCACCGCCGCCGAGGAGGCCGGGCTCGGCCGTGCGCAGGTCGAGTCGCTGCACCGCGGGTACCTCGACGCGCTCGCGCGGGTCGCGCTCGAGGACGGCATGCTCTCGGACGCCGAGGTCGCAGACCTCCACGAGGTCGCCGGCCAGCTCGGCATGGACGCCGACGACGTCGCGGCAGCGGTCGAGCGGGCAGCGTCCGGTCCGGTGCTCGCCACCCTGCCCGACGCCGGAGCGCACCCGCGCTCGGAGGCGAGCGGCGCCGTCGGGACGGGTGGGGACGACGGGGTTGGTGAGGCCGACGCGCTGGGTCGGGCTGCCCGGGGCGCCGCGCTGGGTGGGGCCGTCGCGACCGTGGCGGCGCGGCCGCGGTTCGCGCTGGCTCGGGGCGACGAGATCGTGCTGACCGGGGCCATGACGCGGCCCCGCGACGAGTGGGAGCGCGAGGCGCGCACGGCCGGGCTGGCACCCTGGCCGAACGTCACCAAGCGCACGCGCGTCGTGATCGCGGCCGACCCGGACTCGCTGTCCGGGAAGGCCCGGACCGCGCGGCGGTACGGGATCCCCGTGGTGAGCGAGGGCGTGCTCGAGGAGCTGCTGAGGCGGGTCGAGGTCACGAGGGTGCGGTGATGCCGTGCGTCGTCGGGCGGATCCGGACGCGTGGCGCGCCGAACCCCCGGACGATCGCGGCGGTGTGATCCAGGACGGCGAGCGAGCCGTCGACCACGCACACGTCGCCTCGGCTGAAGTGCCCCCACAGAGGCGTCTGCTCCCGCTCACCGGTCCGGACGTCGACGAGGCGGACCGCGGTGCACTGCCCGTGGTGGACGGACTCGACGACCTCGACGACCCGACCGCCCTGGACCGTCGCGGCCAGCGCGACCATGCGTGCCCACCGGCGGCGGCACCGTGCGACGAACCACACCGGTCCGGCGATCGTGGCGGCGACCATGGTGCCGAACGCAATCGTCCGCAGGTGCTCCGTGATCCCGTGCGTCTCCATCGTGAACAACAACAGGAGCACGAGGAGGTACGGAGCGAGCAGCACACCGACGAACGGCAGCAGCAGACAGAGGAGGGTCGGTCGCACCCAGTAGTGCGTGAAGAACCACGGCAGGTAGACCGCGAGCGCCATCGCGTTGACCGCCCCGTGATACGCGAGGTCCTCGTCACCGCGCCCCACACCCACGATCCACGACACCAGGACCGTGCAAGCGCCTGCGACGACCAGTCCCGTGAGGACCGCGCCCGCGACGCCCCACAGCCATGTGACGCCCCTGCCCATGCCGACTCCCCCCTGCTCGGCCGCATCGTGCCTGGCTGCGCGCTGCATCGACCGGGACCATCGTGGCGGCGTCGAGGGGCGGAGCCAGGGTTGTCCACAGGGGCCGATGGCCCGTCCTACGCGACGAGCTCGCAGCGGGGGCCGGGCGCGCGCGCGAGCCGCGCATCCGTCGTGACGAGGGTGGCGTCGAGATGTTCCGCGAGCGCGACGTAGGCGGCGTCGTACGTGCTCAGGTTGGGGCCGAGCTCCCAGGCTCGGGCGGCCAGCACCTCGAAGGGCCAGAGCTCGACGGGCAGGCGACGCAGAGCGTCGAAGGCGATGCGCGCCTCGCCGTCCGACAGCAGTCCTGCTGCGCGACGACGGCGCAGCACGTTCGCGACCTCGTACGGAAGGAGCGACGGAGCGAACAACGTGGCGCCACGGAGCAGCTGGGCAACCGTATCGCCCCGCGTCGACGGGTCGATGAGCAGTACGACGACCGCCGACGCATCCGGGACGACGAGACCGCCCTGACGGTGGTGCCTCACCGGCGGTCGGCGGCGAGGTCCGCGGTCAACGAGTCCATCTCGAGCGACGGGAAGCCCCGGGCGTTGCGACGGATGTCGACGAGGACGCCCTCGAGCGACGGCTTGGCTGCCAGGTCGTCGAGGGCCTGGGCGAGGTACTCCTGCAGCGATCGCCCTGAGGCGGCCGCACGCGAGGCGAGCTCGTCGCGCACCTCCTGCGGGACGTCGCGGATCGTGATCGAGACCATGCCTGCACTCTACTGCTGATGCTGCTGATCTAGCAGCACGTGGGACGTCCGGGTGAAAACCACCAGATGCTGGAAGCCGATCAGCAGGTCCCGACCACCGCCCACGCTCCCCACTGCGACGTCCCGGGCGTCTCGCCCTGGGTCCACCAGCGGGCCGTGTAGGTGCTGCCGGCGTGCGAGACCGTGGCTCCGCCCGTGTAGACGGCGCTCGCGCTCCAGGCCGGAGCGGTGCACGCGGGCGTGGTGGGACTCGGCGAGGGTGAGGGCGTCGGGCTCGGGGTGGGCTCCGGCGTCGGGCTCGGTTCCGGACCCGGGCCGCCGCCCAGCGGCGAGACGGGGATGCCCGGGTTGACCAGGCCGTCTCCCCCGACGACCGTGTTGTCGCTCGTCACCGTCACCGGACAGGTCGCCGCGTCGTACACGGTCACCTCGATCGCGTACCGCCCGGGCCCGACGGCGCCGCTCAGGTCCGAGGAGTTGTTCCGGAACGTCGTGCCACAGCCCCAGCCGGGCGACTGCTGGTGCGTCTGGAAGCCGGACCTGGTGGTCCCGATGCCGACGTTGTCCTCGACGACGTAGCCGTTGCCCTTGATGTCGACCCACGAGTCGTCGTAGTTGGCGCCCGTCAGGCCGTCGCCGTAGAACCTGTTGCCCGCGATGCGGCCGCCGCGCGTGCCCTCCTTGATGTCGACGTTCTCGCCGCGGACCAGCGGGCCGATGGTGTTGTCGAGGATCTGGACGTGGTCGGACGTGTCGCTGTAGGTGTTGGCGGAACCGACGTAGACGCCCTCGCCCATGCCGCGCCCGTCCTGCCCGGTGTCGAAGATGCGCGAGTTCTTCAGGACGCCGTAGCTGCTCGACGTGCGGAAGTGCACGCCCTCCATGGTGAGGTCGTGGACCGTGACGCCGTCGATCGTGACGTGGTCGGACGAGTCGACCATGATGCCCTTCTGGGCGTTCTGGACCGTGATGCCGCGGACCGTCCAGTGGTCGGCGTCGGTGAGCTGGAGGACGTTGCCGCCGCCGCTCGAGGTGCGCAGGACGGCGTTCGGGGAGCCTTCGAGGGTGATCGGGGCCGATGCCGAGGCCGGGCGCCCCGTGACCTTGAAGTTGCCCGTGTAGACGCCGTCGGCGAGGTGGATGGTCTGGCCCGGGGTGGCCGCCGCGAGGGCGGACTTGAGCTGGGCCGCGGTCGAGACGGAGACGGTCTCGGCGGCGGCCGCCGGTTCGGGTGAGGTGGTGGCGACCGCGAGGAGGGCGAGAGCCGCCGCGGTGACGGCTGCGGCGAGGGGGCGCATGCGGTGGGCGGCCGTGTTGGTGGTGGGCGTGGTGAGCGCGGTGAGTGGAGCGCGGCGAGTCGCGAGCGGAGCGCGGCGCCGTTGCCACGCGGTCGGTGTGGTCATGCGTGGAGAATGCTCGCGCCGCGGGCGGGTGGTCAACGGGTTGCCCGGAAGAGTGTGGGAACTACGTAGTGCGCCGGTGCGGTCCGGCGGTGCCTCCCGTTCGCGGGTCAGCCTCCGACTCGCACCGCCCATGCATCGTGGTCACCGATGATCTGGACGTTCCGCCCATACTTCACCCTTCTGAAGCTTGAAAGTGCGTCGCGGGGCTGATGAGCTTCCGCCATGGACTCAGCCGTCGAAGCCGCCCTCCGAGCGCGAATCATCCAGTGGGTCCACCAGCGAGCAGACATGAACGGTGGCTTCCTTCATCGTGACGAGCTGCTCGACTTCCACATCGACGGCGGCAAGCTCCCCGTCATCGACTATTCACGCGGGATCCGCAACCCAAGGACCTTCTCTTCAACGCTGTCGATCGTGAGCGTCGCAGACGGCCCGTACGACGATGCCGAGTCCGACGATGGGCTGCTCCACTATGCCTATCGCGCTGGCGATCCATGGACGGGAGACAACCGAAAGCTCCGACACGCGATGGAGACTGGCATGCCGATGATCCTCTTCCGCAAGGAAGTCCCGAACATCTACACGCCCGTTGCCCCGGTCTACGTCGTCGACGACGAGCCCGAGAATCGCCAGTTCCTCATCGCCCTCGATGAGGCATTCAAGTTCATCCCCGATCCGGGCCACTTGACGGCACCCCAACGTGCGTATGCACTTCGGCTTGCGAAACAGCGACTGCACCAGCCGGCATTCCGCACGCGCGTGCTCGTCGCCTACGAGACCCAGTGCGCCGTCTGCAATCTCAAGCACGGCGCACTCCTCGATGCCGCTCACATCATCCCGGACAGCGACGAACGTGGCCTTCCCACTGTGAGCAACGGTCTCGCTCTGTGCAAGATCCACCACGCCGCGTACGACCACAACATGCTCGGCGTCACGCCGGACTACGAAGTCCGCATTGCCGTCGATCTCCTCGAAGAGATCGACGGCCCCATGCTCAAACATGGCCTTCAGGAGATGCACGGACGCCAGATCACCGTTCCGCGACGACGCGGCGAACGCCCAGATCCCGAGTTCCTCGCCTCACGCTTCGAACGCTTCGGACAGCACCCGAGCGTCTGACGCTCATCCGTCTTACGAACATATTCGACCCGCAGCGAGACGTGTGCGTCAGCCACCCACTCATGATGACCAAGCACCTCCTCGTCGTGGGCGCCTCGATGACCGACGACAACCTGCTCCGCTTCGCCTACGAGGTCGCCGGGCTCCGTGAGGAGCTCGTCGCGGCGGGTGCGCCCGGCGGGCCGGGGAGCGAGATCGGGACGGAGATCCACCTGGCCGACGACGGCGCTCCCGCCCACGAGACCACCTCACGTTTGGAGGAGGAGGCCGAGGCTGCGCGCCGGCGTCGGGGCGACCGGAGCGCAGGATGGCGCGAGCTCGCGGAGGCGCTGGAGCGGTTCGGGACGCACCCGTAGTGGTCGGCGGGAGGTTGTCGAACTGAATTCACCCGCTCGCCCCACCTACCTCGGCTCCAAGAGCCGTAAGTTCAGGCTCGCACGTTCAACCAGCGACCGATGGAGGCCTTCCGTGTCCGTACCCGAGGAACAGTCGACGGCCACGTTCCGGGCGCGGCGCAGATGACGTCGTCGTTCGGATGGCTCGACACCGACAACGCTGAGCGGCGGCGGATGCTCGAGGTCATCGATCTCTTCAAGGAACAGGGCACGGTCGACGAGCTGGGTATCGGGCCCATCCGCGACACGTTCTCCGACGCGCTCTTCCCTGGGACGTCGACGCTGCTCACGCGTCTGCGCTACGCACTGTTCGTTCCCTGGCTCGTCGAGCGTGCGATGACGGGCGCGTCCTCAGCCGACGAAGCGGCACGACGACTGCGGGTCGAGGAGGTCCGACTCATCGAGGCACTCGTCGACGGTTACCGCGACCAGCAGGACGGTCGCGGCCAAGGCGTTCTCGGGCAGACGGCACGGGCCAAGCTCAAGCGGATGCCCAGCGAGGTCTACTGGGGGCCCCTCGGGCGCTGGCAGCTGCGCACCTGGGACACGAGCGTCTCCGGGCACCTGCGGCGCGGGTCCGCGCTCCGGGGCGCGAGCCGCGGCAGGACCGAGACGGACGACCCGGGGGCTCGTGACGGGCGTCTTGACACGGGCTTCGACCTCGGTGGCCTCGAACCTCCTCATGACCTGCTGAGGTCGACGACGTTCGACCTGCGCCCCGAGGAAGCCACGATCCTCCTCGAACGGCTGCGCACGACGACCGCCGGTTCACTTCTCGGCTGGCTCCTCGAGCACGGGGACACCATCGACCTCGATGCAGGCTCGGCCGGGGAGTTCTCGCTCGCGAGCGCGCCCGCCGACCTGCGCCGGGTCGTCGACCACGCGACGCGCTTCAGCCTGACCATCCACGGCGCGTCGCTCCTCTACAACCTCCTCGTCGCCGAGGCCGCTTCCCTCCCCGACCTGGTCGATCACTACCGCGAACGTCTCGACGAGTGGCGCGGGGAGGTCATCAGCACGCGCACCCTCGAGGGCTGGGACCGGGGCGAGCTGTGGCACGTGCTCGCCGAGCGCAACGGGAAGATCCCCTCACCGACACGTACTTTCGTCGATGCGTGGCTCGACGCCGTGCTCGACTCGGACCAGGTCGAGGACTCGTCGCGAGCGCGTGAGCTCGTCGCCCATCGCGAACGCCGTCTCAAGGGCGGACGCTCGCGCCTCGTCAACCGGTCGGCCAGAGAGTCCTGGAAGGGCGAGTCGGGGACCGGCCTGCTCGACTACCGGTGGGGTGTGACACGCCGTCTCCTCGACGACCTGTTCTCCGCCCTGCCGGACTCCGCGAGATCTGTCCGCACGGAACAGCGCGCCGACATGCTCCTCACGGCAGGGACCACCGCCTGATGCTCACTCCAGACACCCGCGTTCTGCTCACCGACGCGCTCCGCCCTCCCGCCGGCCGACGCGTCGACAGCGCGATCGCCACGACGTTCTCGCTCGACCTCACCGCACTGCTCCTGGGACCCGTGACGTTCGCGACGCTCGACGGGAATGCACAGGTCGACGGTGACGACCTCGCCGCGACGGATCCGATCGGCCTGCTCGAGGCCGTCCAGCGGTACAGCGACCGCACCACGGTCTTCTGCCAGGCCGGCGGCATCAGCGTCCCGGCGTCGTACCGCTCGGTCCTCACCCTTGCCGAGGGGGCCGTGCACCAGGTCATGGCTCCGGCTCGGGGCCGGTTGTTCCACCCCAAGTCGTGGACCCTGCGGTTCGTCGATGACGACGGCACCTACCACCACCGGTTCGTGGTCCTCAGCCGCAACCTCACGTTCGACCTGTCGTGGGACACCGTGCTCGTCCTCGACGAGGACGAGACGACGGCCGAGCCGGTCGACCCCGCCCCGATCAGTGCCTTCCTGCGCGCGCTCCCCACGCTCGCCACGTCTCCGCTCCCCAGGGCCCGTGCCGCACTGGTCGAGTCCGTCGCCGCCTCGATCGCGGAATCACGGCTCGCGCCCCCCGAACCCTTCCGCAGCGCCGAAGTCCTGCCGTTGGGTCTCGCGGGCACGACGCCGCCTTGGCCCTTCCCCGACGTCGCCGACCGAGTCCTCGCCGTCAGCCCGTTCCTCGACGCCGGTCTGCTGCACAGGCTCCCCGCCGCGGGCGAGCGCACCCTCGTCTCCCGCGCGGAGACCTTCGACCGGCTGGGAGCTGCGCCGCTCGACGGCTGGACGACCATGACGCTCTCGTCCGCGGCCGAGCGTGACCCGTCCGCAGACACCGGCACCGCTCCCGCCCACGGCGCCCCCCTGCCTGCCTCACCTGCCCACGAGACCGATCGCGTCCGGGACGGGCTGCACGCCAAGACCGTCGTCGTGGACTCCGGCCGCGACAGCACGACCGTGACCGGCAGCGCCAACCTCACCACTGCCGGGTGGGGTGGGAACGTCGAGATGGCAGTCGCCCTGCACGGGCTGACCGCCGACGTGGGCGTCCGCGCAACCCTCGACGGTTCGACAGACGTCCCCGGCCTCACGCAAGTACTCGACCCGTGCGGGCCGCGCACGCTCGACCCTGTCGTCGACCCTGCCGAGGCCACTGCCCTCGACATCGACGACTTCCACCGCCGCCTCGCGGCGTCCGGTCTACGAGCCACCATCACCACCGACGTCGGCGACGACGACCGCGACTCCCTGGCGAGCCTCGCCGTCGGGACGCAGGGTGTGCCTGATCCCGTTCCCGGTGCCACCACGGTCGCGTGGCCCGTCACCTTGCCGACCGAGCTGCATGCGCGGGTCCTTCACGAGGGAGCCGACGTCACGTGGGAGAACCTCAGCCTTCGTGCCGTCACGCCGTTCCTCGCCGTGGAGACCACTGCCGGGGCGGGGGCCGAGCGTGCGACCCGACGCTGCGTCGTCGTGCTCGGCCTGGATGGCGACGTCGCCGAGCGCCGGCATGCGGCCGTCCGTGACGCGCTGCGCAGCCGGGACGACGTCGCACGCTACCTCGCACTGCTCCTCGCCGACCCCGCGGCAGTGTCTCCGTTCGCCACCGTTGCTGCCGACGACCCGACCGGGAGCTCGTGGAGCTCCGCCTCGGGAGGCAACACGCCGGAGCTGTTCGAGCCGCTGGTCCGTGCGGTCGCCCACGGCGACGAGGCGCTCGACCGCGTCGCGCACCTCGTCGACCGGCTGGCAGAGATGCCCGACGGCGACGACCTCGCCCCCGAGGGGTTCGCCCAGCTCTGGTCCGTCGTCCAGGAGGCCCGCCGTGCCCGCTGATCGCCACTCACAGGAGCGCCCCGACGTCGACGACGCTCTGCACCTCCTCAAGGACTTCCAACGCCGCACGGTCGACCACGTGCACGCTCGTCTGTGGGACGACGCCGACCCGAGCCACCGCTTCCTCGTCGCAGACGAGGTGGGGCTCGGAAAGACCCTCGTGGCGCGTGGCGTCATCGCCAAGACCGTCGATGCTCTGTGGGAATCCGTGGACCGGATCGACGTCGTCTACATCTGCTCCAACCAGCAGATCGCACGTCAGAACCTCGCCCGACTCACGCTTCCCGGGCACGAGCCGCTCCATGCCGAACGTCTGACGCTCTTGCCACTGGTCACGGGCGACCTCGCGGGCAAGAAGCTCAACTTCGTCTCCTTCACTCCCGGGACGTCGCTCCAGGTGTCGAGCGGCGGCGGGCGCGCGCTCGAGCGCGTCGTCATGTACTGGATGCTGGCACGCGGGTCACGGGACCTCGACGTGCGGCCACGACGCTGGCTCCAGTTCTTCCGCGATTCCGCGAGTCTCAAGAACTTCCAGGGGGACGTCGAGCGTTTCCGGCGCAACCGGATGCACGAGCTCGACCTCGACTTCGCCGCCCAGTTCGTCGAGCAGCTCTCGCGCGGTGCCGGACCGCAAGGCGGCAAGCTCCTCGACGAGCTGGTCGAGTGCGTCCAGGAATTCAACTACCTGCGCGGCAAGCCCGCGCAAGAGCTCTCACGGCGGCGGTCACGGATCATCGGCGCCATGCGCGCCACCGTTGCACGGCTCGCGATCGACCGGCTCGAGCCGGACCTCGTCATCATGGACGAGTTCCAGCGCTTCAGCGAGCTCATGCGCTCCGACGCCGAGAGCGAGGCGGCCGAGCTCCTGCAGACCCTCGTCGGGTACGCCGGCCCAGGTGACACCAGGGTGCGCACCCTCCTGCTCTCCGCGACGCCCTACAAGATGTACACGCTGCCCGACGAGCCCGACGGTGAGGACCACTACCGCGACTTCGTGAGCACGGTCGAGTTCCTCGCCGGTCCCGAGCGCGCGGGAACAGTCAGGGCGAGTCTCGCGACGATGCGTGAAGGCATGCTCGCCCCGACCGACGCCGCAACCGTCGCCCGCGCCATCGGGGCACGCGACGTGGTCGAGCAGGAGCTGCGACGCGTGATCTCCCGAACGGAGCGCCTCGCGGCGACGCGCGAGAAGGACGGCATGCTCCGTGAGACCCCGCTCCCCGGGGTCGACGTCACGGCGGGCGACCTCCTCGACTACGCGTCGCTCGACGACGTCGCGCAGGCCGTGCAAACGACCTCGGGCACCCAGCGGCAGGACATGCTCGAGTTCTGGCGCTCCAGCCCGTACGCACTGAACCTCATGGACCGACGCACCTACAAGGTCAAGACCTTGCTCGACGACGCCATCGCCGCCGGAGCGCCCGCGGTCAGCTCCGCGCTCGGGAGCGCGCACGGGCTCCTCCCGTACGACGTGATCGACGCGTACGAGCCCCTTGACCCGGGCAACGCGAAGATGCGTGGCCTCGTCACCGACGTCCTCGACCGCGGCGCGTGGAGGCTCGCCTGGTTGCCTCCGGCGCTTCCGTACTACGACCTGGCTGGACCGTTCGCAGACCCCCGGCTCGCGCGCTTCACGAAGCGGCTCGCATTCTCCGCGTGGAACGTCGCTCCCAAGGCCATCTCGGTGGTCATGAGCTACGAGGCAGAGCGTCGAGCGGTCACCGCGGCTCACGGCGGGCGTCGCCGATACGGCGACACCGCCCCGTCGCCTCGCCTGCAGTACCGGACGGACGGCGAACGGCTGGACGGCATGCCGACCTTCCTGCTCTCGTACCCGTCCGTGACGCTCGCTCGAGCTGGAGACTCGCTGCGCCACGCACGCGCTGCCGGGCGACGGCTGACTCGCGTCGAGGTCGAGAACGCTGTCCGGGACGAGATCGAGACAGCACTCGAAGTGCTCCCATCGGGTATCCCGGGGCTCCGCGCCGGTGCAGACCAACGGTGGTACTGGGCCGCCCCACTGCTGCTCGACTCTCTCGCAGTCGCGAGTCAGGGCGAGTTCTTCGATCTGCTCGGCCGAGGCGAAGCAGCAGCAGACGCAGACCGCTCCGACGAGACCGTTCACGCCGGGGCGTTCGGGCGGCACGTTGCCGCCGCGCGCACGATCCGCCCAGACGATCTGGGCACGCGCCCCGACGACCTCGCCGAGGTGTTGACCTTGGTGGCCATCGCCGGACCCGGCACGTGCGCGCTCCGGGCGCTCGATCGTGTCGCAGCGGCAGTGGACGACACCTCGCTGAGGCGGGGCAGCAGTGCAGACCCGGCAGTCCGTGAGATCGCCTTCGGCATCGGCGGCGGATTCCGGGCACTCTTCAACCGAGCTGAGACACAGGCCGTCGTCGACGCCGAGCGACCCGACTCCGCGTACTGGCGCTCGGTGCTCGACTACTGCGCCGACGGCGGGCTCCAGGCTGTGCTCGACGAGTATGCGCACACCCTCGTCGAGTCCGAAGGACTGGTGGGCAGGTCGGCTCCCGAACGTGCCACCCGTATCGCCCAGGTCCTTCGAGAGGCCCTACAGCTGCGTACCCCGACGTCGGCCATCGAGGACATCCGCGTGGTCGACGGGGAAGTGCGTGTCCAGGACCGCCGCATGCGGACGCACTTCGCTGCGCGGTTCGGCCGCGGGACGACGGACGAGGGCGCCGAGGTCCGCGAGGAACATGTCCGCGCCGCGTTCAACTCCCCCTTCTGGCCGTTCGTCCTCGCGTCGACATCCGTCGGGCAGGAAGGGCTCGACTTCCACACCTACTCGCACGCGGTGGTGCACTGGAACCTGCCAGGAAACCCCGTCGACCTCGAGCAACGGGAAGGACGCGTCCACCGGTACAAAGGACACGCGGTGCGCAAGAACGTGGCGCAGCAGTATGGCACCGCCGCGTTCGCCTCGACTTCTCCTGACCCTTGGGGGGCTGTCTTCGATGCGGCCGACAAGGACCGCCCGGACGCGGTGTCAGAGATCTTTCCGTCCTGGGTGTGCACACCCCCGGGGGGAGCCGCGATCGAGCGCTACGTCCCGGCCATGCCGCTGTCCAAGGAGGAGTCCCGGTATCGGCGGCTGCGTCGGACGGTCGGCGCCTACCGCAGCGTGATCGGACAGGCGCGGCAAGAGGACCTGCTGCGTCTCGCCGGGGACGCGGACCTGGGCTGGGCGCACATCGATCTGGTGCCCTGAACAGCGGATGAACTGGAGCCCTTCGCGTCGGGCGGAGCGCTTCGGACCTGACCTACCCCCACTCCTGCGGCGCGAACTGCGACAGCGTGAGCTGCGCTCCCTGCGGGTCGCGCACCACGGCCTCGCGCGTCCACTCGTTCTCGCTCGTCGACAGCACGACCCCACCGGCCCGCTCTGCCGCTGCCGCGCTCTCGTCGCGGTCCGCGACGGAGAACGCCACGTCCCACCGAGCCGGCCCCTCTACGCGCGCCAGCCCGGCAGCGACGTCGGCGAACCCTGGCGGCGCGAACTCCTGCCGTTCGAAGATCCCGGGGTCGATCGTGTGGGCGAGGTGGTCGCCGTACCCCGGGACGCGGAACATCCCGGCGCCGAGCGCGGGGTCGAGCTCCCAGCCGAGCAGCGGCCCATAGAAGTCGAGGGCCCGGTCCGGGTCCGGCGTGAGGAGGTTGCTGAAGTTCCAGGTGCCCGGCTCGTTGACGCGCTGCGCCCCGAGGCGCGTGCCCGCCTGCCACAGCCGGAACCGCGCACCCTGCGGGTCCTGGACAGAGGCCATGCGTCCGGGCGGGCCGACGGTCTCGGGGCCGGAGAGCAGCACGCCACCATCGGCAGCGACCGCCCCGGCCGTCGCCCCGACGTCGTCGACCGCGACGTAGGTGATCCACTCGGGCTTCGCGTCGCTGTCATCGGGCAGGGAGGCGATCGCCGCGACGTCCTGCCCGTCGAGCGAGGCGACGACGTAGCGCCCGGGCGCGTCGGGCGGCATCTTGTCGGTGAACGTCCACCCGAACAGGGCGCCGTAGAACGCGGTGGCGGCGTCGACGTCGGGCTGCTCGGTGTCCACCCAGCACGGCACCCCGTGCGGGTACGTGCGCGGCTGCGTCGGTGAGCTCATCTCTGCCTTCCCGGCCTCGTCCGGTGCGAGGCCTCCCGCGTTCCACCTTCCCAGCCGCCGCTGACACCGGCCTCCGGGGAGGATCGCCCGGTCAGTCGGCGTCGTCGATCTCCTCGAACCGCAGCGTGACCTCGCCGCGGACCGTTCCTTCGCTCGCCCGGATCTCGTCGAGGTGCAGCGTCCCGACGCCGTCGAGCTCGAACGCGTCTCCCTCGTCGAGCACGACGACGGCCTCGTCCGAGGGGGTGCGCAGCGCGAGCTGCGCGAGGGGCGTGCCGTCGACGAGGCCGACGCGCATGATCCCGACCCGCAGCACCCCGAAGGTGGGTTGCGAGCCCTGCCGTACATTCCTGACCGTTGTCACAGGTGGGTCCTATCGGGTGGAGGGGACGGCGTAGACGGTGTCGAAGTTCTCCTTGTACTGCTTCTCCGTGAGCCACATGTCGCCGACCTTGTCGGACCCGTCGTTCTGGAGGTGGGCGCCGGGTCCCCACGGGTTGATCACGTGGACCTTGAGCTCGCCGTCCCGCTCCTCGACCTTGTCCACGATGTACGCGTGGTTGGGTACGACCCGGGAGTCGTCGACCTCGTCGCCGAACGGCCACCACGACGGCTCGTCCTCGGTCCCGAGCGCGACCGGGCCGTCGGCGAGACGGTCCTTGAGGTCGGAGAGGTTCCCCTCGCCGGTCTTGGAGGGCGTCGCGCCGGTGATGGCCGCGAACGCGTCGCTCGAGTAGCCGCCGTCGATGTCGTCGTAGCTGCCGCCCCAGTACTCGGCGGCCGCCTTCTCGTAGATCGACGCCCAGCTCGGGTTCCCGCTCGGGTCCATGACGCCGTCCTGCGCGACCTCGGGCTCGACCGTGATCTCGACGGGGTCGCCGTCCTTGTACATCGTCACGGTCCAGGTCCCGTCGGCGTTGAGCTGCATGTGGTCGCGGATGAACTGGGGGTCGTCGCGGGCGACCGCGCCCAGGCCCGCGAGAAGCCAGCAGTCGCCGAGGCCCTGCTGGTTGATCATGTTCGGGTCGAGCGCCGCGTCGTCGAGCGGGATCGTGGGCGGGACGTCGACCCACGGTCCGTGTCCCGAGAGGTCAGGGTTGCCCGGCCGGTCCTTCCCACCGTCGCCGGAGCGGTCGCCGCCACCCCCGGTCCCCGGCGCACCGCCCCGGTCGAGGCCCGACCCGCCGTCGGCCGCGCTGGTGCGGGCCTGGTCCTCGGCGTTCCGGCGGAGCACCTCGGCGTTGTCGCGGAGCGCACCGAGGCAGGAGGCGAGCGCTGGGGCCAGCCGCCGGGACCAGTCCTGCCGGAACTCCTCGGCGTCGGGCCCCACCCAGCCCGCGGCGGCGACGATCCCGTCGACCTGCCGCCGGGCCGTCTCGAGCGTCTCGGCGCTCTCCACGAAGCTGCTGCCGAGCCCTGTGAGCGCCTCGACGTCGGCGCCGAACATGGTGCGCATGTCCCCCCTCGTGGCTGCGGGACCGCCTTGGTCCCGGTGCGTCGCCGACCCACGCTATCGACCACGCGGCGGGCAGGCCATGGGCAGCGGTCCCCATGCGACGTCACCCGGTGGGCGCCTCGTCGCTGCTAGGTTCGACGACGCCGCGCACCTGCGCGTCGACCGACCCAGCGAGGGGGCACCGCGTGAGAGACGCCGGATCGTCGAGGAAGCGGCTGCGTGCCGGCGGGGTGCTGCTGCTGGTGGTGGCCGCCGTCGGGCAGCTCGTCGCAGGGTGCAGCAGTTCTCCCGCCGCAGCTCCGACCGCGAGCACGCCGGGTGCGAGCCCTGCCGAGGCGCTCGACACGTACACCGTGGTGCGCGACGACGTCCTCGCGGCACTGTCGTCGCTCGACCCGGCGACGCCGTGGGAGTCGAGCGGGACCGCCGGCCTCTCCGAGGAGGGCTCGACGTGCACCCTGGTCCTGCCTGCCGCCGGCTCGGCGCAGTACCTGTACGTCGAGGGCGACGACTTCGCGGCGGTCCGCGCAGCCCTGGACCCCGTCCTCGCGCAGCACGGGTTCGCCGCCCTGGGGCAGACCGTGTTCGCGGACGGCGGGGCGGTCGAGGTGTCGTCGACCGACGACGCAGGGGCCGAGCTCGTCGTCTCGTCCGAGCAGACGTCCGTCGTCCGCCTGAACGCGCCGGTGCTGTCGGAGACGTGCGACGACGCGGAGCTCGGGCAGCCCTAGGGTGCGGGACGGCAGTGGCCCCGCACCCTTCGGTCCTGGCTCAGTCGCAGTCGTCGCACGTCCCGGCCGCGGGCAGCTGCATCGAGCACGACGGGCACATCGCGGCCTCCCTCTCGGGCGCACGCCGGGCCCCGGCGCCACCCCCACCTCCGCCGAAGTTCGGCATCTCCGTGCGGTCGTAGTCGTTCGGCCCCCGGTAGACGTCGACGAACCCCCGGTTGAAGTACGCGGCGGCCGGTCGGCCGTCGTCGAACCCGACGCCGACGTACGACCGGCTCGCCGGCGCCCACACCACGTCGAAGTCGACGTGCGCTGCGATCTCACGCATCCGCGCCCGGTTGGCGACGGGCAGGTTGAGCGCCTCGAACGCCGCGTCGAGGGAGGCGAACGCCGTGCGTCCCCGCCCGTGGATCTCGTCGTCGACGACGCCGCTCACAGCCGCCCCTCCCCCGCCTGCGCGGTGGTGAGGTAGCAGTACCAGCCGGGGGTGCGGGCGCCGTCGGGCTGGAACGTGATCTTGTTGACGACCCCGTTGCGGTTCCTGATGGCCGACCACACGAGCGGGCCTCGCGCCGCGTGCGCGAGGAGCTGCTCGACCGCGCCGCGCGACGTGTCGGCGTTGAGGAACACGTCGTGGCCCGCGACCTGGGCGTCGATGAGCTTGCGGCCCCCGTAGGTCGCGCGGTCGCCGATGCTCGTGGCCGACGTGGTGTCGCGCCACTGCGTGAGCCACAGGAGCAGCTCGCGCTCCGTGAGCCGTGCGGTCGGCACCGCGGGCGGTGCGGCCGGGCGCGCGACCGCGGGCACGGGCCGGGTGGTGCGCACACGCCCCGCGGGCGAGCCGTTCCCGGCGGCCAGGTCGCGCTCCGCGGCCGTGAACCCCGCGAACGTGTCGCGGGCCGCGGCCGGCGCGACACCGTCGGCGACCCCGGTGCGCAGGCGGGCCATGCTCGCCGACGCGGCCCCGTACGCGGCCCCTGCCGAGACGCCCTCGTAGGTCAGCGACCGCTCGCGGGCGACGCCGATCGACTCTCCGACCTCGATCGCGTCCTGGTTGGCTCCCATGTAGAGGAACGTCCACCCGAACACGGTCTCGCGCTCGGTCACGAGCGCCTTGATCGCGGCGTGCGTGTACTCCTTCGAGGCGTTCTCGTGGCCGTCGGTCATGATCCCGACGATCACGGTCGCGGGCCGCTGGTCCTCGGGCAGCTGCGCGATCCGCACGCTCGTCGAGTGGACGAGGCGCGCGATCGAGTCGAGCAGAGCAGTCATCCCACGAGGCTGGAGGTCGAGCGACGGGACGGTGGCGACGTCCCGGTCGGCGTAGACCTCCTCGTACTCGCTGTCGAACTGTGCGAGCGTCACGGTGCAGCGCCCCGTGACGCCACGCTGCTCGAGCATGAACTCGTCGAAGCCCGCGATCGTCGCGGCCTTGATCGACTGCATGGAGCCCGACCGGTCGAGGAGCATCGACAGGTGGGTGGCGGTGGCGTCGGCCATGGGGTACTCCTCGGGTCGTGGGGCGGTGCGGCTGATGGTGCGCGGGAGGGAGCGGGTCAGGTGCGGCGGCGGAAGCGGAGCGGCGTGGTCGCCTCGGGAGCAGCACTCACGTGCTTGCCCTGCTCGACGTCGTAGCGCGCCCTGGTCACTCCTTCTGCGGTCACGCGGTCGTCGGGTCCGCGGTAGGAGCCGAGCGCCGCGGTGCGAGCGACGCGCGGCGGGACGGTGTTGGGCGCGACACCCGCGTCCGCCGCGACCGAGCGGAGCGAGTGCCCGGCGAGCAGGGCCTGAGCCATCGCCTCGTCGAGCGCGGCGTCGAGCTGGACGCGCGCCTCGGCGAGAGCTGGGACGGCCTCCTCGGGAGCGAGTCCGGCCGCGGCCTCGAGGGCAGCGCGGGCCGAGGCCAGGCTCGGCAGCCCGTCGGTGCGGTGCGGTGCGTTCTTGTCGGAGGACATGCCACGAACGTAGTGCACCAAGTGCACATGTGCAATAGATGCACACTGGCAGTTGATGCACGCCGGGGACGTCGCCGCGCCTGCAGGGCGCGACTACCCAAGGGAGTGTTTTCTGCGTAGCCACCACAATGGTGGTGGCTACGCAGAAAACACTCCCGCCCCCGGTCACACGGAACGTGTCCGGTCCACGCCGCGCCCTCCGACATCCCTGACGGACGGACCTGCTGCTCGATCGCTCCCCTGCTCGCGGACCGGCACGCTCAGCCCGGCCACACCACCACCGACCTCCCCTCACCTACGTAGTACCCCCTACGTGCGTTGACCATCGGACAAATCCCCCGTCAGGCTCGCAGTCGTCCCCTGTCATCGACGAGAGGTACGAACATGCGCACCGCGCACACGATCCGACGGCCAGCGACGACGCTGGCCCTGCTCGCCCTGCTCCTCACGACCGCCCTCGCGGCGCTGTCGGTCACCGCCACGGTCCTCGCCCCCCGCGCCTCTGCGGCTGAGCCCTGCGCCGCACCGTGGAGCGCGTCCGCGGTCTACACGGGCGGCGCGGTCGTCTCGACCGCCGGCCACAACTGGAAGGCCGGCTGGTGGACGCAGGGCGAGACGCCCGGCACCACGGGCCAGTGGGGCGTCTGGCGCGACCAGGGCACGTGCGGCGGCTCGACCGGCGGCACCACGGGCGAGACCGGCGGCACCACGGGTGGTGACAACGGGGGCGGCAACCAGACCGGCTTCGTCGTGACCGAGGCCCAGTTCAACCAGATGTTCCCCAACCGGAACCCGTTCTACACGTACCAGGGCCTGGTCAACGCCCTGAGCGCGTACCCGCAGTTCGCCACGTCGGGCGGCACCGAGGTCGCCAAGCGCGAGGCCGCGGCCTTCCTCGCCAACGTGAACCACGAGACGGGCGCGCTGGTCTACGTCAAGGAGAGCAACACCGCGAACTACTCGCACTACTGCGACCCGAGCCAGTCCTACGGCTGCCCCGCGGGCCAGTCCGCGTACTACGGCAAGGGCCCCATCCAGCTCTCGTGGAACTACAACTACAAGGCTGCCGGTGACGCCCTGGGCATCGACCTGCTGAACAACCCGTACCTGGTCGAGACCGACCCGGCCGTGGCCTGGAAGACGGGCCTCTGGTACTGGAACACGCAGTCGGGCCCCGGCACCATGTCGGGCCACCAGGCCATCGTCAACGGCGCAGGCTTCGGCGAGACGATCCGCTCGATCAACGGCACGCTCGAGTGCAACGGCGGCAACCCCGCGCAGGTGCAGAGCCGCATCGCGGCGTTCCAGCGCTTCGCGCAGATCCTCGGCACGACCACGGGGTCCAACCTCACCTGCTGAGCCCGCCCTGCTGCCCGACGGCGGAGCCCACCTTCCGCAGGGAAGGTGGGCTCCGCCGTCGGGCGGGCAGGGGGCGCGACCCGTCAGGCCGCGCAGTCCGTCGCCGCGTACCGCGCGACGACCTCGACCGGCCCCGCCGGTTCCTGCACCGTGACCGTGACCTCGCCGGCCTCGATCGCGGCCACCCGCGTCGAGAACGTCTGCTGCGCGCTCTTGCCGGCGGCCACCCCCGCGAACGACTTGGTCCCGAACGGCGTCGACACCTCGAGGCTCACCGCCTGGTCACCACCGTTGAGCGCCCGCACCGAGACCTGCGCCCGGCCCGCGACGCAGCGCGCCGTGGCCTCGACGCTCACCGCGGTCGAGGGTGCACCCGGCCCCGTCGCGAGCTCGACCCGGGTCACGAACACGTCCCCGGCACCGGCGTTCACCGCCCCGAAGGGTGCCCCGAACGTCAGACCGCTCAGCCACGCGCCGTCGAGCCCGGGCGCGGCGAACAGGTTCGCGTCGTCCCACTCGTCGGCCCCGTCCCGCTCGCGCGTCCCGAGCTGGTTCACTGCCCCGGGCGTGCCGTCGGCCGCGAGCGCGAGCGTGAACACGTCCACGCCGCCGACCGGGGTGCCGAGCGCCCCGTACGTCGTGCCCACGACGAGCACCGTGCCGTCGGCACCCGCGACACCCGTCACGCCGCGGTCGTCGGTCGCCGTGCCGGTCTGCGTCGTCCACAGGACCTCGCCGCGGGCGTCGAACGCCCGCGCGAACACGTCGTTGTCCCCCGCGGACGCCCCGCCGAGCGCCCCGCGCGTGTGCCCCACGGCGACGACCGACCCGTCGGCCCGCGCCACGAGCCCGCTCACCTGGTCGTTGGCCGACGTCGCGACACCGCGCAGCCACACGAGCTCTCCCGCGCCGTCGTACCGCGCGACCCACCCGTCGTTGGCCCCGGCCGCCTGCGCGCCCGGCATGCCCTGCCCCGCGACCCCGCCCACGTACACGGACCCGTCGGGCCCGGGAGCGACCGCGAGCGCCTTGTCCTCGCCCGGCCCGCCGACCTGGCGGAGCCACAGGAGCTCGCCGGTCGCCGACACGCGCCCGACGATCGCGTCCTTGTCGCCCGCGCTCGTCCCGCCAGGGATGGTCCCGCTCGTGTACCCGGCGACGTACGCGCCGCCGGCCCCGTCGGACGAGAGGGCGTAGAAGCGGTCAGCCGCGGCGGGGTCGCCCGTCTGGAGCGTCCAGGCGCGCTCTCCCGCGGCGGTCACGGCCGCCACGAACCCGTCGTCGCGCGTCGAGCCCGCGTGCTTCCCGTCGAGGTCTCCCTTGGTGTACCCGGCGACGAGGGTCGTCCCGGTCCGTCCGGCGACCACGCCGTACGCGCGCTCGTCGGCGGGCGTCGCGATCGGGTGCTGCCACAGCGTGGCTCCGTCCGCGTCGCGGCGTGCCAGCACGACGTCGAGTCCGCCCGCGGGCTGCGACCCGGCCCAGGACCCAGCGAGGTTGAGGGCGACGGTCGTGCCGCCGTCGGGCGTGGCGAGGATGCCGCCCGCGCGGTCGTCGCCCGCGGAGCCGAGCAGCTCGGCGTCCCACGGCACCGTGGGCTCGGTGCGCAGGCGCGAGGACACGTCGACGATCGCCTCGCGGAACGCAGGCTGCCAGACGTCCCAGTCGTGGCCCCCGTTCATGACCCGCAGCTCGGCCGTGACTCCCGGCACGCGGCGCGCGGTGTTGTAGAGCCGCGCCGACTCGAAGTCGATGTCGTGACTCGCCTCGGCGGGGTCGGGGTTGGCCCACTCGTCGTCGCCGACCGCGACGAACAGGTGCACGGGCAGGGCCGGGTCGAGCGCGGCGAGCGCCGCCGGGTAGGAGAGCTCGGTGTACCGCTCGGGCGAGAACAGCTCGTGCCCGACGCCGTAGCCCCCGTGGTCACGGACGGACGAGTCCGCGGGTGGCTGGGGGACGTACACCGCGGGGCTCAGCACGATGCCCGCCGAGAACTCGTCCTGGTGCGCGAGGGTCAGGCGCAGCGCGCCCGCCCCGCCCATCGAATAGCCGCCCACGGCGCGCGCCTCGCGGTCGGCCACGGTCCGGTAGGTCGCGTCGACGTGCCCGACCAGGTCGCGCGTGAGCGCGGTCTCGACCTGGAAGCCTGCACCGGTGCCGGAGTCCGCGGAACCCTCGTAGGCCGAGTCGGTGTACCAGCTCCCCCGGTCGTTCCAGGGCGCGTCGGGCATGACCACGACCAGGGGCTGGATCGCCTCGGTCCCGATCAGCTCGTCGAGGTCGGTCGCGACGCGCTGCCACGCGGCCTGCGTGTCGCCGCGCCCGTGCAGCAGGTAGACGGTCGGGTAGCGCTGCTCGGCGTCCTCGTCGTAGCCCGGCGGGAGGTACACCGTGTAGTCGACGGCCCCGCCCGCGCCGAGCGCCTCGGACGGTGCGCTGCCGGGCACGAGCGTGCCCTGCTCGACGGCCGCGACCGGCCCGGCCACGACGAGCGGGAGCCCGACGACGGCGCCGCCCGCTCCCACCACCCCGGCCAGGAGGGCGGCGATCCGCCGCCGCGAACGAGGGACGCGTGGGGGCGTCGCCGGGAGGGCTGAGGTCATGGTTCTCTCCTTTGAGAAGTGCTGCAAAGCCGTTGAGTGCGGAGTTCTTGTGCGACACGCCCGGCGTGTCGCACAAGAACTCCGCACTCAGCGATGGGGCTGGGGGTCGCCCGCGACCGCGAGGACCGAGCGCGCGCGCTCGACCATCGCGACGTCGAGGAACGTGCCGTCGGCGAGCGCGATCGCTCCGACCCCGCGCGCGGCCGCGGCCCCGACGCGGTCGAGCACCTCGCGCGCACGGTCGACCTCCTCGGCGCTCGGGAGGAACGCCTCGCGGATGGGGTCGAGCTGCACGGGGTGGATCGCGGTGCGTCCCAGGAAGCCGAGCGCGCGGCCCGCGCGGCACGAGGCCACGAGCCCGTCGACGTCCTTGACGTGCGTGTACGCCGACATGGACGGCGACGGCAGGCCCGCGGCCCGCGCCGCGACCACGAGGCGGCTGCGCACCCAGGCCAGCGCGCCGTCGTCGTCCACGCGCAGGTCCGAGCGCAGGTCGGCCTCGCCGAGGCCGACCGACGCGACCTGGGGCGACGCCGACGCGATCTCGAACGCGCGCTCGACCCCGAGCGCCGACTCGATCAGCAGGTGCAGGTCGCGCCCGGGCAGCGCGGCCGCGAGCCCGCGGACCTCGTCGGCCGACTCGACCTTGGGCACGCGCGCCCCCACGGCGAGAGGCAGCCGCGCGACCGCCGCGACGTCGTCGGCGTGCCAGGGCGTGCCGCGCTGGTTGACCCGGACCTGGACCCGGCGCGAGATCCCGGCGAGCAGGGCGACGGCCTCGCGGCGCGCAGCCTCCTTGCCCGCGGGGGCGACCGCGTCCTCGAGGTCGACGATCACGACGTCGGCGGAGGTCGCGAGGGCCTTGGCGACCCGGTCGGGGCGGTCGGCCGGGGCGTAGAGCAGCGTGAGCGGCGGGGTGCTCATACGGCCCCCGCCTCCCGCAGGGCAGCGACCCGGGCCGCGTCGAAGCCCAGCTCGCCCAGCACCTCGTCGGTGTCCGCCCCGTGGTGGCGGCCCGTGAACCCGATCACGCCGTCGTGGTCCGAGAGCCGGAACAGCGGGCCCTGCATGAGCATCGGGCCGAGCTCGGGGTCCTCGATCTCGTGGAGCGTGCCGAGGGCCTGGAACTGCGGGTCGCCCACGATGTCCTGCGCGTCGTAGATGGGCGCGACCGCGGCCTGGGCCTCCTCGAACGCGGCCACGACCTCGTCGCGCGTGCGCTCGGCGATCCACCCGCCCACGGCCGCGTCGAGCTCGTCGGCGTGCTGGGCGCGCTCGGCCCCCACCGCGAACCACGGCTCATCGATGACCTCGGGGTGCCCGACGAGCCGCATGACGCGCTCCGCGATCGACTGCGCCGACGTCGAGACCGCGACCCACTGGCCGTCACGCGTCCGGTACGTGTTGCGCGGCGCGTTGTTGGCCGAGCGGTTGCCCGTGCGCGGCTGCACGGTCCCCAGCTGGTCCCACCGTGTGATCTGCGGGCCGAGCATCGCGAGGATGGGCTCGATGATCGCGGTGTCGACGACCTGGCCGCGCCCTGAGTTCTCGCGGCTCTGGAGCGCGACCATGACCGCGAACGCGGTCGCGAGCGACGCGACACCGTCGGCGAGTCCGAACGGCGGCAGGGTCGGCGGGCCGTCGGGCTCGCCCGTCATGGCCGCGAAGCCGCTCATGGCCTCGGCGAGCGTGCCGAACCCGGGACGCGAGCGGTACGGCCCCACCTGCCCGAACCCGCTGATGCGCGCGAGCACGAGGCGCGGGTTGCGGGCCGAGAGCTCGTCGTAGCCCAGGCCCCAGCGTTCGAGCGTCCCGGGGCGGAAGTTCTCGATCACGACGTCGGCCTCGGCCGCGAGCGCCAGGAAGACCTCGCGCCCGCCGTCGCTCGACAGGTTCACGGTCACGGCGCGCTTGTTGCGCCCGAGCGTCTTCCACCAGAGGTTGACGCCGTCCTTCGAGGCGCCGTGCCCGCGCGAGGGGTCGGGCTTGGTGGGGTGCTCGACCTTGATCACGTCGGCTCCCATGTCGCCCAGGTGCATGGCCGCCATGGGTCCCGCGAAGAGCGTCGAGGCGTCGACGACCTTGAGGCCCGCGAGCGCGCCGTCCGCAGGGTTGCGCGAGACGGTCATGCCGTCACCTCGTCCGTGGTCCACGCGCAGCGGAAGCCGATGCTCGAGCTGCGCGCGAGGCCCAGGCCCGGCAGGAGCAGCTTGGCGCTGAACTCGGGGCGCTGGACGCCACCGTCGAAGTACCACTCGGAACCGGTCGACTCGTGGTCGGAGCCGCCCTTGAGCATCGCGTAGCGCGTGCGGCCGTCGCTGTGCTCGCTCTCGGTCCAGTTCCACACGACGGGGGTCCCGCGCAGCAGGCCGCCCGTCTCCCCCGCGAGCTGCCACTCGTCCTCGCTCGGGAGGCGGCCTCCGCGCCACGCGCTGTAGGCGCGCGCGTCGTCGAGGTCGACGAACGTCACCGGCTCGTCCTCGCGCCCCGCGGGCGGTCGGCCGTCCACCCAGTGCGCGAGGAACCGGTGCGGGGTCGCGGGCCGGTAGCCCGTGGCGTCGACGAACGCCGCGAACTCGGCGTTGGTGACCTCGGTGGCCGCGACCGCGACGGGAGCGGCGAGCTCGCCGTCGCGCTGGAGCGTACGCGGGTCGTGCAGGCGCGGCGAGAGCGGCTTCCACTCCTCGACGTAGGGCGCACCCTGGTACATCCCGGTCTCCCGGGCGCGGTAGCGCACGGTCAGGACGTAGGACCCCGCAGGCACGACGACGGCGCTCGCGTCGGGTGCGCGCGTCGCGCCCGCCCCGGGCTCGGCCGCGGGAGCGACGCGGCGCGCGAGCCGGTGCGGGAACCGGGCGTCCGGGCTCGCCGCGTGCTCGCGCATGTCCTCGACCAGGCCGGGGAGCCAGTCGGGCTCGACGGCGCCGGGGGCGACGTGCAGGAGCGCGGCGATGCCGCGCCCCGGGACCGTGACCACGGGAGGGGTGGTGGCGCCGTCGACGCTGACGAGGCCACCGGTCGGGTCGGCGGCCGTCGCGAGGCCCGTCAGGTCGACCACGCGACCGGTCGGCGCGGCGGTGAGGACCGGGCCCGTCCAGTCCTGCTCGCCGCGGTTGACGAGGGTCCACAGCGAGACGCCGTCGTGCGAGAAGAGCGACGCGTGCACGCCGGCCTCGCGCGCCTCGGGTCCGAGGTCGGCGAGCGGGGTCCACTCGCCGTCGAGCAGCAGGTCCTTCGCGGCGCGCTGGACAGTGACCATGCGGCGCAGGGTCGCGGCGTCTCGCTCGCTCCACCCGACCCACACCCCGAACACGACCTCCCAGACCATGACGCCCACGCCGTTGATCCAGGCGGACTGCAGCTCGTCGGTGTGGTCGCGGTTCCAGCGGCGCACGTGGTGCTGCATGTGTCGACGCTCGTACCAGTGCGCGCGCAGCACGCCCGGCACGGACGAGTCGGCGAAGAACTGCGCCCACGACGACGAGTGGTCCTCGATGCGCTCGACCGCGAGCTTGGACTCGCCCTCCAGGACGATGCCGGGCCGGGCGGCCTCGAGCCGCTCGACGAGCTCGGGCTCGGCCTTCTTCAGGGTGTCGAGGAAGACGCCGTCGGCCGGGAGGTCCGCGACCACGGCGGCGAGCTCGGTCAGGTCGTCCTCGCCCCGGCGCGTGCCCGTGTCCCAGGGGTTGTAGTCGACGAACACGTGCAGGCCCGCGGCGTGCAGGGTCGCGACCAGGCCGTCGGGGCCGGTCAGGCCCGGCACGTCGCGGTAGAAGTCCCACTGGTTGCGGTCGTCGATCCCGATCACCGGGTACGCGTGCCACAGCACCACGGCGTCGAGGCCTGCGAAGCGTTCGCGGGCGTCGGCGAGGAAGCGCTCGGGCGTGAAGCGGTTCTCCTCGAACGAGTAGAGCAGCTCGTCCCACAGCCAGACCTGCGCGATCGTGAAGCAGCTCGCGGCCCAGGCGGCCCGCGGCCGCTCGTAGACCGCGCCCGTGAAGCCGTGGCGCTCGCGCGCGTCCGTGCGCCACGCCTCGAGGCGCTCGCGCCAGGCGGCCCACTCGGCGGGGTCGTCGGGGGCCGCGAAGATCTTCGCCTCGTCGAGCGCGGCAAGACCGTGCGGGGAGCCGGGCACGGCACCGGCACCGGTGGCGCCGTCGAGCGGGACGACCGTCGGCAGGTCGATGGGGCGGGGGACGAGCGGGTCGAACGTGTAGCTCATGGCAGCTGCTCCGGGTGCGCGAAGGTGGTGACCTCGTCGGCCGTGGGGACGGCGTCCTGGGCGCCCGGCCGGGTCACGGCCAGGGCGCCTGCGAACGAGGCCGTCCGGGCGGCGTCCACGAGGGTGGACCCGCCCGCGAGGGCGGCGGCGAGCACGCCGCAGAAGGTGTCGCCCGCGCCCGTCGTGTCGACCGCGTCGACCCGCGGGGCGGGGACACGGACGGGCGCGGCGCCGCGCTGCGCGACCAGGCAGCCCGCGCCGCCGAGCGTCACGACGACCGCAGGGACGCGTTCGAGGAGGACCGCGGCGAGGCGCTCGACGGGGTCGGGGCTCGCGGTCCCGGCCGGGTCGGCCGGGCCGCCCGCCAGGTCGAGGGCCTCGTGCTCGTTGACGACCAGCAGGTCGAGCGCGGCCCACATCTCGTCGGGCAGGTCGCGCGACGGCGCCGCGTTGAGCGCGAGCACAGCGCCGGGACGGCGGGCCGCAGCGGCCGCGAGCACCACGTCGAGAGGGATCTCGAGCTGAGCGAGCACCACGTCGGCCGCCGCGAGGCGGTCGGCCTGCGCGGCCCCGATGCGCACGTGCGAGTTGGCACCCGGCGCGACCACGATCGCGTTCTCGCCGTCGGGCGAGACCGTGATGAGCGCGGTCCCCGTGGGGGCCTCGACGCGCTCGACGAGGTCGGTGCGCACGCCCGCCCGGTCGAGCGAGGCGAGCAGCAGCTCGCCCGACTCGTCCCGGCCGAGCGCCCCGACGAACGACGTGTCGGCGCCTCCCGCACGGGCCGCGGCGACGGCCTGGTTCGCGCCCTTGCCGCCGGGGCTGCGGCGCAGGTCGCCGCCGAGGATCGTCTCGCCGCCACCGGGGTGGCGCGGGACGTCGACGACGAGGTCGACGTTGGCCGAGCCGACGACGACGACGCGTCCCCGGCGGGCCGCCTGCGAGGAACCGGTCATGCGTCGGCCCTCGCGAGGGGCTCGGCGACCGCCGGTGCCGTGAGTCGCAGGGCGAGCGTGCGGGCGACGAGGTCGTCGATGCGCTGCTCCCCGCCGGGGAGCGAGGTCGCGATGCGACCGTCGACCGGCCCGGTCCAGGCCTGGCCGATCCCGTCGGTCCCGCGCAGCGCGCCGACGACCCCGCCCACGGTCGCGGCGGCCGAGTCGGTGTCCCAGCCCGCGGTCACCGCGATCGAGACGCTCGCACCGAAGTCCCCCGCGCCCTTCGCCAGCGCGTAGGCGATCACGGCCGCGTTGTTGAGCACGTGGACCCAGTGCAGGTCGCCGTACGCGGCGTGGATCCGGTCGAGGCCGGCGCTCACGTCGCCGTCCTGGGCTGCCGCCTCGCGGCCGAGCCGCACCGCGTGGGCGATCCGGCTGTCCGGGGGCAGCACGGTCTGGGCGGCGTCGAGCACCTCGTCGACCGTCGCGCAGACCATCGACGCGGAGGCGAGCGCCGCGGCCCACATGGCGCCGTAGACGCCGTTGCGCGTGTGGCTCAGGCGCGCGTCGGTCCAGGCGAGGCGCGCTGCGGTCCGCACGTCGCCGGGGGCCACCCAGCCCAGGACGTCGGTGCGGATGAGCGCGCCGATCCACTCCCGGAACGGGTTCTGGTGGGTCGCGGTCTCGGGCACCGGACGGGCGTCGAGGATGTTGCGGTACGCCGCGCGCTCCGCGGTGAAGACGCGCCCCGCAGGCAGGTTGTCGAGCCAGAGCTGGGCGACGTCGTCGGTCGTGAACCCCGGACCGTGCTTCTCGAGCAGCGCGAGGGCGAGGATCGGGTAGTTGAGGTCGTCGTCCTCGGGCATCCCGTCGATGTTCTCCTCGAGCGACGTCGGCGCGCTGCGCCGGTTCCACGGCCACCGCGCCGCGACGTCCTCGGGCAGCCCGACGGCCGTGAACCAGGTCGTGAGCGGCCAGCGGCCCGTGGCCCGCAGGATCTCCTCGATGCCCGCGCGCGGGATCTTCTCGACCGGCTTGCCGAGCAGGCATCCCGCGGCGCGCCCCGACCAGGCGCCGTGCACGCGGCGGGCGAGCTCGTCGTCGGGCACCGTGGCGAGGACCGGGGGCGCCGGGAGGAGCGCGACGATCTGCTCCCACCCGTCCGGCTCGTGCGGGGCCGGGGCCGCGGGCAGGGCGTCGAGCTCGTCGAGCAGCTCGCGCGCCAGGGCGCGCAGCGCCGGCGGCGCGGGCACGGGGCCCGCTCCGCTCACCGCCGGGACCACCTCGCCGCCCGCGGCGGTCCACCGCTCGACGACGCCCGCGACGTCCTTGCCCTCGGTCGCCGACTGGACGAGCTCGTGCGCGAGCAGGTCCTCGGGCTGGGCCCAGGTGAGTCTCACGCCGACGCTCCCACCGTCGCGGCCTCGATCTCGTCGAGGGCACGGAGCCTGGCCTGCGCCGTCTCGCGGTCCGCACGCAGGATGTCGGACGCGACCTCGCCCATGAGGCGCCCGGTCGCGCGGACGTCGGTCCGGCTCGCGCGCTCGATCTCGTCGAGCCACTCGGTCGGCACGACCTCGGTGCCGCCGAGCCCGGCCGCGATCGCCCCGGCCATGACCGCGATCGAGTCCGCGTCGCGCCCGTAGTTGACCGCGCCGAGCACGGCACCGCGGAAGTCACCGCGATGCCCCAGGACGAACCCGAGGGCCGCGGGCAGCTCCTCGATCGCCTTGGTGCGCGAGGGGCGGCGGGCGTCCATCGACATCTGCCGGTACTCGGGGCCCACCGAGTCGAAGGGTGCGACGACCGCACGGATCCTGCGCGCCAGGGCACGCTCCTCCTCGTCGGTCGTCGGGACCGTGGTCCAGCCGTCGAACGCGTCGACGACCGCACGCAGCGCGGCGAGCGTCCCGTCGTGCGCGACGTCGAGCGCCGCCGCGACGACGTCGTCGAGCGTCGCGCCGGGAGCGACCGCTGCCGCGACCATCGCGGCGAACACGCCCGCGGCCTCGCGACCGTAGCTCGCCTGGTGCGCGCCCGTCAGGTCGATCGCCTCGGCGTAGGCGCCGCGCGGGTCGCCCGCGTTGGCCAACCCGACGGGGGCCACGTACATAGCCGCGCCGCAGTTGATGATGTTCCCGACGCCGGCCTCACGGGGGTCGACGTGCCCGTAGTGCAGGCGCGCGACGATCCACTTCTCGGCGAGGAACACGCGCTGGAGGAGCAGGACCGTCGACTCGAGCTCGGGGACCCAGCGCGGCTCGCCGATCATGAGCGGGACCAGGTCCTCGGCCATCGCGTACGCGTCGAGGTGCGCGCGGCGCTTGGCGTAGACCTCGACGAGCGCCTGCGTCATGAGGGTGTCGTCCGTGATGTGCCCGTCGCCCTTGTGGTACGGCGCGATGGGGCGGGCGTCCTGCCAGTTGGGGTAGTACGGCCCGACGATGCCCGTGACCCGCCCGCCGTGCCGCTCCTCGATCTGCTCCGGCGTCCAACCTTCCGTCGCCCCGCCCAGCGCGTCGCCGACGGCTGCGCCGGTGATCACCGCCACTGCCTTCTCGTCCAGCCAGCTCACCAGGTCACTCCCTGTTCGTCGTTCGTTGATCGGGGTGACGCGGGGCCACCCGTGGTCGTCGTCCGTGCGGACGGGCGGGCTCCCGCCCGTCCGCACGGGTCGTGCACTACTTCGTGATCTCTTCCCAGCCGGTCGTCAGCTCGGTGGCCACGCCGTCGGCGTCGATCTCCTGCGCCAGGAAGCGCTGGTAGGCCGGCGTCGCGACGGTGTCCTTCCACTGCGCGTACGCGTCGACGAAGAGGTACGGCGCGGAGACGAGGTGCTGCCCCGAGGAGAGGATCACGTCCCAGCCGTTCTCGGTGCCGAGCTTGGCCGCGAGGGCCTCCTGCGCGGAGGTCGTCGCGGGGATGAGCGCGTCGGCCTCGTTGAGGGCGGCCAGGTTCTCGGTCTGCGTGAAGAACTCGATGAACTCCGCGGACTCCTCGACGTGCTCGGAGTCGATGTTCACGGACAGGGTCTGCGGGTTGGCGGCCTGCTCGGCGCCCTCCGAGCCCTCGAGCGGCGGGAGCACGATCCAGTCGAAGCCCTCGGGCGCGTCGGTCGCGATGTTCGCGGCCTGGAACGAGCCCTGGATCGTCATCGCGACCTGACCGGCGTAGAAGGTCGCGAGCGTCTCGGACCCCGTCTGGCTCAGCGTCACGGGCAGGATCGACTTGTCCTGGTACGCCATGGCGTCCACGAGCTCGGGGACCGCCATCTCGCCCTCGCCGACCCTGAGCGTCGCGTCGGCCCCGCTGCCCTCGAAGAAGGTGCCGCCGAAGCCCGGCGCGAGCGCCATGTAGGCCGCGGTGGGGCTCTTGAGCCCCCAGCCCAGGCCGTACGTGCCGTCCTTGGTCGTGGCCTGCGCGATGGCGCGCATCTCGTCCCACGTCATGGTCTCGCCCGTGGGGATCGTGACGCCCGCGGCGTCGAGCAGCGTCTTGTTCGCGAACACCATGTAGGACTGGAGCTCGGTCGGGTACGCGATGATCTTGCCGTCGACCGTGACCGCGTCGAGGATCCCCTCGGGGACGTCCGAGCGGAACTCGTCGGACATGTGCTCGGTGAGGTCGGCGAGGTAGCCGTCCGCCGCGAAGGGCACGATGCTCGCGGCCTCGTAGTGGATGATGTCCGGCGCGGCACCACCGTTGAACTGCGTGATGAGCTTGTCGTAGATGCCGTCCCAGCCCGCAGGGACGATCTCGACCTGGACGTCCGGGTTGGCCTCGTTCCAGTCCGAGACGATGCTCTCGGTCGCGGCGATGGCCGCGGGCTGGTCGGACAGCGACTGGAACTTCAGCGTGACCGGACCGGAGTCTCCACCGGCGTCGCTGTCCCCGCCGCTTCCGCAAGCGGTGAGGAACAGGGTGCCGATCGTGAGGCATGCGGCGATGGACGCACCACGAGTCTTCATGTGTCTGCCTTTCTGAGGCGTGGGGGTCGTGCGGGTGAGGTGGGTACTGCGGGTGAGGTGGGTTCCGCGAGGGGCTGCGCGCACTGCGCTCACCCCTTGACGGCACCGGACAGGAGTCCGCCGGTGAGCCTTTTCTGCATGATGGAGAAGAAGACGATGCTGGGGATCGCCGCGAGCACGGCGCCTGCCGCGAGCGGGCCCAGCGCGACCTTGCCCTCCCCGCCGATGAACATCTTGAGCGTGATCGGCAGGGTGTAGTTCTCGGGCGACTGGAGCAGCACGAGCGCGAAGAAGAACTCGTTCCACGAGGAGACGAAGCTGAACATCGCGGTCGCGACGACGCCCGGCATGAGGAGCGGGAAGACGATCGTGCGCAGGACCGTGAGCCGGCTGGCCCCGTCCATCGAGCCGGCTTCCTCGAGCTCGATCGGGATCGAGCTCACGTAGCCCTGGAGCATCCACAGCGCGAAGGGCAGCGTGTAGGTCGTGTGGACCAGGGTCAGGCCGACCAGGCTGTCGGTCAGGCCGATGGTCCGCAGGATGAGGAACAGCGGCAGGATGATGAGGATGACGGGGAACACCTGGCTGACCAGGATCCACCCGACCCCCATGCCGCGGACCAGGCCCTTGAGCCGGGCCAGGACGTACGCGCCGGGCAGCGCGATGAGGAGCACGAGCGCGGTCGAGACGAGCGCGACGACCGTGGAGTTCCACGCCGAGCGCACGAGCCCCTGACGCTCGAGCGCGGCCGAGTAGTTGCCCCACTCGATGTCCTGCGGGACGAGACTCACGCTGAGCGAGTTGAGCTCTCCCGACGACTTGAGCGACGCCGAGATGAGCCACAGCAGCGGGAAGCCGAGGAAGACGATGTAGAAGCACAGCGCCACGTACTGGGCGGGCCGGACGAGATGACGCATCAGATCACTTCCCCGTGCTGTCGCGGTCTTGGCGGAACTGGGACCACAGGTAGATCGCGAGCAGGAGGACGACGACGACCACGAGCACCACGCCCATGGCGGCCGCGTAGCCGATGTTCCTGTTCTTGAACGCCTCGAGGTACGTGTAGAGCATCGGCAGCATGGTGCGGCCGCCCGGTCCGCCCTCGGTCAGCACGTAGACCAGGGAGAACGAGTTGAAGTTCCAGATGAAGTTGAGCGAGGTGATCGACGTGATGATCGGGCGCAGGCTGGGCAGCGTGACCGCGGTGAAGCGGCGCCAGGCGTTCGCGCCGTCGATCGACGCGGCCTCGTGGAGCTCGTCGGGGATCTGCTGGAGGCCCGCGAGCAGCGTCACGGTCGTCTGCGGCATGCCGACCCAGATGCCCACGACGATCACGGCGGGCAGCGCGGTCGAGAAGTCCGCGAGCCAGTTGATGTCGTCCGGCAGCCCGATGCTCCCCAGGAACGCGTTGAGCGGCCCCGCGTTGGGCGAGTAGATCATCCGCCACATGATCGCGACGACCACGGGCGGCATGGCCCACGGGATGAGCGCGAGGACGCGGGTCAGGCCCTGGAGCTTGAGGTCGGAGTTGAGCAGGAGCGCGAGCCCCATGGCCGCGACGAGCTGGAGCACCGTCACGGAGACGGCCCAGATCATGCCGATCCGGAACGAGTCCCAGAAGAACGAGTTGTCGGCCAGGCGGACGAAGTTGTCCATCCCGACGAACGTGTACTCGGGGTTGCGGACCAGGCGGGCGTCGGTGAACGCGAGCCCCACGCCGACCAGGAGGGGTGCGACGCTCAGGACGAGGATCGGGAGCAGCGACGGGATGACGAGGGCGATGGCCTCGCGCCGCTTCGCGCGCGCCATCCCTCCGGTCCTGCGCGGGCTGCGCCGCGGCGGGGTTGTCGGGGTGGACGGCCGGGGGCCGGCCTCCACGGTGGTCGCTGTCATGACTTCTCTCCGTCGAGTGCGTCGGTCGGGCGGGTGGACTCGCGGACGAGGAGCGTCGGCCCCACGTCCACGTGCCGGGTCTCCTGGGCGGTGCCCTCGACCAGGCCGAGCATGATCTGCGCGGCGCGCCGACCACGTTCGGCCGAGCCCAGGGAGACGCTCGTGAGGCTCGGGTAGAACACGCGGCCGATCTCGGTGTCGTCCATGCCGGTCACGGCGAGGTCGGTCGGGACGTCGAGGCCGCTCTGCCGGGCTGCGTGCATGGCGCCGATCGCGAGCAGGTCGTTGGCCGCGACGATCGCGTCGAGGCCGCCTCCGCCCGCGCCGCGCTCGATGAGCCTGGTCGCCGCCGCGAGGCCGGCCGCGACCGTGAAGTCCTCCGCGATCTCGACGTCGACGCGCTCGGCCGAGAAGCCCGGGGCGGCGACCGCGGCGTCGAAGCCTCGCTGGCGGGCCTCGCCGGGGGTCGTGTCGAGGGGGCCGTTGAGGAAGGCGATCCGGCGCCGGCCGATGTCGAGCAGGTGGGTCACGGCCTGGCCGATCCCGCCGGCCGAGTCGGTCGAGACCGAGTCGATGCCGCGGGCACCGAGAGAGCGTCCGATGACCACGACGGGCACCGCCGACTGCCGGATCTCCTCGACCAGCTCCTCGCTCATGCGCAGGGGGCTGAGGATGATCCCGTCGACCATGCCGCTCGCGAGGCTCCGCACGAGGTCGGTGGTCGAGTGCGCGGTGTCGCCGGTCGTCGTGACGACGACGCGGTAGCCGTAGGGCGCGACGACCGCGTGGATCGCCGACATCATCTCGACGTAGACCTGGTTGCCGATGTCGGCGACCGCGAAGGCGATCTGGAACGTGCGCCGCATGCGCAGCGAGCGCCCGACGGCGTCGGGGCTGTACCCGAGCTCGTCGGCGGCTGCGCGCACCCGCTCGACCATGGCCTTGCTGGCTCCGGACCCGTGCAGCGCTCGGGAGGTCGAGGCGAGCGACACCCCGGCGCGCTCGGCGACCTCGTTCAACGTTGCACGTGACGCCATCGGTTTCTTCCCTCTCCGTCGAAGGTGGTGCTGGGCTCTCGTTCTGGAAACGTTTCCAAGTTCACGGTGCGAAACCTGCTGGAAACGTTTCCGGATTGAGAGGCACTCTTGCACGCGGCCTCGGAGAGTGTCAACCGGCTCGGTGCGCTCTCACCCGCGACGCGTCAGCGCCGGGCGACCGCCGACCCGACGGCGGGGCTCACCTTCTGCGGAGCCGTGCCCGACGGCGGAGCGCACCTTCCCTGCGGAAGGTGCGCTCCGGCGTCGGGCGAGCAGGGGGTCGAACGGCTCAGCGCTGGACCGCGAACGCCGCGAGCGAGAGCGCGACGGCGTCCTCTGCGACGGCCGCAGGCCAGTCCGGGCCCTTCCCGACCCACGCGGCCCGCCACGCCGCCCCGCCCCAGGTCCCGGCCGCACCACCCGCCGCGCCGAGCAGCACGGGCAGGAGCACGCCGACCTCGGCCCGGCGGGCGAGCACGAGGGCCCCGATCGCGCCGGACGCCATGCGGGTCGCGGGGCCGGGCGGTTCGAGGCGCGACCCCGCTCCCGGCAGCTTGTCGCCCAGGAGCTCACCGACGATCCCGAGCCCCGCGACCACCTTGGCCACGATGGCCCCCCGCCCCGTCGCCGAGGAGGTGAGCAGGGGCGGCGCGACTCCCAGCGAGGCACGGCTCCCCGCAGCGGTGCCGATCGCCAGGGACCGCACGAGGACGTCGACCGGGAAGCGGGAGGTGCCGCGCTCAGGATGCATGCCTCCCACGATCCGGGCGGGCGGCCCGACCGGCAACCGCACGAGCAGCCGCGCACCCGGCCGCGCGCGCCCGCGCACGGGCCTCCGCACCGTTCCCGGGGTCCGGGCGGGCGCCTCATCTGCGTCCGCTACCCTCGCGGGATGCCGATGACGTCTCGCCGAGAACCTGCCGTCCTCGTCGCCGGGCTCCTCACGTCGGTCCTGTGGGTCGGGAGCGCGGTGCTGAGCGACCGGGTGGACGTGACCGTGACGGGGCGGACGATCCTCGCGGCCCTGCTCGCGGGAGCGGTGGTCGTCGCGCTGACGTATCTCGCGACGCGACGCCTCCCCCCTCGCACGGGAACACCGGCGGTGTTCCTCGGCTCCTGGTTCGCGGTCGTCGTGGGCGGTGCCGCGGGCGCGGTCGCCGACGTCGTCGCCGACGTCACGTTCCCCTCCCCCGAGAACCCGGCGTTCCTCCTGCTCACGGCGTCGTTCGACGGCGGCTCGTGGGGGCTGGCCGCGGGGTGGCTCGTCGGGCTCGTCGTGGTCGGCACACTGGGCCTCACGAGCCGCCGCGACCCGGCCTCGCTCCCGGCCACGCGTCGCGCGCGCAAGCCGTTGCGGGCCAGCGCGTACCCGACGGTGCTCGTCGCGGGCGGCGTGGGGGCGCTCGTCTGGGCGAGCGTCGGCGCCGCGGGGTCGTGGCTCGTGTGGCACCGCAGCGCGCGCGGTCCGGTCGACCTGCTGGGCGAGGTCACCTCGGGCGCGATGGCCTGGCGCTTCACGGCCGGCCGGACCGTGGTCGAGCCGCTCGAGATCGGTCTGGCGGTGCTCGTGGGGCTCGTCGTCGCGGGGGGCACGTGGCTCGCGACCCGGCGTCTGCCGCCGCGTGCGAGCCGCTGGAGCCTGGTGCTCGCGGTCTGGTTCGTCACGATCGCGGCGTCGTCGGTGGCTGCGGCGTCGCGTTCGGTCACGGCCTTCGTGGTGGGCGAGCTGCGTTCGACGACGCTCAACCTGGCGTTGTCCTCGGTCCAGGCGAGCCTCTTCTGGCCCCTCGTCCTCGGCTGGTCGGCAGGGCTCGCCGCGGCCCTCGTCTACCGCGCGACGGGTGGCGAGCCGGGCGGGGTGCCGGCTGCCGATCCGGCCGGCAGCACCCCGGTCGACGGTGACGTGGAGCCGGTGGGCACAGCCGGCACGATCGGCGCGACGCCCGGTGATGACCTCCCCCGGAGCGCCCTGCACACCGATGCCGAGGAGCCCGCACCCGTCCCCTAGGGTGACCGCGGAGACGCCGTCCGGCCGTCGCGGCTCGTCGTCGAGCCGCGACCCCGCGGCCGGCCGGGATCAGTGACGAGAGGGTGGCTCATGGCTGAGACAGGTTCGACGAGCGGCATCACGACGTGCTTCGTGGTGACGGAGGCGCAGTTCGAGGAGATGTTCCCGGACCGCAACCCGTTCTACACGTACGAGGGCCTGGTCGCGGCGACCGCGGCGTACCCGGAGTTCGCGACGTCGGGCGGGCCGGTGGTCGCGGCCCGCGAGGCTGCGGCGTTCCTCGCGAACGTGAGCCACGAGAGCACGGGGCTGCTGCACGTGAGCGAGCTCAACACGGCCGTGTACTCGCACTATTGCGACCCGTCGCAGCCGTACGGGTGCCCCGCGGGCCAGGACGCGTACTACGGCAAAGGGCCCATCCAGCTCTCGTGGAACTTCAACTACAAGGCCGCGGGTGACGCCCTGGGCATCGACCTGCTGAACGACCCGTACCTGGTCGAGACCGACGCGACCGTGGCCTGGAAGACCGCGCTCTGGTACTGGAACACGCAGCCGGGGGAGGGCACCATGACGTGCCACGAGGCGATCGTCGGGGACCACGGCTTCCGCGAGACGATCCGCGCGATCAACGGCCCGCTCGAGTGCGAGGGCGGCAACCCGCGCCAGGTCGCGAACCGGGTCGCACTGTTCCGCCGCTACGCCGAGCTCCTGGGCACCACGACGGGCGAGAACCTGACCTGCTGAGATCCGTTGCCCGACGGCGGAGCGCGCCCCCCGCCGTCGGGTGCAGGGCGGCGCGGCGTGGGCGGGCATCGCGCGGGGCGCTGTGGGTGCAGGGCGGCGCGGCATGGACGAGTGCAGGGCGGCGGGCGCGGCCGCGGGGCGCGGGGCAGATGCGCCTGCCCGCCAGCAGTCAGTCGGGGAGGACGACGAGGGGCAGGTGCTCGTGCACGGGTGGCCCGAGCACCTGTTCGGCGTCGTGCGCCCACCGCTCGAGGGCGCCGGGGCGCTCGCGCTCGGCGTCGAGCCACGCGATCGTGCGGAGGTGGACGTCCACGTCGTTGCCGGTCCAGGCTCCCGCGTCGCGGCCCAGCTGGTCGGTGAGCTCGTGGGCGATCCAGGCCGGAAGGTCGTCGGGGACGACGACGAGGAGGTCCAGGTCGTCGGCCGCGGTGCCGTCGCCGCGAGCGGCTGAGCCGACGACAGCGACGCCGATCGACCGTCGACGGCCGTCGTCCCGCACGACCTCGTGGAGCAGCTCGTCGAGGCGTCGGCGCAGCTCGCACCAGGGGTGCAGCGCGTCGAAGAGCGCCTCGATCGCGGGCCAGCACATGGTGGTCGCGGTTGACCCGGAAGTAGTTCGTCGACCCGATGGTCCGCCGCTGGACGATCCCTTGCCGTTCGAGCCGCCCGAGAGCGCGACGGACCCCTTCCGACGATCCGGAGTGCGCGACGCGATGCACCTGCCCACCCGTGAGCTCGCCCTGACGGTTCCAGAGCGCACGCAGGACGGGCCCCTCGAGCCCGGGCACGACCGCCGAGACCGGGCTGCTCCAGTCCATCCGCTCCCCCTCGTGTGTCGACCCGACCCTGACCTGCGGGCCGGTGATCACCTCGCGTCAGGCCCTGCCCGCAACGCAGCGGAACGTCAGTCGCATGTCGCTGATCCATGGTGTCCGGCCACCCTCAAGGGCCTCCGGGGGGAGGGTGTGTTTTCTCTGTAGCCACCACAATTGTGGTGGCTACAGAGAAAACACACCCTCCCCTCCCCCGGTTCGGCTTCGCCGCCCACCATCCGTCGACCGTTCCCACGCGCAGGCGCAACGTCTCCAGGCGGTGCCCCTGTCTCGACGGCCGACCGGATGTCCGCGAG
>NZ_MAQA01000033.1 GCF_001692445.1 Oerskovia enterophila | reverse complement strand
GCCCCCGCCCGGCTCTCCCGCCGCCACGGGTGAGGTCGCGGACCAGAAGCGCGCGACGTCGTCGGGCCGGTCGAGGACGACGAACGCCCAGCCCTGGGTGAAGCCCGCGTTCGGTGCGCGGACCGCGTTGCGCAGCATGCGCTCCACAGCCCGCGGCGCGACCGGCTCCCCCGTGAAACGACGGACCATGCGGCGACGGCGGACGACGTCCTGGAACTCCATGCCGACCATGCTGCCAGCCCGCGCCCGCGCCGCGGGACGCTCGCTGCGCCCGCCCGCACCGAGCACGGCCGGTCCCACGACCCCCTCGCCGCTCCTCCCCGCGCGCCACCGCCCCTCCGGTGCCAGGATGCGTGAGTCGCACCGTCGGCCCCGACCCCGCACCAGCCCGTCGCAGGAAGGCCCAGCCAGTGAGCCAAGAACGCACGAGACCCGGCGCGGGGACCATCACGGTCGCCGGGCTCGCCGTCATGAACATCGTCGCGGTCGTGAGCCTGCGCGGGCTGCCCGCCGAGGCCGAGTACGGCCTCGCCTCGACGTTCTACTACCTGTTCGCGGCGCTCTTCTTCCTGGCGCCCGTGGGCCTCGTGGCCGCAGAGCTGGCGACCGGCTGGCCCGAGGAAGGCGGCATGTTCCGCTGGGTCGGCGAGGCGTTCGGGAGCCGCTGGGGGTTCCTCGCGATCCTCATGGTCTTCATCGAGGGCTGCATCTGGTTCCCGACCATCCTCACGTTCGCCGCGGTCACGCTCGCCTACACGGGGTCCGACGCCGAGGCCGCCCAACAGATCTCGAGCAACAAGCTGTTCGTGCTCGTGGTCGTCCTCGGCGTGTTCTGGCTCGCGACCCTCATCGCGCTGCGCGGCGTCAAGTCGTTCTCGCAGGTCGCGAAGTGGGGCGGGATCGTGGGGACGCTCGTGCCCGCCGCGCTCCTGGTGGGCCTCGCGGCCGCCTATCTCGCGGGCGGCAACACCTCGCAGGTCGAGCTCTCGTGGGGCGCGTTCGTGCCGGACCTGTCGAAGTTCTCGAACATCGTGCTCGCCGCGGGCATCTTCCTGTTCTACGCGGGCATGGAGATGAACGCGGTGCACGTGCGGTCGATCAAGAACCCGATCCGCAACTACCCGATCGCGATCCTCGTGGCCGCGCTCGGTGCCGTCGTCGTCCTCGTCCTGGGCACCCTCGCGATCGCCGTGGTCGTGCCCAAGGGGCAGATCAACCTCACGCAGAGCCTGCTGACCGCGTACGACACGCTGCTCGACTGGGCGGGCATCGGCTGGGCCGGGCCCGTCCTGGCCGCGATGCTGGCCGTGGGCGTCCTCGCGGGCGTCGTGACCTGGGTCGCAGGCCCCGCGACGGGCCTGCTCTCGGTGGCCCGCGCGGGCTACCTGCCCCGCTGGTTCCACCGGACCAACCGCGCGGGCATGCCGTCGCGCATCCTGCTCGTGCAGGCGGCGATCGTCACGGCACTGTCCGTGATGTTCGTGATCCTGCCGTCGGTCCAGGCCGCGTACCAGCTCCTGAGCCAGCTCACCGTGATCCTGTACCTCGTCGCGTACGTCCTGATGTTCGCGGCCGTGATCGCGCTGCGGTACTCGCAGCCCGACCGACCGCGCCGGTACCACGTGCCGGGCGGGATCGTGGGGGTGTGGGTCATCGGCGGGTGCGGGCTGCTCGCGGCCACGCTCGCGCTCGTCGTGAGCTTCGTGCCTCCCGCCCAGATCGAGGTCGGCAGCGCGACGACGTACGTGGGGCTGCTCGTCGGTCTCAGCGTGGTGTTCGTGGCGCTGCCGTTCTGGGCGTACAGCGCCCGCAGGCCGTCGTGGCGCGACGAGACGCTCGACTTCGCGCCCTTCACCTGGCAGGTCGAGGCGCCGGTGGATCAGAGCTCCGGTCATGCGCCGGGATCTCACACCTCACGTGATGTGATGGGTGGATGAGGGCGTCCTACGGATCTCCTGCGCTCTGGCGGACGATGTCACCGGCCGAGGCCGGTGACCGATGACGTCGGACTGGACGGAGCTCGGCGAACGGCTCGCGGCGACGTTCCGGAGCGTGTCCGATCGGGTCTTCCTGATCGTCGCCTCCAGGTCGACCCCTGTGCGGTACGTGCAGCTCGCAGGGGGTCCTGGCAGGATCGACGCGGAGGCTCCGGCGACGGACGTCGTCGCCGATGCGGACGAGTCCGTGCTGAGCGCCGCTGGTTGGACGGCTCCGGGGATCGCACAGCCGAACTGGACGGCGTCGACCGCGCTCCCAGCGCTCACCGCCGAGTATCGAGCGCTCGCCCTGCGGTGCGTGAACGCCTTGCGGGACGCGTACGGCATCGGGAGCCCGGACGACCTCGGCTATCGCGCGTGGCGTGAGCCGGAGCAGATGCCGGCAGGTCGGACGTGGTCCGCCGAGCGCCTCCAGCGCATGGATCGCGGCGTCCGTGCGCTGGAGCTCCCCACCCTGGGGCTCGACGCGAACCGACCCCGGACTCCTGGGGTGTCCGTCGCGCCCGCCCTCAGGACCTGGAAGGCGATGTCCCCCTCCGAGGTACGCGACCTCATGGAGTACTGGGCGGCTCGCCCCTGGCCGCTGTCGCGGGACGAGGTGCAGCGTCTGGCCGTCGAACGCTTCGGTTGGACGATCGAGGTCGAGGACGGCACCCCGTACCTGATGAACACCGTCTCCGGCTTCACCGTCCCGGACGTCTCGACGATCGGGGCCCACCAGGACCTGAACTACCTGAGCCTGCGGACCTCCGACGTGATCCGCCAGGTCACCCCGGAGTCCACGGCCTTCCTCGGCGACGGCTTCACGCGCATGGTGCGCGCCGGCGAAGCGGGCTGGGGAAGGCCGGCGATGCACGAGCTCGACGGCACCGTTTCCGCGACCTGGGACCTTGCCTCCGGCGCGCAGATCTCCTTCCGCTGCGCCCCCAGCAGCCTGAGCGCGATGTTCCGGACGCCCCAGGGCGTCGCGCTCGACCTCAGGTCCGAGGGCTGAGCCCCTGCCCCCGGACCGGTCCGACGTCCACCTGAGAGCTGCTCCGCCGAGGCCGCCCCCTCCCGAGGGGCGACCCGCGCACACCCCGCGACGGGTCTAGAGCCGCTCGGCGAGCAGCTCGACGAGCGCCTTGCCCTGCACTCCCCCGAGCTGGTCGGCCTGGGTGCGGCACGAGAACCCGTCGGCCAGGAAGATGTCGTTCGGCCCGGCGGCCCGCAGCGCGGGCAGGAGCGCGTTCTCGGCGACCTGCACCGACACGTCGTAGTGCCCCTTCTCCATGCCGAAGTTCCCGGCGAGCCCGCAGCACCCGGCGAGCGTGTCGATCGTGGCGCCCGCGCCGCGGAGCAGCTTCTCGTCGGCCTGGAAGCCCATGACGGAGTGCTGGTGGCAGTGCGGCTGGACGACGGCCGTGACGTCGGACAGGTCGGGGACCTTCCACCCGGTCTCGGGTGCGGGCCGCGTCTCGGGGCGCGTGAGCAGCTCGGCGACCGTGTGGGTCGCTCCCGCGACGGCCTTCGCGCGCGGGTCGTCGGGGAAGAGGTCGAGCAGGTCCGAGCGCAGCACCGCGGTGCACGACGGCTCGAGCCCGACGATCGGGATCCCGTTGACCGCGAACGGCCCCAGGACCTGGAGCAGGTTCTCGAGGCGCTTGCGGGCCCCGTCGAGCTGGCCGGTGCTGATCCAGGTCAGGCCGCAGCAGGCCTGCTGGTCGGGCACGATCACGTCGTAGCCCGCGGCGTCGAGCACCGTGACCGCGGACTGCGGCACCGAGGGTGCGAGCGCGTCGCTGAACGAGTCGGTCCACAGCACGACCTGCGGCCGCTTGCTGGTCCTGGGCCGCCCGGGCGTCTGCCCGACGGCGAGCCCCGGCACCCCGTTCGTCGCGCCTCCGCGCTTCCACCAGGTGCGGAAGGGGACCTCGGCGAAGCGGGGGACCTCGCGGCGCGAGTCCATGCCGCCGAGCGTGAGCACGAGCTTCGCGACGGGACGGATGCCGAGCACCGCGTTGATGAGCCGCGGCATCATGCCCGCGAGACGGGCCCAGCGCGGGAGCCAGCCCAGGGCGTAGTGGTTCATGGGGCGCAGCTTGCCCTGGTAGGTCCGGTGCAGCACCTCGGCCTTGTACTGGGCCATGTCGACACCCGCGGGGCAGTCGGCCGAGCAGGCCTTGCAGGACAGGCACAGGTCGAGCGAGTCACGGACCTCGGGCGACGTGAGGCCGCCCACGAGCGTGCCGTTGATCGCGTCCTGGAGCACGCGGGCGCGGCCGCGCGTGACGTCCTTCTCGTCCTTGGTCGCCTGGTACGAGGGGCACATGAACCCGCCCGACGCCGAGGAGTCCGCGCGGCACTTGCCGACGCCGACGCAGCGGTGGACGGCCTGGGTCATGTCGCCGTGGTCGTGGCTGAACGAGAAGCCGCCCTTGGTCGGCAGCACCGGCAGCGCCCTGGGCCGGCGCAGGTCGGCGTCCACGGCGCTGGGCCGCACGATCACGCCCGGGTTGAGCACGTCCTGCGGGTCGAACAGCGCCTTGATCTGCTCGAACAGCGAGATGGCCTCGGGTGAGTACATGACGGGCAGCAGCTCCGAGCGCGCGCGGCCGTCGCCGTGCTCGCCCGACAGCGAGCCGCCGTACTTGGCCACGAGCTGCGCGGCCTCGGTCATGAAGGTGCGCAGGACCGATCCCGAGGTCTCGAGCGGGATGTCGATGCGCAGGTGCACGCACCCGTCGCCGAAGTGCCCGTACGGCAGGCCGTCGACGCCGTAGCGCGCCATGAGCTCGTCGAGGTCGCGCAGGTAGGCGCCCAGCTTCTCCGGAGGGACCGCGGAGTCCTCCCACCCCGGCCACGCCTGCTCGCCCGCGGGGGTGCGCCCGGCCAGCCCGGCGCCGTCGGCCCGGATCTGCCACATGGCCGTGGCGTCGGGGCCCGCGGGCAGGATGCGCGTGGACGTCGACGCGGACGCCGCGACGATCGCCTCGGCGTTCGCGTACGCCTCCTCGGGAGTCGCGCCCCCGACCTCGACCATCATCCAGCCGCCGCCCGGCGGCAGCTCGGGGACCGAGTCCGCGCCCTTGGCGCGGCGCACCACGTCGACGAGGCGGGCGTCGAGGCCCTCGACCGCGAGCGGGCCCAGCGAGAGGAGGGCGGGGACGTCGTCGGCCGCGGTGGGCATGTCCTCGTAGGCGAGGACGACGAGCGTGGGCGCGCTCGGCATCGGGACCAGGGCGACCGTGGCCTCGAGGATCGTCACGAGCGTGCCCTCGGTGCCCACGAGCATCTTGGCGAGGTCGGAGCCGTTCTCCGGCAGCAGGTGCTCGACCGAGTAGCCGGAGACCTGGCGGCCGAACCGCCCGAACTCGGTGCGGATGAGCGCCAGGTTGTCCTTGACGATCTTCGCGAGGCCCGGGACGGCGGCGAACGTCGGGTCGCCCTTACCCGCGGTGAAGCGCCGGCCCGTGCCGTCGACCACGTCGAGCTCGACCACGTTGTCCGCGGTGCGCCCGTACGCGACCGCGTGCGGGCCGCACGCGTTGTTGCCGATCATGCCGCCGAGCGTCGCACGGTTCTGCGTCGAGGGGTCGGGCCCGAACCGCAGGCCGTGCGGGGCCGCGGCCTTCTGGAGCGTCGACATGACCACGCCCGGCTCGATGCGGGCCGTTCGTGCCTCCGGGTCGAGCGACAGGACGCGGTTGACGTGCCGCGAGAAGTCGATCACGACGCCCGGGCCGATCGAGTTGCCCGCGACCGACGTGCCCGCGCCGCGCGCCGTGAGCGGGACGCCCAGCTCGCGCGTCACGTCGAGGGTCGCGACGACGTCGTCGGTCGAGATCGGGAAGACCACCATCTCCGGGACGACGCGGTAGTTCGAGGCGTCGGTCGAGTACTCGGCCCGGCGCCGCGTCGAGGTGTCGACGATGCCGCGCGTCGTGGTCCGCACCGCGGTCGCGACGGCCTCGCGGGCCGCGTCCGCTGCGCGCTCTGCCTCGCTGCGGGCCGCGGACCGTGCGGACGCCTCGGCGGCGGCCGCCTTCGCGGCGTGCTGGGCGTCTGCCTCCGTGGTGCGCTCTGGCGGGACGGGGGCTCCTGCGGCGTCGAGTTCAGCAGTCACGTCGGCGATTCTCCCACCACTCCCGGGAGGGGGTGACGCCCGTCCGGGGAGTGTCCCGGATCCGGGTCCGGCGTGGGACGAGGCCGGGCGCGGTGCCCGACGGCGGAGCGTGGGTTCGGGGGTGGCGCGGGGGTTCGGGGGTGGCGCGGGGCGCTGGAGCTCCGGGTGGCGCGGTGCGCTGCGGCGTCGAGCGTGCGGAGCGGACGGAAGGTCCCCGGACCCACCCTCGCCACGTGCGGGTCAGCACTCGGTGGTGCGCTGTGCCGGGTGCGCGGTGCACGTGTGCGCCGTGCTGGGCTGCGATGTGCCAGGGAGACCCTGTGCAAGCCTGCCCGCCGGCTCCTGGAGGTGCCCTGCCCGGGCCGGGTCGTGCTCGCTCCCGCTCGTGGCTACCGACTTCCGTCCGCTCCGGTGGCAACGGTACTGCGGGTCGCCGCAGGGTGCGCCGCGGGCGGGGAGGCCACGACCTCCGCATCCGCTGTTCAGCACGGGGGCGCCACGAGCCGTCGGCTAGGGCGCGACCCGGTAGCCGCTGCGGATCGCGACACGGTTCCAGGCGCTCATCACCACGGCGAGCCAGCTGACCGCCGACACCTGCTCGGCGGTCAGCGACCCGTCGTCCCAGTCGTCGCGCGCAGGGACGGAGAGCCGTGTCACTTCCTCCGCCAGTCCGAGGGCCGACTTCTCGATCTCCGTGAAGTACTGCGTCTCCCACCAGGCAGGCAGCACTGCGAGCCTGTCCGCGCTCTCGCCGGCACGCAGCGCGTCGCGCGTGTGCAGACGGCAGCAGAAGGCACATCCGTTGAGCTGGGACACGCGCAGCCGGATCAGCTCGACGAGCCGTGGGTCGAGTCCGGCTCCTGCCGCGGCCGCTCCTGCTGCCTTGCTGAGCTCAGCGACGTGCCGATAGACGTCAGGGTGCTCCTTGCTGATGTTGACCCGCGGCATCCGAGAGCTCCGCTCCGTCGACGTGACCATCTGGGTGCTGCCCTCTCTTCGTCTGTGCCGTCAGCTCGTGGCCGGCAGGGTTCGCTGCATCGAGTGCACGGCCGGGCCGTCTGCCGTGGACGTGTGCGCTGTCACGAAGAATCCACGTCCCTCGTACAGTCGCACGTTCCGGTCGTCGGACGTCTCGAGCGCGATGGTGCAGCCCGGGTCGAGACGGCCCACCTCCGCGACGACCGCGTCGACGAGGGCCGAGCCAAGGCCTGCACCGCGCGCCTCGGGGCGCACTCCGAGCGTGGCAAGCTCCCACGACGGCATCGGATGTGCGGGGAGGTCGGCTGCGAGCAGGGCTTCCAGACGGTCTCCGTGCAGCTCGCGCACCTGCCGTTGCAGGTCGTCGGCGAGAGGCGGCGCACTCGAGGGCAGGACGGCGACAGCTCCTCGTCCGTGGGCGTCGACCAGCACCAGCCCGTGCTCGATCGCATGAGAAAGATACAGAGACTGGAGCTCTTCGAGCCGGTGCGCGTAATCGTCGTCAGGAATGGTCCATCGAGTCCACGGGTAGTCGGCAAAAGCGACCGACAGCGTGCGCGCCGCGGCGGGAAGATCATGGGAGGTGGCGGTGCGGATCGAGTGATTCATGCAGGGCCTTTCAGTGTTCATGACGCCGAGTGTGCCCGTCGACCGTGGGACTGACGGGCTCCTGGATCTGCAGGTGGAGGATCGGGTACGGGCGACCGTCACCGTCGAGCGGGCTCCGCGCGACCACACGGAATCCACGGGCGAGGTAGAAGTCGCGTGCACCAACGTTCTGCTCGTTCGCGTCGACCCTGGTCACGCCGTGGTGGGCTATCGCCTCAGCGAGCAGCGCCGACCCCACGCCCTCGCCCCGCGTCTCGTTCATCACGAAGAGCATCTCGAGAATGCCCTCGGAGACACCGGCGAACCCGATCGACCTTCCCTCGCGCTCGGCGACGACGAGGGTCACCGCGGGAAAGTAGACGGGAGAGAGGGCGGCCTCGATACGTTCGAAGTCGGCGTCGTCGAGAAAGTCGTGCGTGGCCCGCACCGCACTGCGCCAGATCTCGACGAGCGCCGGGTACTCTGACGGCCCGTCGACGGGGCGAACAGTGAGTTCTTCGGTACTCGCAGCCATGAGATCGATCGTGGCACGACCGTCCCAGCTCGGTCCATCCGATACTCGTCGAGAGTGCCGGCACGGGCCCTTCGCCACGAGAGGTCCCCGCGACGGCTTCACCTGCTGTCGTCCTCTGCCGGGTCGTCCTCAGGGGTGGGGACCTCCCAGGTCCCGAACAGCGCGAGGCCGCTCGCGGCCGCGAGGGCGACGGACGCGACGTTGTCGAGCTGGCACCGGTACTGGGGTTCGAGGCCGCGACTCAGGGCGTGACGCATCATCGCGCGGACCACGGCGCGCCCCTGCCCCTGCCCACGCGCCTCAGCGAGGGTGAGGACCCCGATGTCCGCGAACACGGCTCCCTCGCCCCACGGGTACATGCTTCCCGCACTCGACAGGCGCCCGTCAGGACCGAACGCCCCGAGAGCGGCCCAGTCGTCGATCCCCACCTGTGCGTCGTCCAGGTCCTGCTCGGTCGCCCGAGACTCGAACTCCCCGAACGCCTCGGTGTCGGCGGGCGAGAGGCGGCGCACGCCTTCGCGGTCCCTCTCGGAGGTCACGTCTGCGCGAAGGGCTGCTGGGAGGTAGTAGAGGTTGTCCGCGCCGTGCAGGGTGATTCCCCCCGCCACGAGCGCTTCACGGACACGCGCCTCGGTGATCGGCCCAGACCGGAAGAGGCCGGTGGACTCGAGCCTCTCGACGACGTCGGGCAGCACGGCGATCGCCGTGTGCGAGTCGGCCGCCGTGCGCAGGACGGTGACAGACCTGTCCTCGTCCAGCCGAGGATTGACGACGAGGCTCACGCTGCTGTCCCTGTGGATGGTGTCGCCGAGGAACGGCTTGCGCCAGGTGGTGACGATGCTGTCGGGAAAGTGGCTCATGACGGCCCTTCCATGAGTAGTCGGGTGGGGGTTCTGGGCGCGATGGTCGGATGCGCTGCGGCGAGGGCGGGCAGGAACGTCGAGCGTGCTCGCCGGCCCGGGTGGGCGCAGAGAAGACCGGCGGTGCCGGTGCCGATGGCGTGGTGGGCGACGAGCGAGGTCGGCAGGGCTCCTACGATGACCCGCTCGATCTTGAAGAGCAACTGACTTTTGCCAGAACAGGAACCGTCTTCCTAGGGTGGCGGCATGGACTCGAACCCGGCGGTCGCATCGACCCTCGACCAGGTGCCCGCACGCCTACGGCGCGCCAGGCGGAAGCGTGCCCTGACCCTGGCGGAGCTCGGTGAGCGCACCGGTATCTCCAAGAGCACCCTGTCCAGGCTGGAGAGCGGACGGCGCAAGCCGAGCCTGGAGCTCCTCCTCCCGATCTCCGTCGCGCTGGCGACCCCGCTCGACGACCTGGTGGCTCCACCTCGCGTCGTCGACCCGCGCATGCCCCAGCGGCAGCAGCAGACCGGCGGCCGGCTCTACGTCCGCCTCTCCAGGCACCACGAAGGCCCCCAGGCCTACAAGATGACCATTCCCGCCGACCAGAAGGACCCCACGCCGCGCAGCCACGCAGGCCACGAGTGGCTGTACGTGCTGCACGGCCGCCTGCGACTGGTCCTCGGCGACCTCGACCTGACCCTGGGGCCCGGAGAGGTCGCCGAGTTCGACACCGAGAACCCCCACTGGTTCGGCTCCGCAGGTCAGGGGGACGTCGAGGTCCTCAGCCTCTTCGGCAAGCATGGCGAACGCATGCACATCCGAGCGTCCACCCCGCGGGAAGGCGCCGACGAGGCACCGTGATCCGCCGCACCGTCCGGCCGTCCTGACCGGACGCGACGGGCTTCACGACGACGGTCTCAGTCCCCGGCGTCGCCCTCGACGTCCGCGGTCCAGTTGACCTGCTGGATGCGCGTGTCCAGCTCGCGCAGCGTGCGCGCCAGGTCGTCGGCCTGCGCCCGGGTGGCGGGCACGTCGACGCCCGACACGTACCGCAGCTCGGTGCGCGTGAACCGGTCCTGGGAGGCCGACGCCGCGTCGGCGAGGTCGGTCCGCAGACGGTGCCGCAGGCGCAGCACGTCCCGGCGGGCGAGCGCCGCGGTCATGGTCAGACCCGGCTCGACCTCGGTCGCGAGGTTGGCCGCGTTGATCCAGGCGATGAGCGACTCGAGCTGTGCCGCGAGCCGCTCGTGCTCGGCCAGCAGCGCCACGGGGTCCTCGGCAGGCCGGTCCCCCTCCTGGTGCCGTGCGTTGGCGACCGCACGGCTCGCCACCTGGGCGAGCCGGCGCTGGAGGTCGGCGCGCTGCGCGAGGGCCTCGGCGAGCTTCATCGTGGGTCGACTCCTGGTTCTCGGGGGGACAGGGTGTGGGTCCGAACCTATCCCGGGACCGTCGTCACGGCACTGTGCCCGGCACTGCGCGGCACTGCGCCCCGAGCCGATGGCGGCACGCGGGTTCCCGTCCGCCGCGAGATGCGGCCGACGGGGGTCGTCCCGGCGGTCCGACCCCCGTCCGCCGCATCTCGGCCCCGCGGACCGGGACCGATCGCTAGAGCACGAGCTCGGGCTGCAGCCTCGACGGGCTCCAGACCCGTTGCTTGTACGCCGCATAGGTCGTCGCGAGCAGCGCGACCGCGAGCACGACGAGCAGGACCCCGACGTCGCGCGCGACCGTCGCGAGGTCCCCGCCGTAGAGAAGCTGCCGCAGCCCCTCGACCGTGTAGGACATGGGCAGGAACCGGTGCAGCGAGCGCAGCGGTTCGGGGATCGTCTGCCACGGGAACGTCCCGCCGGCCGTGACGAGCTGGACCAGCATGAGCACGAGCCCCAGGAACTGCCCCACGGCCCCCAGGTAGACGTTGAGCGCCTGGAGGATCGCGACGAACGTCGCGGACGCGAGCACCAGCAGCACCGCGGTCCCCACGGCGTAGACGGGGTCGATGTCGAGCGCGAACTTCACGACCGTGAACATGAGCGCGACCTGCGCGATCCCGATCACGGCCGGGGGGATCCACCCGCCGAGCGCGGTCTGCCACGCGGGCCGTCCGGCCGCGAGCGACCTGGTCGACAGCGGACGCACGAGCAGGAAGAGCACGTAGGCCCCGATCCACGCCGCGAGCGACATGAAGAAGGGGGCGAGCCCTGCCCCGTACGTCCCGGCGTTGGCGATCGTGTCCTTCTTGACCTCGACGGGGTTGCCGATCGTCTTCGCGGTGTCCTCCTGCGTCTGCTCGTCGACGTCGGGGATCTTGCCCAGCCCTGCCACGAGCCCGTCCCGCAGCTCGGTCATGCCGGACAGCAGCTCGCCCGTCCCGTCGCGCAGGGTCACGCTCGAGGACGCCAGCTCCGTGGCGCCGTCGGACACCTGGGCCGTGCCCGAGGCGAGCGTGCCCGCCCCGCTCGCGAGCGTGTCCGCGCCCGCGTCGAGCTGCGCCGCGCCCGAGGCGAGCTGGTCGCCTCCCGACGCTGCGGTCGCGATGCCCTGCGTGAGCGCGGGGGTCGCGCCCGCGAGGGTCGCTGCCCCCGCCGCGACCTGCGCCGAGCCCGAGCTGAGCTCGTCGAGCTTCTGCGACGCGCCCTCGACCTGGGTCGCGGCGGCCTCCACGCGCGGCGTGACGTCGTCGATCACCTGGGTCACCACGGGCAGGATCCGGTCCGCCTGCTCCTGGGTGAGCTCGCCCGAGGCGACGAGCTCGGCGAGCACGGCCGCGACGTCCGTCTGGGCGTTCCCCAGCTGCCCGACGACGTCCCTCGCCGCCGCGGCCGCCTCCTGCCCGTAGCCCGCGACCTGGGCGTTGCCGTCCGCGACCTGCTGCGCACCGTCGGCCAGCTCCTGCGTCTGGGACGGAAGGCTCGCGGTCTTGCTGCGCAGCGTGTCGAGCCCGTCGGACAGCGTGGCCGCGCCCGAGGAGAGCCTTCCGCTCGCGGTCGCGAGCTCGTCGGCCCCCGTCGCGAGCTGCGACGCACCGCTCGCGGCCTCCCCTGCCCCCGAGGCGAGCCGGGCCGTGCCGTCGACGAGCTGGACGGTCCCGTCCGAGAGCTGCGTGGCGCCGTCGACCAGCTTCTGGGCGCCGTCGACCCCGCTCGCGAGGTTGGTGTGGATCGACGCGAAGCCCTTGAGGAACGTGTCCGCGGCCTCGGTGCCGACCTGCTCGGCGATCGAGTCGCGGACCTTGCCGACGATCGTGTCGGCGATGGTCGCGGCCAGATAGTTGTTGGCGTCGTTGGTGATGAGGATCAGGCTCGCCTGCTGCGGCTCGAACTTGCCCGAGGACGCGAGGTCCTCGGAGAACGTCGGCCCGATGATGAGCGCCGCGTCGAAGCGCCCGGAGCGCACGCCCACCTCGGCGTCGGCCTGGCTCGTCTCGACCCAGCCGAACCCGCCGTCGCCGCTGAGCAGCTGCTCGGCCACCTCGTCACCGAAGTTGGTCTGGGTCGACGTGCCGTCGGCCGCGTCCTCGACCGTCGCGCCGCGGTCCTGGACCACGAGGGCCGCGGGGATCTCCTGGAGCTTGTCGTACGGGTTCTCATTGGCGAACAGGTAGAGGCCCGAGTAGAGCGTCGGGATGACGATCATGGCGAGGATCGCGAGCTTCGGCAGCGTGCCCGCGCTGATGCGCCGCAGCTCCGAGATGCCCAGGCGGATGGCGGTCATCGGTCGGTCTCCTTCCCGGGGGCGGGAGCGTCGGGCTCGACGGGCACGACGGGCACGACGGGCACGACAGGGTCCGCTGCGCCGGCGGGCGCCGGCGGCTCGGCACCGCCAGGGGCATCGCCGGTGGCCTGGTGCCGGCCGGGGGCTTCGCGGTCGAAGAGCCGGGTCGGGTCGGTCTCCTCGACGCCCTCCTCCTCGGGACCACCGCCCACCGGTGCGAGCACCGCGGGCTCGGGCCGGGTCCGCAACGCCTCGACGGGCGCGGCCCGCAGGGCGTCCGCACCGCGAGCGGGGGGCAGCTCCGCCCCGAGGTCACGGGCCGAGGACCGCGTGCACTCGACCAGGACCCCGTACCCGAGCGAGGCGAGGGACTCCGCGACCGACCACCAGCCCGACGGCTCGCCGCTGTGCCGGTCGGGGAGCGTCAGCACGACGAACCGGACGTCCCTGCGCTCGGACGCGAGCGAGGACAGGAGCGCGGTCCGCACCGCGCCGTGCAGCGCGTCGATGCGCTCGCCCCGACGGTCGAGCAGGTCGTGGTCGGCGAGCCACCGCGTGGCGTCGCCGGGCAGCGACCGCCGGCCTGCGAGCGAGAGCTCCTCGGCGACGACGTCGCCGACCGTGAGCGCCTCGTCGGGCTCGGAGATGCCCGGCACGTCGACCACGGCCGTGACACGACGCAGCTCGGCCGTGGACGTGGTGGTCGAGCCGTCGTCCTCCACGAGCGTGACCGTCCCCGTGTACGGCGCGAGGCGCCCGGTCGCGACGAGCGCGAGCGCGGTGTGCCCGTGCCCGGGCTCGCCCGCGAGGAGCACGCACTCGCCCGACGAGACGCTGAGGGTGGTGGCCTCGAGCATCGGCGCGCGCCGGCCCTCGACCTGGACGGCGTCCAACGTGATCTGCACCTTCGGGTCCTCTCGTGGCGAGGCCCACCGGGATACGCCGCGGCAGCCTCCCGTCGATCTTCCGTTGGACCGCCGGGGAGCGCACCTTGTCCCCTGCCGTCCGGGTGAAGGTCGCACGTCCCCCGGCCGAGGCGGCCCATCGTCGGTAGCCTGGGAAAACGGGCGACGAGAGGAGACTTCATGCGCGTCGTGATCGTCGGTGCGAGCGGCAACGTCGGGTCGGCCCTGCTGCGCCGGCTCGCGGTCGAACCGGTCGTGACCTCGGTCGTGGGGGTCGCGAGCCGGGTGCCGCGCGCGGACGGCTCGAGCACGGTCGTCCCGCCGTTCGACACCGCCGAGTGGGTGCGGTGCGACCTGAGGGACCCGGAGGACGTCGTCACCTCGCGGCTCGAGGGGGCGTTCGTGGGCGCGGACGCCGTCGTGCACCTCGCGTGGGCGATCGATCCCGCGCACGACCGGGACGAGCTGGCCCGCGTCAACGTCGAGGGCACTCGACGGGTCGCCGCGGCCGCGGCGCGCGCGGGGGTGGGGCACCTGGTCGTCGCGTCGTGCGCGAGCGCGTGCTCGCCCGCGTTCGACGACGTCCCGCGTGACGAGTACTGGCCCACCGCGGGCATCGCGGGGTCGGTCAGCAGCGCCCAGAAGGTCGAGGTCGAAGAGCTCCTCGACCGGTTCTCGGCCGCTCACCCGGGCGTCGTGGTGACGCGCGTGCGCGCACCGTTCACGTTCCAGCGCGACGCCGCGAGCGAGGTGTCCCGGTTGTTCTTCGGGCGGCTCCTGCCCCTGCCGCTGCGTCGCAAGGGCTTCCTGCCGACGCTCGTGTGGCCGCGCGGGATGCGGCTCCAGGTGGTCCACGCGGACGACCTCGCGGAGGCCTACCGCGCGATCCTCGTGGGGCGCCACGCGGGCACGTTCAACGTCGCCGCTCCGGAGGTCCTCTCAGGGCCCGACGTCGCCGCGATCGTCTCGCAGGGACGGCTCCGTGAGGTCTCGCCCACGTCGTTGCGCCGCCTGGTCGCCCTGGCCTGGGCGGCACGAGCCGTCCCGCTCGACCCGGGCTGGTTCGACGTCGCGCTCGCGGTACCGGTCCTCGACGCGTCGCGGGCGCGCCGGCTGCTGCGCTGGGCACCGTCGCACGACGCCCGGTCGACCGTCACCGAGGTCGTCGACGGGCTTGTCGAGGGTGCCGGGACCCAGAGCCCGCCGCTGCTGCCGCACTAGGGTCGGCGGCCGCGAGCCGCGGCACGCCGGGCGCGTGGTGCGGGCTGCTCGGTCGAGCCGCCCTCCTCGCGCCCGGCGGCCCGCGGGGTCCGGGTCAGGACTCGGAGGTTCCGGGTCAGGACTCGTAGGTCGCGTCGAGCGTGATCGTCGTGCCCGTGAGCGCCTTGGAGACCGGGCACGTGGCCTTGGCCGTCTCCGCCGCCTCGAGGAAGCCGGCCTCGTCGAGGCCGTCGACCTCGCCACGGACCGTGAGGGCGATCGCGGAGATCCGCAGGCCGCCCGCAGGGTCCGGGGTCAGCGTGACGTCGGCCGACACGTCGAGCGCGAGGGGCGTGCCGCCCGCGGCGCCGATCACGCCGGAGAGCTGCATCGCGTAGCACGAGGTGTGCGCGGCCGCGATGAGCTCCTCGGGGCTCGTGACTCCCTCGGCCGCGTCGGCCGTGCGGCGCGGGAAGCTGACGTCGAACGTCCCGACGCCGGAGCTCGTGAGCTCGACCTGTCCGGTGCCCTCCTGGAGGGTGCCGTTCCATGCGGTGCGTGCGGTGCGGACTGCCATGATGTGGCTCCTTCGAGCGGGGGATCAGGGGTGCAGGACCGTGCGTACCGACGGTAACCCCGGAGGCGGGCCGCTCGCAGAAGGGTCCGTCGCCCGCCCCGCCCCCCGGGTGCCCCTAGGGTGTCCCGGTGAGCATCGAGGAGATCATCGGCTTCGTGACGGGCGCCCTGTGCGTCTGGCTGGCCGTCCGGCAGAACGTGTGGACCTTCCCGATCGGTCTCGCGAACAACGCGGTGTACGTGGTCCTGTTCGCCTCGACGGGGCTCTACGCCGGCGCGGGGCTCCAGGTCGTGTACCTCGTGCTGGGCGCGCTCGGCTGGTACTGGTGGGTGCGCGGCGGCGAGGCGCACCGTGCGCTGACCGTGCGACGGACCCCCGCGTGGGTCTGGCCCGCCGCTGCGGTGGGCGCCGCCGCGGCGACCGCGCTGCTGGTCTGGGTCCTGTCGACGTGGACCGACTCGACCGTGCCGTTCTGGGACGCCCTGACGACCTCGACGAGCCTGGTCGCCCAGCTCATGCTGGGGCGCAAGTGGGTGGGGAGCTGGTGGGTGTGGATCGTGACCGACGTGATGCTCGTCGGCCTCTACGCGAGCCAGGGGCTGTGGCTGACGGCCGTCCTCTACGTGGGCTTCATCGGCCTGTGCGCGCTGGGGCTGCGCGACTGGTCGGCCGAGCTGCGCGCCGGCACGCACACGGGCACGGGCGCGGGCACGCCCACGGAGCCCGACGGCGCCGCGCCCGCGGCCCGGCAGGACGCCCGATGACCCGGTTCGCGCACGGCCTCGTGATCGGCAAGTTCTACCCCGTGCACGCGGGCCACGTGAACCTCGTGCGCACGGCGTTGTCGCGGTGCGAGCGCGTGACCGTCCAGGTGCTCACGGCCTCGCAGGAGTCGATCCCGGGCAAGGTCCGCGCCGGGTGGCTGCGGGCCGAGGTGCCGGGCGCGCACGTCGTCACGGGGCTCGACGACGCCCCGGTCGACTACGCGAGCCCCGACGCGTGGGCCGAGCACGTCAAGGTCATGGAGTCGCTCCTCGACCCCGCCGACGCCCCCGTGGACGCCGTGTTCACGTCGGACCGGTACGGCGTCGAGCTGGCTCGCCGGTTCGACGCCGAGTGGGTCCAGGTCGACCCGGGCCGCGCGGTGGTCTCGGTGTCCGGGACCGCGGTCCGCGCCGACCCCGGGGCGCACTGGTGGGCGCTGCCCGCCTCGGTCCGAGCGTGGTTCGCGCGCCGCGTCGTGGTGCTCGGTGCCGAGTCGACCGGTTCGACGACCCTGGCCACCGAGCTCGCCGAGCACTACCGCCTGGAACCCGTGCTCGAGTTCGGCCGCGAGTGGTCGGAGGTCCGGCCGGGCGGGCTCGAGGCGCCGTGGCACACCGCCGAGTTCGACCTCGTCGCCCGGGAGCAGGCCCGGCGCGAGGACGAGGCCGCGGCCCTGACCCCGGTCCCCCTGGTCGTGTGCGACACCGACGTGCTCGCGACGACCCTGTGGCACGAGCGCTACGTCGGCTCACGGTCGGCGAGCGTGGAGGCGCTCGCCGCGACCCGCCGTCCCGACCTCTACCTCCTCACGGGCGACGAGATCCCGTTCGTCCAGGACGGGCTGCGCGACGGCGAGCACATCCGCCACGCGATGCAGGACCGCTTCCGGGAGGTCCTGGCCGGGCAGGACGTGCCGTGGCTCGAGGTGCGCGGAGACCGGGCGAGCAGGCTCGCCCGCGCGATCGACGCCGTCGGGCCGCTGCTCGCCACGCCCCGCGCCGTGGCCGCGCCCATGACGCAGGCCGGGACCGACGCCTACTGAGCCGGGCCGCGAGCGCCCCTCGGGCGCACCCCCGCCGTCAGGGCGCGAGCACCACGGCCGTCCCGTACGCCACGATCTCCTGATAGCCGTTGCCGACCTCGTCGCTGTCGTAGCGCATCGCGAGGATCGCGTTGGCGCCCTGCGCCGTGGCCTCCTCGACCATGCGGGCCACGGCCTCGTCGCGTGACTGCTGGAGCTGCTTGGTCAAGCCCTTGAGCTCGCCGCCGACGATCGACTTGAACCCCGCCCCGATCTGCGCGCCGACGTTGCGCGACCGGACGGTCAGCCCGGTCACCTCGCCGATGACCTGCTGCACGGTCCGGCCCGGGACATCGTTCATGGTGGAGACCAGCACGGTACGTCCTCCTCACGGTCGCGCGACCTGCGCGACGTCTCCCTCACCGTAGGAGGTCCCCGGGCGCCGCGCCCGGCGGGGCCGAGGGGCCGTGGAACGCTTCGTCCCACCCCGGCGGCTCGCCGCGTGGTCGCGGGCCCGCGGGGTTTGAATGGACGCATGAGCGCCTCGGACTCCCCCACCGCGACCGCGACCGCCGAGCCGACGCCCTGGGCGCTCCCGCCACGGGCGGTGCTGGCCGAGGTCGGGTCGAGCGACGAGGGGCTCACGGCCGACCAGGCCCGGACGCGGCTCGCCGAGGTGGGCCCCAACCGGCTGGCCCCGCCCGCGCGCACGCCCTGGTGGCGCCGGGTGCTCTCGCAGTTCGACGACGTCCTCATCTACATCCTGCTCGTGTCGGCCGTGCTCAAGGCGATCGTGGGCGACTGGATCGACTTCACGGTGATCCTCGCGGTCGCGGTCATCAACGCCGCGATCGGGCTGGTCCAGGAGGGCCGGGCCGAGAAGGCGCTCGACGGCATCCGCAGCATGCTCTCGGTCCACGCGCAGGTCCGGCGCGACGGCGCCTGGACGCAGATCGACGCCGACGACCTGGTCCCGGGCGACGTCGTGCGGGTCCGGTCGGGCGACCGCGTCCCGGCCGACCTGCGGCTGCTGGAGGGGGTCAACCTCCGGGTCGACGAGTCGGCGCTCACGGGCGAGTCGGTCCCTGCGTCCAAGTCGAGCGACCCCGTCCCCGCCGGGTCCGGGGTGGGCGACCGGTCGAGCATGCTGTTCTCGGGCACCCTCGTCTCGGCGGGGACGGGCACGGGCGTGGTCGTCGAGACGGGCGAGACGACCGAGATCGGCCGCATCCAGACCCTGATCTCCGAGGTGGACTCGCTCGAGACCCCCCTGTCGCGGACGCTCGACGCGTTCGGCAAGAAGCTCGCGGTCCTGATCCTCGTGATGGCCGTGGTCATGGTGGTCATCGGGCGCGTGGTCCACGGGTTCGACACCCCCGAGCTGATCTCGGCGGCGATCGGTTTCGCGGTCGCGGCCGTGCCCGAGGGCCTGCCGGCCCTCGTGACGATCACGCTCGCTCTGGGCGTGCAGCAGATGGCCCGACGACGGGCGATCACGCGCCGCCTCCCGGCCGTCGAGACGCTCGGCTCGGTGACCACGATCTGCTCGGACAAGACCGGGACGCTGACCAAGAACGAGATGACGGCCCGCACCGTGCGGACCGCGGCGCACGAGTACGCCGTGACGGGGATCGGCTACGCGCCCGACGGCGAGGTCGACCTCGACGGCTCCCCCGCGCTGCTGGCCGAGCACGCCGACGTGCGGCGCCTGGCCGAGGTCATGACGCTGTGCAACGACGCCCGGATCGTCCGGTCCACCGTGGAGGGAGAGGACCGGGGCCCCGAGGGGGCCGACGGGCCGGGTGGACAGGACGACGCCGGCGAGGGCGACGCGCCGGGCTGGCGGCTCGTGGGCGAGCCGACCGAGGGAGCGTTGCGGACCCTGGGCCTCAAGGCCGGGTTCGACCCGACCGGGTGGCGGCGCGTCGCGCTCGTCCCGTTCGAGTCCGAGAACAAGTACATGGCCACGCTGACCCAGGACCCCGACGGCGGTCTCCACGTCCTCGTGAAGGGTGCCCCGGACCGGGTGCTCGACCGGTGCGCGACCCAGACCGGTGCGGACGGGCGGCCCGAGCCGCTCGACCGCGACCTCTGGTACGAGCAGATCGACGCGATCGGCGCCCAGGGTCTGCGGGTCCTGGCCGCCGCGCGCGCCGGTGCGGCCCCTGGTCGGACGACGCTCTCCCCCGAGGACGTCGACGCGGGCCTCGAGCTGGTCGGACTGGTCGGCATCGTCGACCCGCCCCGCCCTGAGGCGATCGAGGCCATCGCCCAGTGCCAGGACGCCGGGATCACGGTCAAGATGATCACGGGCGACCACTCGGGCACGGCCCTCGCGATCGCCCGCGAGATGGGGATCGTGCCACCGACCGGCGCGGGGGCCGGAGCACCTGCGCCCCAGGTCCTGACGGGTGCCGAGCTCGAGGCCATGAGCACCGAGGAGCTCCGCGCGGTGGTCGAGGACGTCGACGTCTACGCGCGCACGAGCCCCGAGCACAAGATCCGCATCGTCTCGGCGCTCCAGTCACGCGGGCAGGTCGTGGCCATGACGGGCGACGGCGTCAACGACGCCCCCGCGCTGACCCAGGCCGACGTCGGCGTCGCGATGGGGATCAAGGGCACCGAGGCGACCAAGGAGGCCGCCGAGGTGGTCCTGGCCGACGACAACTTCGCGACGATCGAGCGGGCCGTCGAGGAGGGGCGACGGATCTACGACAACCTGCGCAAGTCGGTCCTGTTCCTGCTGCCGACCAACGGCGCGCAGTCGCTCGTGATCCTCGTCGCGGTGCTGCTCGGGTGGGCACTGCCGCTCCAGCCCGTGCAGGTCCTGTGGATCAACATGGTCACGGCCGTCACGCTGTCTCTCGCGCTGGCCAACGAGCGCGCCGAGCCCGACATCATGTCGCGCGCGCCGCGCGACGCCAAGGCCTCGATCCTCACCGCGGCCTACCTGCGACGGGTCCTGCTCGTCTCGGTCCTCATCGGCGGCGCGACCATGGCCGTGTACTTCGTCGAGCGCGACCAGGGCATGAGCGTCCCCGAGGCCCAGACCACGGCCGTGACGATGCTCGCGCTCGGCCAGCTCGCCTACCTGTTCAACTGCCGCTTCCTGGACCGGTCGTCCATCACGTTCGCGGTCCTGCGGGGCAACCGGGCGGTCTGGTACTCGGCGGGCGCGCTCGTCGCGCTGCAGGCCGTGTTCGTCTACGCGCCCTTCATGCACTCGTGGTTCGGCTCGGCGCCGATCGGGCTGCGCGAGTGGGGCATCACGCTCGGGCTCTCGGTCGTGGTGTTCCTCCTCGTCGAGGCCGCCAAGGCGTTCGGGAGGAGGCGGACCTCCGCCGCACGGTCGAGGTAGATCGACGAGGTAGAGGGTTTCCGTCGAGGTAGAGGTCCCCAGACCTCTTTCTCGACGAGAACCCTCTACGTCACGGCGAAGACCCACGCACTCTCCTGGCAGAATCGCTCCGTGACCCCCGCCGAGCAGCAGGACCTCGACCACGTCTCCTCCGCTCCCACGCGCCCCGGGCCGGCGGCCACGAACCCGTTCGACCTGGACGTCGCGGACCTGTTCCGCACGCCCGTGTCCGGCGTCCCGGGCACAGCCGGGACGAGTCACGGCTCGACGACGTTCGCGCCGCTCGACGAGAAGCTGCGCCAGGCGTACTTCTGGGTCGTCAACCACGCGATCATCAGCCCGCACTACGACGTCGAGTTCTCGGCCGGCCCCACGGCCCCGGACGTCTCGTTCCGCCTCGGGGACTCCCGGGCACGCCTGAACCTGCCGAGCGACCAGTCGTACTCGAGCTTCGTGCTGCTCCCTCTGCTGACGTTCGCGGTGCGGGGCCGTTGCCTCATGGTCGGCGGCCCGGGGCGCGGCAAGACCGCGAGCGCCGTCCTCATGGGCGTCCTCGCGGGCTACCCGGTCCGGGACGTGCGGCGCGCGATGCAGCACGGGCACCCGCAGCTCACGGTCTCGGACCTGTTCGGCACGCCCCTGCCCAAGGACCTGGTGCAGGCAGACTCGCTCGCCGACGTCGACGTCGCGTGGCGCGCGTGGCTGGGCATGCGCGTCAAGATCGTCGACGAGTACAACCGCATCCCGACGCGCACGCAGTCGGCGCTCCTGACGGTCCTGGCCGACGGCTACGTCGAGGTCTACGACCAGGTCTACGAGACGGGTGCCGCCGCCTGGTACCTCACGGCGAACGACGACGCGGGCGGTGGGACCTACCAGGTCGTCGACGCGCTGCGGGACCGGATCGACGTCGTCGTGCACGCGCTGCCGTTCAACAACCGCTTCCTGGGCGACCTGGTCGCGCGCGCCGAGCGCGGGGTGCGTCCCGAGGAGAACGTGCCCCCCGAGATCGTGTTCGACGCCGACGAGCACGACCGCCTGCACCGCGACGTGCTCGCGGTGCGCATCCCGGTCCCGGTGCGGCGACGGCTGGAGTTCTTCGCGAGCCAGCTCGAGGTGCTGGAGCGGGCCGCGTGGCAGTTCGAGTACCGCACCAAGGACACCGCGAAGCTCGCGGGGATCGACCCGCACCTCCTGGCCGCGGCCGACACGGGCCGCGACCGGCTGGGCGACATCGGCGCGCAGACCCTCAACGGGCTCTCGGTGCGGGCCCTGCAGTCGCTCATCTCGTACGCCAAGGCCATGGCGTTCTTCCGCGGCAACGCCGAGGTGGACCTCGCGGACCTGCGCGCGGTGCTCCCCTTCGTGCTGCACGACAAGCTGGTCCCCGACCTGCAGTCCGCACCCTTCGACGACGAGGAGCGCGAGCCCCTGCGCGCCGACCGCGTCTCGTGGATCCGGGACCTGTTCGACACGGCCTGCCAGCAGTACGACGCCGCGGGGCTCGACCAGGACGACCCCGTGGCCGAGATCCTCTCGGCGGTCGAGGCGGGCCTCGAGGGGCTGGGCGAGGCCGAGGTCCTGCGGCGCACCGCGCAGATCGAGGGGCTGCTGTCCCTGTGGCAGGACGCGGTCAAGCTGCACGGGAACGTCTACGAGGACGCCCTGGTCCTGAAGTACGCGCACCAGCGCTACACGAACTACCTCGCGTGGCTGCGCTGGAGCGGTCAGTGAACGCTCGCCACCCCGACGACGGCAGCGGCCCCGGGCCCGGCGAGGACTCCCCGACGCGCTCGCCGTTCGCGGAGCACCTGGTGCGCGAGCGCGACCACCTCAACGCGGTGCTCGCGCGCGCGGTCGCGCTCGGTGCGGACCGCGACGACGTGGCCGCGGCCGTGCGCGAGCTGCGCCCGGTCGTCGACGGGCTCGCGCCTGCGCTCGACGCCGGCGAGCTCGCGGGCGTCGTGGACGCGCTCGTGTCCACGGCGACGCGGTGCGTGGCGGCTCGCCGGTGGCGCCCCGACTCGGCCGAGCGGTGGGCGGTCCTCGCGCTCGCGCCCCAGGTCCTGCCGTGGCTGCGCACTGCCCCGGCCGTCACGGTGGCCGCGCTCACGGACGCGGCGCGCCCGGTCGCGGCGCGCGGGGACGCGACCGGCTGGGGACGGCGTGTGTCCGCTGCGGCCGAGGTCGCAGGAGCCGCGACGCTCGCGGCCCGCGGCGGGCCGGCGTCCGAGGGGCTCGCAGCGCCCGGCTCGCCTGCCGCCACCGTCCGCGACGTCGTCCTGGTCGCAGCGTGGCGCAGCGGCCTCGTCCGCTACCGGCAGGCCGCGCTGCGCGCCGCGGCGTCGCTCCCCTCGCCCGTCGCCGCGGCGGCGCTCGACCTGGCCCCGGGGACCGACGTCGGCGCGGTCCTCGAGCGGCACGCGAACGACCCGTGGTGGTGGCCCGGGCAGGCCGCGGCCGCTTCGCACGGCGCGGCCCCCGCGGTCAGCCGGTTCGGGGGCTTCCGCGGGTTCGGCGGTCCGTGGCTCACGCTGCCGCTCGTCGTCGGGCCGCTGCCCGGTGAGCCCGGCCTGCTGTGGGCCGTCCGCACGGCCCGGCCCCAGGCCGAGGACTGGACGCTCGTGTGCGACGTCCACGGGTGGGCCGCGCTGCGCGCCGCCCCGGGGGCCGAGGAACGGCCTGCCCCGGGCGCGACCGACCGCACCCCGCCCGCCGGCGTCCCCTGGCTCGACGACGTGACCGGGCAGGCCTCGACGCTCACGCCCTCGACCCACCTGACGCTCGTCAGCCGCGAGCACTCGTACTCGCTCGACCTGGTACGGGCGCCCCGATGACGGGTACGCCCACGCCGGGCCCGACGGCGGCGGGCGGCTCCGCGTCGCTCGCCCCGGTGCCCGGCGCCGGCAGGCGGCACGCACCGTCGCGCACGAGGCTCCGCGACCGGTGGCTCGCGGCCTGGCCCGAGGCCCTGGCCGCCTGGGGCACGCAGACCCGCCTGCACGCGCCCGTGCTGCACCACGGCGACGACCGGCCCCAGGACGTCGGGTCGTTCGCGTGGTTCTCGACCGTGGACGTCGAGGTGCACATCGACCTCGACGACATCGCCGAGCGCGGGCTCGAGGACCACGCGGTCGCGGTGCTCGCGCACGAGATCGGGCACCACCTGCTGTCCCCCGGCGACCTGACGACGAGCGCCCGGATCCTCTCGCGGGTCCGGGACGGGCTGGTCGACCTGGACCCGCTCGCGGGGGCCATGGCGAACCTCTGGTCCGACCTGCTGGTCAACGACCGCCTGCAGCGGCGCGCGGGCCTCGACATGGCGGCGATCTTCGCGGCCCTCGGCGCAGGGCGGGCACCGCTCGCGCAGATGGTCATGCGGACCGACGAGATCCTCTGGGGCCTGCCCCGCGGGACGCTGACCCATCCCGACCACCCGGTGCCCGAGCGCGAGGCGAGCCTGTGCGCGCGCCTCGTGCGGGCCTACGCCAACGACCCCGTGGGGGGTGCGGGCGGGTTCGCCGCCCTGATCCGCCCGCTGCTCGTGGCCCCGCCGTCCGACGAGCCGGGCGCCGCGCCGGGGGGCTCGGCCGACGGAGCAGGTCCCGCGGCGGACGGCGGGAGCGGCGCAGCCCTCTCCGGCGGGCAGCACGGCATCCTGTGCTCGCAGTCGGAGCCCGCGGGAGCCGTGCCCGCGGGCCTCGCGACCGACCCCACGCCCGGACGACCCGTGCTGCACCCCGCGGTCGATCCGCGCGTGACGGGCGCGACGCCGTCGGGCCCGGACGAGGAGCGTCCCCTCCCGGTCGCGGCGAGCGACACGACCGGGGCCGCCGACGCCCTGGGCCAGGCCATCTCGCCCGCGCACTACGACGCGGTCCTGCGGCTGCTCGGCCTCACGACGTCGAGCGCGCAGTCCGCCGCACGCTGGTACCGCGAGCACGCCATGCGCTTCCTCGTCCCCTTCCCCGTCCGGACGGACTCCCCGGTCGACGAGGAGCTGCTCGGCGGGCACGAGCAGTGGGACCTGGGCGAGGACCTGGCCGACGTCGACTGGGCCGCGACCGTGCTGCGCTCGCCCGTGATCGTCCCGGGGGTCACGACCGTGCGCCGCGTGCACGAGCAGCAGGACGGGCACGACCCCGCACCGCGCCCGTACGACCTGGACCTCTACCTCGACTCGTCGGGGTCCATGCCCGACCCCAAGCAGCGGCTCGCGCCCATCGCCCTGGCCGGGGCGGTCCTGGCCCTGTCGGCGCTGCGCGCCGGGGCACGCGTCCAGGCCACGACGTGGAGCGGACCCGGGCAGATCGCGGGGACCGACGGCTTCACGCGCGACGCCGACGCGATCCTCGCGGCGATCGTCGCGCACTTCGGCGGCGGCACCTCGTTCCCGGTCCCCCTGCTCGAACGCACCCACCTGGGCGACCCCGTCACGGGCGCCCCGCCCGTGCGCACCCGACCCGCGCACGTGTCGGTCATCTCCGACGACGGGATCAGCTCGATGTTCCTCGACCACCTGGGCGGTTGGCCGCTCGACCCTTCCGCACCGCGAGCCGCGCCCGACGACACGCTCGCGGCGCGCGCCGTCCGGGCCGCAGGGGGCGGCGGCAGCCTGGTCCTGCAGGGCAGCGACGAGCTCGCCCGACGCGTCGCCGGCTGGGCGCCCGGCTACCGGACGTTCGCGGTGAGCTCGACCGAAGACCTCGTGCGCTTCTCGCGCGACTTCTCCCGCACGCTGTGGACCACGAAGGGAGCGGACCGTGCCCGCTGACACCACCTCTGCCGGGCCCGTCGGCTCCGTCGGACCCCGATCCTCCCGGCCCACGGTCGAGGGCCCCGCCCTCGCGGTCCTCGTGCAGCGCCTGACGCTCACGCCGCCCGACGTGCTCGACCCCGGGGTGCACGTGCCCGCCCTGGTGGGCGACGCCGTCGACCTCCTGGCCCTGAGCGTGCCCGGCTGGTGGCAGCTCGACGCGCACGCCCGCACCGCGCTCGACCGCACGTGCGGGGCGGGGGCGCCCGCGGCCTCGCGCGCCGGGGCCGGGATCGCGGTCTGGCTCGTGCGCGCTCCCGAGCTCACGCGCCTGCCCCACCTGCGGGAGGCCGCGCCCGACGGCCCCGCAGCCTGGCTCCTCGCCGTGGTCGACGCCCTCGCGCACGATCTCGCGCCCGTGCGCGACCCGCAGACCTGGGTCTCGTCCCCCGAGGGGCGCGAGGAGGCCGCGCGCGCCTTCCTGCGCGCGGCACGGCTGCGCCCCGCGGGCGAGAGCGACGCGGTCGCCGAGGATCGGTGGTCCGCGGTCAGCACGGTCGAGCAGCGTCGCGTCGACCGGGAGATGGCCGAGGAGGTCCGGCGCTCGGAGGAGCTCGCCAAGGCCCTCGCGGCCAAGCGCGCGGCCGAGGCCGCCGCGCAGTACGCGAACTACTGAGGCGTCGCGCGGGCCAGGGGGGCGAGCCGCGCTCGTGAGCGCGTCGCAGAGCGCGAGCCCATCGAGCCCCGCCACCCCAGCAGCCCGACCGTTCACGTACAGTGCGACGACCGACGACGACCTGTCCCTCACCCGTCGAGGAGTCCCGTGACCCCCGCCCCTGACGCACCCCGGTCCCCCGACCTTCCCAGCGGTGTCCCGGACGCGCTGCTCGGCGAGTACGCACCGTTCGGCAACGTCGCCCTCGACGACGCCGAGCGCTGGCCCACGCTCACGCCCGACGGCGCCGCTCGCCTCGACGCGCTGCGTCACCACCCGGCGGCACCGGTCTGGGTGCACGCGACGGGCGACCGGCTCACGGCCGACGACCTGCCCGTGCTCGCCGCGACCGCGCGCCGGTTCGCCGGGGCCGACAGCGGCAGAGATGCCGGGACCAGGGACGACGGCCGCGACGACGCCGGCCCAGGCACAGCGCTCCGCACCGGCACCCCCCACCCAGCGGCCGGGCGCGACGTCCCCGCGTGGGTCACGGACCTCGTCGAGCGCGCGCACACGGTCGTCCCGCGCTACCGGCGTGCCCGGGACCAGCGCCGGAGCCTCGCTCGTTCCCCGCTCACCGACCTGCCCCCCGTGACCCGTGACGACCTGCGGGCCGACCTCGCGTCGTTCGTGCCCGTCGACGTCGACCTGTCGCGCGTCCTCGAGGGCACGAGCTCGGGCAGCACCGGGGCGGCCGTGGTCGTCCCGCTGCACCCCGTCGCGGTCGCGGCCGACCTCGCGCTCCTCCACCTCCTCGTCCGGGGCGCCGGCGCAGCCTGGGAACCGCGCGAGGACCGGCTGGGTCTCGTGAACCTCGTCGACCAGCGGGCCGCGTTCACGTACGCGTCGGCCATGACGGGCTTCGACGCGGCCTCTGGTCGGGCCGCGAGCGACGTCGCCGTGCCGCTCATGGCGCGCGTGAACCTCGACCCCGGCGCGTGGCGGGACCCGGCCGACCGCTCGACGTTCCTGCGCGGGACCGACCCGCAGGTCCTCAGCAGCTCACCCCTCCCGCTGCTGGCGCTGGCCGACCTCGACGCGCGCGAAGGGCTCGGGCTGCACCCGGTCGCGGTCGTGAGCGGGGCCGCTCACCTCACCCCGCCCGCGCGGGCCCGCCTGCGGGCCGCGTGGGGCGTCCCGGTGATCGACCTGTACGGCCTGCGCGAGACGGGCGCGGTGGCCTCGCGCGCGGACGACGGCCCGTTCGTCGTCGTGCCGCGTCGTGTCTGGGTCGAGATCCTGTCCGACGACGGCACGCCCGTCCCCGACGGGTCGCCGGGCGAGGTCGTGGTCACCACGGACGAGAACCCCTACCTGCCGCTCCTGCGCTACCGCACGGGAGACCGCGCACGGCTCGTCCGTCCCCACGGGCCCGGTGGGCGGGTCGAGCTGCACGACCTCGAGGGGCGCTCGCCCGTGCGCTACCTGCACGCCGACGGGCGCTGGCTCGGTTCGGTCGACGCGACCCAGGTCCTCCAGGCGGCCGGGATCGCGGCCTGGCAGCTCCACCAGCGCGCCGACGGGACGATCGACCTGACCGTGGTGCCGGACGCACCCGCGGGCGGGGCGCCGTCGGGCCACGGTCCGGGCGGCACGTCCGGGTCGGGAGGACCCGCAGCGGGCTCGGCTGCGCATGCCCTGCGACGGTGGATCGGGCGCGACGTCGTCGTGACGGTCACGACGCCGGCCCGCCTGGGACACGGCCGGGCACGCCGCTACTCGAGCGACGTGCCCGGCGGTCAGGCGTGAGTCCCGGTCAGCCGATGTTGCCCTCCGGGCGGAAGACGATCGACGAGGTGCGGTCGTTCATGGACCCGAGGCTCGTGCACAGCGGGACGCAGTTGGTCGTGGTGCCCGAGTAGTTCTCGCCGTCGTAGAGCGTCGACCAGCACCGGGCGTACGTCGCCATGGAGCTGATGTTGTTGTTCATCAGGTAGGCCGACATCTTGGGGAACCCGTAGGTGTTGCCCGTCATGCACCCGTAGCCGCTGCTGCCGTAGAAGACCTTGGCGCCACCGGTCTGGTTGGTGTTCTTGTACGCGATGCCCAGCATCATGGAGCTGGCGGCGGCGGTCGTGACCGTGCCCGCTCTCGCCGCCTGGGGCGCGGCCGCCGCCTTGGCCGCCTGCTCGTTCGCGTAGCCCCGCAGGGCCGTGATGTCCCCCGCGAGGACGCGCAGGTCCGTCACGGGCTCCCCCGAGACCGACTCGAGCGCCTCGCCGAGCGTGTCGAAGCACGCGGTCGTGGGCGCGGGGGTCAGGGCGATGTCCTGCCCGGCCGGGGTCGGCTGCGCGATGACCGTGCAGACCTGGTCGTCGGTGGGGAATCCCTGCGACGTCAGGTCGGGACCGCTCGCGAGGGCCGGTGCCCCACCGATCCCCCCGAGGACCAGGACGACCGCCGAGACGGCGGCCAAGCGCGTGATGCGTCGTGACATGTGGTGCTCCTTCACAGCGTGGGCCGGGAGCCTTTCGCGACCTCGCGAAGGACCGACACGTGGGTGAGGACCGACAGCGGGACAACCTCGTCCCACGCCCCCGCACCGATCCTAGGGGTAGGTCGGAGTCGTGTCCCGTTTGTCCCCTGTGTTCACCCACAGCCCCCGGATCTGTTGCCCCGGGCCCGCGTGACGCGCGGTCGCACGGCTTCCCCTATAGCGTGCAGGCACGGTCGTCTGCACACAGCCGTCGGCGACCGCAACGGGGGAAACACCAAGCACCTTCAACGCCACCGGTCCGTACCGGGGAAATGAGTGTCGATGAAGCACCGTTCGTTGTTAGCTGCAGTCTCTGGACTGGCGGTGGTCGCGGCATCAGCGCTGCCCGCCGCGTCCGCACCGTCCGACCCGGCCGGCCCGTCCGGCCCTACCCTCACCTCGCAGTCCTCGGAGTCGCTCGCGCTCGACCAGGGCAAGGTCGCCCCGTCGCTCGCCGAGTCCTCCGGGACCGTGACCGCGTTCGTCCAGCTCGACACCCCCTCGGGGGTCGACCTGTCGGAGCAGGGCGCGAGCGCCGCGCAGGTCGAGGACAACCAGGCAGTCGTCGAGCAGCTCGCGGACAGCGTCGTCCCCGCGCAGACGAACGCCCGCAGCGCCCGTGCCGCGGGCGCGCCCCAGCAGGTGTCGGTCACGAGCAAGCTCGTCCCCGGTGTCGTCGTGACGGGTGACGCCGAGCAGGTCCGGGCCCTGGCAGGTGACGACAAGGTCGTCACGGTCTACCGCATCGTCCCCAAGACGCCCTCCAACAAGGGCACCGACGCGTTCACGCGGGCCCTCGAGGCGTGGCAGAGCACGGGCTACACGGGGCAGGGCGTCCGGATCGGCATCATCGACACGGGCATCGACTACACGCACGCGGGCTTCGGCGGCCCGGGCACGCAGGCCGCCTACGACGAGGCGTACGGCGTCAAGGGCCAGGGTCCCGTCCCCGCGGGGACGTTCGACGACGCCAAGTACCTCGGCGGGTACGACTTCGCGGGGTACGACTACGACGCGTCGGGCACCGTGCCGGGCACGTCGCTGATCCCCACCCCGGACGAGAACCCCATCGACTCGCTCGACACGATCGGCTCGGGTCACGGCTCGCACGTCGCGGGCACGACGGGCGGCTACGGCGTCCTGGCTGACGGGACGACGTTCGACGGCGACTACACGACCCTCACCGACATCTCCGACTGGACGGTCGGGCCGGGCTCGGCCCCCGAGTCGGGCCTGTACGCGCTCAAGGTCTTCGGTGACCTCGGCGGCTCGACGAACGTCGTGGTCGACGCGCTCGAGTTCGCGGCCGACCCCGACGGTGACGGCGACCTGTCCGACCGGCTCGACATCGTGAACCTGTCGCTCGGCTCGGACAACAGCCCGGCCGACGACCCGGAGAACCTGTTCATCGACCAGCTCTCGCGCCTGGGCACGCTCGCGGTCGTCGCGTCGGGCAACGCGGGCGACGTGACCGACGTCGGGGGCTCGCCCGGCAACGCGCGCACCTCGCTCACGGTCGCGAACTCGGTGGGCAACACCCAGACGTTCGACGGCGTCGAGGTCACGGCCCCGGCGGGCGTCGCGGGCTCCTATCCCGCGCAGAACTCGCAGAGCTACGCGGGCGCCGCCGACGTGACCGCGGAGGTCGCGTTCCTGGGCGCCACGGTCAGCGGGTGCACGCCCCTGACACCGGCGCAGGCCACCGCCACGGCGGGCAAGATCGCGTTCCTCTACTGGGACGACGACGACGCCACGCGGGCGTGCGGGAGCGCGGCGCGCTTCAACAACGCGCAGGCCGCGGGCGCGGTCGGCGTCCTGCTGTCCTCCGAGCTCGAGGTCTTCGCGGCCGGGATCGCGGGCAACGCGGGCATCCCGGGCGCGCAGCTCACGGGCCCGAGCCACGACGCGCTGCGTCCGGCGATCGAGGCGGGCGGCGTCGTCCTGACACTGGGCCCGTCGCTCGCGAACTCGTCGTTCGTCGAGATCCCCGCGATCGGGGACACGCTCAACGCGGGGTCCTCGCGCGGGGTGCACGGCTCGCTGGGCGTCGTGAAGCCCGACGTCGCCGCACCGGGCACGGGGATCTCGTCCGTGGCCTCGGGTCGTCTCACGCAGCCCGGCATCAAGTCGGGCACGTCGATGGCCACCCCGCACGTGGCGGGCATCGCGGCGCTCGTCAAGGAGGCCCACCCGGGCTGGAGCGCGCAGCAGGTCAAGACGGCCGTCATGAACACGGCCTCGCACGACGTGTGGACGGGTCAGGGCGGCACGGGCACGGCGTACGGCCCCGAGCGCGTGGGGTCGGGGCGCGTGGACGCGGTCGACGCGGTGAAGAACTCGACCCTCGCCTTCTCGGCGCAGGACAAGGAGCTCGTCTCGGTGTCGTACGGGCTCGTGCCCGTGGCGGACAAGACCGTCAAGGAGCGCCGCACGGTCGACGTGCAGAACACGGGTTCGCAGACCGTGAAGTACGCGGCGGCGTTCACGACGTCGAGCTCCGCAGGGGGCGCGACCGTCACGGTCTCGCCCGCGAACCTCACGATCCCCGCGGGGCAGACCCGGACGGTCACGCTGACCCTGACGGCCGACCCGGCGACGCTCGCGAAGCAGCTCGACCCGACGTCGGCCGCGACCACCTCGGGGGTGCCGCGCGACTTCGTCGGCATGCTCACCGGTCGCCTGGTCCTGACGCCGGAGTCGGGCAGCGAGCTGCGCGTCCCGGTCCAGGCAGCGCCGAAGCTCGTGAGCGACCTGACGGGCAAGGACGTCACGTTCCTGAACCAGGACACGTCGGCCGAGCTCGACCTCGACGGACGCGGCGTGGCCTCGGGCGGCTGGACGTCGCTCGTGGCGCCGTTCGAGCTCAAGGCGACGAGCCCGCGGCTCGAGGCCGACGCGGCCGAAGGCTCCTCGGCCTCGGCGGTCGCGTCGGGTGACATCCGCGCTGTCGGCTTCACGTCGAGCGCGCCGCAGTACGCGGCCGCGGGCGACGACCCGGGCGCGGGGCGGATCGGCATCGGCGTGGCCATGGACGGTGACTGGGCCTCGCTCGGTGGGGTCATGTTCCCGTCGGTCGAGACCGACGTGGACGGTGACGGCTCGGCCGAGTTCGAGACCGTGGTCCGCAAGTACAACGAGTCGGACCTGACCCTGGCGACCACGTACACGCTCAAGGACTGGACCGGTCCGGACGGCGAGGAGTACGGGGCGGGCGAGGGCGTGCTGCTCGAGCCGGTCAACTCGGTCTGGGCGAACGTCGACACGTCGGTCTTCGACAGCAACGTGCTCGTGGTGCCGATCGCGATCGGCGAGCTCGGCATCGAGCCGGGCACCGTGCCGTCGTTCACGGTCGCGACGTACTCGTACTACGGGACGCAGCCCGACCAGTCGATCGACCGGGTCGGACCGTTCACGGGCGACCCGTACGACCCCGCGTACTGGTTCAGCGGCGGCGGACAGCTCCTGTTCGTGGGCGCCGACGACGCACCGGTCACGGTCAACCGGTCGGCCGCGGCCACCGAGGCGGGCACGGGCGAGCTGCTCCTGCTGCACCTGCACAACGCCACGGCGGCCAAGCGCTGGCAGACGGTCGGGGTCTCCACCCTGGACGCGTCGGTCGAGCTCTCGGTCACGGCGCAGTCGCGCTGCGTGTCGGGCAAGGCGCAGGTCTCGGTGCGCGCGGTCAACGACGGTGACGTCAAGGCCGACGTCGTGGTCGAGACGCCGTTCGGGACCAAGACGTTCAAGAACGTCGCGCCGGGCAAGTCCGCGTCGCAGTCGTTCAACTCGCGCGAGGTCTCGATCGGCGCCGGCGCGGCGACGGTCACGGGCACTGCGGTCATCGACGGCGTCAAGGTCACGACGCCGTTCGAGGCCGGGTACGAGGCGATCAGCTGCGGCTGAGGCCTCGACCGCTCCAGAGAGTGCTCAGGGTCGGCGTGACCTCGCGGTCACGCCGACCCTGATCCCCGGAGCAGCGTGCATGACGAAGGGCGCGACCCACGGGTCGCGCCCTTCTGGCGTCCCCGGGTCCAGAAGACACCGAGGGACCGTTCAGGACGAGCGTGGCCCCATGTTCACGCTCGTCCTGACAGCTCTGTGCCCACCAGGGGGCGACGGGCCCCTACACCTTGACGCCCAGGTTCTGCATCTCGAGCACGAGCCCCTTGATCGCCGCGGCGGGCACCTGTCCCCCGCGCTCGACCAGCGCCGCGACCGACGCCGGGATCTCGGCCTCCGAGCACAGGATGAGCGGGGTGTCGGCCGCCGAGTCGGGCAGCCGACCGTGCGTGCCACGCACGTAGGACGCGTCGAGCGGCACGGTGCTCATGGCGTAGCGCAGCCCGACCTTCTTCTTGACGAGGTTGAGCCCCGCCTTGGCCTTGGCCAGGGGGTCGGCGGGGTCGAAGAACAGCTCGGCCGGGTCGTAGCCCGGCTTGCGGTGGATGTCGACGCCGCGTGCGTACTCGGGCGCGCGGGCGTCGTCGAGCCAGAAGTAGTAGGTGAACCAGGCGCCCGGCTCGGCGACGACCACGAGATCGCCCGAGCGCGCATGGTCGAGCCCGTAGCGGGCCTGCGCCTCGCGGTCGAGGACCTCGTCGACGCCGGGCACGGCCCGCAGCAGGTCGGCGACGCGCGCGAGGCGCGAGGGGTCGTCGACGTAGACGTGCGCGACCTGGTGGTCGGCGACCGCGAACGCCTTGGATGTCCACGGGTCGAGCTGCTCCTTGCCGTCCTGGACGTAGACCTCGAGCAGGCCCTCGCGGCGCAGGATGCGGTTGAGGTGCACGGGCCGGTTCGCCTCGGCGATGCCGTACTCGGAGACCACGACGACCGCGATCCCGTTGTTGGCCGCGTCGTCGAGCAGCGGGGCTAGGACCGTGTCGAGCTCGGCGGCCGCGGCGTCGGCCTCGGGAGAGTCGGGGCCGAACCGCTGCAGGTCGTAGTCGAGGTGCGGCACGTAGGCCATGGTCAGCTCGGGCGAGTGCGTGCGCAGGACGTGGCGGGTCGCGTCGACGATCCAGGCCGAGGACGCGATCGCGGCGGTCGGGCCCCAGTAGGTGAACAGGGGGAACTCGCCGAAGCGGCCCGTGAGCTCGTCGTGCAGCGCGGGCGGGCGGATGTACGCGTCGGGCGACTTGCGCCCGTCGGCGTGGTAGATCGGCCGAGGGGTCACGGTCACGTCGGTCGTGGCGCCCATGGCGTACCACCAGCAGACGTTCGCGGTCCGGTGGTCGGGGTTCGAGCGGCGCGCGGCCTCCCAGATCTTCTCGCCCTCGACGAGCTTGTTGTGCTGGCGCCACAGGAACACCTCGCCGAGCTCGCGGAAGTACCAGCCGTTGCCCACGGCCCCGTGCTGGGCGGGCGCGAGGCCCGTCATCATGGTCGCCTGCACGCTGCACGTGACCGCGGGCAGCACGGTCGCGAGCTGGGTCTGCCAGCCGCCCGCGGCCATCTGGCGCAGGCGGGGCATGTGGGCGAGGGCCTTCTCGGTGAGCCCGACGACGTCGAGCAGCAGCACGGGCTTCATGCGGGGACTCCTGAGGGTGCGGGGATGGTCACGGTCTCCACGGGGCCGGGGGCAGCACCGGGGGTGAGCAGATGGTCGGTGGCCCAGCGCAGCTCGGCGGCGATACCGCCCACGAGCGGCTCGACCGACCCGGCAGAACCGAACGCCGGCGAGTCGGGCGGCAGCACGGCCCACGTGTAGGTCTCGACGTCGAGGTGCGCCTCGTCGCCGTGGGGCGCTGCGCGCACGGCCTCGACGGCCTCGCGCAGCACGTCGGTCGTCGCGGTCAGGGGTGCGGCGGGCTCGTGGTGCAGGGGCACGTGGAAGTGCACGCGCCAGGGGCCGTCCCCCGGCAGCCCGGGCAGCGCGTCACCGTCGCCCAGCGCGTCGGGCAGGTCGTCGACGGGCAGGACGTCGCCGCTCGGGGCGAGCTCGCGCACCTGGTGGATGTAGCGCTTCTCGACGAACTGCCCGACGGCGGCACGCGCCTCGGGTGCCGACGGCTCGGCCACGTGGAGCGCGGCCGAGGCCTGCACCTTGACCACGCGCAGCCCGGCCCCCGTGATCCGCGCGACGGCCGCGGCCGGGTCGGCGAACGAGACCGCGAGGTGGCACGTGTCGAGGCAGACCCCGACGAACGCGGGGTCGATGCCCCCGACACGCCCCGGGCGCTCCGCCTCGGCCTCGCCCGCCCCGCCGGTACGTGCCTCGAGCCAGGTCACGACGTCCTCGACCGTGTCGAGCACGCAGCCGGGCTCGGGCTCGACCGCGACGCGCACGACCTTGCCCGTGCGGGCCGCGAGGTCGCGCAGCCCGTCCGAGAGCTCCTCGAACGCCCGGGTCGCGATCGCGTCCTGCGCGGGCGACCAGGGCTCCCCGCCCGGCTCGCGCCACGCGAGCGGGAGCGTCGAGATGGACCCGTCCACGCCGTCGGGCAGGAGGGCCGCGAGGACCTCGGCGCACTCGAGCGTGTAGGCGAGCCGCTCGGCGTCGGCCCACGTGGGCGAGTAGACCGCGAGCTTGACGACGTCGTCGTGGAACCCGCCGTAGGGGAACGCGTTGAGCGTGTGCACCTGCAGCCCGTGCTCGTCGAGCGCGGCCCGCAGCCGGGCCATGTCGTCGGCCGCGCGCGGCGAGGCCGAGAGCCGGTGCGCGAGCGAGGCGGGCAGCCACAGCCCGACCCCGAGCACGTCGAGCCCTGCGGCCTCGCGCACGGGCCCGGCGTACCGGGCGAGCTGCTCGACCACCCCGTCGAGGTCCTCGGCGGGGTGGACGTTGGTGCAGTAGGACAGCAGCATCAGACCCGTGCCCCGCGCAGCACCGAGCTGCCCTCGAAGCTCGCGCTCGCCGCGGGCGCCTCGCCCTCGACGAACCCGGGCACGGGGTCGAGCAGCAGGTTGCCGGACTGGCCGTAGAACTCGACGGGGTTGCGCCACAGGACCTTGTCGACCTCGTCGTCGGTGAACCCGGCCGCGAGCATGGCGCGCCCGGTCTTGAGCGTCTTGAGGGGGTCGGAGCGCCCCCAGTCGGCGGCCGAGTTCACCAGGACCCGATCGGTGCCGTGCTCGAGCAGGATCGAGACCATGCGGTGCTCGTCCATCTTGGTGTCGGGGTAGACCGAGAAGCCCATCCATGCCCCGGCGTCCTTGACGAGCGCGACGTTGGTCTCGTTGAGGTGGTCGACCACGACCATCCCGGGGGCGATCCCCGACTCGCGCACCACGTCGAGCGTGCGGTGGGTCCCGACGAGCTTGTCGCGGTGCGGGGTATGGACCATGACGGGGAGGGCCGCGTCGATCGCCATGGCGAGCTGACGCGTGAACGCCTCGTCCTCGGCGGGGGTCATGGAGTCGTAGCCGACCTCGCCGACCGCGACCACGCCGTCCTTGTCGAGGTAGCGCGGGATCTCGTCGAGCACCTCGGTGCAGCGCGGGTCGTTCGCCTCCTTGGGGTTGAGGGCGATCGTCGCGTGGTGGCGGATCCCGAACTGCGTGGCCCGGAACCGCTCCCAGCCGAGCAGCGCGTCGAAGTAGTCGACGAACGACCCGACGGTCGTGCGGGGCTGGCCGAGCCAGAACGCGGGCTCGACGACGGCGCGCACGCCCGCGGCGTACATGACCTCGTAGTCGTCGGTCGTGCGCGAGGTCATGTGGATGTGGGGGTCGAAGATGCGCATCAGGCGTCCTTGCTGTGGTTCGCGTGAGAAGTCGTGGGCACGGTGGGCAGGGTGGGGGCGCCGGTCCTGTCGGGCGCCTCGGGTGCGATGCGGGCGACGTCGTCGGGCACGACGCGCCCCGCGGCCCGACGCTCGGCTGCGAAGTCGCGGGCCATGCGCGCGAGCTCGTCGTCCGCGCGCTCGTCGAGCGCGGCGACCGCGTCGAGGCTCACGCCCATGAAGACGAGCTTGAGGACCGCGTGGCGCCAGGCGTGGTCGTCGAGGTGCGCGGCCGCGAACGGCCCGACCGCGGCGGCCACGAGGCTCTGGTCGTTGGCGCGCAGGGCGTCGGCCGCGAGCGCCGTCCCGGCGCAGACCACGGCGGGCGCCAGGGCGCCGTCGGGCTGCCCGGCCAGCGTGAGGGCGTCGAGCCCGCGCAGCACGCCGCGCCGCTCGGGTGTGTCCCCGCGCTGGTAGGTCTCGGTCAGGCGTGCCGCGAGCGACTCGCCGTCGGCGGGCAGGGCGTCCGCGAGCGCCACGACCAGGCGGGCGCGCGCGGCGTCGTCGAGCGTCCCGTGCAGGACCCCGGCGGGGTCCAGGTCGGGGTCGAGGGACGTGCGTCCCACGGCCCGCCCGGCCCGTGCCAGGTGCCCGACGGCGGAGCCCGGGTCCGCGGCGATCTCGCCGCAGGCCGTGGCCAGCCAGGCGGCCTGCTCGTCGGTGAGCAGGCCCACGAGGGCGTCGGGGTGACCGGCTGCGGGCGGGCCCGCCGTCGCTGTGGCGCCCGGTGCGGCGGTCAGGTCGGGGGTGGTCATCGGAGTGCCTCCTGGGGTGCGGATGCGGTGGTCGTCGGAGAGGTCTGGTCGGTCGCGCTCCACGCGGCCCAGGCCTCGGTCATCGCGGTCATGCTGCGGTGCGCGAGCCCGGGGGCGTCGTACGAGTGGCGGGGCAGCTCGACGGCTGCGACGCCCGTGTAGCCGATCTCGCCGAGCGTGCCGAGGGCGAGCGACAGGTCGAGCTCTCCGTCCCCGAACGGCAGGTGCTCGTGCGCGGTGTGCCGCATGTCGTCGACCTGCACGTTGAGCAGGTGCGGCGCCGCGGCGAGCAGCGCGCCGCGCACGCCGTCGGGCTCGACGACCACGCAGTGCCCCAGGTCCACCGTGACGCCCAGCTCGGCGGGCGACCCGACGTCCTCGCGCAGCCGCAGGGCGTCCCCCACGGTCTCGACGAGCATCCCGGGCTCGGGCTCGAGCGCGATCCGGACCCCGTGCTCGCGGGCGTGGGCCACGACGCGCGGCACCCGGGCGAGCAGGCGCTCCCAGCCTGCCTCCGCCGTCGTTCCTGCGGGCAGGACCCCCGAGAAGAACGACACGCACTCGGCGCGCAGGCCCGCCGCGACCTCGACCGCACGGCACAGGAAGCGGACCCGGACGTCCGCGAGGTCCTCGTCGGGATCGAGGAACGTCGGGTGGTGCTTGCGGAACGGGTCGAGCAGGAAGCGCGTGCCCGTCTCGACGACCACGCGCATGCCCAGGTCGTCGAGACGCTCGCGCAGCCGCGCGACCTGCACGTCTGCGTCGTCCGCGAACGGGTCCAGGTGCGGGTGCCCGAGCGTCAGCGCCACGGCACCGTAGCCCTCGTGCGCGAGCACGTCGAGCGTGACGTCGAGCGGGTGGTCGGTGAAGCCGTTGGTGCCGTACCCGAGGGTGAACGGTGGTGCGCCGGGGCTGGTGGAGCGGCTGGTCGAGGGGCTGGTCGAGGGGCTCATGACTCGCTCAGCCCCGGGTTCGGGCTCGTGCTGCGCCGGCTCCTGGCGCGCAGCGCGCGACCCACGACCTCGACCGCGGCGAGGACCGCGACCGAGCCCAGGCTCCCGCCCCGCGCGGCGAGCGCCGCCTGGAGCGGCACCATCGAGCGGATGCCCGCCTTGGTCGCCGCGAACGCGTTCGCGGCGTCGGGCGCGCCGACCGCCTGCGCCTGCTGCGGCAGGCACGAGGCCGCGTAGACCCCGGCCGACGCGAGCGCGGCGAGCGCCGGGACGACGGCGCGTGCGCGCCGCCCCGCACCGGACCGCCCGAGGGCGGGCTCCGCCGTCGGGCGTGCCGAGCCACCCACCGGGGCGAGGGCTGCGGCCGAGGCGAGGTCCGCCGTCGGGCCGGAGCGCAGCGACCGCAGCGCGCCGACCGCCACGGCGCCCGCGACCCCGACCGTCCCCGCGGCCACGGCGGCCGCGACGGGCGGCGTCGTGCCGTGGACCTCGCCGCGCGAGAGGACCGTCACGCCCGCGGTGTGCACCGTGAGCGCGGCCGCGGCCGGGAGCGCGGCGCGGACCCTCCCGGCGCCCGCCCCCATGAGGACGTCGAGGCCGCGGCAGGCAGCCATGACGACCGGACCGGACGCGTGGTTCTTCGCCACCAGGTCGTACGTCCACACGCTCGCCGCCAGCGGGAGCGCGAGGACGAACGACCGTCGTCCTCCCCCGGCCGCCGCGAGCGTCAGGCCCGCGGCCGTGAGGCCCGTCGCGACGCCGAGCGCCTGGGCCGGCGAGACGCGCCCCGAGGGCAGCGGGCGCTCGGGGCGCTCGACCGCGTCGAGCTCGCGGTCCGCGTAGTCGTTGAGCGCCATGCCGCCCGCGTACAGGCAGGCCGAGGACAGCGGCAGCAGCGCGAGCCGCCACGCCCGCACGTCCCCGGCACGCACCGTGCGTGCCGAGCCCAGCCGCCCACCCGCGGCCGCCCCGGCCAGGGTGTCCCCCACCACGGACAGGACCGCAGGAGCACGGACCAGGTCGAGGTAGTCGCGCAGCGTCACGGCTCGTCGACCCCTGCCTGAACTGCGTCCGCCTGCGCGCTCGTCCGGTGCGCCCACACGCCCAGCACGCGGGACTGCTCGGCGAACGAGTGCACGTCCGAGCCCCACGGGTCCTTGAAGAAGAAGCCCATCTCCGGCACGGGACCGGACAGGCCCGCAGCGTCGGCGAGCGCCAGGAGACGCGCCAGGTCCAGGACGAGGGGCGCCGCGAGCATCGAGTCGTACGCGCTCCACGTCGTCTGGAGCGTCAGGCGCGAGCCCAGGAAGCCCTCGATGTGGATGTGGTCCCACGCGACCTTGATGTCGCCGAGGTCCGGGACGTTGTCGATGTGCAGCGGGGTGACCGTGCTGCCCGTCAGGTCCTGCAGGCCCCGGTTCTTCGACACGAGCTTGCTCTGGACAGCGTGCGGGTCCGCGAGCGTCGCGCCGTCGCCACCGCCCAGCAGGTTCGAGCCTGCCCAGGACAGGACCCGCAGGCCGCGGGCCGTGATGGCCGGTGCCAGGACCGAGCGCAGCCACGTCTGCCCGGTCTTGCCGTCCTGACCCGCGAACGGCACGCCACGCTCGGCCGCGAGCGCGTGCAGCGCGGGCAGGTTCATGCTCGCCGAGGGCGTGAAGCCCGCGTAGGGGGCTCCCGCGAGGAGCGCCGCGTACGCGTTGACCGAGCTCGCGGGCAGGACCTCGCGCTCGGGGTCCTCCAGGGCCGCGCGCAGCAGGTCCAGGTCCTCGAGCTCGGGGGCCGGGGCCGGGAGCGGCTCGGTCGAGGCGAGGTCGACGACCACGACGCGGGCCAGGCCGTGGCGCTCGCGGAAGTCGACGATGTCGGCTGCGAGCGCCTCGGCCGCAGCGGCCTGGGAGCCCGAGCGGTGGGCCGCGTCGTAGCCGGGGCGGATGTCCGCGTCGACCGCGTCGAGCTGGGGACGCACCGCCTCGAGGAGGCGGTAGGGGATCATGCCGGCCTCGACGAGCTGCTCGGCCTTCTTGCCGAGGGGCGTGTCGCTGATGTCGTGGCCACCCACCACGAGGTCCGCGAAGGCCGGCAGGGCGACGTCGTCGAGCGGGGCCTGCGCGGTGACGCAGCCGGTGGGGGCGGAGAGCCCCGAGGCGATCGCTGCCAGGCCGAGGGTCGCGGTCGTGGCGACCGACCCGCGGGCCCCGACGAACCAGATGCCGGTGCGGCCGTGGTTCCACGTCGACTGGTGGGCTGAAAGGTGCATCGTCGCTCCTGGTCCCGTCGACCCCGGGGACCGGGGTCGATGTGGCGAGCCGAGGGCCTCGTCGCCCCCGACGGGCCTGCGAGCCCGGCGGTGGGCGCACTCTCGCTGCTGCGCGACGTGCTCCTGCTGTCCGGGCCGAGGCCGTGGCCTGACCCTAACCCCCCTTTTGTCGATGGTCAATCAAAAGCCGGTGGGTTCTGCCGTGGAGTCTTGGAAATGGCGGCAAAAGAAAGGTGCCGGGAGCAACGCTCTCGCGTCACCCCCGGCACCCGGGTGCGTCACCCCCGGCGGTCAGGGCCGTCACCCCCGGCGGTCAGCCCACCGGCGCGAAGTCCAGCTCGTCGTCCGTCACCGCGACGACCGACCACGCGTTGCCCTCGGCGTCGCTCAGCTCGTACGACGGGACCAGCACCGCGCCGCCGTCGTTCTGGTAGTGCACGGCCCAGCCCAGGCGGGCCTCGGTGATCGTCACGTCGCTCACGGGCCAGGAGATCGCAGCCCCCTCGCCGGCCGTCGGGGGCACCGTCGGCTCGGCCGGCTCGACGGGCGCCACGGCCGAGTCCTCCCTCATGACGCCGATCTGCCCGCCCTGGGCGTACGCGATCATCCCGGAGCCCGCGAACCGCGGGTCGCCCAGGCGCTCGACCGCCGCGGTCGGGCTGACGACCGTGTAGTCGCCGATCGAGACCGTGGGAGCGAGCGACCCGTAGAGGGACGAGAGCCCGGCCCCCGAGTACGTGAGGTTCCACGCGAGCCCCGTGCGCTGCCCCTCGACGACCTGCGCCGCGGTCACCGACACGGCCCTGCCCTCCTCGTCGAACGAGTCGGTCGTGAGCTCGTAGCCCGCCGGGTCGACCCCGAGCGAGGTGAGGACGTCCCTCGCGGCCCCGATCGCCGCGTCGGCCGCGGGCGCCTTGCCCAGGTCCGCCTGGCCGCAGCCGGCCTGGGGATCGACCTGCATCTCCTCGGTGCTCGGCGAGCCCGACCCCACGGCCGGGTCCACGAGCACGCAGCCCCAGGGGTCCTTGGTCGGGTCGTTGAACGACACGCTCGCCTGACCGTCGGGCTGGAGCGTGACCCCGGGCCCGGTGCCGTCGTTCGCCCCGACGACCCACGCCCCGTACTCCTGGCGCGGCTCGCCCGTGACACCCAGCGCAGCGGCGACCCTGGCCGCGGACTCGGCCGAGAACACGCCGGCCGCGTCGAGGGCCCACGCGGGGGCCGAGCCGCCGTCCGTCCCGAGCCCCGACGCGGTGAAGACCGTGCGGCCACCGAACCCACCGAACCCGAGACCGCTCATCTTGCTGTCGGCCGCCATGCTCGACGCCGCACCCTGCTCGGTCGCGGGCGCCTGCAGGGTGATGGGTGCGTCCGCGGTCGAGGCCGTGGAGTCCGAGGTACCCGAACCCGCGCTCCCCAGGGCGTACCCGCCCACACCGAAGGCGAGCACCCCGGCGACCGCGGCAGCGGCCGTGAGCGGGAAGCGGCGCCGCCGCCGCGCGCGGTGCACAGCCAGCTCGTCGGGCAGGTCGGCGTCCGCCGTCGTGCCCCCCGCGTGCAGCGCGCCGCTGCCCGACGACGGCAGGTCCGTCCCGGCGCCCCCCGCCCGGGCCGCGGCCTCGCTCGCACCCGAGGCGCCGAACGTGCCGGACAGGTGCGCGCGGACCGTCTCGTCCTTGGCCGCGATGGCCCCCAGGTCAGGGGTCGCCGTCGCGGCCGGGTCGGCGCCACGCACGCGCTCGTACGCCTCGTCGCGGGGCTCGGGGGTCGGTCCAGGGGTGCGGTCGTCGGTGCTCATCGGGAGCCTCCAGCTCGTCGATCCGGGGGCCCGGATCCTCTACCCCGTCTGTGTCGTCAGCGCTCCGGGTCTTGCACCGGGCGAAGCGTCGGCATCGCCGTCCGGGCGCGGACCTGCGCGACCGGCACCTCGCCCGTGTCGCCTGCCCGGGCCTGCGCGGCCCAGGCCTCACGCAGGCGCGACCTGGCCCGCGACAGCGCCGCGTCGGCGCCGCCCCGACTCACCCCGAGGACCTCGGCGAGCTCGTCCCCGGAGACGCCGTCCCAGGCGTTGAGGAGCAGGATGCGCCGGTCACGGGGCGAGAGCACGCCGAGCACCCGACGGACGTGGTCGTCACCGAGAGCGAGCGACATCGGGTCGACGTCGTCGGGCTCCTCGGGGACGTCGGCCACGAGGACCGGGCGCATCTTGCGCCGGTGGTTCGCGAGGACGAACCCGGCCGTGCGGTAGAGCCACGGGAGCTCGGCGTCCTCGGGGAGGTCGGCCCGGCGACGCCACGCGGTCGCGAAGACCTCGGCCGTCAGGTCCTCGGCGTCCGGTCCGGCCCCGCCTCCCTGGGCGGGCAGGCGGCGACGGAAGTATCGGTACACCGCCGTCGTGTGCGCGGTGAACAGCGCCTCGAACCAGGCGTCGTCGCGGGGCGGGGGCGTCACAGGGGCTCCAGGTGGGATCGCCGGCATCATCACCCTCCCTGTGTCGCGGCGGAGCGACTCCTTGCACCACGACCGGCACGTGTCCCGCGCCTGCCACGTGCCTGCCACGTGCCTGCCACGTGCCTGCCACGTGCCTGCCACGTGCCTGCCACGATCATGCCTCTACCCTGGGGGCATGAGCGCCCCCGACGCCGCCGTCCCGACGCCGCAGCCCACCCACCGTCCGACGAAGCGCAAGGGGCGCACGGCCGGGTGGGTGATCCTCGCCCTGTTCCTCCTGCTCGTCGCGTTCCTCGTGTGCGCCGGCCTCCTGGCGCGCGACGCGCTCGCGGCTCGCTCCTCGCTCACCGAGGCGATCGAGAAGGTCCCGGCGGTCGAGGAGGCACTGCGTTCGGGGGACGGTGCCGCAGCAGAGGCCGCCCTCGCCGAGGTCCAGCCCCTCACCGCGGACGCCCGCAGCAGCACGGACGGTCCGCTGTGGTGGCTCGCAGAGCGCGCACCGTTCTTCGGCGCGGACGTCCGCGCCTTCTCGACCGCCGCCTGGGCGCTCGACGAGATCACCCAGGACGTGCTCCCGCCGCTCGCGGCCGCCGCGGCCACGGTGTCCGAGGGCGGCGTCCAGGTGAACGACGGCACGGTCGACCTCGCGCCGCTGACCGCGGCCGCTCCGCGGATCGAGTCCGCGGCGGGCACCATGTCCACGGTCGTGGACCGCGTCGACGCGCTCGACGTCGCCGACCTGCACGACGAGCTCGCCGGGCCCGTGGTCGACCTCCAGGACAAGGTCGGCACGCTCGACGGTCTCGTCACGACCGCGCACCGCACCACGACCCTCCTGCCCGCGATGCTCGGCGCCGAGGGGCCGCGGACCTACCTCGTCATGGCCCTCAACAGCGCCGAGCTCCGCTCGCCGGGCGGCATCCCGGGCGCGTTCGCCCTGATCGGCACCGAGAACGGGACCATCACGCTCGGCGGGCAGGCCTCGACCAGCGCCGTGGGCCCGTTCCCCGGGGGCATCCGTCCGCTGGCTCCGGCCGACGAGGAGCTCTTCGGCCCGAACATGGCTGTCTACGTCCAGGACACCGTCTTCACCCCCGACTTCCCGACAGCAGCGCCGCTGGCCGCAGCGATGTGGGAGGCCTCGCAGGGGCAGGCGGTCGACGGCATCCTCACGCTCGACCCCGTCGCCCTGTCCTACCTGCTCGAGGCGACCGGTCCGGTCGACGTCGCGGGGACCACCATCGACGCGGGCAACGCCGTCTCGACCCTCCTCTCGGACGCCTACGCAGAGCTCGAGCCCGGCGACGAGACGGACGCGTTCTTCGCGGCCGTCGCGTCGTCGGTCCTCTCGACGGCCCTGTCCGGCGGCACGGACGCCGGGAGCCTGCTCGACGCGGTCCGCCGTGCGGCCAGCGAGCACCGCGTCCTCGTCTGGTCGAGCCACGAGGACGAACAGGACCTTCTCAGCGACACCGTGATCTCCGGTGACATCTCGTCGTCCGATCGTGCAGCGGACAGCATCGGCATCTTCTTCAACGACGCGACCGCAGGAAAGATGGACTACTACCTCGACTCGACCGTCCAGCACGTGGCCAGCGAGTGCTCCGCTTCCGGACGTACGGACACCTTCCGCGTGGACCTCACGTCCGACGCCCCGGCAGACGCCGCGACCGACCTGCCCTGGTACGTGACCGGCGGGGGGATCTCCGGCACACCTCCGGGAAACATCCGGACCGATCTGTTCCTCTACCCACCGCGCGGGGGGCGCATCGTGAACACGGTCGCCGACGGGACACTGACCGGCAGCAAGGTCGTGGAGAGTCACGGCCGCGCCGTCGCGACGCTGCCGCGCGAGCTCTCTCCGGGACAGAGCACGAGCGTCACGTTCACGGTCACGAGCGACGGGACAGGTGGCACGAGCAGCTCGTCGGGCACCCGACAGATCGACCTCTGGTCGACCCCGACCATCCGCCAAGGAGGTCTCGCCACGATCGAGGTGCCGGTCTGCGGGTGACCGGCGGCGATGTCACGGCGAAGCAACAATTCCGCGAGGATTGATTTTCACCCGGACACCCGTCCATCTGCCGCCCGATAGTGGATACCCTGACAAGTCAGGGTCCATTGCCGGTACCAACGTGCACCAGAGCTTTGACCTTCCCTTTCATCGACCGCCACGAACAAGACTGGTGATGACGCCATGAGCACATCAAGGACCACACTCTGGGCGCGAGGACTCGTCGTCGCAGGGCTCGTGGGTGCGACGGCTCTCGTCGGCCCCGCGGCGAACGCTTCCGTCGAGACCCCCGACGCGACCCCGACCACCGGCGACTACGTCGAGACGACGCCACCCCCGACGATCGAGCTCACGGTTCTCCAGCCCGTGTGCGACGGCGACGTGCCTTATCTCGTGTACGACGTCGACGTGACGGGCACGCCGAACGAGACCGTCACCATCACGTGGCTCAACCCGACGGGCGAGAACGTCGTCCAGGCCGGGCTGCCCCTCTCCGGGCGTGTCCTGTGGCCCGGGGCTACCGTGAACTCCGCCGGCGAACCCACCGGATGGCCGGGCTGGGTGTTCGAGGACGGCGAATGGGTCGAGGGCGGCAGCTTCGGCTGGGTCCGCCCCACGGTCGACGTCCTGTTCCAGGTCAACCCTGAGACCACGGTCTCCGTGGCCTACCCGCCGTCCAGCCCGAACTGCAACACGAACCCGCCGGGCAAGACGACGCCTCCCCCGGGGACGACCGTCGACGGGAAGGTCACGACCGTGGCCAACGTCTCGGAGTCCCAGGGTGGCCTGGCGGAGACCGGTGCCACGGTCGGCAAGTTCGTCGGCATCGGCGCAGCCCTCCTGCTCGTCGGTGGCGGCCTCGTGCTCGTCGCCCGTCGCGGTCGCAAGGGCAACGCCTGACGAACCCCGCAGAGCACGAAGGCCCCCGGTGATCACCACCGGGGGCCTTCTTGCGTGCAACGACCAGGACTGGCCTCGGTTAGGCCGACGCGCTCGCCCAGGTGCCCGCGTAGAGGCGCGACTCGAGGCCCTCGAAGGCCCACCGGTCGGCGATCAGCGTGGGGCCGTTGGGCGACTCCGGGATGAACCACTGCAGCTGCTCGACCGTCATCTGCTCGGCGCCGGCCGCGTCGACGCAGCTGAGGTCGAAGCGCGTCAGCGTGCCCTTGGCGCCGTCGATCTCGACGTCGAGCGTGCTGGTCTCCTTCGACGCACCCACCTCGAGCTTGCCGGGGCCCGGGCAGAACGCCCCCTCGGGGACGTAGGCCTGCGTCGTGTCGACCTCACCGACCGCGTCGCCGCTGAGGACGTCGAAGCTCGGGCACGCCTCACCCTCGGGGCAGCCCCCAGCACGCACCTGGGTCAAGCCCTCCGAGGGCTGCACGACCGACCAGTAGTCGGCGGCGAAGAGCGCGAGCGGGCCCACGTCCACGGTGTTCGTGTGCTGGCCCTCGTGCTCGTCGTGGTTCTCGGCGGCAGCAGGACCAGAACCCGAGGGGTCCGTGTCCGCGGTCGCCTTGTCGGACGAGCCACCGGTGCAGGCCGACGCGAGGAGCCCTACCCCCAGGACGACCCCCGCGATCGGGACGAGGCGCGCACGGCCGGTGCGACGTCGTCGGGCGGGCTGGACAGCCGCCGCGACGGCGACCTCGGGTGCGGCCGGAAGAAGAATCGGCTGGAGCTTGTGCACGGGGGTACTGCCTCACTCATGTAGGTCGGCCCCGGCGCGACCCACTGGGGAGAGTCGCGCCGGGGCCTCGGACGATTTCACGCTACTGATGCCGGGCCGGGACGGAGATGAGGGAATCCCACATCCTTGCCGGCGGGGTACGGGGAAACCCGTACCCCGGTTGTCGACCCCGCGGTCGGACGGGCTGGTCAGAGTCCCTGCCCGACCGGCCGCGGGGTCGACGACGTGCTCAGGGGGTCAGCACGCGCCGCTGTCGGACCAGGCACCCCACTGCTGGGAGCCCGGAGCCTCGCCCTGGGTCCAGTACTTCGCCGTCCACGTGCGCCCGGAGTGGCTGACCACCTTGCCGCCCGTGTACGTCTCGGTCGCGGACCAGGCGGGCGCGAGGCACGTCCCCGTCCCGCCGGTCGAGCCACCCGTCGTACCACCGGTGGTGCCGCCGGTCGAACCACCCGTGGTGCCGCCGGTGGGCTCGACGACCGTGACGCCCCGCGGGTAGTCGTACGTCGTCGAGTACGACACGCCGCCGATCGTGACGATCACGTTGGAGAACTGCGCGATCGGCATGGTCCACTTCAGCTGGTTCGTGATGCTGCCGCCCGCGGGGATCCCGCCGAGGGGCACCGTGAACTGCGCGGTGTGGAAGTCGCCCTTGAGCCCGCCGACGTTCGGCCCCGTGTGCCCCTTCGTGACGGTCGCGGTCTTCATGCCGGACCAGTCGCTCATCTCGCCCGTGTCGGTCGTCCCGTACTGGAACGAGATGGTCGCCCCCGCCGGGATGTCGGTCTTCGACCTGTTGGTGAAGACGACCTTCGGGTTGATCGGGTAGTTGCTGTCCCCGAGCGCGAACTGCGTGTAGTCGATGCTCATGTCGATCGCCTGCTTCGGCATGACGCGGTCGGCGTTGGCCTTGGTGGCCCCGTAGGCGGTGGTGGCGCTCAGCTTCGAGTGCATGAGGTCGACCATGGTCTGGCCGATCTCGTACTGTCCCTTGGCCGAGTTGTAGCCGTAGTCGCCCGCGAGCTCCCAGATCATGATGCCGCCGAGGCCGGTGTCCGCGACGTAGTCGGCCTTCGCGCCGATGGCCTGCGTCGTGTCACCCGAGAGGAAGACCTTCTTGCTCGCGTTCCACCACCACTCGTTCTTGGTCACCGGGTCGAAGTGGTGCACGTACGAGCCCGTGACCGCCGTCGGGACCTTGTAGGAGGCCGCGTAGTCGCCCGCGATGCCCTTCTGGAGGTTGAGCGCGTGCCAGATCGGGTTCACGCCGGCCGGGACCGCGTTGCCCATGGGGTCGGAGTCGAACCAGAGGTTGTCGACGCCCTCGGCCCCGTAGCCGCACTTGCCGTTGGTGCCCGCCGGGCACGAGAACCCTGCCGGCGGGACCGCCTTGCCACCCATGCCGTCGACGCCGCCCTGGACGCCCTGGAAGCCACGGGTGTAGAAGCCGACGCCGAGGTTGACCCGGCCCGCGGGCATCGCGCCGCGGAAGTAGTGCGCGGCCCAGTCACCGTTGAGGTAGCCCATGCCCTGGTACGCCGTGTAGACGCCCGCGGCCGTGAGCTCGGGGTCCTTGCCGTCGTCGAACAGCGGCGAGTTGCCGCCGACGTGCTCGTTCCACGCACCGTGCAGGTCGTAGGACATGAGGTTGACGTAGTCGAGGTACTGGACGACCTGGTAGGCCTCCATGCCGCGCAGCAGCCATCCCGACGACGGCGTCGCGGTCGTCAGCATGTAGTACTCGCCGTCCTCGGCCCCCGCCTTGTCGAGCTTCTCGCGGAGCGTCTTGAGCAGGTTCACGTAGCCCTGGAAGTGCTGGCCGCGCTTGGCGTCCGAGAACGCGAAGTCGTCCGGGTTGCCGGCGCCCTTGTTGGACGTGGGGTACTCGTAGTCGATGTCGATGCCGTCGAACCCGTACTGACGGATGAACGCGACCGTCGAGTCCGCGAACGTGTCGATCTTCGCCTGGGACTCGGTCATGGTGTAAAAACCACCGGATGCGACGCGCTTGCCGTCGGCGTCGAAGTAGCCACCCGTCTCGGCCCAGCCGCCGACGGCGGGGATCACCTTGACGCCCGGGTTCGCCTTCTTGTACTTGGCGAGCAGGTTGAAGTGCCCCTGGTACGACAGGCTCGGGTCCATCTCCGCACCGGCGACGCCCGGCCATGTCATGCCCGTCGCCGGGTTGCCTGCTGCCTGAGCGTTGACCGAGATCTTGTTGTCCGCACCCACGTGGGCGAACGCGTAGTTGATGTGCGAGAGCTTGTTCCAGGGGATGTCGCTCGCGAGGTAGCGCGGCTGCCCGTTGGTGCCCGTGCGCCAGCTCGAGAAGTAGCCGATCACGCGGCGGTCGAGCCCGTTGGGGAGCTTCTCCCGGCCGTCGGCGTCGTAGACGTCGCAGTAGGGCACGTCGACGCCAGGGGTCTTGTACATGCCGTCGGGACGGCACGCCTCGTGGCCCGTCGCCGGGGTCACGGGGGGTGTGGTCGTCCCCGTGGGGTCCGGCGTGCCGGTCGGGTCGGGGGTGCCCGTCGGGTCCGGCGTACCGGTCGGGTCGGGGGTGCCCGTCGGGTCCGGCGTGCCGGTCGGGTCCGGCGTGCCGCACGCGCCCTGGGACTCCCAGGGGCTCGTCGTCTCGGTGCCCGGGACGTTGCCCTGCGTCCACCACTTCGCGCGGTAGTTCACGCCGCCGTACGACGCGGTCGCGGACCCGGTGTAGGTGGCTGTCGAGGACCACGCCGGCGCGCAGGCGGTGGCTGCCACCGAGGACGTGGCGGTGGCCGTGACGACCATCGTCGCGAGCAACGCTGCGGTCGTCGCGAGGGCCGCGCCGACCCGAGCGCGGTGCCCGGTGAGTTTCACGTGCATGAATCTGCCTTCGTTGTGCGGAGCGCGACACACGGTGTGCATGAAGCGCAGAGGGCCGCAGAGCTTCGCCCTGCGGGAGGCGGAGGGCCGAGCCCGGAGCCGGTCGAGCGCGAGGAGCTCTCCTTGCGCGACGGTCCCCGGGCCCGGCAGCGGAGGGACCGCTCCGTGGTGCCCACCGATGACGGAGCCTCGTCCGGCGTCGGTCCTCGGCGGGGGTAGAGGGTGAGCCGGGGGCGGGGCGGGGTTGCCCGCCCCCGGCTCGGCTTCAGCAGGCGCCGAGCGCCTGCCACGGGCCGTACTGCTCGGCTCCGGGGACGTTGTTCTGCGTCCACCACTTGGCCGTGTACTTCTGGCCCGCGTGAGAGACGGTCGCGCCGCCGGAGTAGGTCGCGGAGGCGGACCAGGCCGGGGCGGTGCACGTCCCCGTGCCCGTCGTGCCGCCGGTGCTACCTGTCGTCCCGCCGGTCGTGCCACCCGTCGGGTCGGTCGTGCCGCATGCGGCGACGAGCTCCCAGGGGCTTCCGGCCGTGCCGGGGGTCTCGTTCAGGGTCCACCACTTGGCCTTGTAGTTCTTGCCGCTGTGAGAGACCGTCGCGCCTCCGTTGTAAGGGCTGCTCGCGGACCAGGCCGGCGCGCACGCCGTCCCCGTCCCGCCGGTCGGGTCGGTCCCGGTCGGGTCGGTGCCCGTCGGGTCGGTGCCCGTCGGGTCGGTGCCCGTCGGGTCGGTGCCCGTCGGGTCGGTGCCCGTCGGGTCGGTGCCCGTCGGGTCACCACCGGTCGAGCCGCCCGTGACCGGTCCTGCCGGGGCTGCACGGAACTTCGTCGCGAGCCCCTTGAGCAGCGAGCCGTCCTGGTTGCCCGTGAGGTCCCACCACATGGCCCCGCCGAGCTTCTTGGTGGCGATGTAGTCGCCCTTCACACCGACGGACCTCGGGTCGTCGAAGCTCCACCACTGGTTGCCGTCGTAGCGCCAGGAGGCCACGGACACCGGGTCGAAGTACCCCGTACCGAGGTTCTTCAGCTTGTCGTAGTCCTCGTTGCCGGCCTCCCACGTGCCGGGCCCTGCGTCGGTCGCGACGCCCCAGGGCGCCGACGACGTCGCGCCCTTCCAGCCACGCCCGTACATCGCGAGGCCCACCGTGAGCTGCTTGGCCGGCACGCCGTTGTCGAGGTACGCCTTGACGGCCTTGTCGACGCTGTACCGCTTGTTCGCGGGGCGAGTGTCCGTCGGGTCGTCGTACAGGTTGCCCTGGTGGCCCGTGAGGGTCTTGTTCCAGGCGCCGTGCAGGTCGTAGCCCTGGATGTTCCCGAAGTCGAGGTACTGGTAGTTCTCCGGGTCGTTCCACCCGCCGGACGCGATGTCGTCGGGGTTGGCCGGGAGGAACGCGCTGAGCTGGTAGTGCTTGCCCGTCGTGGCGCCGTAGGCGTCGAGCTGGGTGCGGAACTCCTTGAGGAGCGCCTTGAAGTTCGCCTTGTCGCCCGCGACGTCGACGATGTTGCCGACCTCACCGTTGAGCGAGCCGGGCCACTCCCAGTCGATGTCGAAGCCGTCGAACACGCCTGCTGCCGCACCGGGGCCGCCGCGACCGTCGACGACGGGCAGGTTGCCCTTGAGGTACAGGTCGATGCACGAGGACACGAGCTTCTTGCGGCTCGCGTCGGTCGCGGCGGCCTTGGAGAAGTTCTTGGACCAGGTCCAGCCGCCGATCGAGAGCATGGCCTTGAGCTGCGGGTTCTTGGCCTTGAGCTGCTTGATCTGGTTGAACGAGCCGGCGAGCGGCTGGTCCCAGGCGTCGGCCACGCCTGCGACCGAGTTGGCCGCGGTGTAGCCCATGCCGTAGTCGGCCCACGCGTCGCCCGCGCCGTCGGACCCGTTGGGGCCGGTCCCCTGGGCCTTGTTGGCCTCGAAGCACGTGAGGGTCTGGTGGTGGATGTTGCCGAACGCGTAGTTGAGGTGCGTCAGGTCGGCGGCGGCGCCGGAGTCCTGGAGCTCCTTCATCTTGAAGTCACGCCCGTACACACCCCACTGGGTGAAGTACGCGACGTTGCGGTAGCCGTTGATCGCGCTGTCGCCCGAGGTGGCGGTCGTGGTGGCTGCGGGGAGGGGGGCGGCGGTCGCGGCGACGGTGCCGGCGACCAGGGACGCGGCGAGCATGGCCGTCGCGGTCAGTCCCGCGGCCACCTTCCTCGCGCGGCCTCGTGGGGATCTCAGTCGCATGTGTCTGCCTCACTGGGTGGGGGCTCTGTGCCCGGTGACCCCGGACGTCGTTGCCCAGGAACACCCCGACCCTAGGGAGCGCGCACGCCCTCGGGAATCAGCGTTTCCCACATTGTTCACCTCGCGTACATACACGAGGTCGCGTAGGTGTTCCCCCGTACGTACTGCCCGCGGACGTACGTACCCTCAGCGTCCGACGCGGTGCGCGAGCACCGCGAGCTCGACCCGTGAGCGCACCCCGAGCTTGCGGAAGACGCGTCCCAGGTGCACCTCGACCGTCCGGACGGAGAGATAGAGCTGGTCCGCCGCCTCACGGTTGGAGCCGCCCTGCACGACGAGGAGCGCGACGTCGAGCTCCCGCTCGGTCAGCTCGTCGGACCATCGCCCGCGCAGCTCGTCGAGCGCGTCGTCGGACACGTCGCTCTCGCGTGCGGCGAGCCGTGGCCTCCCCAGGCCCGACGACGTCGCTCCCGTCCCCGTCCCGGCTCCCCCGGGGGCGCCGGGACCGCCGGGCGGGGCCGCGGCGACCCGGGCGTCGGGCGTCGCGAGCCCGTCGTCGAGGAGCGCGAGGACCCGGCCCAGCTCCTCCTGCGCCTGCCGCGCCCACGCCCGGGCGCCCGACTGCGTGAGGAGCTCGACCGCCGAGAGCAGGTGCTCGTGCGCGGCAGGCAGGTCCCCCCACCGGGTGAGGGCGCGCCCCAGGCACAGCTCGGTGCGACCGTGCTCGAACGGTGACGCGATCCCGCGACCCGCCGACGCGACCGCGTCGCGCAGCACGACCGCGTCCTCCGAGCGCGCCAGGGCGATCTCCGCGCGGGCGAGCGTCGCGACCCGGTTCGCCGGGGAGAGGTCCTTGGCCTCGACCCTGCGCCGGGCCAGGGCGCGCTCGGCCGCGTCGGGCCGTCCCGCGAGCACCCACGCCTCGACGTCGTCCATGCCCGGCAGGTGCAGCATGTGCGCGCAGTCGCGTCGGTCGGTCTCCGCAGCGAGCTCGAGCAGGGTCGCCGCCTGGGTGTGGTGCCGCGCGAACGACGCCCCGATGGCCCGGTCGACCAGGAGGCCGAGCCGGACGGGGCGCGACGTCGGGCACGAGCACGTCTCCTCGAGCGCCGTCGCGAGCGTCCCGACGCTCCCGTGGACAGCCATGTCGAGGCGCCGTGCGACCGCGACCCCGGTCCCCGCGAACGGCAGACCGACCGGGAGCCGGAAGGCCGCCTCCTCGAGCTCGCGGCGCGCCTTGGTGATGTTCCCCGACCAGAAGTGGACCAGGACCTGAGCCAGACGCAGGTGCGCCTCGACGTACGGAGTCACGGCCCCGGACGGGGTGTCGAACCATCGGCCCCCGGAGTGCACCGGGGCGAGGTTCGCGACCGCGCTCGCGAGCGCCTGGCCCGCGACGTCGAGCGCGTCCTCGTCGGCGAGCGAGAAGGCGCGGCTGACCTGGGAGTAGGCCTCCTGCTCGGCGGTGAGGCCCGAGCCCGGAGCGCACGGCCCCTCGCCGCGCTCCCCGACCCCGTAGTTCGCGAGCCAGGCCCGGGTGATGTCCAGTCCCCCGACGCCCTGCGTGCAGCGCCGGGCCAGGCGCTTGGCCGCGTCGAACGCCTGGGCGGCCGCGACGCCGTCGCCACGCTCGGCGTGCAGCGTCGCGGCGCTCGTCAGCCCCCGCACGACGTCCCCGATCTCACAGCTCCCTGCGGCCTCGCGCGGGTTCCCGTCCCGGTCGACGCAGCACGTGCACGCGTCGTCGGTGTCGGCGAGTGCGAGGTAGGGCGCGATCACGTCGTCGGGCACCTGCCCCTGGACGTGCGTGAGCGCGACGACCAGCGGGCCGAGGATCCGGGCCGCGCTCACGGTCCCGTCGCAGCGGGCGGCCCGTCGCAGCCAGTCCGCGGCGTCGTGCACGTGCCCGGACTGGAGCGCCGCGGTGCCCGCGAGGACGTACGCCTCCCCGCGCTCGTGCCCCGTGGCCTGGCTGGCGGCCTCGCGCGCCACCTCGTGCGCCCAGACGACGTCACCCCGGTCGAGCAGCCGCTGCGCGAGGGACACCAGGCCGGGGACCAGCGCGGCGTCCCCCGCGAGGGTCGCGAGCGCCGTGTGCCAGGTCGCGATGTCCTGCTCGTCGACCGCGGTGTGGACCGTGGCCAGGCGCAGGTGCGCGGCGGTCTTGTCCGCGAGCCGGGCCTCGCCGTGCACGAGCGACCGGACGCGGGGGTCCGTGAACGCGAACCTCCCCGAGACCAGCGACAGGTGCCCCGAGAGGGGGCCGTCCAGGACCTCCTCGATGCTCAGGCCCGAGGCGGCGAGGAGGATGTCGGTGCGCTCGACGACCGCGACGGCCGCGACCAGCAGCGCCCGCAGCTCCTCGGGCGCGAGCTCGGCGAGCCGGTCGCCGAGCAGTCTGCGCACCGCGGGGACCGGCGGCAACGGGTCCGGCAGGATCGCGGTCCCCGCGAGCTGCTCGGCCGAGAGCGTCCGAGCGGTCTGCGAGATCGCGGCGGCGTTCCCCGCGAGGTGTCGCGACAGCCTCGCGGCGACGTGCGGGGCCACGGAGAGCCGCTCCTCGACGAGGAGGAGGTGCAGGGCCTCGGCCGGCCCGAGCGGCGCGAGCTCACGCACCTCGACGGGGTACGGCAGCGGGCGCTCGAACCCGCCCGGGACCGACGTCGCGAGCAGCACGAGCGAGGCACGCCGCTGGGCGACGAGCCCCACGATCACCGCCCGGCTGATCTCGTCGACGAGGTGGAGGTCGTCGGCGAGCAGCACGACGGTCCGGTCCGGGACCGCTTCCTCGAGGTACTCGGCGAGCGCGACGGCACCGACCTCCGGGAGATACCCGTACTCGGGGTCCGCGACGTCGAGCGGGCGCACCAGGCGGTCGGGGACGTCGTGCCCCGTCGCCTGGGCCAGCTGGGAGACGATCGACCGCACCGCTCCCCCCGAACGCTGCGGACCGACGCTCTGCGCGACCCGCAGCACGAGGGGCGGGTGGGGACCCGGCGCCTCGTGGAGCGCCTCGTGGACGAGCTCGAGCGTGGTGCTCGCTCCCATGCCGGGCTCGCCCGACCACACGAAGGCGCCGCGGCCGTCCGCGACGGCGGCCAACGCGAGATCGATCTCCGCCCTGCGCGAGGACAGCCGCTCCGGCCGGTGCTCGGTGGCCGCGCGGGACGTGCGTCCCTGCTCTGAGGTCAGGAAGTCTTGCTGGCTGGCTGGCATGTCAGACCCTCCCGTCCGGGGCAACGATGGCCGGACGACTCTCAGGAATGTTAACAACCCGACGTAAAGCCAGGCATCCTGTGCTGTTACCCGTGCGTATCCTCGACGGTTTCCCCTGTGGTGGCTTGCCGCCACCTGAGACGAGGTCTAGGGTGACCTCGTCCCTCCGTCCTGACTGCCGAAAGCTCGGTACCTCAGTACGTGCACGGAACCAGAAGCAGATGAGAAGGAGGTGAGAGCGATGCAGGACGGCAGCAGTCATAGATCCCCGCACTGCGCGTTCGCACCCCTTCGTCCTGCCCGCTGACCTTCGTCAGCCCTTCCGGCGGGCCCTCCGGGGCGGTCGCCAGTGCGCTCCGTGCACCGTTTCCCCCGCCGCTCCTCGACCCCGCGCTCCGGCGCGCCGTCGGGCCCGGCGTCCGGTCGGCACCGTCGAGAGCACGGCGCCGGGAAGGACCAGCATGTCGACGACGACCCACCTCAGCACCGCACGCCCCACCACGTTCAGCGGTCGCGTGCCGCACCCGCGCGCAGGACGCGGCGACCCCGCTCCCGCCCGGCCCAACCTGGAACGACAGTCGATCACCTTCACGATCGGTCTCTACCTGTTCATCTGCACGGCCCTGCTCGGGACCCACCTCGTGGCCTCCCGTGCGGACGCGGCTCCCGAGGCCCCGACCACCGCGGTGACCTCGACCACCGGACCCGGCGCGACGTCGTCGGGCCGCGGGACCGTGCAGGAGGTGACCCCGTGACCACCACGCCACCCACCCTGCTCGAGGCCCCCGGCACGCACGGGGCCCCGACCCTGTCCCTTATACACATCC
>NZ_MAQA01000032.1 GCF_001692445.1 Oerskovia enterophila | reverse complement strand
CCCGGCTGTCCCCCCGGCCGCTCTACCCGCCCGCGCGCTCGACCAGCCCGATCGCGTACTCGGGCCAGAACTGACCGGCGGCCGGGTCGCCGCGGTCGCACTCGCCGTCGGACTCCCCGGGGACCTTGACGTAGAGGTACGCGTCCAGGGCGCTGCCGTCGTCGACCGCTGCGGGCTTCTCGCCGAGCGCGCGCCCCGCAGGGTTGCACCAGTCGAGCGGCCCGTCGCCCAGGGGCCCGAGCCCGTTGCGCGACGTGTCGACCACGTAGTGCGTGCCGAGCAGCGCGGCAAGCTGGTCGCCGTACGCGCGCTCGTCGGACGTGGTGCGGAAGTTCGAGACGTTGGTCGCGAACCCGCGGGCGTCCTCGATCCCGGCCTGCCGCAGGCGGTCGGCCATGGTCGGCGCGTCGATCCACGCCGAGTTCCCGGCGTCGAGGTAGACGCTCGCGCCGGCGTCCGCGAGCGCCGCGGTCGCCTGCCGCAGCAGCCCGGCCCGGTACTCCTCGGGCGTGAGGCCGCCGTCGGAGAACGAGCCGCAGTCCCGGGCCGGGATCGCGTAGATCGTGACGACGCCCGTGCGTCCGGCCGCGTGGGCCGCGGTCGCGTAGTCGTGCACGAGCGCCTGCGCCGCGGCGGGGTCGAACCAGTCCCCGACCCACAGGGACGCCCCCACCTCGCTGATGACGTCGAGCGCGGCGGCCCCGTCGGGGTCGCTCGCCCGGAGCGCGTCGGCGGCGTGCACCGACTGCATGTCCGGGTCCGCCGCGGGGGCGCCCGCGAGGAACGGGTTGGTGTCCGCACCGGCCGGGGCCCCTGGCGAGGCCACGGCCGGAGCGGGCTCGGCACTCGGCGACGCGGCCTCGTCGCCGGTCCCCGCGCTGCACGCAGCAAGCCCGACGGCGAGGATCACCGCGCCCAGCCAGGTCACGGTGAGGTGTCGGTCCGGTCGCGTGAGCATGTGTCGGGACACTACGGCCTCTACGGTGCGCCGGCCCGGGCGTCCCATCCCGCCGGGCTGTCGCCGGTGGGGTGCCGGACCTCAGGCCCGGCACCCCACCTGCGCGGTCAGACCGCCGCGAGCGCCTCGGTCGGCGCCATGCGCGCCGCCCGCACCGCGGGGTAGAGGCCGGCGACGGCCCCGATCGCGAGCGTCGCGACGAGCCCTCCGGCCGCGACGACGGGCGGCACGGCGACCGGCCACCCCTGCGAGGTGGCGTACCCGGCCGTGATGCCGACGCCGATCAGGACCCCGGCGGCCCCTCCCATGAGGGAGAGCACCAGGGACTCGACGAGGAACTGCCCGCGGATCTGCCCCCGCGTCGCCCCGAGCGAGCGGCGCAGCCCGATCTCCGCCCGTCGTTCGAGCACCGAGATCACCATGGTGTTGGCGACCCCGATCCCGCCCACGAGCAGCGCGACCGCGCCGAGCCCGACGAGCAGACCCGTGAACGCCTCGTCCGTCGCCTGCTGGGCCGCGAGCGCGTCCGAGGGGCGCGAGACGTCGACCTCGTTGGGCGCTTGCGGGTTGGCCGTGGGGCCGAGCACGCTGCGCACCTGCTCGACGGCGTCCTCCCGGGTCCGCGTGAAGATCGTCGTCGGCAGCTCGTCCCAGCCGAGGTACTCCGCCGCGGCCTCGCGCCCGACGAGGGCCCCGAGGTCGACCTCGGGAGCCAGGGGGACGGGGTCGAGGATCCCGACGACCGTGAACCACTCGCCGCCGATCCAGACCTTGACGGCCGGGTCCGGGGCCGAGATCCCGAGCCGCTCGGCGGTCGTGTGCCCCAGGACGACGGCCGGGAACTGCGAGGTCGCCTCGGTGAGCCACGCGCCCTGGGCCACGCTCCCCCCGATCGACTCGAGTAGGTCGAGGTCGGTCGCGTACACCCCGATCCCGCCCGACTCACCGGCCGGGACCAGGTCCGTGCGGTACGCCTTGGCCTTGAGCAGCGCGACCGACGTCGCCGTCTCGACGGGCGCGATCCGGCGCACCATCTCGACGGACTCGGGCGGGAGGCTGGCCGCCTCCCCGAACAGGTCGGTGCCCGGAGCCACCCGCAGCAGGTTGGTCCCGAGGGTCGCGAGCGTCCGGTCGAGCTCGGCGCGCGAGGAGCTCGAGATCCCGACGACCGCGACCATGGCCGCGATGCCGATCGCGATGCCCAGCGCCGACAGGACGGCCCGCAGCGGGCGGGTGCGCAGACCGGTCGCACCGACGCGGAGCACGTCGGGGGCTGCGAGCCGGGCCGGGCGCAGCACGGTCAGCACGACGCCTCCTCGGTCGACGCGTCGGTCGGGTGGCCTGCGGCCACGCCGTCCGGCACCGCGCCGAGGACTCCCGGCGACGCGTCGAAGACGGTCCCCCGGCCCTCGCGGGCCGGGCCCGAGACGTCCGCGACGATCGCGCCGTCGCGCATCACGACCTGACGCGGCAGCGAGGCCGCGAGATCGCGGTCGTGCGTGATGATGACGACGGTCGTGCCGGCCGCGTTGAGCCCGCGCAGCACGTCCATGACGCCGGCCCCGGCGACCGTGTCGAGCGCGCCCGTGGGTTCGTCGGCGAGCAGCAGAGGCGGGTCGCCGACGACCGCGCGGGCGATCGCGACCCGCTGCTTCTCCCCGCCCGACAGCTCGTGCGGCCGGTGCGTCAGCCGGTGCCCCAGTCCTACCCGCTCGAGCGCTTCCGCCGCCCGACGACGCCGCTCGCGCCGCCCCACCCCGCGGTACAGGAGGCCGTCGGCCACGTTGTCGAGCGCCGAGACCCCGACGGCCAGGTGGAAGTGCTGGAACACGAACCCGATGCGGCTCGCGCGCAGCGCGGACACCTCGCGGTCGTCGAGGTCCTCGACGAGGAAGTCGTCGATCATGACGTGCCCCGAGGTGGGCCGGTCGAGCGTGCCGATCACGTTGAGCATGGTCGACTTGCCCGACCCCGAGGGCCCGACGATCGCGAGGAGCTCGCCGCGCGCGACGTCGAGGTGGACGTCCCGGAGCGCGGCGACGCCCCCGGGGAAGACGCGCGAGACCTGGTGCAGCGTGACGACGGGCCCGCCACCGCCTTCCGGGGTCCCCGGCCCGGGCACGGTCGCGGACGGCGCGAGCGCGACGGTCGCGGCGCTCACGACGGCATCCCGACGACGTCACCCTCGGCCAGGTCGCCCGTGACCTCGACGTTCCCGTCGGCGAAGAGCCCGGTGGTCACGGCGACGATACGGGTCGAGCCGCCCTCGACGACCTCGACGCCGTACCCGCCCTCGGCGAGCGCGAGGAGCGCTGCGACGGGCACGGTGAGCACGTCGGGCCGTTCGTCGGCGACGAACGTGACCTTGACCGACCCCGCGTCGGCCTCGGTCCCGTCGGCGAGGGTCACGGTCACGGGGACCACGGTCGTGTCGGAGGCCCCGGGCATGCCGCTCTCGTCCTTGACGATCTTGGGGCTCCCGACCGCAGTGATCACGCCGTCGGCCGACCCGCCGCCGGGGAGCGCGACGCTCACGGCGCCCCCCTCGACGGCCAGGTCGCGGTCGGCGAGGTCGAGGTCGACCGAGATCGCCCGGTCGACGCCCGTCGTCGTGAGGATCTCGGCCGCGGCCGGGGCCCCGACCCGCACCTTGAGCGCGTCGACCCGCACCGGACCGGGGACCACGAGCACGTCCGCCGGGCCGACGCTCCCCGTCTTCTCGAGCCCGCGGTCCTTCTGCCACTTCTCCACGGCCTTGGCGGTCGCTGCGGTGAACTTCGCGTCCACGGTGAAGCCCGTGTAGCCGAGCGCCGCGAGGTTCTCCTCGAGCTGGCGCACGTCGTCCCCCTCGGCGTCGACGCCCAGGTCGCGGTACATCGGCAGGCTGCCGAGCAGCAGGACCGTGGGGTGCTCGTCGACCTTGAACAGGACTCCCCCGCGGTCGACGACGTCGCCCACCCCGGGCAGCCAGGTCACGGTCCCGCCTCCTCCCCCGCCGTCGCCGCCCGCGCCCTGGTGTCCCTGGACGACGGCCTCGCCGTACCCGAGCACACCCTTGACGGTGCTCCGCTCGACGAGCGTCTGGCGCGTCACGGTCGCGGTCGCACCGGGCCCGGACGCGGCCGGGTCGGGTTCCGCGCCCCGACCGAACCCGCCCAGGACCAGGACGGCGCCGGCACCGATCACCACGGCGCCGGCGACGCCGCCGACGATCGCCCCGCGGCGACGCCGCCGTCGGGGCGCGGCGCCCGCCGGTGCCGCGTCGGCCGGTGCGTTGACCTCGGCGCTCCGGGGGCCGTCGCCCGGGGCGACGTGCCGCCGGCGGCTCACTCGCCACCCGCCGGGACCGCGCCGCCGACCGAGAGGCTCGCGCCGCCCTCGCCGTTGCACGCCTCGATCGCCGCGTCGAACGCGTCGACGTCGTCGGGCACCTCGAGCGCCTGCGTCATGCCACCGTTCGGGTCGGGGTCCGGCATGTCGATGCCGTTCTCGCGCATGCACCTCGCGAACTCGCGCTGCGACTCGAGGTCCTCGGGGCTCGGCTTCATGGGCTCACCGCCGTTGGGCAGGAACTCCTTGCAGGCCTCGAACGCCTTGTCCATCTCGTCCATGTCGGCGCCCGACTCGGTCGTGAGGGCGACGGCGCCCGAGGAGTCCGGGTCCGGCATGTCCACGCCGTTGTCCCGCATGCAGCTCGCGAACTTGCGGGACAGGTCGTCGCGCTCGGCGTCGGTCATCTCCTCGTACGACTTCCCGTCCTTCGCCTGGCTGTTCTCGCCCGTGCCGCCGCCCGCGCTCGCGACGTCCGGGGCGCCGTCGGGCGCGCACGCCGAGAGCGTGACCGACAGGAGCGCGACGACGAACGCGACCGACGCCGCGCTGCGACGCGAGCGGGCTCTGCTGCGCCCCGTGGTCGGGGCCAGGGTCTGGTGGATGGTCATGGTGCGTCCTCACGTCGTGGTCGGTCCCCGGGGCCGTACGGCCTCGGGGACGGGGTGCACGAACAGTTCAGCGGGCGGCCCGTGAGACCCCCGTGAGTCACGCCCTCACAGAGATCTCACAGTGCTCACCGGCATGCTCCTCAGGTGCGAGTACTGGTGGTGGAGGACGAGGAGCTGATCGCGGAGGCGGTCGCGACGGGGCTGCGACGGCTCGCGATGGCGGTCGACGTCGCGCTCGACGGGCACGAGGCCCTGGCGCGGATCGACGTGAACGCGTACGACGTCGTCGTGCTCGACCGGGACCTGCCCGGCGTCCACGGCGACGACGTGTGCCGGGCGCTCGTGGCCTCGGGCGGCGACGCGCGGGTCCTCATGCTCACAGCCTCGGGCGGCGTGCTGGACCGCGTGAACGGGCTCGACCTGGGCGCCGACGACTACCTCGTCAAGCCCTTCGCGTTCGCCGAGCTCAGTGCCCGCGTACGGGCCCTCGGCCGGCGGGCGCGCCCCGCTGCCCCGCCCGTGCTCGAACGCTCGGGCCTGCGCCTCGACACGAGCCGGCACGAGGTCTACCGCGAGGGGAGGTTCGTGCACCTGTCGCGCAAGGAGTTCGGCGTGCTCGAGGAGCTGCTGCGCGCCGACGGGCGGCCCGTGTCGGCCGAGCACCTGCTCGAGAAGGTCTGGGACGAGAACATCGACCCGTTCACGGGCGTCGTGCGCTTCACCATCAAGCAGCTGCGCCGCAAGCTCGAGGACGCCTCGCTCGTCGAGACCGTCACGGGTGTCGGGTACCGGGTCGCATGAGGCCGCTCCCGCGCCCCGTGCTGCGCCCCACGCTGCGCGCTCGCCTCACGGCCGTCTACGCCGCGGCCTTCGTGGTCGCCGGGGCCGTGCTCATCGCCGTCCTGTACGTCCTGCTCGCGGCCGCGATCGACCGCCAGCCGCTCGACTCGGTCGGCATCGCGGTGGGCGCCGTCCAGGCGACCGACCCCGGCCTCTACGCGACCTTGGACGCCTCCACGTCGGCCGCCCTGGTCTCGGGCGAGGCCATCCCGTTCAGCCCGGTCGAGGACCTGACACCCACCGCGACGTACTCCGACACCGCGGGGACACTCACCGACCTGCGCGACGTCGTCCAGCTCAACAACCAGGAGGCCCGCGACCAGACCCTGCGCACGGTCCTCACGTGGTCGGTCGTCGCGCTGCTCGGGATCGGCGTGCTCGCGGTGGGCTTCGGCTGGGTCATGTCCTCGCGCGTGCTCGCACCCCTGCACCGCATCACGGCCACGGCCCGGCGCGTCGCGGACACCAACCTCCACGAGCGCATCGCGCACTCTGGGCCCGACGACGAGCTCAAGGACCTCGCCGACACGTTCGACGCGATGCTCGAGCGCCTCGACCGGTCGTTCGACGGGCAACGCCGTTTCGTCGCCAACGCCTCGCACGAGCTGCGCACCCCGCTCACGATCAGCCGCACGGTCCTGGAGGTCGCGCTCGACGACCCGGAGACGCACCAGGACACGCGCCACCTCGGCGCGACGCTGCTCGCGGTCAACGCGCGCCAGGAGCGCCTCATCGAGGGGCTCCTCACGCTCGCCGCCGCGGACCGGGCCCCGATCGTCACCGAGACCGTGGACCTTGCCGAGGTCGCCGCGCAGGCCGTCGCGACCGCGGGCGTCTCCGCGCGCGACGCCGGTGTCGACCTGCGCCTCGACACGGCCCCGACCCCCCTGCTCGGTGACGCCGTGCTCCTCGAACGGCTGGTCCAGAACCTCGTCGACAACGCCGTGCGCTACAACGAGCCCGGCGGCCGGGTCGCCGTCGCGACGCGCCCCGGGCCGGGCGGGACGGTCGAGGTCGCGGTGTCCAACACGGGCCCCGTCGTCCCGTCGTACGAGGTCGAGGCGCTGTTCGAGCCGTTCCGGCGGCTCGGGCGCGACGGGGCCGTGGCCGACCGGCGCGGCGGGTACGTGCGCGGCGGCGTGGGGCTGGGCCTGTCGATCGTGCGCTCGGTCGCGGCCGCGCACGACGGCGAGGTCACGGCCGAGCCGCGCGAGGGCGGCGGGCTGACGGTCGTCGCGCGGCTGCCGGGTGCTGCGCGGCCGCCGGGCACGACGGGCACTGCGGGCACTGCGGGCACTGCGGGCGCACGGACGGGCCGGGCCGTCGAGACGACCCGGCCCGGGGCCGCGAGCGTGAGGGCCGACGCGGGCGTCTAGCCCGGCATCGGCACGGGCACGTCCGAGCCGCCCTCGACCGTGCGCCGGGCGCCCATCTGGATGATCGCGGGGGCCGGCACGAACCCACCCGCGATGAGTGCCTCACCCTGGTGGAAGAACGGGGTCGCGGCGAGCAGCTCGGGCGGCGCGAACCCGAAGACGGCCTCGAGCTCGACCAGGTCGGCGGGAGAGCTCATGCGCATGACGATCACGTTGTCGCACTGCGAGAGCACGTTCGGGTGGATCTTGGAGGGCCGCTGCGTCGAGAGCAGCAGCCACAGCCCGAACTTGCGTCCCTCGGCGGCGATCTGGATCACGCGCTCGGTCGTGAGCCGCTGGAGCTGGGTCGCGGGCTCGGCCGAGACCACGTTGTGCGCCTCGTCGATCACGATCAGTCGGGGCTTGCGCGTGGCGCGGTCGGCCCACAGCTCGTCGAGCAGGGCGAGCGAGACCGCGAGCTGCTCCTCGTGCGTGTGCAGGCTCCCGAGGTCGACCACGACCGCGCGGGGCCCCTCGTCGAGCACCTCGCTCACGGACTGCCCGACGCCCGCCCACACGTCCCAGTCGAGGATCCCCAGGTTCTCGACGCGCTGGGCGAGCCGGAGCGCGTCGGGCTCGCCCGTGGCGCGCAGTGCCGACGGGATCGTGTGCGGGTTGAGCATGCCCTCGGTCGCGATGGCGGGCGGCCCGGCTGCGGCGCCGAGCGCTCCCGCGACGCCGCCCGGACCCGTCGCGCTCTCGAGCATCCGCAGGAACGTGTTGTACTCGCCGCGGTCCGTCAGCGGGTCGAGCTGGAGCACAGCGGCCTGGCTCGCGGCCTCCATCGCGGTGAGCCGCGCGGTGACGGGGTGGTGCTCGCCGTCGTTGCGCAGGACGCGCACGTCGAGCTCGCGCAGGCGGTGGGCGTCCTCGGACGACGCGGACTCGAGCAGCTCGCCGATCCGCACGAAGTCCGAGTTCGGGTCGAGGATGACCATGGGCAGGTCGGTGTCGATGAGGAGCTGCTCGAGAAGGACCCCGAGCGCGTACGTCTTGCCCGAGCCCGACTGCCCGCACAGGAACGTGTGCCGGTTGAAACGGTGCGGCTGGAGCAGCGCGTCCACGTTGCCGCGGCTGTGGTGCAGGTCGCCGATCCGCAGCGTCGCACGCTCGCGCGCCTGGAGCGCCTCGAGCACGCCCGCCCCGGCCGGGGCGAGGTCATCCGACGTGAACGGGTCGCCCCCCGACGTGGCCACCGTGCCGTCCGGGCGCAGCTCCCCGAGGATCCGCCCGTGCCCGACGGCGTCCCCCGCCTTGGTCGCGCGCGTCAGGACCTGCCCCATGACCAGGGCCGCACCGGGGTGCTCGGCGGTCTCCGGGAACGTCACGCCGATCGTCACGAAGTCTCCCGGGCCGATGCTCGACACGCGCGGGAGGCGGTAGGTGAAGCGCCGACCGTCGAAGGACTCGGCGAGCGTGGTCTCGGTCGTCATGCGGGGCCTCCGTGGTCGCAGGTCGCGGCGGGCGGGCGTCATCGCGCCACCCGTGCAGGACAAGGATCGACCAGGGTGCGCGCGAGCGCACGCGCAGGCTCCCGCGACCGGGCTAGCGCCGCCGCTCGTACGTGAGCATCCGGAACCGCACCCCCGCCGCAGAGGTCTGCCAGCCGCCGTCCGGGGCGCCCGGAGCGTCCGGGCCGACCCCTCCGAGCTCCCAGTCGCCGCCGGGACCGGCCGCGAGCGCCGGCGCGAACGCGTCGCCGTCGACCTCGAGGTCGATCTCCGTGACGACGCAGCGGTCCGCGAGCGGCAGGGTCGCGGCGTACACCTGCGCGCCGCCCATGACCCAGACCTGCTCCGAGCCCGACTCCTCGGCCGCGGCCGACGCGAGCGCGAGCCCCTCCTCGACCGACGAGGCGACCACGACGCCGGTGCCGGGGGCGCCCGGGTGAGCGGCGTCGTCGGGCAGCCAGTCCTCCTGGCGCGTGACGACCACGTTGCGCCGCCCCGGCAGGGGGCGGAAGCGCGGCGGGAGCGAGTCCCACGTGACGCGACCCATGAGGACCGGGTGGCCCGTGGTGACGCGGCGGAAGTGCGCGAGGTCCTCGGGCAGGTGCCACGGCATGACACCGCCCGCGCCGATCACGGGACGGCCCGCGGCGTCGTGCGCCTGGGCCCAGACCAGTCCGACAGCCGGACGGCTCACACCGCCACCGGGGCCTTGATCGTCGGGTGGTGCTGGTAGCCCACGACCTCGACGTCCTCGTACGTGTAGTCGAACAACGAGTCGCGCGGGGCCAGGCGCAGCGTGGGGGCCGGGTAGGCCTCACGGCTCAGCTGCTCGCGCACCTGCTCGACGTGGTTGTCGTAGATGTGGCAGTCGCCGCCCGTCCAGACGAAGTCGCCGACCTCGAGCCCCGACTGCGCCGCGACCATGTGCGTGAGCAGCGCGTAGGACGCGATGTTGAACGGGACGCCCAGGAACAGGTCTGCGCTGCGCTGGTAGAGCTGGCACGAGAGCTTGCCGTCGGCCACGTAGAACTGGAAGAACGCATGGCAGGCCGGCAGGGCCATCTTGTCGAGCTCACCCACGTTCCACGCCGAGACGATCATGCGCCGCGAGTCCGGGTTGGTGCGCAGGGTCTCGAGGACCTGGCTGACCTGGTCGACGTGCTCGCCGTCGGGCGTGGGCCACGAGCGCCACTGGACGCCGTAGACGGGGCCGAGCTCGCCGTCCTCGTCGGCCCACTCGTCCCAGATCTTCACGCCGTTCTCCTGGAGCCAGCGCACGTTCGAGTCGCCGCGCAGGAACCACAGCAGCTCGTAGACGATCGACTTCAGGTGCACGCGCTTGGTCGTCACGAGCGGGAAGCCCTGCGACAGGTCGAAGCGCATCTGGTGGCCGAACACGCTGCGCGTGCCCGTCCCCGTGCGGTCCGACTTGTGCGTCCCGGTCTCCAGCACGAGCCGGAGAAGGTCCTCGTAGGGCGTCGGAACGGGTGAGCTGCTGGGCGCGCTGGAGCTGTCGCTGACGGTGACCACGGGTGCCAGTCTAGAGAGGGAGTCTCCCCACAGCGCACTCGTGGACCCCTTCCAGGCTGTGAAACCGATGACTCGTCCGGGGAATGCGCGGTCCCCCGGCGGCGTTGGTCCGGGCACCGGTCGCACGGAACGGCCGTACCCCGAGGATGGGAAGATCAGCAGCATGACGAACACCGCAGCCGAAGAGATCCCCACGTCGTCGCCGTCCCCGACGGACGCCCTGTGGGTCGAGCGCACCGGCACCCGCACGTACACCGGCTTCTCGGCGCGCGGCGCGAGCGTGTCGATCGGCCCCGCGAGCGAGGGTGCGGTCTTCACCCCGGGCGAGCTCCTCAAGATCGCGCTGGCCGCGTGCGCGGGCATGAGCAGCGACGCGCCGTTCGCGCGCCGCCTGGGCGACGACTACCAGGTGACCATCCGCGTCGACGGCGCCAAGGACATGGCCGAGGACCGCTACACGGCCATCACCGAGCACTTCGAGATCGACCTGTCGGGCCTCGAGGACGACGCGCGCGAGCGTCTCCTCAAGGTCGCCGACCGCGCGATCGAGACCACGTGCACCGTGGGGCGTACCGTCAAGAACGGTGCGACAGTGGAGCACACCTTCGGCCCGGTCGTGGGTGCGGTCGGCGAGTAGTCGACACGTGGCACCGCGGTCCGGGGCACGAGGGACAGCAGCCGTCACTGGAGGGAGTCGTCCGATGGGTCGCAAGAAGAAGGACACCGAGTCCCAGATGGCCGTCTGGGGAACGTCGGACAGCGTCCGGCCGGAGCCGCAGTACGGGCACCTGACCGCGGTCCAGGACGCACCCGAGGGACAGACCGCCGACGACTGGGGCGACCTGCGCAGCACGCCGCTGCTCGACGCAGCCCTGGACAAGGCCGTCACCATCCCGTCGTCGGTCATCCACGCGCACGTGGACGGCCTGCGCCGCCGCAACCCGCACTCGTCGCCCGCGCAGATCATCGGGATCCTCGAGCGCGAGTACCTCATGGTCATCGGGACCGCGGGCGGCGCGGTGGGGGCCGCCGCGGCGTTCCCGGCCGTCGGCACTGGCGTGGGCATCGCGCTGACCGCGAGCGACGTCGCGACGTTCTTCGGGTCGTCGGCCGCGTTCTCGCTCGCGGTCGCGGACGTGTACGGCTTCGAGGTCGACGACGCGGCACGTCGTCGCGCCCTCCTCATGGCCTCGGTCCTCGGGGACAAGGGGTCCCAGGCGGTCGAGAAGGCGTCGGGCGGGTCGGCGCTCGCGTGGGGCAAGGTGCTCATGACGAGCATGCCGTCGAGCACGCTCAAGCAGGTCAACAAGGCCCTGACGAACAAGTTCATGCGCACGCAGTTGGTCAAGCACGGCGGCCTGGCGATCGGGCGGCTCGTGCCGTTCGGCGTGGGCGCCGTCGTGGGGGTCGCGGGCTCGCGGGCGCTCGGGAAGACCGTGATCAGCCAGTCCCGGCGGGCTTTCGGCCCGCCGCCCCAGGCGTTCCGGCCCGTCCTGGAGGTCATCGAGGTGCCCGACGGCGCCGCTCCCCCTCTGCTCGTCCCCGCACCAGCCGACCGGCTCAGCCTGGTCGACGCCCCCGTGCCCGGCGCCGGGCCCGGAGTGGTCGACGAGGCAGCAGAACGGGCAGCGGCCCGCAGGGCACGCGGTGGGTCCGGCGCCGACGGTGCGCCGCGCGGCATCCGGTCGGTGCGCTGGCGCCGACCCAAGAAGTCTTCGTGACAGCAGCGGACGGGCCGAGCACCCCAGCACGACCGGGACGCGTCGAGCTCACGCACGTCCTGCCCCTCGACGCCGAGCGGGCTTTCGCCCTGGTCGCGGACGTGCGGACGCACCCGCGCTGGGTCCCCCTGAGTCGTGGCACGTTCCACGGCGCGGACGGTTCGCCGCTCCCCGCGACGGCCTGGAAGCCCGGGGTCGGCGCCGAGTTCACCATGGTCTCCGGGCCGTTCGCACCCCAGGGTGCGCCGGGCTTCCCCGACCGCATGCGGATCACGGCCTGGGAGCCGCCCGGACCCGGCGGCCAGGCGGGGCGCGCGACGTACCTGAAGCTCGGTCCCGCGCTGCTCGGGGAGGCGGGGATCGTCGTCGTGCCCCTCGCGGCCCATCACCTGCCCGCCGCGATCCCGCGCGAGCCCGTAGCGCGCTGCGCCGTGACCTGGTGGGAGGACGTGTACCTCGCCGGTCCGCTGCCCCGGGCCGTGACGGCCCCGCTCGCCGCGCGCGTGCTGGACCTCATGATCCGGCTGTCGCTGCGCCGTCTGGACCGGATCGTCGCGCGCGGGCTCTGACGCCGACGGCTCGTCCGGGCACGACCCGAGGGTCGGTGCCGAGGGCGCCCGCAGCCTCGGCACCGAGCATGCGGTCGACGGTCACAGAGGCATGCGGTCGACGCCAGGATCCGGGCGGATCCCGACGCCGACCGCATGCTCGGCACCCTGAGGGGTCAGGCCTCCTGGTCCGGCGTCTCCGCCGCGTCAGACGTCTCGGCGACCGGCGCGTCGGCCGGTCCCGCGAGGATCAGGTAGAGCTCGCGGCGCGTGCGCTCGAGGAGCGCGACGGCCTGGGCCACCTGCTCGTCCGAGCCCGACCGGGCGACCTGCCGCAGCGCCTCGGCGACCTGCTGGAGCGAGCCACGGAGCTGCCGCGCCGGGCGGACGCCGCCGTCGGCCGCGTCCTGCCAGGGAGAGCCCAGCTCGTCGGCGTGCTCGGTGACGTAGGTGCGACCGTCGTCGGTGAGGCTCGCGAGCTTGCGCCCGCCCTCGGCCGTGATGGTCACGAGGCCCTCGTCCTCGAGCAGGCTCAGCGCGGGGTAGATCGCACCGGGGCTCGGACGCCACGCACCCGAGGTGCGCTCGCCGATCTCCTGGATGATCTGGTAGCCGTGCATGGGCGCCTCGGTCAGGAGGAGCAGGACGGCAGCGCGGATGTCGCCGCGCCCGGCGCGGCCGCCTGGGCCGCGTCCTCCGGGACCGCGGTGGCCGCGAGGGCCGCCGCCAGGTCCGCCTCGGTGCCCACGGGGCCCGCGTCCTTCGAACCGGTCGTCGAACCGCTCGTCGGGTCCGTCGTGGTCGTGGTGCTCGTGGTGGCCCGGGTGACCGTGGTGGCCGTCGGGGCCACGCCCGGGACGGCCCGAGCCCTCGGGCCCGCGACGGGGCGCGTCGCCACGCCCGGGCTCGCCACGGCCGGGGCCGTCGGGTCGGCCGCCGCGGCGACCGCGCGGGCCGCCGAGGTCGGCACCGAAGTCCGGGCCGAAGCCCTCTCCGGCGGCGGGGAAGTCGTCGCGTCGGCGACGGGGTCGGCCCCCGAAGGAGTCGAATGCGCCTGCGCGGCCGGAACGGTCGCGGGGCGGGCGGGAAGCATCTGGGTGCTGGTGGGGGGTACGCATGTGGTGTCTCCTGTGATGAGTCGGCTGTGTCTGGGGAGCCCCTTCGCGGGGCGTCCGAGCACTGGGCTCGGGTGGCGGGTGCCGGCGGGTTCTCGTCGGTTCTCCGACGGGCCCTCGGCCTGACATCCGGGTCCTCGACGCGGTGCGTTCTTCCGCACTCTCTGCGTCGATGAGTTAAAGATATATCGTTGACGTATCGATAGTCAACCCCTGATCTCGATCGTGTTCCGGGGCCGGTCCGCCGACCACCCAAGTGACCGTCCAGGTCGTACAGTGACGGGAAGGCCTCGGACCGGCTCGCGACCCGGGGTCCCGCAGCAGTCACCGTGCAACGACGCACACCCCGCACCGTCGCACGTCCCACGCCCACCGAGACCACGACAGAGGCGCAGATGACGACCAGCATCCCGGGACCCACGCAGGTCCCCCGGCACTACCTCATGTGCCGCCCCACGTACTTCACGGTCAGCTACGAGATCAACCCGTGGATGGACCGAGCACGGCCCGTCGACACCGCACTGGCCGTCTCCCAGTGGGAGCGCCTGCGCGACGTGTACCTCGACCTCGGGCACCAGGTCGATCTCATCGAGCCCGAGCCCGGCCTGCCCGACATGGTCTACGCGGCCAACGGCGCGACCGTCGTCGACGGCCTCGTCTACTCGGCCCTGTTCCGCCACCCCGAGCGCGCCCCCGAGGGCCCCGCCTACCTCAAGTGGTTCGCCGACCGCGGCTACGTGACCCACTCGGCCGACCACGTCAACGAGGGCGAGGGCGACCTGCTCGTCGCGGGCGACGTCGTCCTCGCGGGCACGGGCTTCCGCACCGAGGTCAGCGCCCACCAGGAGGCCGCCGACCTGTGGGGCCGCGAGGTCCTCACGCTCGAGCTCGTCGACCCCCGCTTCTACCACCTCGACACCGCGCTCGTGGTGCTGCGCGGCAGCGAAGGCGGCAACGGCAGCGACGGCACGGCGCACGTCACGCAGGGCGGCACACCGCCGCCGCTCCTCTCCCCCCTGCCCGACGGCGCCGCTCCCCCGCGCGACGCCCCGCACCTCACGCACGCTCGCCCCGCCGAGGTGACGGTCGACGTCGCCTACTACCCGCCGGCGTTCTCCCCCGCGTCCCAGGAGCTCCTGGCCGCGCGCTACCCCGACGCCCACCACGCGACCGAGGACGACGCCCTGGTCCTGGGCCTCAACGCCGTGAGCGACGGGCTGCACGTGATCCACACGCCCGCGGCGACCCGCTTCGCGGCGGCCCTGGCCGAGCGAGGCTACGAGACCGTCGGGATCGACACGTCCGAGCTCCTGCGCGGGGGCGGCGGCTCCAAGTGCTGCACCCTGGAGATCCGGCCGTGAACGCCCAGAGCCAGGCGGCCCCCGCGCCCGCGACCAGCCCGGACACCACCGACGCCGCACGGGCCCGCACGGCGGGAGCGGCCCCGTCGAGCACCGGCACCGACCGTCGCGACTCGCTCGCGCACAACTACCACCCGCTGCCCGTGACGATCGCGACGGGCGAGGGCGCCTGGGTCACCGACGTCGCGGGCCGCCGCTACCTCGACCTGCTCGCGGGGTACTCCGCCCTGAACTTCGGGCACCGCCACCCCGGGCTGGTCGCGGCCGCGGCCGAGCAGCTCGGGCGCGTCACCCTCACGTCGCGGGCGTTCGACCACGACCTGCTGCACCCGTTCGCGGACCGGCTCACCCGGCTGATCGGACCGCTCGTCCAGGGCGCCGACCCCGGCACGCCGGCCGGACGCGCGGGCAAGGCGGGGGCACCCGGCGACTCCGGCAGCGCCGTGATGGTCCCCATGAACACGGGCGCCGAGGCCGTCGAGACCGCGATCAAGATCGCCCGCAAGTGGGGCTACGAGGTCAAGGGCGTGCCGGCCGGGCAGGCGAGCATCGTCGTCGGGCACGGGAACTTCCACGGGCGCACCACGACCATCGTGTCCTTCTCCGACGACCCCGACGCGCGCGACGGGTACGACCCGTTCACGCCCGGGTTCCGCCTCGTGCCCTACGGCGACGCCCGTGCCGTCGCGGACGCGATCGACGAGACCACGGTCGCCGTCCTCATGGAGCCGATCCAGGGAGAGTCCGGCGTCGTCGTGCCTCCCGACGACTACTGGCCCGCGCTGCGCCGCGTGTGCGACGAGCGCGACGTCCTGCTGATCGCGGACGAGATCCAGTCCGGCCTGGGCCGGACCGGGACCACGCTCGCGTGCGAGCTGTGGGACGTGCGGCCGGACCTCGTGACGCTCGGCAAGGCCCTGGGCGGCGGCGTCGTGCCGGTCTCGGCGGTCGTCGGGCGGCACGAGATCCTCGACGTGCTGACCCCCGGGACGCACGGGTCGACGTTCGGGGGCAACCCGCTCGCGTGCGCGGTGGGTCTCGCGGTCGTCGGGCTCCTCGAGACGGGCGAGCTCCAGTCCCGCACGCGCGACCTGGGCGGGCACCTGCACGCACGCCTCGGGAGCCTCGTCGACGAGGGGCTCCTGACGGGCGTCCGGGGCGTGGGGCTGTGGGCCGGGATCGACCTCGACCCCGCCCGCGGGACGGGCCGCGACCTGTGCGAGGCCCTGCTCGCGCGGGGTGTCCTGGCCAAGGACACGCACGGCTCGACCATCCGGCTCGCGCCCCCGCTCGTGATCGAGCGTCCAGACCTCGACCTCGGGATGGCCGCTCTGCGTGACGCCCTGACGCAGCTCGCCGCAGATCGGTAGAGTCCGGAGGGTGACCACTCCTGCCTCTGACACCTCCACCCGCCTCGCCGAGTGGCAGCAGGCCTACGCTGACCTGCAGTCCCTCGGCCTGAAGCTCGACCTGACGCGCGGCAAGCCCTCCGCCGAGCAGCTCGACCTCTCCGACGCCCTCCTGGCACTGCCGGGCGCAGGAACGGTCACCGACGCCGACGGCACCGACGTGCGCAACTACGGCGGGCTCGACGGCCTGCCGCAGATCCGCCGCATCTTCGCCGAGCTGCTCGACGTCCCCGTCGCCCAGCTCCTCGCAGGCGGCAACGCGAGCCTCACGCTCATGCACGACACGCTCGCGTTCGCGATGCTGTTCGGCCTGCCCGGCTCCGAGCGCCCCTGGTCCCGCGAGGAGAAGGTCCGGTTCGTGTGCCCGGTCCCGGGATACGACCGGCACTTCGCGCTGTGCGAGGCGTTCGGCATCGAGATGGTGACCGTCCCCATGACGGCCGACGGTCCCGACGCCGAGGCCGTCGCTGCCCTCGTCGCGGACGACCCGAGCATCAAGGGCATGTGGGTCGTGCCGACCTACGCGAACCCGGACGGCTCGGTGGTCTCGCGCGAGGTCGCCCAGCGCCTCGTGTCGATGCCCGCCGCTGCGCCCGACTTCCGCATCATGTGGGACAACGCGTACGCGGTGCACCACCTCACGGACGTCGAGACCGAGTCCGCGCCCGCGCTCGCCCTGGCCGCCGAGGCCGGCAACCCGGACCGCGTGCTGCTCTACGCCTCGACCTCCAAGATCACGTTCCCCGGTGCGGGGGTCGCGTTCCTGGGCGCCTCCCCGGCCAACATCGCCTGGTACAAGAAGCACCTCGCGGCCCAGTCGATCGGCCCGGACAAGATCAACCAGCTCCGCCACGCCGAGTTCTTCGGCGACGCCGAGGGTGTGCGCACCCACATGCGCAAGCACCGGGACGTGATCGCACCCAAGTTCGAGGCCGTCGACACGATCCTGCGCGAGCGCCTCGGTGCGGACGGTGTCGCGTCCTGGACCGCGCCGCTCGGCGGGTACTTCGTGTCGCTCGACGTCGTGCCGGGCACCGCGGCGCGCGTGGTCCGGCTCGCCAAGGAGGCGGGCATCGCCCTGACGCCTGCGGGGGCCACGTTCCCGTACGGCAAGGACCCGCAGGACGCCAACATCCGCCTGGCCCCGACCCTGCCCCCGCTCGACGAGGTCCGGGTCGCGATCGACGGTGTCGCGACGTGCGTGCTGCTCGCCGCAGCGGAGAAGGCGGCTGCGGACGCCTGACCCGCCCCGCTCCCGACGGACGGCCCCGGACCTCTGGTCCGGGGCCGTCCGTCGTCGCATGATGGAGATCTCGGCCGCCCGGCACCGATGAGTTCTCACGCCGCCGCCGGTCGAACCTGGACAGACCCGTGCACCACCCACGACTCAGGGAGCACGTATGACCAGCGCACCAGATCTCGCGATCGAGGCCCACGGCCTCGTCAAGCACTTCAAGGAGACCCGGGCCGTCGACGGGATCGACCTCGCCGTGCCGACCGGCACGGTCTACGGGGTCCTCGGTCCCAACGGCGCGGGCAAGACCACGGCCGTCCGCATGCTCACGACCCTCCTGCGCCCCGACGCGGGCACGGCCCACGTCCTGGGGCACGACGTCCTGGCCCAGCCCGACGCCGTCCGCTCACTCGTGGGTCTCACGGGCCAGTACGCGTCGGTCGACGAGGACCTGACCGGCGCGGAGAACCTGATCGTCATCGCGCGGCTCTACGGGTTCTCGAAGCCCGCGGCGAGGCGCCGGGGCATGGACCTCATGGAGGCGTTCGGCATCGCCGAGGCCGCGAACCGGCCCGTCAAGACGTACTCGGGCGGCATGCGCCGCCGCATCGACCTCGCCGCGAGCCTCGTCATGAGCCCGCGCGTGCTGTTCCTCGACGAGCCGACCACGGGGCTCGACCCCCGCAGCCGCAACCAGGTGTGGGACATCGTGCGCGTGCTCGTGGCCGACGGCGCGACCGTGCTGCTCACGACCCAGTACCTCGAGGAGGCCGACCAGCTCGCGGACCGCATCGCCGTGATCGACCACGGCAAGGTCATCGCCGAGGGCACCGCGACCGAGCTCAAGCGCTCGGTCGGCGAGGGGTCGGTGAACCTGCGCCTCGCCGACTCGTCCGACCGCGCCCGGGCCGCGGAGATCGTCGAGCGCGTGCTGCGCGCGGAGGTCGTGCTCGCGCCGGACCCGTACGCGTTCTCGGCACGCGTGCCCGACGACGGCGCGGACCTGGCAGCACAGCTCCTGCCCGCTCTCGCGGACGCGGGGATCGGGGTACCGGAGTTCACGCTCGGGCAGCCGAGCCTCGACGAGGTGTTCCTGGCGCTCACGGGCCAGCCGGTCGACGAGGAAGACCAGGACCGAAGTGGCACCACGAGCCACACCGAGGAGGTGGCCTGATGGCCGCGACCCAGACCGAGGTGATCACCACCCCGGAGGCACAGACGCTGCGCGAGGCCATCGCGATCGACCAGCACCCGACCCGGCCGTCGCCGCTCGCGAACACCCTGACGTTCGCGTGGCGGGCGCTGCTCAAGATCAAGCACGTCCCCGAGCAGCTGTTCGACGTCACGCTCACGCCGATCATCTTCACGCTCATGTTCACGTACCTGTTCGGCGGGGCGATCGCCGGGGACACGACGACCTACCTGCAGTACCTGCTGCCCGGCATCCTGGTGCAGACGGTCCTGATCATCACGGTCTACACGGGCTTCACCCTGAACACCGACATCACCAAGGGCGTGTTCGACCGGTTCCGCTCGCTCCCGATCTGGCGGCCCGCCCCGATCGTGGGCGCGCTCATGGGAGACACGGTCCGGTACACGATCGCGTCGGTCATCACGGTGGGCCTGGGGCTCGCGATCGGTTTCCGGCCCGCCGGCGGGCTGGTCGGCGTCCTGCTGGCCGTCGCCCTGCTGCTGGTCTTCGCGTTCGCGATCAGCTGGATCTTCACGATCCTGGGCCTCGTGATGCGCACGCCCAACGCGGTCATGGGCGTCTCGATGCTGGTGCTCATGCCGTTGACGTTCGCGTCGAACATCTTCGTCGACCCGGACACCATGCCCTCGGCGCTGCGCACCTGGGCCGAGATCAACCCCGTGAGCCACCTCGCGACCGCGGTCCGCGCCCTCATGGCCGGTACCGCCACGTTCGACCAGATCGGGTGGGTCCTGCTGGCCTCGGTGCTCCTCACCGCCGTCTTCGCGCCGATCACCATGCACCTGTACCGCACGCGCAACTGAACCCGTCCTTGCGGCGGCATGTCGGAGCAGGCGTGACCTCGAGGTCACGCCCGCTCCGCACGTCCCCGCGGTGCGGTGCCGTCAGCCCTCTGCCGAGGCGCCCTTCGCCACCGGGGGCTTCTCGTCCTCGCAGCGCTTGGTCACGACCATGACGGGGCAGGCCGAGTGGTGCAGGACCGCCTGGCTCGTCGAGCCCAGGAGCAGCCCCGTGAAGCCACCACGCCCGCGCGACCCGACCACGACGAGGTCCGAGGCCGTCGAGAACTCCGTGAGGAGCTCGGCTCCCGTCCCGTCGAGGACGATCCGCTTGATCGGGACGTCGGGGTTCTCGGCCTCGTGCCGGTCCACGATGACGTTGAGCCCCTCGGTGATGTCGTCGAGGACCTGCTGGTGGTCGATCGAGGCCGGCAGCCACGCGAGCAGCCCAGCCCCCGCACCGACGGGCACCCCGGCGACCGCGACGAGCTCGGCGCTCCACGCCCTGGCCTGCTTGATGGCGTGCCGCAGGGCGATGTCGGCCGACGGCGAGCCGTCCACGCCGACCACGATCCGCTTGAGCGGCTGGATCGCCGGCAGCTCGCCGCCTTCCCCGTCCGACTTCAGGGGCACCACGACCGTGGGGCACCGCGAGTGCGCGGGCAGCGCCGACGAGACGGTGCCGAGCAGACGCTCGGTGAACCCACCCCGCCCGCGGGTCCCCACCACGACCAGGCTGTAGTCCTTGGAGAGCTCGACCAGGACACCAGCGGCGTCGCCGGTCGCGATCGCGGCGGTCGTCCTGACGCCCGCGGCCTCGGCCCGCTGGGTGGCCTCGGCCAGGACCGCCTTGGCACCCTCCTGGATCGCGGTGTCGTCCAGGGCCGCGTACCCGCCGTCGAGCGAGGCCGCGGTGAAGGACGGGAGCGAGTACGAACACACGACGTGCAGGGGCCAGCCGACCTGGCGCGCGTACGCAGCCGCCCAGTCCAGGGCGTGCAGGCTGGGCTCCGAACCGTCGACCCCGACGAGCACGATCTCTGCACGAGTCATGGTTTCATCTCCTCCCGATGGTGAAGCACCATCCTGAGACAAACCTATCGAAAGAACAGGCAAAGTCCACCGAGGCGCCGGGCCCCGGAGGGGCGGGTCGCTCTCTCGTCGGCGCACCCCATGACGCTTCGGCCCGCCCGGCACCGACCCGGCACTGGCCCCCCGCGAACGACAGCACCCCGTCACCCTGCACGAGGCAGGGTGACGGGGTGCTGGTCGAGCTGCGGAAGATCGCTCCCGCGAGGCTCAGAGTCCCGCGAGGGAGCTCAGGCGACGCGGATGAACGTGGGGTTCGACTGCCAGATCTGACGGAACTGGATCGTCTTGCCGGGACGCGGGGCGTCGATCTGCATGTTGTCGCCGGCGTAGATCGAGATGTGGCCGGGGGTCCAGATCAGGTCGCCGGGCTGAGCGTCGGCACGCGACACCTTGGTGCCGACGTTGCCCTGCGCGCTCGACTGGCGCGGGAGGGTGATGCCGACCTGCGCGAAGACGTAGCTCGTGAAGCCGGAGCAGTCGAAGCCATCCGGGGTGGTGCCGCCGTAGACGTACGGGACGCCCACGTAGCGGCTGGCGATCGAGACGATCGCGCTGCCGTTGGCCGAGGCCGGGACGGAGACCGAAGCAGCCTTCTCGGTCGTCGACGTGGTGGCAGTGGTGTTGGCGGTGCGTGCGGCCGAGCGCGAGGAGGCCTGCGTGGCGCGCTCGACGACGGGCTCCGGCTCGGGCTCAGGAGCGGGGGTCACGGCGACGGCCGCGCTCTCGATCGTGAAGCCGGCCTCAGCGGCGACCGTGACGGACGGAGCGGACTCGAGCGCGGCGCGGGCCTGCGTCGTGAGTGCGTTCAGGTCGACGGTGTTGAGCTTGGCCGTGTCGTGGTCGACGGGCGCAGCGTTGGCGGGCATCGCGCCGAGCATCGAGACGATCAGTCCCGACGAGGCAGCGACGACAGCGGTGCGGCGGCCGACGGAGGAAGCCGTCGCCGCCGAAGCAAGGGTGGAAAGCGGGCGTCGCGCTGCACGGTGGCGTGCGCCGGTCGTGACTGCGTTCACTGGATACCTCTCCTGGACGCCTGCGAGGTCAGCTGTCGGGTTCGGGTGGGAGAATCACCCGGCCGTCAGGACCGAGGTCCGTCTGGCTTCACCCCAAGGGCACCGTTTCCGGTACCCGAATTTGGGTCCCCCGTCCCTGTCATCGGGTCGTGGTGCTCCTCGCGCGGTGACAGGGTTCGGCGTTCCGCGCAAGGGCCTCGACGGACGATTCATCCGTGAAGCAGAACCGAACGTACACGACCTCCGGGTGAATGTCACGTTCCCGTCACGACGCCCTGGAAAGGCCTGGTATAGCAGGACGAACCGGCACGAGATCGTTGCCCCGGGCACCCCGAGAAGGCACCGAGAACACCACCGCCCCGCACCCCACGGAGGGGGTGCGGGGCGGCGGCGGAACCCGTGGTGCGCTGCGCTCAGGGCGCCGTGACGAAGATGTGGCGAGCGACGTCGTCGGGCAGGTCGAGGACGGTCTCCGCGCCCTCCGCCGACACCGTGAACGACCCCGTCTCCGGCGTGACCGTGACCTCCTGGCGGGGCAGGATGCCCGCGGCCGCGATGCGGGCCAGCAGGTCCGTGTCCGTCTGGAGCGGCTCGGCGATGCGCTGCACGACCACGCGCAGCCCGCCCGGCTCGCGCCCCGCGCGGTCCGCGGCGGCCACGTACGCCGGGAGGGACACCACGCCGTCGAGGTACTCGATCTCCTGGATGTCCTCCCCCAGCTCCGAGAGCCCGGGGATGGGGTTGCCGTAGGGGTCGTAGTGCGGGTGGTCGAGCAGGCCGATGAGGCGCTTCTCGACGAGCTCGCTCATGACGTGCTCCCACCGGCAGGCCTCGACGTGCACGAACTCCCAGTCGAGCTTGATGACGTCCGTCAGCAGGCGTTCCGCGAGGCGGTGCTTGCGCATGACGCGCTGGGCCTTGGCGTGGCCGTCCGGGGTGAGCTCGAGGTGACGGTCCCCCGTCACGACGACGAGACCGTCCCGCTCCATGCGGGCCACCGTCTGGGAGACGGTGGGTCCCGAGTGTCCGAGGCGCTCCGCGATGCGCGCACGCAGGGGGACGATGCCCTCCTCGTCGAGCTCGTAGATGGTCTTCAGATACATCTCGGTGGTGTCGATCAGGTCGGTCACGTCGCGCTCCTGTCGCTTGGGGGCTTGGGGGCACCTGCCGCACCGGCGGGCCGCTGACCCTAGTTTAGGTCCGAGCCACCGACATTGTGGACGCCCGACGGTGTTCGCGCCAGGCCGGACTATCGTTGCCCTGTGCCTGAGCCCACCCAGATCACCGTCCCCCCGCACCTGCTGCCCAGCGACGGCCGCTTCGGCTGCGGGCCCTCCAAGGTCCGTGACGCCCAGGTGCGCGCGCTCGTCGAGGCCGGCACGTCCGTGCTCGGCACCTCGCACCGCCAGGCACCGGTCAAGTCCCTGGTCCGCCGGATCCGCTCCGGGCTCACGGACCTGTTCGACGCCCCCGAGGGCTACGAGGTCGTCCTGGGCAACGGCGGGTCGTCGGCGTTCTGGGACGTCGCGACGCTGTGCCTGGTGCGCGAGCGCGCCCAGCACGCCGCGTTCGGCGAGTTCGGCGCCAAGTTCGCGACCGCGACCACGCGCGCACCGTTCCTCGAGCCCTCGCAGGTCGTCACCGCTCCCCCGGGGTCGGTCGCGCTCCCCGAGCTCGCGGACGGCGTCGACGTCTACGCCTGGCCCCACAACGAGACCTCCACGGGCGCCATGGCCCCCGTGCGTCGCGTCCCCGGATCGCGCGAGCAGGGCGCGCTGACGCTCGTCGACGCGACGTCGGGCGCAGGCGCCCTCCCGGTCGACCTCGCCGAGACCGACGTCTACTACTTCGCGCCCCAGAAGGTCTTCGGGTCCGACGGCGGGCTGTGGGTCGCGATCCTGTCGCCCGACGCCGTCGCGCGCCTCGAGGAGATCGAGTCCGGTGACCGCTGGGTGCCCGAGTTCCTCTCGCTCCAGGCGGCGCTGACGAACTCGCGCCTGGACCAGACCCTCAACACGCCGTCGGTCTCGACGCTCGTGACGTTCGCCGAGCAGGTCGACTGGCTCAACGAGCAGGGTGGTCTCGCATGGTCGAGCGCCCGCTCGGCGACCTCGGCGCGCACGCTCTACGCGTGGGCCGAGTCGCGCGAGTGGGCCACGCCGTTCGTGACACGCCCCGAGGACCGGTCCACCGTCGTCGGGACCGTCGACCTGGACGAGTCGATCGACGCGACCCAGGTCATCGCGGCGCTGCGCGCCAACGGGATCCTCGACGTGTTCCCCTACCGCAAGCTGGGTCGCAACCAGCTGCGCATCGGGATGTTCCCCGCGATCGAGCCCACGGACGTCGAGCTGCTCACCCAGAGCATCGACTTCGTGGTCGACGCGCTGGCCTGAGACCTGAGACACGAAGCGGCCCGCCCCGGGAACCCGGGGCGGGCCGCTTCTCGTTGCGCACGGCTCGAGACGATCGCTCGACGCGCCTGCCCGGCCACCGGCCGAGCGAGGTCATGCCGCCTCGGCCACGTCCTGCGCGTCGTCGACGCCGAGCCGTTCGCGCGTGTCGCTGCGGCTCGCGCGCCGCGCCGCGCCGCCCGCGGGGTAGGTCACCAGGAGGTGCGGGCGCTGCGTCACGCGGTAGCTGACCGTGAACTTCCAGTTCCGCATGGCCCAGATCGCCGCGCCCACCGAGACCAGGAGCGCCGTGATGGAGCCGATCCCGATCGCCCAGCGGGGACCGTAGGCCTCGGCGATCCAGCCCACGATCGGTGCACCGACGGGCGTCGCCCCGAGGAACACGATCATGTACAGGGACATGACGCGCCCGCGCATCACGGGGTCCGTCGTCATCTGGATGGTCGTGTTGGCCGCGGTCATCATGGTCAGCGACGCGAAGCCGACAGGGATGCACGCGAGCGCGAACGTCGTGTAGCTCGGCATGAGCGCCATGACCCCGGTCGCGACCGCGAAGCCGAACGCCGACCCGATCACGAGCCGCACGCGGGGCCGCTCGCGCCGCGCAGCCATGAGGGCGCCGGTCAGCGAGCCGATCGCGAGGATCGACCCGAGCATCCCGTACTCGCCCGCGCCCATGCCGAACTCGACGCGCGCCATCATGGCCGACGTGAGCTGGAAGTTGAGGCCGAACGTCGACACGACGCTCAGCACCACCATGATGACGATGATGTCGGAGCGGCCGCGCACGTAGCGGATGCCCTCGCGGATCTGCCCCTTCTCGCGCGAGGCGCTCGGAAGCCTGTGCATCTCGCGCGTGCGCATGCGGGACAGCGCGAAGATGGTCGCGCCGAAGCTGATGCCGTTGATGATGAACACCCAGCCCGTGCCCACCGCGGCGATCAGCAGGCCGGCGACGCCGGGGCCGATCAGCCGGGCCGCGTTGAACGACGCGCTGTTGAGGCCCACCGCGTTCGAGAGCTTGTCGCTCGGCACCATCTCGGCGACGAACGTCTGACGCACGGGGCCGTCGAGCGCGGACACGCACCCGAGCGCGAGCGCGAACCCGTAGACGTGCCACAGCTCGACGTGCCCCGAGAGCACCAGGGCGCCGAGCCCGAGCGCGAGCAGGCCGGAGGCGCCCTGCGTGGCCATCAGCATCTTGCGGCGCGGCAGGCGGTCCGCCAGGACGCCCGCCCATGCGGACAGCGCGAGGACGGGCGCGAACTGCAGGGCCGTGATGACGCCGACGGCGACGCCGGAGTTCGCCGTGAGCACCGTCAGGACGAGCCAGTCCTGGGCGATGCGCTGCATCCAGGTCCCGACGTTCGCGACGAGCGCGGAGCCGAACCACAGGCGGTAGTTGTAGTACTTGAGGGAGGAGAACGTCGCGCTCATCGTGCGGCGATCCGGGTCAACAGGTCACTGGCGCGGGCCAAGGTCTCTCTTTCTTCGTGGGTCAGGCTGGTCAGCTGCTGGGTGAGCCACGCGTCGCGGCGGCGCCGGGTCTCCTTGACCTCGAGCACGCCGGCGTCGGTCAGCGCGACGAGGACCTGGCGCCCGTCCGTGGGGTGCTCGACCTTGTGGACCAGGCCGAGCTCGACGAGCGCGTTCACCGTGCGCGTCATGGAGGGCGGCCGGATGCGCTCGTGCGTCGCGAGCGCGCCGGGGGTCATGCCGCCGTGCTTGTGGAGCACGGTCAGGACCCCGAACTGCCCCTCGGGAAGGTCGGCGCCTCCGCGCTGCGAGCGCAGCGCGCGCGAGACGCGGGTCAGGGCGACGCGCAGGTCGCCACCGAGGGTCGCGGGCCGACACTGCGCCTTCGTGGGGGACGAGGACGTGATCGGTTCCGCAGCAGGCATCTCTTTACCCTAACTCATTACCTTAAGTAATGAAATGGATCGTGAGCGAGATCACGACCCTTCGCTGCGTCGGTGGAGGGCGGCGGCGGACGACGCCCTCAGGGCACGTAGGCGACGACCGCTCGGCCCGATCCGCTCAGCGTCAACGTTCCTGCAGCGTGCGGGACGAACACCGACTCCCCGGTGCGCACCACCGCCTGCAGGGATCCACCCGCCGTGCCGCTACCGACGGCAGGACACCCCACCTCGATCTGCCCGGCGAGGACCAGCACGATCCGAGGCCCCTCGGCCTGCAGCACCACGGCCCCGTCGTCGAGCGACAGCTCCCCCATGACGAGCGCGAACTCCGGGATCGCCGCCCGGTACTCCTGCAGCCCGTGGCCCGCCGCGAGCGCGCCCCGGCGCCCAGGCACGGGCCCCGTCCCGAGCCGTCGGACCCGCGGGCGGGCCGCAGGCCCCGGGGCGTACGCGACGCACGCCAGCAGGGCGTCGACGTCCACCCGCTTGGTGGTCAGCCCGGCACGCAGCACGTTGTCCGAGCTCGACATGACCTCGACCGCGCACCCCGAGAGGTAGGCGTGCACGTGCCCGGCCGGGACGAACATCGACTCCCCCGGCTCGAGCGTGACGCGGTTGAGCATCATCGACACGACCGCTCCGGGATCCCCCGGGTGCTGGTCCGCGAGAGACACCACGGTGGCGTCCGCGCGAGGCGACGTCGTGCCCGCACCCAGACGGGCTGCGACGTCGGCGACGGTCACGGCCAGGTCCGCTGCGACGTCGGGCAGGGTCCTCGCGTGCAGCGCGAGCGTGAACGCTTCCTGCAACCCGGCCGCAGAAGGACGCGCCTCGAGCGCGGCCCGCATCCGAGAGACCAGGTCCCCCCGCAGCCCGTCGAGCAGCTCCAGGACCCGCGCCGGACGACGGAACCCGGAGAGTCCCTCGAACCTGCTGATCGCGACGACCATCTCCGGCTTGTGCTGGTCGTCGTGGAAGCTGCGCTCTGCCGACCCGCGCGGGATGCCCGCACGGTTCTCGCGGTTGAACCCCGCCCGCGCGCGGTGCGGCTGCGGGTGGACCTGCAACGACAGCGCACGGTCCGCCGCGAGCACCTTGAGCAGGTACGGCAGACGGGGACCGTACTCGTCCAGCACGCGCTGCCCGAGCATCGCGACCGGGTCCGCATGGATCAGGTCCGCCAGAGACGCCGACGGCCCGCCGTCGGCCGAAGCCGACGACGGGCCCTTCGGGTGCGCGCCCATCCACATCTCGGCGAGGGGACCTCCGTCCTGCTCCAGCCCCAGCAGGGAGTGCAGGGCACTCCTCGAACCCCAGTCGTAGGACTGGAGCGTGGGCGTCAGGTGCAGGATCGGCGAGGTCATCGCCAGCGAGCGTACGTCAGAGGCCCAGCGCGTCGCTGATCGGGTCGAGGGTGAAGTAGATGACGAACGCGGCCGCGGCCACCCACATGAGCGGGTGGATCGCCTTGACCTTGCCCAGCGCCAGCTTGATGACCACGAACGCCAGGAAGCCCGCACCGATGCCGGCCGTGATCGAGTACGTGAACGGCATGAGCGCGATCGTGAGGAACGCGGGGATCGCGACCTCGACGTTGTTCCACTTGATGCCCGTGATCTGGGTCATCATGAGGAAGCCGACGAGGACGAGCGCCGGTGCGGCCGCCTCGCTCGGGACCAGCGCGACGAGCGGCGACAGGAAGGTCGCCAGGAGGAAGGCGATGCCGGTCACGACGGCCGAGAGGCCCGTGCGGGCGCCCTCGCCGACGCCCGTCGTGGACTCGACGTAGCTCGTGTTCGACGAGACGCTCGCCGCACCGCCGGCAGCAGCGGCGATCGAGTCGACGACCAGGATCGCGCGCGACCTGGGCGGGTTGCCCGTCTCGTCGAGCAGCTTGCCCTCCGAGCCCACGGCGACCATGGTGCCCATGGTGTCGAAGAAGTCCGCGAGGAGCAGCGAGAAGACGAGCAGGACGACCGTGACGACGCCGACCTTCTCGATCGAGCCCAGCAGCGAGAACTGACCCAGCAGACCGAAGTCGGGGACCGAGACGGGGCTGCCGTCGAGCGCCGGGGCGTTCAGGCTCCAGCCGTTCGCCGCACCGGCGCCCTTGGTGCCGACGCCCGCGATCGCCTGGATGACCACCGCGAGCACCGTCGCGGCGAGGATCGAGATGAGGATCGCGCCCCGGACCTTGCGGACCCACAGGACGATCATGAGGACCAGGCCCACCACGAAGACGAGGATGGGCCAGCCCGCGAGCGACCCGGTCGCGCCGAGCTGGAGCGGCGTCCCGCCGCCCGAGGCGACGAAGCCCGCGTTGACCAGACCGACGAGCGCGATGAACAGGCCGATACCGACGCTGATCGCCGTCTTGAGCTCGACCGGGACGGCGCGGAACACGGCCTCGCGGAAGCCCGTGAGGACGAGCACGAGGATGATGAGGCCCTCGATGACCACGATGCCCATCGCGTCGGCCCACGTGACGTCGGGGATCGTGGCGATCGTGAACGCGACGACCGCGTTGAGGCCGAGGCCCGCGGCCAGAGCCATGGGGTAGTTCGCGAAGACGCCCATCGCGATCGTCATGATCCCGGCGACGAGCGCCGTGGTGGCCGCGATCATGGCCATGTTCGGACCGTCGGTGCCGCCGCCGAGGAAGCGGCCCGTGCCGTCCGCGCCCGAGAGGATGATCGGGTTCAGGATGATGATGTAGGACATCGCGAAGAACGTGACGAGACCGCCACGGATCTCGGCGCCGATGGTCGAGCCGCGCTCGGTGATCTTGAAGAAGCGGTCGATGCCGCTGGAACGCGGGGGCGCTTCGCGCTCGTCAGTCGTGGTGGTCATGGGGAGAATGGTGCCAGATGCCGTGTTGCGCTCCCGAATCGGGTGCGTGACGTGCTAGTGAACCGCGGTCAGTACGCCCCGTGACCCGACACCACGGCACGCGCCGTCCGGGCCAGGATCAGGAAGTCCCCGAACATGGTCCAGTTCTCCACGTAGTACACGTCGAGGCGCACGCTCTCCTCCCAGGAGAGGTCCGAGCGACCACCGACCTGCCACAGGCCCGTGAGGCCCGGCTTGACCAGGAGGCGGCGACGGACCTTCTTCTCGTACTGGCTGACCTCGCGCGGCAGGGGCGGGCGCGGGCCCACGAGGCTCATGTCTCCTCGCAGCACGTTGAAGATCTGGGGCAGCTCGTCGAGCGAGTACCGGCGGATGAACCGGCCCACGGGAGTCACGCGCGGGTCGTCGCGGATCTTGAACAGCAGCCCCGACCCCTCGTTCGCCTGGGCGAGCGCCGTGAGGTCCAGCTCCGCGTCGACGCGCATCGAACGGAACTTGAGCATGGAGAACGTCTCGCCGTTGCGACCCACACGCTGCTGCGAGTAGAAGACGGGGCCCTTGCTCGTGAGCCACACCGCGAGGCCGACCGTGATCAGCACCGGCAGGAGCAGGATCGTGAGGATCGCCGCGCCGAACCAGTCGGAGATCGACTTGAACACGAACTTGGGGCCCGTGAACCGCGGGGCGTCGACGTGCAGGAGCGACACCGACTCGGCAGGGGTGATGGTGATGCGCGGACCGGCCACGTCGACCAGCTCGGTCGTGAGCATGAGGTCGACGCCCACGGGCTCGAGCTCCCAGCTCAGGTGCCGCACGACCTCTGCGGTCACGGCGTCCGACCCGCTCACCGCGACGCACCCCGCCTCGACGCGCGCGGCGACCTGCCCCGCGGACCGCAGGTCACCGAGGATCGGGACCCCCAGGATCGAGTCGCCGTCCCGCACCTGGCCGCTGGGGATGCACACGGCCACGACGCGGTAGCCCGAGCTGTCTCGCTCGTTGAGGTCACGGATCAGCCGCTCGGCCTGGTCGCGGTGACCGATCGCCAGGACCGCGGTCCGGTGCGAGCCGGCAGCACGCTTGCGGTGGAGCCACTGGCGCCAGAGGTAGCGCCCCAGGAGGAGACCGCCCAGCCCCAGGGGGAACGCGACCACGAGGTAGCCGCGGCCCTCCGGGAAGCGGAAGAGGAACGCGAGGATCGCCAGGACGGCGAACAGCCGCCACGAGGAGTCGAAGACCCGCTGGTACTCGGTGGGCCCGCTGCCCACGATCCGCACGTCGCGCGTCTTGGAGAACGCGAGCGAACCGGCCCAGGCGACGCCGATCAGCACGCTCAGGACCAGGTACGGGACACCGACGTCCTCACGGACCGGCTGGCTGATGAACTTGTCCCAGCGCAGGAAGTAGGCGGCGACGACACCGACCATGATGGCGAGCGTGTCGGTCGCCACCAGGCGGATCCGGTAGGACCTGTCCCAGGAGACCTCGGCGAACGACGCACGGGCCGCCCGGAGAGGAGCGGCAGGCGAAGCGGTGAAGATGTGGCGGAGTCCACGACGCGTGTCGTGGATGACGCTTCCGGCCATGGCCCGGCAACCTCTCGATAAAGTCCTGCAGCCGACTTCTTGACTGCGCGGAACGACTCATACTAGGAGCCGTCCCCAGGTAATAAGAATGCTGTGAACGCCTTTTCACCCGGGTGAGAAGGTTGCGGACGCCCCGACTCTCAGCCCTGTGATTCAGCGCCTCCGGGCAAGGATCGCCCGTGGCTTGCCGGAACAGGAAAGGGAGTCGGACGACCGTCCAAGTAAAGGTCCCGAGGAGACGATCTCCCGGGGGACGCTGCGGTGCGTCACCCCGAAGCTTGGACGTGCGTCCAGGTCTGAGCGTTCATCGAGCCTTCGGATACTAGCGGCTGTCGAGGCGATGGCGGAACCGTCGTCCACCGTTCGTCTCACACTGGAGAGATGGTCGACCGTCCAGGTTGTGACGCCGGTCACCGGGTGAAAAGGGCATCGCGCCGGAAGAGGGCAAACGGCCGACCCCGGGAGGCTTCGGCACGCACCGACACGTGCCCGCACGTCTCGGCGCGCAGGCAGCGCCCGGCCCGTCTCACCGCAGATTTCACCCGCTCCCCCGGCTCACGCCGCCCGCACTAGACTCGTCCCGTGCCCTCGATGATCTCCCTCCTGGTCCACCCGGAGCGGCGCCGCCCCAACCCGCCGGCGCTCCGTGTCGACCTGCGCCACGTGGCCCTCGCGGGGATGTCGCTCTGGGCGATCGCCCTCGCCGTCTCGCTGGTCCTGCTCGTGCTCGGGCACGCGACGTACCAGGCCCCCGCCACGTGCGGCGCGGGCCTCCTGCTCGGCCTCGTCGGCCTCGCGTGGGAGCGCAGGAACCGTGCGGAGTACCGCTCGCCCGAGTGAGCCGCGCCCGCCGGGGGCCTTCGTCGACCCGCTTCCCGCGCCGCCCTCCCGATAGGGGGGACAACCCCATAGTTCTTCGCCCACCCCGTTCGTAGAGTCGATCTCGCGGCGTCTTGTTCTGCGTCCGCCCCCCGATCGACGAGTGGACGATGATGACGCCTAGCAGCGCGGTACTGGAGCTCGACCCCCCTCAGGCGAAGGCGCCGTCGGCTCGCCAGCGACAGGTCAGCGACTTCTCGGAGCTGACCCGCATGGTCCAGGAGACCGGGCTCATGCGTCGTCGCTACGCCTACTACTGGGCGCGGTTCGCGGGCATCGTGGCACTGCTCGCCGCGTGCGGCGTGGGCATGGTGCTGCTGGGCGACTCGTGGTGGCAGCTCGCGATCGCGGGCGCGCTGGGCGTGCTGTTCACGCAGATGGCGTTCCTGGGGCACGACGCGGCGCACCGCCAGATCTTCCGCTCGGGTCAGTGGAACGACTGGGCGAGCCTGGTCATCGCGAACCTGTTCGGCGGGCTGAGCTACGGCTGGTGGCTGCACAAGCACTCCAAGCACCACCAGAAGCCCAACGTCCTGGGCACGGACCCGGACATGATCAACGGCGTCCTCGTGTGGGAGACCGAGACGCTCGAGAAGCCCAAGACCGGTGTCCGCGGGTGGCTCGCGTCGCACCAGGGCTACTGGTTCTTCCCGCTCCTGCTCCTCGAGGGCCTCAACCTGCACGTCAACGGACTCAAGACGATCTTCGGCAAGGAGCCGGTCAAGCGCCGCGCGGTCGAGATCACGTTCGTCACGATCCGCCTGGTCGGGTTCGCCGCGGCGGTCTTCCTGCTCATGCCCGTGGGCATCGGCTTCGCCTTCATCGGTGTCGAGCTTGCCGTGTTCGGCTTCCTCATGGGGGCCTCGTTCGCCCCCAACCACAAGGGCATGCCGGTCATCGCACCCGACGTCAAGATCGACTTCCTGCGCCGCCAGGTCCTCATGAGCCGCAACATCCGTGGCGGCCGCGCGGTCGACGTCTTCATGGGCGGCCTCAACTTCCAGGTCGAGCACCACCTCTTCCCCAGCATGCCGAGCCCCGCGCTCCGCAAGGTCCGCCCCATGGTCATCGAGTTCTGCCAGGCCAAGGGCATCAAGTACACCGAGACGACGCTGATCGACTCCTACCGGATCGTCATCGCGTACCTCAACCGGGTGGGCATCGCCTCGCGCGACCCGTTCCAGTGCCCCCTCACGGCGCAGTTCCGCTCGGCACGCTGAGCACGCCTCCGGACGCACCGTCGGGTCAGGATCGGGACGAGGTCTCGATCCCGGCCCGACGGCGTGTGGTCCGGTTCGCGTGCACGGACCACCGGGGCACCCACCTCGCGAGCGCGACCGCCCCGAGCAGCCCGACCGTCCCGGACGCGACGATCCCGCCCGCGAGGCTGCCGAGCGCGGCCCCCGCCGAGACCACGAGCGGACCCAGCGCGGCCCCGGAGTCCTGGAAGAGGCGCCAGATCCCGAGGAACTGGGCGCGCACGTCCGGTGGAGCGACGTCGGCCCCGAGCGTCATGAGGATCCCCGAACCGATCCCGTTGCCGAACCCCATGACCATCGCGACGACGGCCACCCCGGCGACCGTGCTCGTGAGCGGCAGGACGACGATCGCGCCGCCCAGCACGACCATGCAGGGGATCGCGACCCACAACCGGCCCATGCGGTCCATGACCTTGCCGGCCGGGTAGAAGAGCAGCATGTCGACCGCACCGGACAGCCCGAAGATCACGCTCGTCGTCGCGGGGCTGAACCCCAGGTGCTCCGACCAGAGGGGCAGCACGACCTGGCGGGCCGCGCGCGTCGCACCGACCATGACGACCGCGAGCCCGAGCGTCGCGAAGACCCGCCGGTTCTCGACCAGGACGGTCCGGAAGCTCACGGGAGCCGCGGTCCGGCGGTGCTCGGTGGACCGGGCCGCGACGTCGGGCACCACGAGGGTCACGAGCCCCGCGAGCAGGCTCGTCCCCACCGCCAGCCAGTACGCGGCCTGCAGGTCCCACACCGCGAGCACGGCCGCCGCGGCGAACGGGCCGACGAACGCCCCGATCCGGTGCGTGCCCGCGAGCGTCGACAGCGCGCGGGCGCGCTTGAGCACCGGAGTGACCTCGGTCAGGTAGGCCTGGCGCGCGAGCATGAAGACCGCGTTGGTCATGCCGACGCAGAACACCCCGGCACCCAGGACCCACAGGTTGGGCGCGAGCGCGCACGCGACGAGACCCACGACCGACGCCGCAGCGGCCGTCATCATGGCCCGCCGGTCGCCGAACCTCGCGGCGAACGCCCCCGCGGGCACGTCCCCGGCGATCTGCCCGATCCCCAGGAGCGCCACGACGAACCCCGCGAGCGCGATCCCCGCACCCATCGAGAGAGCGGTCAGCGCGATCACGGGCACGATCGCGCTGACCCCGGCCTCGAACACGAACGTGGGGACGTACACGCCGCCCACGAGCCGCCGGTCGAAGATGCCCGAGGGCCCGTCGTCCGACGGCGTCGCGCGGCTGGGGCGGGTCGTGCGGCTCATGCGGTGCGCGTCGTGCCGGTCATCGGTCCCACGCCGACTCGGCGAGCAGCTCGTCGGCCGCGTCCGGATCCAGGAGCGCGACCTCGAGCAGGTGCCGCGCGTCCGGGCGACCGGCCGCGGCGGCGAGCCCCCGCGCGAGGCCCGACGTCGTCGCGGCGTGCACCTGCGCCCCGTCGCGTCCCGCGCACACCCACCAGTCGACCTCGACGCCGTCCACGCTCAGGGCGTCGTGCTCGAACCAGCGCACCGGGACGCCCGGGACGAGCCCCACGACACGGGGGTCGACCGCCTGGGGCGAGCCCTCGCCGTCGGGCAGGGGGACGTCCACGCTCCCCGGGGGCGCGAGCAGCAGGAGGTCGAGCAGGTCCGCGAGAGTCTCGCCCACGCGCGCTGCGTCCCCCGCGCTACCGGGCGCGACGGGCAGCACGGTCCGCACCTGCGCCCACATGGCGCTCGTCGCGACGGCCAGGTCGTCGGCCGCGACGCACGTCGCGCGCCCCGCGCGCAGGCCGGGCAGGCGCTCGGGCAGCTCGTCGAGCACCTCCGCGGCCGGGGCGCGACCCGCGAGCGCGCCCAGCCCGCGCCACACCGCGAGCGAGGCGGACAGCGGGAGGGGCGTGCCGACGTCGGGTAGCGCGGCGAGGTACCCCGACCAGTCCGCCGGGTCCAGGTCCTCGAGCCGGACGACCCCGCCCAGCGCGCGCACCACCTCGGTGTCCAGACCGCGCACGGCCGGGGGTGGGTCGGCGAGGAAGGGGACGGTGCCGGGCTGGGCAGCGAAGGGCGCGCCGAGGTGCCGGCGCAGCCACCACGCGGTGTACGACGGCGCGTCCCCCACCCGCGCGCTCCCCTGGCCCCGGACGGGGGCGAGGAGCGCGGCGCGGGCGTCGGGGTCGTGCGCGAGGCGCGCGAGGAAGGCGGGCCAGGCGTCGTCGGACACGGCGTCGAGGTCCGCGACCCCGTCGAGGTCGCCCACGTACGCCCCACCACCGTGCAGGCCCGCGAGGGCGTCCAGGTAGTCGGTCCAGCCCGCGAGCCAGGACTGCGGGTCGGCCGGGTCGGCCGCGTCGTCAGCCAGGTCGGCCCCCCGGGCCCACGGGGTCAGGACGTCCGCGACCCGGTAGACCGACACGTCCGCCTGGACACCGACCGCGCGCAGCACGTCCTCGCTCCACGCGCCCGACGGCTCGGCCTGCGCGACGAGCGGCACCAGGCCGTCGAGGTGCTCGGCCGCCCACGACCCGGGCAGCACGCACTCGCGCGCCGGGGAAAGGTCGCCGTCAGCGGTGGGCAGAGGGAGCTCGCCGAGCCAGAAGGGCAGCTCGGCGGGCAGCGCGCCCTCGTCGAGCGCGGCCCGCACCAGGGCGAGCACCTGCCCGACGGCGGAGGGCACCTGGGCGGGCACGTCCCCCTCGGTGCCGGGAACCGGGGCGTCGGGCTCGCTACCTGGCAGGGGAACGGTCGTCCACGGCTCGGGCTCGACGTCTCCGAGGTCCTCGAGGTCGCCCAGGAGCGGATCGCCGTCCGCGGCCTCGTCCGCGAGGTGCAGGACGTGGTCCTTGACCGCGGGCTCCTCGAGGAGCGTGCGCGCCGAGGACACCGTGGCGCCGAGGCGTTCGAGGAGCGGGTGCGCCGCCTCCGGGTGGACGAGCCGCAGACCGAGCGAGCGCGCGAGCGCGAGGAACGGCGGCGAACCGGCCGCGCTCGCTGTGCCGGCCGTGCCCGGATCCCGCTCGTCCGAGGTGAGCAGGAGCGCGCCACGGGCCCCCCGCACCGTGCGGCCGTCCGCGAGCGGGACGGTGACGGCACCGAGAGCGTCGAGCACACCCGGCTGGCCGCGGTGCGGCGCGAGGACCGTGTAGATCTCCCGCCAGCTGCTCGGGCCCATGCCCGCGGGAAGCTCGTCGAGCACGTCGGCCAGGTCACGCGCCTGCACGCCCAGCGAGCGCGCGACCGCGAGGAAGGGCGACGGGACGTCCACGAGCCCGGGCACCCAGCGTCCGAGGACCCGGAGCACGGCGGGGTCGCGGCCCACCTCGCCCGCAAGGACCTGAGCATCTCGTGGAGCGACGAGGTGCCGTGAAGCGTCCGGCTCGTCCTGACCGTCCCGGTGCGCCGTCGCCGCCATGATCTCACCGACCGGGGCGAGCAGCGGCGCGCCCCTCAGGGCGTCCAGGGCGACGTCTCGGATCCGCGCGTCGACCTCGCTCGCGGGCAGACCGGTGGGGACGAGCCCGAGGACGTGGCCGCGGACATCGGCGCGGTCTGGGGCGTGGTCGATCCCGAGGACCGAGCTGCGGCGGGCGTCCGGCGCAGTCGCAGAAGAGCCCGGGTCGTTCGCCCCCTGCGCCGCGAGACGCGCGAGGAGGCGCGCGTATGCCTCGCCCGACCTCGCCGCGAGAGCATCGGCCACGGGACCGGGCAGGACGTGGCGCCTGCTCGGGTCGAGCGGGAAGGACGCGATCAGGAGCGCGGGGAAGGTCAGCCGCTCGTCGGTCGGCGTGGGAGCGTGCAGCAGACCCGGGACCGCGGTCCGCTCGTGCGGCAGGGCCCACAGGAGCGACCACCCCACGTGCCGCTGCTCGACCGGGAGCGACGCGAGCAGGTCGGCAGGGGTCTCCCCCGCGTCCCGCAGCACGGTCCACCGGGCGTCGGCGTCCTGGAGGCGGCGCACCTCGCCGGCGCCCGCGACGTCCACGACGACCTCGTCGAGCGCGGGCAGGGCCAGGAGCAGGGCGTCGTCGAGCTCGTCGAGCTGGCGGCGCACGGCCTGGACGGCCTCGTCGTCCCGCAGGCGCAGCGACACGACGGTGTCCGCGGGCACGGCGGGCGACGAGACTGTGGGCAACGGGTCAGCGGGGAACGGCAGCCGCAGCACCGGGAGCGCGGCTCCCCGCTCACGGACCGCGGCCGCGAGCCGGTCCGCGTCGGCCCGGTCCGCCCCGGAAGCTCTCGTCAGCCCGTCCAGGGCCTCGCGCGTGCGCTCGAGCGAGAACTCGACGCCGCCCAGCGTCGACCGGACCACGATCTCGTCGGCCACCGACCGCACGGCTGCGAAGCCCACGCCGAACCGGCCCACGCGCCCGGGTCCCGATGCCGCGGAGGTGCGCTCCGCCGTCGGGCCGGGGCCGGACCCCGGAGCGGGGGCGTCCGGGCGAGCCCCGGACGGGGCGAGCTTCGCGGAGGCGCGCATGGACGCCAAGGACGCGACACCAGCCGCGTCCAGCGGGGCACCCGAGTTCTCGGCCGTGAGCCACCAGGATCCCGCCTCGTCCGGCGCGAGGCGCAGGACGAGGCGGCCCGGGACGCCCGCGTGCGCCGCGGCGTCGGCCGCGTTCTGCGCGAGCTCGACGACCACACGGTCGCGGTAGTAGCCGCGCGCGTGGTCCTCCTCGGTGTTCGCGTCCTCCCGGAAGCGAGTCGGCGACGCGAGCCACGCCTCCGAGACAGCCCGGCGCAGGGCCGCTGTCCCGAAGGCGTCGTCGGTCACCGTGAGGGCTCGTCCGGCGCTGCGTCCTCGGCAGGGGCGGACGGCACGTCGTCCGGACCGTCGCCCGAGGTGCCGGCCGACGAGGTGCCCGGCTCGGGCAGCGTGATGCGCGACAGCGCGAGCTGGATGCTCGCCTCGACCTCGGCCGAACGCTCCACGGGGGCCGCCTCGGCGGGAACCTCGACGTCGACGGGCGCGTCGACGTCCGTCGCCGGACCGGCCGTCCCGCTCGACGCCTGTGCAGCGTCGAGGAGCTGCACGATCTCGACGTCCATCTCGTCGATCAACGGGTCCGGCGCGGGCCAGTCGGTCGGGTGCGGCTCGACGTCCGTCTCCGAGTGCGCCCCGCACCCGTGGTCGAGGCTCACGACCTTGCCGTCGTCCGGGGACCACGGGTTGGCGCAGACCGCGAAGAGCTGCCCGAGCGCTCCCTGGAGCGGGACCAGGAAGCCGCACGAACCGCACTCGGCGCTGGACGCGACCGCGCCCGGCGCCGTGGGTCCCCGCGTGCCGCGGTACCAGCGCTCGGCGGCCTCGTCACGGCCCTGTGGCGAGAGCACGCGCACGCGGGCGAGCGCGAGCTCCTCGATCGCGACCTCGTCCTGCTCCTCGTCGCCCGTCGGCACGTAGCCCGGCTCGAGGCGCGGGTCGTCCGCCTGGAACGGCAGCACGTCGCCCGTGCCGATGTCGCCGGGGCGCAGGCGCTCCGACCACGGCAGCCACTCGGGGGCCAGGATGGCGCCGTCGCCCGGCAGTAGCTCGACCTCGCACACCGTCGCGACACGACCGCGCGGCACGCGGGCGAGAGTCACCGTCCAGCGCCACCCCCGGTACCCGAGCATGGTGCAGGCGAACAGGTGGGAGATCAGGCGGTCCTCGACGGCGAGGGTCCCCAGGTGCTCCCCGACGTCCCCGGGGTGCTCGGCGACCTGCTCCGCCGCGGCACGCGCCAGGTCCACCGCACCCGTGAGCACGGCGTCCTTGGCGGCGCGCGCGCTCACGCGACGAACGGTCGGTCCTTCAGCGGCGGCCACGGCAGCCATGTCATGCCTCCAGGTCGTCGGCGACAGCGCGCAGGACCCGGGCGATCTGGGCTCCCTTGGCGGCGTCGGGATAGCGGCCACGGCGCAGCGAACCGCCCACCTGGTCCATCACCTTGATGAGGTCCTCGATCGCGACCCCGAGCTCCTCGGCAGGGCGCCGCTGCGCCTTGGCGACCGACGGCGCCGGGTCGAGCAGCTTGATCGCGAGCGCCTGCGGGCCGCGGCGGCCGTCGGCCACACCGAACTCCACCCGGGCACCGGGCTTGGGCGCGGCAGCGCCGTCGGGCAGCGCGGAAGCGTGCAGGAAGACCTCGTCTCCCTCATCGCTGGCGATGAAGCCGAACCCTCGTTCGGTGTCGAACCACTTGACCTTGCCGGTGGGCACGTGAACCTCGTTTGTGCTCGTGGGAATCAGAACTCTCAGGTTACCGGGCGTGCGCCCCCACCGTCGCATCCGCCCGGCCGCGTCCGGGAGCGGGCTCCGGGTGAGAAACACGGGACGCGACGAGCCGCGAGCCGCGCGACACCGCGGCAGCCCGGCACGGAGGGGAGAACTCCCCATGAGAGGGGGCGGCGGCGGACCGTCCGGCTCCACTAGCCTTCAGGCGACCGCCGGCCCCGCAGCGCCGGACGCGCCGCCCCCGACACAGAGGTTCTTCATGACCACGCCGCCCACCTTCCCGCCCGCCGACCCCTCCGGGGCCTGGCAGCAGCCTGCCGGCTACCCGCCTCCCACCCCGGGCCCCGTCAAGCCTTCGCGCCTGCGCACGGGCCTGGTCCTGGGCGGCGCGGCGACCGCCGCACTCGTCCTGGTGGGTGGCGGGGTCTTCGCGTACACGACGCTCGACGGCGGCGGCGCGCAGCCCGAGGCCGCGCTCCCGGACACCACGATCGCCTACGTGCGCGTCGACCTGGACCCGTCGGCCACCCAGAAGGTCAACCTCCTGCGCCTCGCGAACCGCTTCCCGGACCTCGCGAAGGACCTCGACGTCGACCTGAGCGAGACGGCGGACCTGCGCGAGCTCCTGGTCGACGCGATCGCCGGCAGCGGCGAGTGCACGGTCGACTACGCGGCCGACGTCGAGCCGTGGCTGGGCCAGCGTGCGGGGGTCGCGTCCCTCCCGGCCGCCGAGGACGGCGCCGAGCCCGAGCCCGTCGTGGTCCTCCAGGTGACCGACGAGGGCGCGGCCCGCACGGCCATCGAGTCCGAGCTGGGCTGCGGGGACGGCATCGAGCCCGCACAGGTAGCGTTCACCGACGGGTTCGCGCTCATCACGTCCGAGACGCTCGCTGCCGCGGACGTCGCGACCGCCGCGAAGAAGGCCTCGCTCGCCGACGACCCGCTGTTCAGCGCGGGCAGGAAGGCCCTGGGCGACGCCGGGCTGGTCTCGGTGTGGGTGGACGTCCAGGGCGCCAAGGGCCTGCTGGAGGACTCCCTCGCAGGTCAGGGCGACAGCGAGGAGACGACGGCGGCGCTCGCCGAGCTCGACGGCGTCACCTCGGTCACGGGGGCGCTGCGCGCCGGCTCCGACCACCTCGAGCTCGCGTTCGCGGTGGGCGCCGACGAGGCGACCCTCACGCCGCTCGAGGGCTCCGGGACCTCGCTCCTGACCGGGCTCCCCGACACGACGCTGTTCGCGTCGGCGGGCACGGTCGACCCCGCGGCGATCGACGAGGCGTGGGAGCAGCTGAGCACGCTCGCCGACACGTTCGGGTCCAGCGGGCTGGGTGGCCTGGAGGACCTCGGCGGGCTGGGCGGCAGCGGCGACCTGCTCGACGACGACTGGTCGCTGTCCTCGAACCCGGTCGGCACGACGACGCTCCCCACGGTGACCGAGGCCGAGTGCGCCGCGCTGCTCGCGCAGCCCGAGTACGCCGCCGACTTCTCCGGGCTCGGCCTCACGGCCGAGGAGGAGGCCGAGTACAAGAGGACCTACGACGAGGCCTTCATGTCGTCGTGCACCGGCACCGACCTGGGCCTGGGGGCCGACGACCTGGGCACCGAGGACCTCGACACCGATCTCGGCACCGACGACCTCTACGGCGACGACTACCTGACGGACGACCCGTACGGCGACGACCTGCTGCCCAGCGGTCTCGGCTTCCAGGAGACGGTCGAAGAGCTCGAGAAGTCGTTCGACATCAAGCTGCCCGAGGACCTCAAGACGCTCCTGGGCGAGCAGATCGTCGTCGCGCTCGACTCCGCGGGTCTCGACGACATCTCGTCGGTGACGGGCCCGGGAGACGTGAGCTTCGGGGCGCGCACGATCGGTGACAAGGCGGCCCTCGAGGACCTCCTGGGTCGGATCGACGCGATCCTCGTGGACGCCGGGGCAGACAAGCTCTCGAGCGCCACGACCAAGGACGGCCTCGTGATCGCGTCGAACGACGACTACGCGGCCCAGCTCGCAGCAGAGGGCAAGCTGGGCACGAAGCCCGCGTTCACGACGGTCGTGCCCGACGCGAAGTCGGCCAGCTCGGCGGTGTTCGTCGACATCGACGCGATCGAGAAGATCGCCCGGGCGAACATCGACGCGCTGGGCGGCGACGACTCCTGGATCTCCTACGTCGCGCCCCTCCAGGCGTTCGGCGTGTCGACCCGGGTCGACGGCGGGCACGCCGTGTCGAGCGTGCGCCTCAGCTTCGACTGACCGGCGCGCGCCGGGCCGGCGGCCCGTGTGGGGCGCGCCGCACGACAGCACGGCCGCCCGACAGTGCGACAGCGCGACACACAGATCGACGGCCGGTCACGGGATCCTCGTGGCCGGCCGTCGGTTCTTCCGGATCGAGGGTCACGGCGACCCCTGGGAGCGCGGGCGACAGCGGCTGCAAGGCCACCGCAGCCACGGCCCCGGAGCGGGTGCAGCGGTTCGCCGGACCAGCCGACCACCGGGCACCATGCACCGGCACCGTTGCCGAGCGCGGGACAGGGGATGCCTGCGCAGCGCATTCCGGTGAGCGGAAGTCGCGTTCGCTGAGCGGGACAGAGATTCGCTCAGCGAACCCTCGTCGACAAGGCCCCCGCGCCAGGTTCGGCTGGGCTCGCGGCCTGGCTCAGCCCGCGAGATCCAGCGCGCCGAGCAGCTCGGGGTCCGCCCCGGCGGCGAGCAGCCGGGCGCGCATCGCGGCCGCCGCGAGCACGTAGGGGCGGTCGTCGCCCAGCAGCAAGGACCGCGAGTTGGCGGCCTCGTCGAGGGCCAGCAGCTCGAACGCGAGGACCTCGGCCTCGGACTGGTCGATCGCGAGCTCGCCCGCTGCCACCGCCGCCCTCGTCTGCGCCTCGACGTAGCCGTACCAGTCCGCGAGCGCCGACCGCACAGCGGCGTTCACGGGACCCGGCTTGGAGTCGACGTCGGCCGCGGTCGCGGCGAAGAAGCAGCCGCCCGTGAAGACTCGGTCCCTCGAGTACACGAGAGCGTTCCGCAGCAGCATGACCAGGCGGCGCAGGCCCCTCGGCTCGGTGCGCGCCGGCTCGACGATGGTCGCGACGAAGATCTCCCGTGCCGCGACGACGGTCGCGAGCTGCAACCCCTCCTTGCCGTGGAAGAGCGTGGCGATGCTGCTCTTGCTGCGGCCCGACGCCTCGGCCAGGCGACCGATCGTCAGTCCGTCGAGCCCCTCGACCGACGCGAGGTCCGTCGCGCGTGCGAGCACGTCCCGCCGTGACGCGTCACCACGGGCTCGTCGACCGTCCAGGGCTGCGAGTTCTGCCATCCCCCTAGTGTACGAACGATCGTTCGCGTAATCTACAGAACGAACGATCGTACGCATTCATCTGGAGGAGACATGCCCGTCCTGAACAGCGCGGTCGGCCGCGGCCTGCGCGCCGTCGCCACCGTCTCCCCGGGGCTCGCCGGCCGCTTCGCGCTGCGAGCCTTCTTCGTCACCGCTCCCCGCATCCCCGTGCGCGATGCCGACACGTCCACGCACCACACCGCGCGGCGAGCAACGCTCATCGTCCGCGGCCGGGCGCTCACGAGCTACGAGTGGGGGTCCGGCCAGCGCACGGTGCTGCTGGTCCACGGGTGGCGCGGGCGCGCGTCCCAACTCTCGCCCCTGGTTCGCGAGCTCGTCGCCGAGGGCTTCCACGTCGTGTCGTTCGACGCCCCGGCGCACGGCACGTCTCCGGGCGGTCCGGCCGACATCCGCGACTGGGTCGCGGCGACCGAGGCCCTGCAGCGCGTCCACGGCCCGTTCCACGCGCTCGTCGGGCACTCGTTGGGCGCCCTGGCTGCACTCACCGCGGCCCGTTCGACCGTCCCGACGCGACGCGTCGCGGTCGTCTCGGGCGTGGGCAGCCCCGATCCGTATCTCACGCAGTTCGGGCGCGACCTGGGCCTGGACGCCCGCACGCTGACCCACGTCGGGGCCCGCTTCTTCGCCCGGCTCGGCGAGGACCGGGCCTCCGCCTCAGCCCGCTACGACGCCGTGACCCACCTGTTGCCGACGACGACCGAACTCCTCGTGGTGCACGACCGCGGCGACCGACGGATGCCTGACCTGGACGCGCGACGGCTGCACGCTGCCCACGGCGACAGGTCTCGCCTGGTCCTCACGTCCGGGTTCGGCCACACCAAGGTCCTCTCGTCCGACCTCGCCCTCGACGCCCTGACCGCGTTCGTCATGGGCGGGCTCGATGCGGTCGACTCCCTCGACGTCGCGGAGGTCGGGGCGCGGGCGCTCGATCCGCACGCCCCGCGGACACCGGTCGACACGCGACGCTCCGCACGGCCCCAGGTCGGTGCGTGACCGCCGCGGCACAGCACCGCCACGACCATCCGCGCCTCGAGGACCCGGGTGAGGCGCACCCTCGACCCGCGTAGCATCGGACGAATGGCCTCAACGCCTCCGGCTCCGCGCCGGACCTTCCCCGAGGCTCTTCGCTCCCGCAGCGACGAGCACCTCGTCGCGCTGCTGATGCAGCGCCCTGACCTGGCCACTCCTTCGCCGTCGACCCTGCGTTCGCTCGCAGCCCGCGCCACCAGCCGTACCAGCCTGGACCGGGCCGTCGCCCGCCTCGACGCCCTCGAGCTGCAGGTGCTCGACTCCGTCCTGGTCCTCGGGGACCAGCCCTCCGCCCCAGCCGCTCCCCACCCGCCCGTCACGATCGACCGGCTCCTGGCCGCCCTGGCGACCGAGCCCGCCGACGCCCCGCTCGTCCGCGCGGCGGTCGCGCACCTGCTCGAGGGGGCCCTGCTGTGGGACCGGGGTACCTCCGACTCGACGGACCCGTCGGCCGCGAGCGACCTGGCCGTCGCCCCGGGCCTGTCCGAGGTCCTCGGCCCCTACCCGGCGGGGCTCGGCCCCGCGGACCCGTCCTCCCCGCTCGCCCACGCGCCGTCGGGCCCGTCGTCCGACCAGGCGGCCGTAGCCCTCGGCGCTCTCCTCGCCGACGCTCCCCCAGGGGCGCGGAGCATCCTCGACGCCCTGACCTGGGGGCCGCCCGTGGGGGTCGCGCCCCGCGCCGACCCCGTGGGCCGCGAGGCCACGACCTGGCTCCTGCGCCACCGCCTGCTCCTCGCCTCGGACGAGCGTCACGTCGTCCTGCCGCGCGAGGTCGCGCTCGCGCTGCGCGGCGGCCGCACGCACGCGAGCACGGCCGCGCACCCACCCCAGCCCGACGCCCCGCACTTCGCCGAGGACACCATCACGGCCGAGGCCGCCCGCGCAGCCCAGGACGTGGTCCGGCTCGTCGCGCACCTCCTGGCCCTGTGGCAGGCCTCGCCCCCGAACGTCCTGCGCGCGGGCGGGCTGGGCGTGCGCGACCTGCGTCGCCTCGCGACGACCCTCGAGGTCGACGAGCCGACCGCCGCGTTCGTGGCCGAGCTCGCGCTCGCGACCGGCCTCGTCGTCGACGACGGCGAGGACCCGCCCTCGTTCACGGTGACGCTCGCGGGCGAGGACTGGCTCGAGCTGCCGCTCGCGAGCCGCTGGGCCGCGCTCGCCGCTGCATGGGCCGCGTCGGGACGCACCCCGTGGACCATCGGCAGCCGCGACGAGCGCGGCACGCTCCGCGCGGCCCTCGAACCCGACCTGAGCCGCCCGTGGGTCCCGCGCCTGCGGTTCGACCTCCTCTCGGCCCTCGCCGACCGCCCCGGGCAGGCCCTGACCCCGACCGACCTGCTCGAGGTCCTGCGCTGGGGGTCGCCGCGCGCCACTCCCCCGGCCCAGGCCGTCGAGGGCCTCGTGCACGAGGCCGCGCTCCTGGGCGTCACAGGTGTCGGCGCGCTCGCCCCGACGGGTCGGGCACTCCTGCTCCCCGTGCCCGACGGCGCCGCGCACGGCCTGCGCGTCGGCTCACCGGCGGCGACGGGCAGGGTCGGCGAGGTCGGCTCACCCGAGACCGCGCTCGCGCACGCCCTCGAGTCGGTCCTGCCGCCCGAGGTCGACGAGCTGCTCGTCCAGGGCGACCTCACGGGGATCGTGCCGGGACGCCCGAGCGCCGCTCTCGAACGGCTCCTCGAGGACGCCGCGGACGTCGAGTCCCGCGGCGCCGCGATCACGGTCCGGTTCACGCCCGAGTCGCTGACCCGTGCGTTCGACGCGGGCCGCAGCGCGGAGGACCTGCTCACCGAGCTCGCGGCGCACTCGCGCACGCCGCTCCCGCAGCCGCTCGACTACCTCGTGCGCGACACGGCCCGGCGGCACGGGCGGCTGCGCGTCGGGACCGCGTCGAGCTACGTCCGCGCAGAGGACCCCGCGCTCCTCACGGGTCTCGTCGAGGACCCGGCGCTACGCCACCTGTCGCTCTTCCGCGTCGCGCCCACGGTCCTGGCCGCGCTCGTCCCGGCCGCGACGCTCCAGGCGGCGCTGCGCGACCGCGGCCTCGCGTCCATGGTCGAGGGGCCCGACGGCCGGGTCGTGCGCACCGAGCGCGTCCGGTCGACGGTCCGTTCTCGCGTGGGCGGGCGGCGCCCGCTGGACACGGCCACCCGGGGGCGCTCCGCCGTCGGGCACGGAGCACCGGCACGGGAGGGGGCCGCGCTCGACACCGCAGCCCGGCGCGAACGGTACGCCGACCTCGTCCCGCGCCTGCGCGCCGCCGACGACGCAGCCCTCGCCGCCCCCCCGGCGTCGGCGAGCCGCGCGGACGCCCCGCCCGAGCCGCGCGGAACAACCGAACCCCCTGCCGCGTTGGGACTCCTGCGCGACGCGATCGACGCCGGCGACCACGTGGTGCTCGAGACGATCGACCCCACGGGTCAGCCGACCCGCCGCCGCGTGAAGCCCCTGGTCCTCGAAGGAGGGCGCCTGCGCGCTCTCGACCCTGCCCGGGACGCCGAGCTCACCGTCGCGGTCCACCGCATCGCCGGCGTCTTCACCGACGCCCCTGCGCCCGCGCAGGACGACGCACCCACGGGCGCCTCCTCGGGGGCACCGAACGACTAGCCCGCACCACCGCGCCACGACACGACGCACCACCCGGAAGGACGCACATGGCCGACGGCCCCCTGATCGTGCAGAGCGACAAGTCGCTGCTGCTCGAGGTCGATCACCCGCTCTCCGGCGACGCCCGCCGGGCCATCGCCCCGTTCGCCGAGCTCGAACGCGCCCCCGAGCACGTCCACACGTACCGGCTCACGCCACTGGGCCTGTGGAACGCGCGGGCCGCGGGCCACGACGCCGAGCAGGTCGTCAACGTCCTGCTCCAGTACAGCCGCTACCCCGTGCCGCACGCGCTGCTCGTCGACGTCGCGGAGACCATGTCGCGCTACGGGAGGCTCCAGCTCGTCGCGCACCCCACGCACGGCCTGGTGCTCCAGGCGACCGACAAGGCCGTGCTCGCCGAGGTCCTCAAGTCCAAGCGGACGGCGGGCCTCGTGGGTGACCGCCTGGGTGACGACTCCGTGGTCGTGCACCCCTCGGAGCGTGGGCACCTCAAGCAGGTGCTGCTCAAGCTCGGCTGGCCCGCAGAGGACCTCGCGGGCTACGTCGACGGCGAGAAGCACCCGATCGACCTGTCGCCCACCGACCCGGCGCACGAGGACAAGCCCTGGGCCATGCGGCCCTACCAGCAGCAGGCCGTCGACGGTTTCTGGCACGGCGGCAGCGGCGTCGTCGTGCTCCCGTGCGGTGCGGGCAAGACGATCGTCGGGGCCGGGGCCATGGCGAAGTCCGGGACGACGACGCTGATCCTCGTCACGAACACCGTGAGCGCGCGCCAGTGGCGCGACGAGCTGGTGCGGCGCACCACGCTGACCGAGGACGAGATCGGCGAGTACTCGGGCGCCCGCAAGGAGATCAAGCCCGTCACGATCGCGACCTACCAGGTGCTCACGACCAAGCGGAAGGGCGTCTACACGCACCTCGAGCTGCTCGACGCGCGCGACTGGGGCCTCGTGGTCTACGACGAGGTCCACCTGCTGCCGGCCCCGATCTTCCGCATGACCGCGGACCTCCAGGCGCGCCGCCGCCTGGGCCTGACCGCGACGCTCGTGCGCGAGGACGGCCGCGAGGACGAGGTCTTCAGCCTGATCGGGCCCAAGCGGTACGACGCGCCCTGGAAGGACATCGAGGCCCAGGGGTACATCGCGCCCGCGGACTGCGTCGAGGTGCGGCTCACGCTCCCCGACCGCGACCGCATGGCGTACGCGACCGCCGAGCCCGAGGACAAGTACCGGCTCGCCGCGACGGCACCGGGCAAGAACCGGGTCGTCGAGCAGATCGCGGCCGCGCACCCTGACGACCAGGTCCTCGTGATCGGCCAGTACCTCGACCAGCTCGAGGAGCTCGGCGAGCACCTCGACGCGCCCGTCATCACGGGTGCCACGACCGTGCGCGAGCGTCAGCGCCTGTTCGAGGCGTTCCGCTCCGGGGAGATCAACCGGCTCGTCGTGTCGAAGGTCGCGAACTTCTCGATCGACCTGCCCGAGGCGTCGGTCGCGATCCAGGTGTCGGGGTCGTTCGGGTCGCGCCAGGAGGAGGCGCAGCGCCTGGGACGCATCATGCGGCCCAAGCAGGACGGGCGCACCGCGCACTTCTACGCCGTGGTCTCGCGCGACACCGTGGACCAGGACTTCGCGGCGCACCGGCAGCGCTTCCTGGCGGAGCAGGGCTACGCGTATCGCATCGTCGACGCGGAGGACCTGGACGTCGTGCAGTAGAGGGCGCGCTCCGCCGTCGGGCAGCGAGCCCCTAGACCACCCGCCGGTCCCCCGACGCGAAACCCAGCCACGTGTGCCGGTTGCCCGCCCAGCACCAGCCGACCTTGGGCGCGCCGCGGCGTTGCTTGCCGTCGCGCCCCGTGCCGTTCGAGATCCACACCGCGGGCGTCCGCGAGTCGAGGCGTCCCTCGTCCTTGCGCAGCCGCGACCCGATCGTCATGAAGCAGTGGTTGCGCGCCACGACGTCGGGTACCTGCACGGCCCAGTGGATCCCTTCGCTGAGCACGAGGGGCGTGCGGCCTCGACGAGCGAGCTCCGGCAGCGCCTCGTCAGGGGACCAGCTCGCCATGTCGTCGCCACGGTCGACGTCCGTCACGACGTAGAGCGCCTCCTCGGGCAGCGCGAGCCCTTCGAGAGGCTCGAACCGGTCCACGTCGTCCATGTCGACCACGACGAACCCCTCCTTGTCCCCGAGACGGAGCAGGGGCGCGAGGACGGACGGCGGGGCGAGACGCGGATGGACGGCGAGCAGCCCGCCAGGGGGCGCGCTCAGGGCCAGGCGCCCGACGGCGTCGCGCACCTCGCGAGCGGACAGCCCGGCGAGCTCGTGGACACCGAGCGCGATCAGGCGCTCGGCCTGCTCGACGAGCGGCGGCAGGGGCGAGACGGCGGGCGCGGCAGTGTCCGGAGCCGGGGCCGTGGTGCGGGAGGGCACGGTGGTCGGGGCCGCGGCAGGCGAGGACGTCGTCGTGCGGGGAGTCATGAGGGCCTCTCGTCGGGAGCGTGGCGCTCGAAGAACACTGTACGCCGTACGAATATTCCACCTTCCTCGGAGGGCCAGTCCCACGGACGGGCGTACATCACGCGGCCTGCCCGCGACGCCCGGAAGAACCAGACCGCCCCGATCCGGTGCAGGACACAGGCCGGGTGAAATGCCCACCGGTGTCCGGAATCGCGATTGCGGCGGGGCGCCCCCTGGGAAAGGATCACGAGGTGACCTCGTCGTCCGATACAGCCGCACCTCGCCCCGCCCGCACGCTCCCGTCCGCGCTGCGCACCGGGCTCACGCTCGCCGCCCTCGGCACCCTGGGAGCGGCGACGTTCGCGGCGCCCGCCGGCGCTGTCGACACCGCGTGGCCGAGCGACGGTGCGGCCACCACGGCTGTCGTGGCCGAGGCGCCGGGCACGGTCACGTCGTCGACAGCCGACACCCGGCTCCCCGCTGCACAGCCCTTGGACCTCCCGGGCCGCATCACCGACCCGGACGGTGTCCTGGGGAACCAGACCGACGAGGTCGAGGCCGCGATGGACCGCCTCGAGGCCGACACCCCGTACCAGCTCTACGTCGTGTACGTCGACACGTTCGACGGTCAGGATGCCCAGACCTGGGCCACCGCGACGGCCAACCTGTCGGGGCTGGGCCGCGACGACGTCCTGCTCGCCGTCGCGACCGAGGACCGTCGCTACGACCTCTCGGCCGACAACAACATCGGGCTCTCGGACGCCTCGCTCGACAAGGTCCAGGCCGCGGTCGAGGACGAGCTCAGCCAGGAGGAGTGGGCACAGTCCGCGATCGTCGCCGCGGACACGTTGCGCACCGAGGCGACCGGTTCGTCGTCGTCGGGCGGATCCGGCTGGCTGATCGCGCTCGTCGTGGGCCTGCTCGCGATCGCAGGCTTCTTCGTGGTCCGCTCGATCCTGCGCAAGCGACGCGGCACGGCCGCGCAGCAGGGTGGCGCGGACGAGGCCGACGAGCTCGCACAGCTCCCCACCGACGAGCTCAACCGTCGGGCCAGCTCGGCCCTCGTCGCGATCGACGACGCCATCAAGACCTCCGAGCAGGAGCTCGGCTTCGCCCAGGCCCAGTTCGGGCTCGAGGCCACCAAGGAGTTCCAGGTCGCGCTCGAGACGGGCAAGCAGAAGGTCTCCCAGGCGTTCGCGCTGCGTCAGCAGCTCGACGACCAGACCCCCGAGACCGAGCCGGTCTCGCGCTCGATCATGGCCCAGATCATCACGCTGTGCGCCGACGTCGCGTCCGCGCTCGACGCCGAGTCCGCCCAGTTCGACGAGCTGCGCGACCTCCAGTCCCGCGCCCCCGAGGTCCTCGACACCGTGGAGCGGCGCGCCGGTGAGGTCGAGGCCCGCATCGCCCCGGCCCGCAGCACGCTCGCGGGCCTCTTCGCGACCTACCCCGAGGCCGCGCTCGCGTCGGTCGCGGCCAACCCCGACCAGGCCACGCAGCTCGTCGCGGGCGCCCGCGAGGCCGTCGCCGCAGGACGCGCCGCGCTCGAGGGAAAGGACCGAGCGTCGGCCGTCGCCCACGCCCGCGCCGCCGAGAACGCGGTCGGCCAGGCCGTCGTGCTCCTCGACGCGGTCGACTCGGCGGGCGAGGACCTGGCACAGGCGGGCAAGCGCCTCGACGTGGCCGTCGCCTCGATCACCGCGGACATCTCCGACGCCGCGCGCCTCGCCCCGGGCGATCCCACCGTGACCGCGCGCTCCACCGAGGCCCAGGCCGCAGTGGCCGACGCCCAGTCCGCACGCACCGGTGGCGACCCGCTCGCCGCCCTGCGCCGGCTCACCGACGCCGAGGCCGCGATCGACGCCGCCCTCGCACCGTTCCGCGAGAGCGCCGAGCAGGCCGCACGCGCCGCCGCCCTCCTGCGCGACACCCTGGGCCGCGTCGACTCCCAGATCCGCGCGACGAACTCGTTCATCGAGACCCGGCGCGGCGCCGTCGGCCCCGAGGCCCGGACCCGGCTCTCCGAGGCGATCCGCTACCTCGGCGAGGCGCGGGCCCTGCAGCCGTCCGACCCCGTCCGCGCCCTCGCCACGGCCCAGCATGCCGACTCCCTCGCACAGTCCGCAGCCCAGCTGGCCCAGCGCGACGCGGCCGCATGGGAGCAGCAGCAGAACGGGCCCGGCATGTTCGGGGGCGGCAGCTCGGGAGGCGGGAACAACGTCGGCGGCATGGTCCTCGGCGGCATCCTGCTCGACCAGATCCTGCGCGGAGGGGGCGGAGGAGGCCGTCGCTCGAGCGGGGGGTTCGGCGGCGGCTACGGCGGTGGGGGGTTCGGCGGTGGCGGTTCGTCCGGCCGGTCCTCCCGCGGTTCGTCCGGTGGCCGCTCCTCGGGTGGTCGCTCCAGCAGAGGAGGACGGTTCTAGGGGTCCGCCCCTCGCCCGGCCCCGCAGGTCGCACGGCCAGGCACCACGTCGTCACGACAGCACCGCGTACACGCATCCACGAGCAGGAAGGCACGACCGATGGCAGAGAAGCAGAGCATCTTCGGACGCATCACCCAGCTGGCCAAGGCGAACATCAACGCGCTCCTCGACGGCGCCGAGGACCCGCAGAAGATGCTGGACCAGCTCGTCCGCGACTACACGAACAGCATCGCCGACGCCGAGCAGGCCGTCGCGCAGACCATCGGGAACCTCCGGCTCGCCGAGCAGGACTACAACGAGGACGTCGCCGCGGTCCGCGAGTGGGGCGACAAGGCCGCCGCAGCCTCCGCACGCGCCGACCAGTACAGGTCCGCAGGCGACCCGGCCAACGCCGACAAGTTCGACAACCTCGCCAAGGTCGCCCTCCAGAAGCAGATCTCCGCGGAGGGCGAGGTCCGTCAGGCCGAGCCCCTGATCACCTCGCAGCGCGAGACGGTCGAGAAGCTCAAGACCGGGCTCGCGCAGATGAAGGACAAGCTGGGCGAGCTCAGGTCCAAGCGCGACTCGCTGGTCGCCCGTCAGAAGTCCGCGGAGGCGCAGCAGACCGTCCAGGGCGCGATCAGCTCGATCAACGTCCTCGACCCCACGAGCGAGGTCTCGCGTTTCGAGGAGAAGGTCCGCCGCGAGGAGGCCAAGGCGCTCGGCCAGGCCGAGGTCGCCGCGTCCTCGCTCGACGCGCAGTTCGAGGAGCTCGAGACCTCGGGCGCCAACATCGAGATCGAGGCCCGGCTCGCGGCGCTCAAGAGCGGCGGCTCGTCCCCCGCCCCACAGATCTCGCCCACGACCGTCACGTCGATCGAGGCCGGCACCCAGGACGCCCCCAGCGAGTGGTAGTCCCCTGACAAGACGGCGCTGCGGCCGGGGTGCGGGCGCCCCACGCAAGGATGCGGCGACGGCCGGTGACCTCGTGGTCACCGGCCGTCGCGTCGTCGTCGGAGAGGCAGTCGGACGGTCCGGCCCGGGGGCCACGCCTCTTCAGCAGGGGCTGCCGGGGCAGGCCTGCGGTCGCGCGTCAGCCCGCAGGCAGGGGCTCGTAGTCGATCTCCAGGAAGTCCTCGACCTCGGGGACCCAGCGATCGGCCACGAACGCCCGGTGGTCCGGGTGCTGGTCGTAGGCCGCGTAGGCCGCGGCGTCCGCGAACTCCATGGAGAAGCCGAACGTGAAGTCGTTCTTGGCGCTGGTCTGGCGCAGCTGCTCGAACCGCTCGACCCCCGGGATCGTCGCGAGGACGCGGGCGTCGGTCAGGAAGGCGGTCTCTGCGGCGGACCCCTCGGGGTGGCGCAGGCGGAAGGCGACGGTGTGACGGATCATCCCGACACCCTGCCACCGACCGACCGGTCAGCCCGGGCGGACACGCGTCGTGTCGCGGCGCGACGCGCCCTGCGCGACCTACGCCCGCACACCCCGGCGAGCGACGTCGTCGTGCACGACCGCCAGGAACGACTCCGCGAGGAGGCGGCCCGTCTCGAGGACCTCGCCCTCGAACGGCGCGGCGTCGGCCAGGATGTTGGTCGTGTCGACGTCGTCGTGCTGGTCGGCCCAGCCGCGGATCGTGGCGAGCGTCGCCTCGGGGTGGAACTGGACCCCCAGGGCCGAGCCGTGGCGGAACGCCTGGTACGGGTACATGTCCGACATACCGAGCCACGACGCGCCCTCGGGGAGGTCGATGATCGCGTCGGCGTGCATGCTGACCGTGAACGAGCGGGCCCGCTTGCCCGTGCCCGCCGCGGCGCGGGCGATCGGCCCCAGGACGGGGTCGCCCTCGGCGCCCGCCTTCCAGAACACGCGGGTCAGGCCTGCCTCGCGACCGGGAGGGGCCGCGACCTGCACCTTGCCACCGCCCGCGACCGCGAGCAGCTGGGCGCCGAGGCAGATCCCGAGCGTCGGGACGTCCGAGAACACGGCGGCGGCCAGCAGGTCGCGCAGCGCGGGGAGCCAGGGGGCGACGTCGTCGGCGTAGGCGGACATCTGCCCGCCCAGGACGACCAACCCGTCGCCCAGGTCGGTCGCTGCCGGCAGGGCGTCCCCGTCGAAGGGACGGACGAGGCGCACGTCGGGCCCGAGCCGGACGGCGAAGGCGTCCAGAGTGACGTCCGGGGAGTTCTGGACGACCGTGATCCGGACCGGGTCGAGAAGCTGCTGGTTCACCGCTGAAAGGTACTCGCCCCCGGGGGGTCCGGTGCAAACCGTGCCCACGCCTCGACCCGTTCCGTGTCGGGATCGGGGACTCCCCCCGCCGGATAGGCTGGACCCCATGTCGGACTCCAGCACGTCGAACGGCCTCGTCAACATCCAGGGAGAGGCCCCGCGCCGCACCTACCTGATCGTCGACGGGGAGAACATCGACGCGACGCTCGGCATGAGCGTCCTGGGGCACCGCCCCAACCCCGAGGAGCGACCGCGCTGGGACCGCATCGTCGACTTCGCGGCCCACCTGTGGGCCCAGGACGTCACACCGCTGTTCTTCCTGAACGCCTCGTCGGGTCAGATGCCCATGGCGTTCGTCCAGGCGCTGCTCGCGATGGGCTACCGTCCCATCCCGCTGGCCGGCTCCAGCTCCGAGAAGGTCGTGGACATCGGTATCCAGCGCACCCTCGAGGCGCTCAAGGACCGCCCGGGCGACGTGCTCCTGGCGAGCCACGACGGCGACTTCATCCCGCAGGTCGAGGAGCTGCTCGAGGACAGCGACCGCCGCGTCGGGCTGCTGTGCTTCCGCGAGTTCGTGAACTCGCGCTTCTCCGAGCTGGCCTCGCGCGGCCTGAGCTTCTACGACCTCGAGGACAACGTGGGGGCGTTCACGACGATCCTGCCGCGCGTCCGGATCATCCCGCTCGAGGAGTTCGACCCGCTGCGCTACCTCTGAGTTCACCGAAGGGCGGGGCCGCGCAGCACGCGCGGCCTCGCCCTTCGCGTCGTCAGCAGCACGGCCGGCACGCACGCGGGGCACGCCGTCCGCACGACGTGTCAGGCCGCGCCCGGCCTCAGCCCCGCAGCTCGCGGTACAGGGGCGTGGGGAACGACGCCGTCACGCCTCCCCCGCCCAGGAGCGACCCGATCCGCTGGGCCTCGGCCCCGACGGCCGCGGCGCCCTCGGTCCCGACGTCCTCGAGCAGGCGGGACACGACCTCGCCGTCGGTCCGCACGGCCCACGCCCCCACGATGCGTCCTTCCCACCAGACCGTCGCGCCGATGTTGCCCGCCGAGTCGAAGAGCTGCTCGCGGTGCGGACCGAGGTACCAGTCCCGGTGCTTCCAGCCCATCGCGGTGGGGTCGAGCGAGGGCAGCAGCGCGACGTGCCCGGCCGCAGCACCCAGCCCCGGCCCGGTCGGCAGCTCGGTCGAGCGCAGCACGACCCCTGCACCGAGCCCTGCGAGCTCGACCTCTCGGACGTCGAGCGTCGCGACCGCGTCCCGCGTCTGCCCCAGGTTCCACCCGGTCCACCACTGGAGGTCCGCCAGGGTCGCGGGTCCGAACGCCTCGAGCCAGACCTGCGCGAGCCGCACGCGCGCCTCGGCCTCGTCGACCTCCGGGATGCCGCCGGGCAGCCAGTCCTCGACGGGCCGCCACAGGAAGCGGTTGGACGACCAGCCGCCGGTCGGCTCGCCGCGCACGATCCGCCCCTCGGCCGACAGCAGCGACAGCAGAGGCGAGGTCAGCGAGCGCCGCACGTCCCAGGACTTGGTCGTGGTGGGCAGGAACGCGGTCCGCAGCACGGGGGCCTGCGCCGAGAGCTGCGCCCCGGTGAGGGGTCCGTGCTGGGCCAGGGCGTCGTGCACCTGCTCCTCGGCGGCCGCCAGGAAGGCCTCGGCGTCCTCGACGGGCGGGTCCATGGGGAGGGTCGCGAGCTCCTTCAGGAGGCGGGCCCTGAGCCTGCGCCCGACGGCGGCGCTCGCCCCCGCGTGGACGACCGGCACCATGTCGCGCGCCACGACGAACAGGGTCCGGCGCATGGCCAGGACCCGCACGAGGGTGCGCCGGTCGTACATCGCGGCCTGCAGGTCCTCGATGCGCAGCTCCGGCACGCGCGCGAGGACCGAGAGGTAGACGCTGGGCGCGTCGGTCGCGTGGAGGGCGACGAGCCGGTCGACGACCCCCTCGACCGTGCTCTCCGGCGCGGGACCGGCAGCCCCGAGGTCGAGCTGGTGCGCGACGAGCCGCGCCCTCCTCTGGTCGTCGCTGATGCGCATGCCTGCATCCTTCCGTCTCGACCGGCTGCTGTCAGTGCCAGGACGGCTCCGCCGCACCATGGTCCGGGGCGCCACCCACAGCTCCCCGACCCACCGCTCGCGCCCAGGCGACTCCCAGGGTTCGGTCGCACACTGGAACCATGAGCGAACCCGAGGCGCGGCTGGTCGTCGTCGACGACGAGCCCAACATCCGCGAGCTGCTGTCCACGTCCCTGCGTTTCGCCGGGTTCGAGGTGTTCGCCGCGGCGGACGGCACGAGCGCGCTCAAGCTCGTGCGCGACGTCGAGCCGGACCTCGTGGTCCTGGACGTCATGCTCCCCGACATGGACGGCTTCACCGTGACGCGGCGCATGCGGGCCACGGGCCAGCACACGCCCGTGCTGTTCCTCACCGCGCGCGACGACACGCAGGACAAGGTCACGGGCCTCACGGTCGGTGGCGACGACTACGTGACCAAGCCGTTCAGCCTCGAGGAGGTCGTGGCCCGCATCCGTGCGGTGCTGCGCCGCACGCACGCCGAGCCCGAGGACACCGCGGTGCTGCGCTTCGCCGACCTCGAGCTCGACGAGGACTCGCACGAGGTGCGCCGCGCGGGCCAGGTCGTGGACCTGTCGCCCACCGAGTTCAAGCTGCTGCGCTACCTCATGCTCAACGCGGGCCGCGTGCTCTCGAAGTCGCAGATCCTCGACCACGTCTGGCAGTACGACTGGGGCGGCGACGCGAACATCGTCGAGTCCTACATCTCCTACCTGCGCCGCAAGATCGACAACCTCACGGTGACCGGTCCTGACGGCACCGAGGAGCCGGTCCAGCCGCTCATCCACACCAAGCGCGGGGTCGGGTACCTGCTGCGCACGCCCCCGGA
>NZ_MAQA01000031.1 GCF_001692445.1 Oerskovia enterophila | reverse complement strand
CGCCCAGCCCGCACCCGCGCCCGCCGCCTGAGACGCGACCCTGCCCCGTGCGCGGCCCGGGTAAACTGGCCCCGGAATCCCCACCCACCGAGATCCGTGCGACCCGGTCGCCGCCCTCGCGGCGCGCCCCGAGCCTCGTGCGGACCTGTCCGAGCCGAGCGGCCGGACCAACTTCCCGAGGAGCTCCCGTGGGACGCGTAGTCGTCGAGGTCATGCCCAAGCCCGAGATCCTGGACCCGCAGGGCAAGGCCGTCGTCGGGGCGCTCCCGCGCCTGGGCTTCACCCAGTTCACCAGCGTGCGCCAGGGCAAGCGGTTCGAGCTCGAGGTCGAGGGTGACGTCACCCCCGAGGTGCTCGCCGCGGCCCGCGAGGCCGGCGAGAAGGTCCTGTCGAACCCGGTCATCGAGGACGTCGTCCTCGTCGCCGAGCTGACGGCCGAGCTGGGCGGGGAGAGCGCCTGATGAGCGCCCCCGCAGCGACCGGCCTGGCCACGGCCCGGATCGGTGTCATCACGTTCCCCGGCACGCTCGACGACCGGGACGCGGCCCGTGCCGTGCGCCTGGCCGGCGGCGAGCCCGTGTCCCTGTGGCACGCGGACGCGGACCTGCACGGGGTCGACGCGGTCGTGCTCCCGGGCGGCTTCTCGTACGGCGACTACCTTCGTGCCGGGGCGATCAGCCGCTTCGCGCCCGTCATGGACTCGCTCGTCGACGCGGCCAAGGGCGGCCTTCCCGTCCTGGGGATCTGCAACGGCTTCCAGATCCTCACCGAGGCGCACCTGCTGCCCGGCTCGATGATCAAGAACGACCACCTCGCGTTCATCTGCCGCGAGCAGACCATGGTCGTGGAGAACGCTGAGACGGCCTGGACGCGCGACTACACCGCGGGCCAGCGCATCACGGTGCCGCTCAAGAACCAGGACGGCCAGTTCGTCGCCGACGAGCGCACGCTCGACGAGCTCGAGGCCGAGGGTCGCGTGGTCTTCCGCTACGAGGGCTGGAACCCGAACGGGTCGCGCCGCGACATCGCGGGCATCTCGAACGCGGCGGGCAACGTCGTGGGTCTCATGCCGCACCCCGAGCACGCGGTCGAGGCCGGGTTCGGCCCCGCGAACGAGTCCGGGCCCCGTGCGGGCACCGACGGGCTGGGCTTCTTCACCTCGGTGCTGAGCACGCTCGTCCAGGCCTGACCGCAGCACCAGCACTGCCCGACGGCGGGGCTCACCCAGGAGGTGAGCCCCGCCGTCGGCATGTCACCCCGAGCGCTGCCGCGCGGCGAGAGCGCAACCCGCTACCCTTGGTCCCGTGCCCACCTTCTTGTCCGGTTCCTCCACGTTCGGCGCCTTCATGATCGACTGCCTCGCGTGGGTCGCCGGGGCGCTGGGCGCGGCTCCTGGACGGGTCGGGGCCATCGCCACGCGCGCCGAGGCAGTGATCACCGGGTGGGGCTGGACCGGCCCCGCCGGCGAGATGGCCGAGCGCATCGCGTACACCCCGCTACGGGTCGCCGTCGCCCTGTTCCTGGTCATGGCGGTCGCCGCGGTCGCGGCGCTCGTGTCGAGCGTCCTGACGCGCCGGGCCCGGTGACGCAGAGCCTCAGAGCCCTGCGACGAGGTTCACGACCGCACCGATGATCACGGTTCCGAACAAGTACGACAGCAACGCGTGGCCCAGCGCGGTCCGCCGGATCTCTCCCGACGTGACGTTGGTGTCGGAGATCGCGAAGCTCATCCCGACCGTGAACGCCACGTACAGGAAGTCGAGGTAGCGCGGCGGCTCGACCTGGTTGAAGTCGATCCCGCCGTCCTCGCCCGTGTAGTACTGACGGGCGTAGGCCAGCCCGAACAGGGTGTGGACCGCAGCCCACGAGACCGCGATGCAGGCCACGGCGAACACCGCGCTCACGGCCTGGGCGCTCTTCTTCTCGGGTGAGGCCAGCAGGAGGAGCGCGACCCCCACGAGGCTCGCGAGCGAGGCCGCGAGGATGAACAGGTGGGTCACGCGCCGGGACGGCTCCTCGCGGGTCGCGTGGCTCGCGGTCAGCCGCGCGTCCATGGGGGTCACGACGACCCAGGTCCAGGTCGTGAAGACGAGCGCGGCGATGCTCCAGCCGGCGAGGACCGCGAACCGGGGGTATCCCTGCGTGCCGAACCAGATCCCCGCGATGACCCCCAGGGCGACACCGGCGCCGAGGCGCACGGCAGGACCTGCGCCCAGGGCGTCGCGGCGGGCGGGGGACGTCGGGAGGTCCGGGATCGAGGGGGTCACGCGGTCAGTCAACCACCGGCCCCACGGCCCGTCGCGCCGGATCGGCGTCTCGGTCGCTCCGGCTCCAGCGTGCGGATCTGCTGCACCGTGCGCTGTGCGCTCGCCGTGCCCGTCGCGCTACGCGCGCTCGGCGAGGTACCGGAGCTGGGCGCGGACGCTCTGCCGGGCGGCCGGGAGCACCCCGGGTGCGACGGCGCCGTAGACGACCGCCGTGACCTGCTCGACGAGCCGGTCGGTCACGGGGTCTCCCGCGAGCCTCGCCGCGGCGAGGGCGGCGCGCACCTCGGCGAGCCGCCCCAGCCGGTGCTCGCGGTACGCCCGCACGACGGCGGACAGGTCGTCCAGGTGCGGGCCGTGCGCGGGCAGGACCGTCGCGGCCCCGAACGCCTCGAGCGCGTCGAGGCTCGTGAGGTAGTCGCTCAGCGAGCCGTCCGGCGCGGAGATCACCGTGGTGCCGCGCCCGAGGATCGTGTCGCCCGTCAGCACCGAGCCGCGCGGTCCGTCGTCCGGCAGGCGGAAGCTCAGGGAGTCGGCGGTGTGGCCCGGGGTCGCGACGACCTCGATCCGCAGCCCGGCCGCACGGAGGACCTCGCCCCCGTGCAGCGGTTCGGCCGTTCCCCCGTGCGCTGACCCGCCGAGCGGCCCGCCCCCCGCGGGGTGGCAGTGGACGGGGTCGGCCGCCCGGACGGGCGCCCCGGTGAGCTCGGCGAAGCGCGCCGCCCCTGCGGTGTGGTCCGCGTGCCGGTGGGTGACGAGGACCAGCTCGACGCGTGGCCCGTCGGCCAGGGCCGAGAGGTGAGCGACGTCGTCGGGCCCCGGGTCGACGACGACGCGCGTGCGCGCGCCGGGCGCGGCCAGGACGTAGGACCTGGTCCCGTCGAGCGTCATGGGTCCGGGGTTCGGGGCGAGCAGCACCGAGGCGTGGTCCGTGACGCGCACGGGCACGCCCGACGGCGCCGCGTCGGCGGGCGGTCGGGTGCGCTCTGGCCGCGTCGGGTTCACGGGACGGTCGTCAGGCGAGCGCGTCCGCGAGCAGCTCGAGCGTCTGCGTGCGGCCGGGCGTCGCGTCGAGCGACTCGTCGGCGCGGGACGCCGCGACGGGCACGACCATGACCTCGTCGACGCCGTGCCGGGCGGCCAGCTCGCGCACGCGACGCGCGGCAGCCTGGGGCTCGTCGACGATCCAGCGGTCGAGCATCTCGTCGGCCATCTGGGACGTGAGCCCGTCGAGCGGCGTCGACGCCGCGTCCTCGACCGTCTCCTGGGCGCCCAGCGGCTTGCCCGAGCGCAGGCGGGCCATCATGCGGGCCTGGGGCAGCGCGCGCGCACGGGCCTCGGCGAGCGTCGGGGCGACCGACACGTTGACCGTCAGGAACGTCTCCGGCGCCGGGTGCTCGGGCGACGGGCGGTAGCCGTCGCGGTAGAGCGCGAGGATCTCGTCGATGCCCTGACCCGAGAAGTGGTTGGCGAACACGTACGGCAGGCCGAGCTCGGCGGCCAGACGTGCCGAGTAGTCGCTCGACCCGAGCAGCCAGACGGTCGGCACGGACTCGGCGGCCGGGGTCGCGTGCACGTCGTAGACCTGGCCGCTCGTGAGGCGGACCGAGGCGCCCTCGGCGCTCATGAGCGAGCGGATGTCCTGGACGTGCTGGGGGAAGCGGTCGACGTCGGACGTGGGGCCGCTGCTGCGGAGCAGGGCCGTGACGACGGGGTCGCTGCCGGGCGCCCGGCCGATCCCCAGGTCGACGCGTCCCGGGGCCATGGCCTCGAGGACCGCGAACTGCTCGGCCACGACGAGCGGCGCGTGGTTGGGGAGCATGACGCCGCCCGAGCCGACGCGGATCCGTTCGGTCACCGTGGCGGCCGCCGCGATCATGACGGGCGGGGCGGACGCGGCGACCGCGGGCATGTTGTGGTGCTCGGCGAACCAGTAGCGCGTGAAGCCGAGGCGGTCGGCGAGGCGCACGAGGTCCAGGGACGCGGCGATGGCCTGGGAGCTGGACTGTCCCGAACGGACGGGGACGAGGTCGAGGACGGAGAGGCGCGGCGAGGTAGTCATCGCCAGGTCCAACCCCGGGAGGCGGTCAGGGTATTCCTGCTTGCTGTCGCTGGGTGCGGAGTACTCGTCGCCGTCCGGCCGGTCTCACGACGAGTACTCCGCACGCAGCGGTGGACCGCAGGCCTCAGCGCGCGGCGAGCGCCTGCTCGACGTCCTCGATCAGGTCGAGCGGGTCCTCGAGGCCGATCGACAGGCGCACGGTCGTCTCCGCGATCCCGACGGCGGCACGGCCCTCCGCGCCCAGCTTGCGGTGCGTCGTGGTCGCGGGGTGCGTGATGAGGGACTTGGCGTCGCCCAGGTTGTTGGAGATGTCCACGATCTGCAGGGCGTCGAGGAACTGGAACGTGCGCTTCTTGAGGAGCTCGGCGTCCGTGCCCGGGTCGTCGGCGCCGGGCACGTCGAGGTTGAACGTCACGACCGTCCCGCCGCCGCTCTGCTGGGCCTTGGCGAGCTCGACCTGGGGGTGCGAGGCGAGGAACGGGTAGCGCACGGCCGTGATGCCGGGCAGCTCCTCGAGCGCGGTCGCGACCTGGAGCGCCGCGGCGTTCTGGGCCTTGACGCGCACCGACAGGGTCTCGAGGCCCTTGACCAGGACCCACGCGTTGAACGCGCTGAGCGAGGGTCCGGTGTTGCGGATGAAGGTCTGGACCGGGCCCTTGACGTACTCCTCGGAGCCCAGGATCGCGCCGCCGAGCACGCGCCCCTGCCCGTCGATGTGCTTGGTCGCCGAGTACACGACGACGTCCGCACCGAGCTCGAGCGGCTTCTGCAGCACGGGGGTCGCGAACACGTTGTCGAGCACGACGACGGCCCCCGCCGCGTGCGCGAGGTCGCTCACGCGGCGCACGTCGATCACGTCCTGCATGGGGTTGGACGGGGTCTCGAAGAAGACGACGTCTGCAGGGGTCGACAGCGCTTCCTCCCACTGCGACAGCACGTGACCGTCGACGTAGTCGGTGCGCACGCCCCACTTGGCGAAGATCTCGTCGAAGATCACGAGCGACGAGCCGAACAGTGCGCGGGCCGCGACGATGCGCGACCCGGAACCGACCAGGGCCGCGAGCGACGTGAAGACCGCGGACATGCCCGACGCCGTGGCGTAGCAGGCCTCGGCGCCCTCGATGAGTCGCAGCCGCTCCTCGAACGTGTGCACGGTCGGGTTGCCGTAGCGCGAGTAGATGAAGCGGTCGACCTCGCCCGCGAAGGCGGCCTCTGCCTCGGCGGCGCTCCCGTAGACATAGCCCTGCGTGAGGAAGAGCGCCTCGCTCGTCTCCTCGAAGTCGGAGCGGGCGTGGCCGCCGCGCACCGCGAGGGTGTCGGGCCGCACCGAGCGGGGCAGCGGCCCGCGGCCCGAGCCGCCCGGGATCCCGGCGGGGATGCGCAGGACGCCGTCCCCGGTGCCGGCGCTCACGACTGCTTCCAGGGGAGGCCTGCTGCGCGCCAGCCGTCGGAACCACGGTGACCGGCGCCGTCGAGCGCTCCTTCGAAGCCTTCGAGCACGTTGTACGCGGGGCCCAGGCCGGCGGCGGTCGCGGCCTTGGCCGCGCCGATCGAACGGGCTCCCGAGCGGCACAGGAACACGACGGGGGTCTCGGGTGTCACGCCGGCCGCAGCGAGGTCCGTGACGAACGACGGGTTGGGTCGGCCGTCGAGCGTGACCCACTGGGTCAGGACCGGTTCGCGGCCCGTCGAGGACAGGTCGGGGACGCCGACGAAGCGCCACTCGGCGTCGGTGCGGACGTCGACGAGGACGGCGTGCGGGTCGGCCTGGAGAAGGGTCCACGCCTGCTGGGGCGTGATGTCGCCGGCGTAGCCGGCGGCGGGCCGGGCGTCGGGGACCGGTGCAGCGGTCGTGCGGTCGGGGGCACTCATGGTGATCCTCCATCGGTCGTGGCGGTAGCACCCTCGCCCGTCACCGGGGGGTTGCTGCGGCGTCATCGTGCCAAGTCACTCAGCCGCTCTGGATGGTTGCGTCGGATCGTACGTCACCGTGCCCACGGAGTGAAACGGGTGTCTCGCAGGGTGGGCAGGGGATAGGTTGCTGCGCATGGAGCACCCCGCGCGTCGCCACGAGGTAGAGGATTCCCGTCGAGACAGCGGGCTCGGGGCCTCTACCTCGACGCAAGCCCTCTACCTCACGGCAGGCGGTCGTGAGCAGAGCCCGCCCGAGGAGGTCCTGACCGGGGGCAACTCCTCGACCGTCGTGCGGAGCGGCGACACGGTCCGCCGGACCGCCGGGCCCTGGACGCCGACCGTCCACGCGCTCCTGCGCCACCTGCGCGCGCACGGCATCACCGAGGTGCCCGAGCCACTGGGGACCGACGAGCAGGGACGCGAGGTCCTGTCCTATCTCCCGGGCGACGTCGCGAACTACCCCCTTCCCCTGTGGGTCTGGGACGAGTCGGTGCTCCGTGACGCGGGCGCGCTGCTGCGGCGCGTGCACGACGGGAGCGTCGGTTTCCTCGCCGCGGGCGACGCGCCCGCGCCACCCATCTGGCAGAGCGCACCACACGAGCCCGCCGAGGTCGTGTGCCACAACGACGTCGCCCCGTACAACCTGGTCTTTCGCGACGGGGTCGTCGTCGGGCTCATCGACTTCGATACCGCGAGCCCCGGCCCCCGGATCTGGGACCTGGCTTACCTCGGCTACCGGCTGGCGCCCTTCGTGGCGGACGCCGCGGGCGAGGACGGGAGCGACGTCGTCGGGCGCCTGGATCCTCTCGCGCGCCTCGACGCGCTGGTCGCGGCCTACGGGCTGCCCTTCTCGCGACGCGAGGTCCTGACCGCGATGGTCGCCCGCCTCGAGGAGATCGCGGACTTCACCGACGGCCGTGCGGAGCAGACGGCCCGGTCCGACTTCCGTCGGCACGCGGCCATGTACCGGGCCGACGCGCGGCGCGTCGCGGCCCTGGCAGAGGACGCTCCGACCGCCTGACAGGCACCCTCTGCCCACCATCCGAGACGCCGTGCCCACCGGTTGACACGCTCTGCGGGCCTCGCCCATCCTTGACACCAGGTCATGAGTGCCAGCGCAAAACCCCGGTTTGCTGGCCGGCAACCCTCCTCCGCGGCGGGGTGCCCCGGGTGACGACCAGGTCCCTCTCTACAAGGAGGGGGGCAAGCGCGGAGGGGCCGCAGGGCGAACTCCGACGACCACCGGAGGACGTGCCATGAGCGCACACGCAGTCATCGAAGCCCCTACCTCGTGTGCCGTGCTGCCCGTCGTGGGCAGCGACACCCTGGTCCCCCTCGTCGACGGGCGCAGCGTCCCGTACGCCAACCTCGACGTCGCGGCGTCGGCCCCGGCGCTGCAGGTCGTGGCCGACCGCGTCAACGAGGTCCTGCCGCTCTACGCGAGCGTGCACCGCGGCGCGGGCTACCTGTCTCAGGTGTCGACCGCGCTCTACGAGGCCGCGCGCCAGACCGTCGGCGCGTTCGTCGGCGCCCGCGAGGACGACGTCACGATCGTCACGCGCAACACCACGGACTCGCTCAACCTGCTCGCGGGCTGCGTCCCGTCCCAGGCCGACGGTTCGCCGGGCCGTGTGCTCGTGCTGGACGTCGAGCACCACGCGAACCTCCTGCCGTGGCAGCGCACGGGCGGGGCCACGGTCCTGGTCGGCGGTGCGACGGTCGCCGAGACCCTGTCCGGGCTGCGCGCAGAGCTGTCGCGCTTCCCGTACGCGCTCGTCGCGATCACGGGGGCCTCGAACGTCACGGGCGAGTCGCTGCCGCTCGCCGAGGTCGTCGCCGCGGCGCACGACGCCGGAGCGCGGGTCCTGCTCGACGGCGCCCAGCTCGTCCCGCACCGGGGCGTCTCGCTCGCCGCGAGCGACGTGGACTACGTCGCGTTCTCGGGCCACAAGACCTACGCGCCGTTCGGTGCGGGCGCGCTCGTGGGGCGCCGTGACTGGCTCGACGCCGGCACGCCCTATCTCGCCGGGGGCGGCGCGGTGCGCAACGTGACGCTCGAGGGCACCACGTGGCAGAGCGCCCCGGCGCGGCACGAGGCCGGGTCGCCCAACGTGATCGGCGCGGTCGCGCTCGCCTCGGCGTGCGACGCGCTCGCGGCGCTCGAGCCGGGCGTGCTGGTCGCGCACGAGACCGAGCTGCGTGCCCGTCTCGTCGACGGGCTCGAGGAGATCGACGGCGTGCGCGTCGTCCGCGCCTGGGCCGACGCCGTGGACCCCGTGGGCGTCGTGACCTTCTCGGTCGACGGCCACGACGCGGGCCTCGTCGCGTCCTACCTGTCGGCCGAGCACGGCATCGGCGTGCGTGACGGCCGGTTCTGCGCGCACCCGCTCCTGGCCCGCCTGGGCTTCCCGGCCGGTGCCATCCGGGCGTCGATCGGCGTGGGCACCACGGGCGAGGAGATCGAGCGCCTGATCGCGGCGCTGCGCGCCTACGTCGGCGAGGGGGCCAAGGCTCGGTACGAGGTCGTCGACGGCTGCTGGGTCGTGAGCGACGACCCTCGTCCGCTGCTCCAGGTCGCAGGGCTCTCCGGGCTGTTCGCGACCGCCGCGGTCGGCAACATCACGGCCGCCGTGGGGTGCGGTCCGGCCCCAGCCTGACGAGCCCTCTGACCTGCGGAGACGCTCCTCGGGACACAACGTTCACCCGTGCGTCACCTCGCCGTCCACGAAGGACCGCTCCGTGGTCTTGGCGGCGACGCCCGCGTGTGTTCTGATATGCGCTGTGCAGCACGATGTCGTCCTGGAAGGCCACGGGTTCCGCCTCGAACCCCTGGCTGTCGCGCACGCCGGTGCGCTGGCTCAGATCGTCGATCCGACGATGTGGGCGGGTATGAGTACGACCCTCCCTGCGGGGGAGGTCGGGATGGTGAACTTCATCGAGGACACTCGGGCTACCCGGGCGCTGACGGCCTTCGCCGTCGTCGACGCGGGCTCGGGTCTCGTGGTGGGGAGCACCGCTTTCCGTGACCTGTCGCTCGACGACAGGCGCGTGGAGATCGGGCGGACCTTCTACGCCCGTTCCACGTGGGGGAGCCTCGTGAACCCGGTCTCGAAATGGTTGCTGCTCCGACATGCGTTCGAGTCGTGGGACGTGCACCGCGTGGGCTTCCGGGTGGACGCGCGCAACTCGCGCTCGCTCGCCGCGATGCGTCGCCTCGGCGCGTACGAGGAGGGCGTCATGCGAGGTCATCGCACGGCCCCCGACGGCACGCGTGCCGACTCGGTGTGCTTCTCGATCCTCGCGCACGAGTGGGCGGGCGTCGAGCTCGGCCTGCTCGCGCGGATCACGAGCCCGCGGATCGTCCCGGTGCTCGGCCCCGTCGAGATGTCCGCCGCCGGCGAGCCCGTGACCACGCCGCTCCTGTCGGTCGTCCCGCCCGTCGCGGACCACGTCGCCGAGGCGGCCGGTCAGGCCGTCGGCTCGGTCACGGCCCTGCCGCCCGCCGTCGCCCTCTGAGAACTTCCCCCGTCCACGGCGACGCCCCGGGACCCGTATGGGTCCCGGGGCGTCCTTCGTCTGCGGTCAGTCCTTCGTGAAGGCGTCCTTGACGTCGTCACCGGCCTGCTTGACGTTGGCCTTCGCCTGGTCGGCGTGGCCCTCGGCCTCGAGCTTCTCGTTGCCGGTCGCCTTGCCGGCGCCTTCCTTGACCTTGCCCTTGGCCTCTTCGGCACCGTGCTTGATCTTGTCTCCCAGTCCCATGGGGTTCCTCCCTCGGTGGTGGTTGGTTCGTCTCGACCGTAGGCAGGCCCCCGGGCGGCTCGCATCTCGGGGGACGGGCGGTTCACAAGATCCTCACGTCCTGTCCGGCAGGATGACCGCATGGAGAACGTCACGGTCCTGGAAGGGTTCGGGCTGCGCCTCGAGCCGCTCGGCGAGCAGCACGCGCCCGAGCTGGGGGCGTTCGTCGACGACGCCCTGTGGGCAGGGATGTCGTCGCCCACGCCGCGCGGGACGCCCGCCATGTCCGCCTACGTGCGCGACGCGGTGGCGGCGCCGGGGCGCCTGGCGTGGGCCGTCGTCGGGCCGCGTGTCCCCGGCGAGGGGCCCGACGGCGCCACGTCCGTCCGCGGCAGCACCTCGCTCTACGAGTGGTCGCCCTCGCAGGGCCGCGTCGAGCTCGGCTCGACCTTCTACGACCGTCCCTGGTGGGGCGGCGTGACCAACCCGGCGTGCAAGTACCTGCTGCTGCGGCACGCGTTCGAGGTGCTCGACGTCGAACGCGTCGCTCTGCGGGCCGACGCGCGCAACTCCCGCTCGATCGCGGCGATCCAGCGCCTCGGCGCCGTACCCGAGGGGGTGCTGCGCAGCCACCGCGTCGCGCCCGACGGGTCGCGCGGCGACACGGCCTACTTCTCGGTCCTCGCCGACGAGTGGCCGGCCGTCCGGGACGGCCTGCTCGACCGGCTCGCGCGGCTGGAGGGCCTCGACCGGGTCGTCTGACGGCGCCACCGGGGCGTCCCTGTGGCCTCGGGCGACGAACCTGCCTAGGTTGGAAGGATGCCTCCGCGAGCCTGCGGAGGGCGCACCGACCGCTGGAGGGCTGTTGACGACCGAGGACGCACGACCGGCAGGACCCGCGGTCGACCCGGACGACAGAGCCTTCTTCGGGCACCCGCGAGGCCTGTCGACCCTGTTCGGCCTCGAGGTCTGGGAGCGGTTCTCGTTCCTCGGGATGCAGGCCATCCTCGTGCTGTTCTTCACCGCGACCGTCGCGGACGACGGGCTCGGTATGGAGGCCGGGCAGGCCGCCTCGATCGCGGCCGGCTACGGGACCATGGTCTACCTGGTCTCGGTCGGGGGCGGGTGGATCGCGGACCGGGTCCTGGGCTCGTACCGCGCGGTCCTGTGGGGCGGGATCCTCATCGCGTGCGGGCACTACACCATGGCGATCCCCGCCGAGCTCTCGACGTGGCTCGGCCTGGTCCTCATCAGCCTGGGTACGGGGCTGCTCAAGCCCAACGTGTCGACCCTCGTGGGCAAGCTCTACTCGACCACCGACGAGCGCCGGGACGCGGGGTTCGCGCTCTACTACATGGGCATCAACGTCGGGGCGTTCTTCGGTCCTCTCGTCACGGGGTGGCTCGGCGCCGACGTCGGCTGGCACTGGGGGTTCTCTGCCGCCGCGATCGGCATGACCGCGGGAGTGGTCCAGTACGTCGTGGGACGCAGGCACATCCCGGGCCACGGGCGCGGCCCCGAGGCGCCCCTGCCTCCGGCCGTGATGCGCCGGACCCTGTGGATCCTGGGAGGGGTCGCGGCCGGGGTGGTGATCCTCGCCGTCGGGCTCGCGCTCGTGGGACGCCTCAGCATCGCGGGCGTCGTCGACGCGCTGACCGTGGTCGCCATGGCCGCCCCGATCGTCTACTTCACCGTCATGTTCCGCAGCCCCCGCGTGACGGGCGAGGAACGCGGCCGGCTCCGGCCGTTCCTCGTGCTGTGGTTCGCGTCGGTCGCGTTCAACTTCGTGCTGTTCCAGGCGTACAGCGTCCTGATCCTGCTGGCCGACCAGCACGTCGAGCGCACGATCTTCGGGTGGCAGGCCCCCGCGGCCTGGTTCAGCTCGTTCCTGGGCGGCGTCGAGGTGCTCGTCGCGCCCGTGGTCGCGGCGCTGTGGACCTGGCTCGGGCCCCGGCAGCCGCACGCGTCCAAGAAGATCGCGATCGGCGCGCTGCTCGGCGGCCTGTCCTACCTGGTCCTCGTGCCCGCCGTGACGGGGCAGAGCGGCGACTGGAAGATCGCCGTGTGGTGGCTCCTGGCCTCGCTCCTGCTGCTGGGGCTCGGTGACGTGCTGCTCCAGACGACGGGCTTGTCCGCGACGACCAAGCTCGCCCCCGCGGCGTTCTCGAGCCAGTCGATGGCCGTGTGGTTCCTGTCGATCGCGCTCGCGAACGGCATCCAGGCGCAGACCGTCCGGTTCTACGGCGAGATCCCCGACGGCCTCTACTTCACGCTCAACGGCGCGGTCGCGGTGCTCGTCGCGGTCGTCGTCCTGGTCCTCTCGCCCTGGATGAGACGAACCATGCACCCCGTCCACTGACCGGTGCGCGCCACCGGCAGCACCCGAACGACTGCACCACCCGCACCACCCAGCACCGGAGGAATGACCATGCGGTACGTGACCGAGCTCCCGTTCGAGACCACGGTCGAGGACCACTGGATACCCCTCGCCGACGGGACGCGCCTCGCCGCGCGCGTCTGGCGACCGGTCGACCCCACGCCCGTCCCCGCGATCCTGGAGTACCTGCCCTACCGGCTGTCCGACTGGACCGCACCGCGCGACGCGCAGCGCCACCCGTACTACGCGGGCCACGGGTACGCGTCGGTGCGCGTCGACATCCGCGGCAGCGGGAACTCGGACGGCCACCAGGACGACGAGTACTCCCCGACCGAGCTCGCCGACGGCGTCGCGGTCGTCGAGTGGCTCGCCGCGCAGGAGTGGTGCAGCGGCAAGGTCGGGATGTTCGGCATCTCGTGGGGAGGGTTCAACGCCCTGCAGGTCGCGGCCCTCGCGCCCGAGGCGCTCGCGGCGATCGTCACGGTGTGCTCGACCGACGACCGGTACGACAACGACGTGCACTACACGGGCGGATCGGTCCTCGCGGTCGACATGCACGCGTGGGCCGCGACCATGCTCGCGTTCTGCTCCCGGCCCCCGGACCCGGCCGTCGTGGGCGACCGGTGGAAGGAGCAGTGGCTCGACCGCCTCGAGCGCACCGAGCCGTTCGTCCACACCTGGCTCGACCACCAGACGCGCGACGACTACTGGCGCCACGGCAGCGTGATCGAGGACTACTCGGCGATCAAGGCCGCGGTGCTCGCGGTCGGCGGGTGGAACGACCCCTACCGCGACACGGTCCTGCGGCTCGTGGCCGCGGGCGACGCGACGGCCGACGGCGACCGCGCCCTGGGTGGCCCGGTCCGCGGCATCGTCGGTCCCTGGTCGCACCAGTACCCCGACCGCGGCCTGCCGCCGGGTCCCTCGATCGGCTTCCTCCAGGAGACCCTGCGCTGGTGGGACCAGTTCCTCAAGGACGAGGACACGGGCGCCCTCGACGAGCCGGCGCTGCGCGCATGGGTCACCGAGTCAGTGCCTCCCGCCACGGTCTACGACGAGCTGCCCGGGCGCTGGGTCGGGGAGGAGCGGTGGCCGTCCCCGCACGTCCGGCCGACGGTCCTCCCGTTCGCGGGAGCGCCTGGCGGCACCGACGACGTCGACGACGCAGCGGTCGCCACCGTGCTGCGCACGACCGCCCCGCTCGTCACGCACCTTCCCGCCCGCCCGGGCCCTGCGAGCGGTGGGCCGGCCGCCCCGGCGGTCGTGCCGCCGTCGTGCCTCGTGGCCTCTCCCCAGCACACCGGGATCGACGCGGGCCGCTTCTTCCCGTTCGGGAACGACGCGGACCTGCCGCCCGACCAGCGCGAGGAGGACGGGCGGTCCGTGTGCTTCGACTCGCCGCCGCTCACCCAGCGGCTCGAGATCCTGGGTCGTGCACGGGTCCGCCTGCGCCTGTCGTGCGCGGGCGACAAGGGGCAGGTCGTGGCACGGCTGTGCGACGTGGGCCCCGACGGCTCCTCGACGCTCGTGACCCGTGGCGTGCTCAACCTGTCGGCCCGCGAGGGGCGCGACCGCGTCGTCCCCTGGGAGCCCGGCGCGACGCACGACGTGACGTTCGAGCTCAGCGGGGTGGGGTACGCGCTCGCTCCCGGGCACCGGCTCCGGCTCGCGCTCTCCTCGGCGTACTGGCCGTGGGTGTGGCCGCAGCCGGGCGGAGCTGCGCTCGCGGTCGCGCCCGCGGGCAGCTCGCTCGAGCTCCCGCTGCACGACGGCGCAGCTCCCGGCGGGCACCCGGTCGTCACCTTCGAGGAGCCGGAGCAGGCGCCCCCGCTCGGCGTCGTCTACCCGGAGGACGCGGACCAGCGGCCCGAGCGACGCGTCGTGCGCGACGTCGCGGCCGACGAGTGGCTCCTGGAGGTGGACCCGAGGTACGGCGGGACGCGCATCTACCCCGACGGCCTCGAGTTCACCGAGGACGCGCTCGAGCGCTACTGGATCGGGCGCGACCCGCTGAGCGCACGCACGCGTTCCGACTGGAGCGTGCGGCTGCGTCGACCCGGTGCCACGCCGTCCGACCTCGCGTGGGACGCGAGCGTCGTGACGCGCTCGGAGATCTCGTGCGACGCCGAGTTCTTCCACACCGACGACGAGGTCGTGGCGCGCGACGGCGAGGACGTGGTGTTCGAACGTCGGTGGCGGCGCAGCATCCGGCGGACCGCGGGGTGAACGCTCCTGCCGAGACGTGAGCAGATGCCCCTGATCTGACCCGATCAGGGGCATCTGCTCACTTCTCGGCGAGCGGCGGGAGCAGCGCTCAGCGCGGCGTGACCGTCCCGCTGAGGTGCCGCCTGCCGCTCTTCCCGTTCCAGCCCACGTACGTGAACCCGCCCGGGTGAGCGTCGTCGTCGGGCGCCCGGGTGATGGCGACCTGGACCGTGCCCGGGACCAGGACGGGCGCGGCGAACTCGACCGTCCAGTCGTAGGCGTCACCGCGTGCCGCGCCGACCTCGGCCAGCGCGCGTGCAGCCGTGTACATGCCGTGCGCGATGGTCCGCGGGAACCCGAACGCCTTGGCGCCCAGGACCGAGGTGTGGATGGGGTTGCGGTCGCCCGAGATCGCGCCGTACGCGCGCCCGATCCCGCTGCCGAGCTCCCAGCGTGCCGTCGGGACCGGCGGCACGAACTCCTCGCGCGACGCCTCCTCGGTCCGCTGAGGGGGCGCCTCCTCCTCTGACGGCAGGCCGAACCCCTTGGCCAGGTACGTCGAGACGCCGCGGTACGCGAGCTCGCCGCCAGTGCTGACCTCGGTCACGAGGTCCACCTGGACCCCGCGCCGGTGCGCGCGCAGGTCCTCGGCCGTCGCGCGGACCTCGAGCACGTCGCCGACGCGCACGGGACGGTGCACCGAGACCGCGTTCGACACGTGCACGAGCCCCAGCAGCGGCAGCGGGAAGTCGCCGCGCACCATGAGCGCGGTCGCGAGCGGGAACGCGAGCACGTGCAGGTACCCCGCGGGCAGCGTGTCGCACACGCGCTCGCCGATCAGGCGCTGGTACTCGGTCAGGTGCTCGGTCACGCCCGCGGTCGGGACGTCGGCGACGCGGTAGACGACGTCGGGCAGGACGACGTCCCGCGGCCCGGGCAGGACGCGCCCCACGGGGGAGCGCGTCACGGCGATCCGGCCCGACGACGCCACGCCCTTCGCGTACAGACCGCCGAGCCCCGGCAACGAGGGCAGCGTGACGAGACGCGGGTTGCGGCGCTCCGGGGCCCCCTGCGCGGCGGCCGTCACGCGCCCACCAGGCTCTGGCCGCACACGCGCAGCACCTGACCGTTGACGCCGCCCGCCGCGGGGGAGGCGAGGAAGGCGATGGCCTCCGCGACGTCGACGGGCAGGCCACCCTGCTGGAGCGAGGAGACGCGACGGGCCATCTCGCGCTGGACGAGCGGGATCGAGGCCGTCATGTCGGTCTCGATGAACCCGGGCGCTACCGCGTTGGCCGAGCCGCCGAGCGGGGCCAGGAGGCGGGCCGTCGCGCGCGTGTGCCCGATGACCCCGGCCTTGGAGGCACCGTAGTTCGTCTGCCCGCGGTTGCCCGCGATGCCGCTCGTCGAGGCGAGCGAGACGATGTGCGGGGCCTCGGAGAAGCCGTTCGCGCCCAGCAGGTACTCGTTGATCCGCAGCTGCGAGAGCAGGTTGACCGCGATCACGGCGTCCCACTTGTCGGGGGACATGTTGGCGAGGAGCTTGTCGCGCAGGATCCCGGCGTTGTGGACCAGGACGTGCAGGCCGCCGTGGCGGGTCCGTGCGTGCTCGAGGATGCGGGCGCCTGCGTCCTCGGCCGTGACGTCGAGCTGGAGTGCCGTGCCCTTGATCTCGTTGGCGACCTTGGCGAGCGACTCGCCGGCCGCGGGGACGTCGACCACGACGACCGTCGCGCCGTCGCGGGCCAGGGTCCGGGCGATCGCGGCCCCGATCCCGCGGGCCGCGCCCGTCACGACCGCGACGCGGCCCGCGAGGGGTCGGTCCCAGTCGGGCGTCGCCCCGGTCGGGGCCGGACCCACGTGGAGCAGCTGGCCGTCGACGAACGCCGACCTCGCCGAGAGGAAGAAGCGCAGCGTGGCCAGGGCCGACGTGCTGTCGGGGGCGGCGTCCTCGGTGAGCTGGATGCCGTTCGCCGTGGAACCTGCGCGCAGCTCCTTGGCGAGCGAGCGCAGGAACCCGTCGACGCCCTGGCGGGTCGCCGCGAGCAGGGGCGTGTCGTCGTCGGACGGCGCGCGCGAGACGGTCACGACGCGGCCTCCGGGCGCGAGCTGACGCAGGTTCGCGCCCAGCTCGAGGACGGGGGCCGAGAAGTCGGCGGGGCTCGTCGCGCCCGTCAGGACGACGACGATCGCGCCCCAGCGGGTCTCGGCGCCGTTCGCGTTCTGCCGCACGTCGAGGTCCCAGCCGAGCAGGGCCTGGGCGACCGCGGTCGTGTCGGCGGCCGAGCCGGGCTCGCCGATCACGAGCACGGGGCCCGGGACGAGCGGGTCGCCCGCGCGGTAGCGGCGCAGGACCGCGGGCCGGGGCAGGCCGAGCTTCGTGGCGAGCGTCTTGGTGAAGCCGGAGTTCACCGCGGACAGGTACTTGTCGGTCATGGCGGGGTCCCTCAGCTCTCGGTGCTCTGCGCGGGCGTGGTGGACAGGTCGTCGGCGCTCTCGAGGATCGCGGCGAGGCCCAGGCCTCCGGCCGCGCAGATCGAGATGAGCGCCCGTGCCGGGCGGCCCGTCTCCGCAGCCTTCTGCGCGACGAGCTTCGCGGCCGTGGCGACGATGCGCCCGCCCGTCGCGGCGAACGGGTGCCCCGCGGCGAGCGACGAGCCGTTGACGTTGAGCCGCGAGCGGTCGATCGAGCCCAGGGCGCCGTCGAGGCCGAGCTCGGTGCGGCAGTAGTCGTCGTCCTCCCACGCGGCGAGCGTGGTCAGGACCGTCGAGGCGAAGGCCTCGTGGATCTCGTAGACGTCGAAGTCCTCGAGCGTGAGGCCGTTGCGGGCGAGCAGGCGGGGGACCGCGTGGGCAGGGGCCATGAGCAGGCCCTCGTGGCCGTGCACGTAGTCGACGGCCGCGGACTCGGCGTCGACCACGCGGGCCAGGACGGGCAGGTCGTGCTCTGCGGCCCACTCGCGCGAGCCGAGCAGGACGACCGAGGCGCCGTCGGTCAGAGGGGTCGAGTTGCCGGCGGTCATGGTGGGGCCCACCGGCTGAGCGGGTCCGGCGTCTCCGCCCGCCGCGGCCCCGTGCGTGGGCGCGCTCGGAGTGAGGTGCTTGCCGAACACGGGCTTGAGGGACGCGAGCTTCTCGGCCGACGAGTCGGCGCGCATGTTCTGGTCCTGCGTGAGGCCGCGGAACGGGGTCACGAGGTCGTCGAAGAACCCGGCCTGCCACGCGGCGGCGAGGTGCAGGTGGCTGTTCAGGGCGACCTCGTCCTGCGCCTCGCGCGTGATGCCCCACGCGGCGGTCGTGATCGCCTGGTGCTCGCCCATCGACAGGCCCGTGCGGGGCTCGCCCGTGCTGGGGGTCGACGGCGCCAGGTCGCCGGGGCGCACCGAGGCGAACGCCTTGAGGCGCGCGCCCAGGGTCTTGGCGTGGCTGGCCTTGAGCAGCGCCTTGCGCAGCCCCTCGCTGACGGCGATGGGGGCGTCGGACACCGTGTCGGAGCCGCCCGCGATGCCCGACTCGATCTGCCCGAGGCGGATCTTGTTGGACACCGTCACGACGGCCTCGAGGCCCGTGGCGCACGCCTGCTGGAGGTCGAACGCGGGGGTCTGCGGCGAGAGCGACGAGCCCAGGACCGACTCGCGGACCAGGTTGAAGTCGCGCGAGTGCTTGAGCACCGCGCCGCCGACGACCTCGCCCAGGCGCTCGCCCTGGAGGCCGTAGCGGGCCACGAGCCCCTCGAGGGCGGCCGTGAACATGTCCTGGTTGCTGGCTCCCGTGTACTTCCCGCCGGCACGCGCGAACGGGATGCGGTTGCCGCCCAGGACGTAGGCGTCGCGGAGGGCCGGGGGCTGCTGGGCGGAGCTGGGTGTGGGGGTGGGCTGCTGCGTCTTCCGGATGGCCACTTCGGCTGCTCTCTCTCGCTTCGTTGCTGAGGGTCTCGGACCGCGGGCGCGATCCACGCGGTGTCCAAGACCCACAGTACCTGATACTCTCGGTATCGTGAGGCGGGTCACACCCTTCACTCCCTGTGCCCGGCGTTCCCGCCAGGGTAGGACGCCGTCGTGAGGACCACTCGCGGACCGACGGACGGACGACCAGGGACGACACCGACGTCGGGCACCTCTGGAGGACTGTGTGATCAACGGCGACACGAACGGCAGGACCGGGCGACCGCGGACCGCCGTGCTCCACCGTGCCCCTGGCCGCACCCCCGCACCTGCTCCCGCTCCCGTCGTGGACGGACGCTCGACCCGGTGGGACGACCACCGGGCGATCCGCCGCGCCGAGCTCGTGCACGCGGCGCGCAAGGCCGTCCACAAGGGCGGCCCCGGGGTGTCCATGGACGAGATCGCGGCGGCCTCGGGCACGTCCAAGTCGATCATCTACCGCTACTTCGAGGACAAGACCGGCCTGCAGATCGCGATCGGGGCCTCGGTCGTCGGGCAGATGCACGACGCCCTGACGCAGGCCGCGGAGTCCGCCGAGACGCCGCGCCGGGCGCTGCGCGCCATGGTCGGCGTCTACCTCGAGATGATCGCGAGCTCGCCCAACGTCTACTACTTCGTGACCCGCACGGGCGCGATCGCCGGCACCGACGGCACCGCGCGCACGGCCTCCGCGCCCCTCGCGGCGTTCCTCGACTCGGTGACCGAGCTGGTCGCCCAGCCCTTCACGCGCGCGGCCGACGTCACGCCCGCCGACGCCGCGGCCTGGGCCGCGGGCGCCGTCGGGTTCGTGCGCGGCGCGGGCGAGTGGTGGCTCGGCCACCACGACGACCCCGACACCCCGGACCGCGACGAGCTCACCGAGCGGGTCGCAGCCTGGCTGTGGGGCGGCCCCGTGGGCGTCATGGCCCGTGGTCGGGGCGCGGCCGCCGCGGGCGACGCTGCACCCGCCGCTCGTGGCGACGCCCCGGACGGCGTGGCCGCCCCGGACGGCGTGGCCGCCCCCTCCACCGACGACCTCTGATCCTTCTCATGGCTACCACCGGCACACAGGAGTCCCGATGACCACCACCTCTGACCGCACCGCCGCCCGCGACACCCAGCGGGGCGACGGCGCAGCGACCTCCACGTCCATCCCCGCCGCAGGCGTCACACCCCCGATGCCCGAGGGCGAGGTCCGTGTCGACGTGGCCGACCTCTCGCACCAGCTCCTGGGCCGCTGGGCCGACCTGCGCGCCAAGGCGCGCGCGACCGCGGGCGAGGAGCGGTTCCAGCGCATCGAGGGGCTCTCGCTCACCGAGCACCGCGAGCGCGTCATGGACCAGGTCAAGCAGCTCGTCGAGATCGGGCAGGTGCACCGCGGGTTCCCGACGCGCCTCGGCGGGCAGGACGACGCCGGCGGCAACCTCGCCGGGTTCGAGGAGCTCGTCGCGGCGGACCCCTCGCTCCAGATCAAGGCGGGCGTCCAGTGGGGCCTGTTCGCCGCGGCGATCCTGCACCTCGGCACGCCCGAGCAGCAGGACCGCCTGCTCCCGGCCGCGATGGACGCCTCGGTGCCCGGTGCGTTCGCCATGACCGAGACAGGCCACGGCTCGGACGTCGCCTCGATCGCGACGACCGCGACGTTCGACCCGGCGACGCAGGAGTTCGTCGTCCACACCCCGTTCCGCGGGGCCTGGAAGGACTACCTCGGCAACGCGGCGGTCAACGGCACGGCGGCGGTCATCTTCGCGCAGCTCGTGACGAACGGCGTCAACCACGGCGTCCACGCGTTCTACGCGCCCATCCGTGAGACCACGCCCGACGGCGGCGCGGGGGCCTTTCTGCCCGGCGTCGGCGGGGAGGACGACGGGCTCAAGGGCGGGCTCAACGGGATCGACAACGGTCGCCTGCACTTCACGCACGTCCGGGTCCCGCGCGAGAACCTCCTGGCCCGCTACGGACAGGTCGCCGAGGACGGCACGTACACCTCGCCGATCGACAGCCCCGGGCGTCGCTTCTTCACGATGCTCGGCTCGCTCGTCCAGGGCCGCGTCTCGCTCGACGGCGCCGCGATCACCGCGTCGAAGCTGGGCCTCGCGACCGCGGTGACCTACGGCAACCAGCGCCGTCAGTTCAACGCGGCCTCGCCCGTCGACGAGGTCGTGATCCTCGACTACGGCACGCACCAGCGTCGCCTGATCCCGCGCATCGCGCAGACGTACGCGATGCACTTCGCGCACGACCGCCTGCTCGACCTGTTCGACCTGGTGTTCTCGGGCGAGAACGACACGCCCGAGTCGCGCGAGGACCTCGAGACCATGGCGGCCTCGCTCAAGCCGATGAGCACGTGGTTCGCGCTCGACACCCTCCAGGAGGCGCGCGAGGCCTGCGGCGGCGCAGGGTTCCTCACCGAGAACCGGATCACGAGCCTGCGCGCAGACATGGACGTGTACGTGACGTTCGAGGGCGACAACACCGTGCTGCTCCAGCTCGTCGCCAAGCGGCTCCTGGCCGACTACGGCAAGGAGTTCAAGGACATCTCGCCCGGGCAGATGGCCCGGTTCGTGGTCGAGCAGGCCGCCGATGCCGCGCTGCACCGCACGCCGCTCAAGCGCGCCGCGCAGACCATCGCGGACGTGGGCGACCCGCGCCGTGCCGCCGGGCACCTCAAGGACGTCGGGAACCAGCGCGAGCTGCTGACAGACCGCGTCGAGACCATGGTCGCCGACGTCGCCACCGCCCTGCGCCCCGCGCAGAAGGCCACCCCGGAGAAGGCCGCCGAGCTCTTCAACGAGCACCAGTACGAGCTCATCGAGATGGCGAAGGCGCACGCCGACCTGCTGCACTGGGAGGCGTTCACGCAGGCCCTCGAGACCATCGAGGACGCGGGCACCCGCCAGGTCCTCACGTGGGTCCGCGACCTGTTCGGGCTCACGGTCATCGAGCGCAACCTCGCCTGGTACCTGATCAACGGGCGCCTGTCCGCGCAGCGTGCCCGCACGGTCACGGGCTACATCGACCGCCTCGTCGCACGCCTGCGCCCCCACGCCCAGGACCTGGTCGACGCCTGGGGCTACGGCCCCGAGCACCTGCGCGCCAAGATCGCGTCGGGAGCCGAGCAGGTGCGTCAGGACGAGGCCCGCGAGTACTACCGGCAGCTGCGGGCCAGCGGCGACGAGCCCGTGAGCGAGAAGTCGATCAAGGCGCGCGAGAAGGCCGCGGCCAAGGCGGCGGCACGGGGCGGGTCGAAGATCGCGAGGCGCTGACGGCACGCGGGGCTGGCTGTCCGTGCCGAGCACGAGGTTGCGGTCGTTATCCGGTCGATAGTGGCCGCAACCTCGTGCTCGACCGCACGCAACCTCGTGCTCGACCAGCACGGCAGCACCGCACGAACGACCTCGGGGCCCGGCGGAGCGGTACCGCCGCCGAGGGAGCCAGGGACCCGTGGGTCCGGCGTGACGACCACCAGCCGTCGCGCCGGGCCCGCGGGTCCCTTCGTGCGTCGTCGAAGGCACCGCGACCGGCGACGAATCCTGTTGACGCGCCCCGTGCACTCGGCCAGGCTGCACCGATGGCACCTGATCCCGCAGCCGAACCCGCGACCGACGCCCCCGCCCAGACCGTGCGCCGCACCGAGCCCCCGTCGCGCACCGAGCTCTGGCCTCCGGCCGGGCTGCGCGTCGTCTCGGGGGACCTGGAGCTGCGTCACCTCGACGAGGACCTGCTCTTCCAGCTCGCGGCGATCGGTGGCGAGGGCATCCACGACGAGGGCTTCATGCCCTTCGCGTTCCCGTGGTCGCGCGGGTCGGCGGTCGAGGTCGGCCGCAGCATCCTGGCCTACCAGTGGGGCGCGGCGTCGCGGATCGCGCCCGCGTCCTGGGCGATCGAGCTGGCCGTGGTCCGCGACGGCGAGGTGCTGGGTGTCCAGGCCCTCACGGCGTCGGACTTCGCCGTGACACGCACGGCGGAGTCCGGCTCGTGGTTGGGGCGGCGGCACCAGGGGGCCGGCGTCGGCACGCTCGCGCGGCTCATGATCCTCGAGCTCCTCTTCACGGGGTTCGGGGCGCAGACCGCCACGACCTCGGCGTGGGAGGACAACGGCCCGTCGAACGGGGTCACGCGCAAGCTCGGCTACCGCCCCAACGGCACGGCGACGCTCGCCCGCGAGGGCAAGCCTGCGGTCGACGTCCGGTACCGCCTCGACCGGGCGGACTGGGAGGCCCGCGGCGAGGCGTTGCGACCCGAGGTGACGCTGCACGGCGTCGGGCCGGTGCGGGAGATGCTGGGGATCGACTGAGCGGCCGAGCACGAGGTTCCGGTCGGTCGAGCACGAGGTTGCGGTCGGAATCCGCCGGACAACGACCGCAACCTCGTGCTCGGCACCGAAGACTGGCCCCTCAGCCGGCCACGAGCCCCGCGAGCACCGACCTGGCCTCGGCCTCGAACGCCGGGTCGTCGTGCGCGATCGACCACGCGATGATCGCGAGCGTCGAGAGCGCGACGTACGCGCGCAGCACGAGGCGATCCTCGTCGTCGGGCACGCGCCCGTAGCCCTCGAGGAACGCCGCCTCCAGGTCGGGGCGGCCCCGCCACTCGCGCATCGTGAGCTTCTGCAGGTCCACGGCCCACGGCGACGGCTCGCAGTGCGCGAAGTCGATCACCCGTACCCGCCCCTGCGCATCGACCAGCCAGTTGCGCGGACCGTAGTCGCGGTGCGTGGGCACGAGCCGCACGGACCGCACGTGGGCCACGGGCGCCGCGACCGCGCGCAGCCGCACCAGGTCCGCCGCGTCGACGAGCCCGGCGTGCGCGGAGATCTTCTCGTCGAGCTCGGCGAGCAGTCGCTCGCCGTAGCCCTCGTCCGGCACGGCCGGGGCGCTCGCGTGCAGCCGCGCGAGCAGTGCCCCGGCCTGCCGGTGGACGTCCGGGTCGAGGGCCACCGCACCGGCCCCGAGCGTCCCGGGCACGTGCGTCATCACCAGCACGTGCGCGTCGACGTCGGCCGCGAGCAGCTGACCGGCGTCGTCCCCCAGCACGGGGACGTACCGCCGCAGGGCCTCGGCCTCGCGCTCCACGTTGCGCGCCGAGCGCTCCCACTTCACGACGACGTCGCCCGCCCCGGTCCGCACGTGCGCCACGCGGGACTGGCCGTGGGGCCAGAGCCACTCCTCGACGAGCTCGACGGCCCCGCCGTGCCCGACCGAGGTGGACCAGGTCGCGGCGGCGTCGAGCAGGACGGAGGGCGGCGGGAGGTCTGAGGGCACCCGCCGATGCTAGGGCGCCCTCGACGCCGAGCACGAGGTTCCGGTCGGTCGAGCACGAGGTTGCGGTCGGAATCCGCCGGACAACGACCGCAACCTCGTGCTCGGCAGCAGTCAGTCGGTCGGGTTGCAGCGCGCCGCGGCCGTCGCGAGGAACCCGACGTCGGGCCGCCACGGCTCGAGGTTCCACGTCTTCTTGTCGGTCGCACCCAGTGCGTGGCAGTCGAACTGGTCGCGCATGGTCGACGAGTCGGCCTCGGGCTCGCTCGCGACGAGCTGCGCCCACGCGGTCTCCTCGCCCACCAGGCCCGACTGCCGCGCCCACGGCGTCGGGTCCACCGCGAGCGAGCGCCCGCCCTCGCGGTTGCCCCAGGTCGCGCTGCGCACGCCCTGCGCGCCGAGCCAGGTCGTCACGGTCACGTCGTCGGGCGGGGCGCTCGCGGTGGTTCCCACCGTGCCCGACGGCGTCGCGCCCACCGCCTTCACGCGCACCTCCGCGCGGGTCGGCGCCACGACCACGACTCCCGCGCGGACAGTGGATCCGGACGGTTCCGTCGCCTCCGGCGCCGACAGGCCGCCGAGCGGCGTGCCCGCCGCGTCGAGCACGCTGATGCTGCCGTCGCCGTTGCGGAGCAGGGACCCGTCGGCAGGGGAGACGAGGTCGAGCGTCGCGGTGGCGGCCGAGTCGTCGGCCGTGCCGTCCGTCGTGCCGGTCGTGGCGCCGCCGGCGCCGCTGTCGGAGGCGGCCCCGGTTCCGGCCCCCGGGACCGCGAGCCCGAACGAGACCCGGCTCGACCCGTCCTCGTCGGGCGTCACGGTGACCGGCACGACGGGTGCGGACGTCGCCGGGTCGGTCCCTGCCGGATCGGCAGCGTCGCCCGCCCCGGCCGCCCCGTGGGCCCCTGCAGCCCCGCCCGGCGCAGCCCCGACCGGCACCGACAGCAGCAGCTCGATCCCGTCGGCCGTGACCGCGCGCACGCTCACGGCCGGCGCAGCGGGCTCGAGATCCGAGTCGCCCGGCGGCCCGTCAGAGGGGACCCCCGCGGACGGCGCGGGCGACCCGGGGACGGGAGCGGCGCCGTCGGGCCCGGTGCAACCGACCAGCAGGCAGGCCACCAGCGCGGCCCCGACGAGGGCGAGGCGCGGACGGGTGCGGCGAACGATCGAGGTCACCGTGCGAGGCTATCCCCGCCGGTGGACCGGGCCCCGCGCGCACCCGGTCCCCACCGCCCGAGGGGAGCGCATCCGCCCAGCCCACGGGCCTGCCCGTGCCCCCACGGACGCGTTCGTGGACGCCCGACCGCACCGCGGCCAACCCCCGGTAAACTGGCCGCACCTGTGCAGCCCCGTGCCGGTCGCCTCCCCGATGACTCGCTCGTCGAAACGCGCCGGCTGGCACGCCACCCCGAGGGATTCGATGACCGCCCCCAGCAACGCCCCGACGCCCGCCGCCGCAGCGACCTCCGAGCACCGGCCGCACCTCGACACGGTCGAGCGCGCAGCCGCCACCCCCGACGAGGCGCAGCCCTTCGCGGAGCTCGGCCTCAAGCCGGACGAGTACCAGCGCATCCGCGACATCCTCGGGCGACGCCCCACGGCTGCCGAGCTCGCGATGTACTCCGTCATGTGGTCGGAGCACTGCTCCTACAAGTCGTCCAAGGTGCACCTGAGCACGTTCGGCAAGAAGACGACCGACGAGATGAAGAAGCACCTCCTCGTCGGTATCGGCGAGAACGCGGGCGTCGTCGACATCGGTGACGGCTGGGCCGTGACGTTCAAGGTCGAGTCCCACAACCACCCGAGCTTCGTCGAGCCCTACCAGGGCGCCGCGACGGGCGTCGGCGGGATCGTCCGCGACATCATCTCGATGGGCGCGCGCCCCGTGGCCGTCATGGACCAGCTCCGCTTCGGCGCGGTCGACCACCCGGACACGGCGCGCGTCGTGCACGGCGTCGTGTCGGGCGTCGGTGGCTACGGCAACTCGCTCGGCCTGCCGAACATCGGCGGCGAGCTCGTCTTCGACTCCTCGTACCAGGGCAACCCCCTCGTCAACGCACTGTGCATCGGCGTGCTGCGCCACGAGGACATCCACCTCGCGAACGCCTCGGGCGTGGGCAACAAGGTCGTCCTGTTCGGTGCGCGCACCGGCGGCGACGGCATCGGTGGCGCCTCGATCCTCGCGTCCGAGACGTTCGAGGACGGCGTGCCCGCCAAGCGCCCCTCGGTCCAGGTCGGCGACCCCTTCATGGAGAAGGTCCTCATCGAGTGCTGCCTCGAGCTCTACGCGGCGCGCGTCGTCGAGGGCATCCAGGACCTCGGTGCGGCCGGCATCTCGTGCGCCACGTCGGAGCTCGCCTCCAACGGTGACGGCGGCATGCACGTCGAGCTCGACTCGGTCCTGCTGCGCGACCCGTCGCTCAACGCGGGCGAGATCCTCATGTCGGAGTCGCAGGAGCGCATGATGGCCGTCGTCGCTCCCGACAAGCTCGACGAGTTCCTCGCCATCACGGGCAAGTGGGACGTCGAGACCTCGGTCATCGGCGAGGTCACCGGCACCGGTCGCCTCACGATCGACCACCAGGGCGAGCGCATCGTGGACGTGGACCCCAAGTCCGTGGCGCACGAGGGACCCACCTACCACCGCCCCTACGCGCGCCCCACGTGGATGGACGGCCTCAACGCGGACACCGTGGTTGCCGCCGCGCTAGCCCGTCCCGAGACGGCCGACGAGCTCCGCGCGACCGCGCTGCGCCTGCTCGGGTCGCCCAACCTCGCGTCCAAGGAGTGGGTCACCAACCAGTACGACCGCTTCGTCCAGGGCAACACGGCCCTCGCCCAGCCCGACGACGGCGGCGTGATCCGCGTCGACGAGACCACGGGCCTCGGGGTCGCGCTCGCGACCGACGCCAACGGCCGCTACGCCAAGCTCGACCCGCGCACGGGAGCCCAGCTCGCGCTCGCCGAGGCGTACCGCAACGTCGCCACGACCGGCGCGCGCCCGCTCGCCATCACCGACTGCCTCAACTTCGGCTCGCCCGAGGACCCCGACTCGATGTGGCAGCTCGTCGAGGCCATCGAGGGCCTGGCCGACGCGTGCCAGACGCTCGGCGTCCCCGTCACGGGCGGCAACGTCTCGCTCTACAACGGCACGGGAGAGCCCGGGCAGATCGACTCGTCGATCCACCCGACGCCCGTCGTCGGCGTCCTCGGCGTGCTCGACGACGTCGCGCACGCCACCGGGTCCGGCTGGCGCGAGGCGGGAGAGGCCATCTACCTCCTCGGCACGACCCGCGCCGAGCTCGACGGCTCCGCATGGGCCGACGTCGTCCACCAGCACCTCGGCGGCCTTCCCCCGCAGCTCGACCTCGCGGCCGAGCGCGCCCTGGCCGAGGTCCTCGTCAACGCGAGCCGCGACCACCTGGTCTCCGCCGCGCACGACCTCTCCGAGGGCGGCCTGGTCCAGGGTCTGTTCGAGGCGTCGCTGCGCTTCGGGACCGGCGCCAAGGTGTCGATCGACGCCCTCGCGACCCGCGACGGCGTCACGCCGTTCGAGGCGCTGTTCTCCGAGTCCACGGCCCGCGCGCTCGTCGCCGTGCCGCGCAGCGAGGAGACCAAGCTGGTCGACGCGTGCGTCGCCCGCGGTGTGCCCGTCCTCAAGATCGGCGTGACCGGCACCGAGCCGGCCGAGGTCGCCGAGACCGGTGAGTCGCTCGAGATCGAGGGCATCTTCACGATCCCGCTGAGCGAGGCCGACCAGGTCTTCCGCGCGACGCTGCCGGGGATCTTCGGCTAGTCGTCAGGCCCGAGGGGCGAGTGCGCGGTCTTCTGTCCGCGCACTCGTCCCTCGCGCGTTCCCGCCGGGCCCGACCCGGCGGCGCGCACTCGTTGCTCTGCGCTGCCGCCCGCCGGTCCCCGGGGCGACGTGCGCTGGGACTCAGCAGGTCTCGCGAGATGCGGCCAACGGGGGTCTTGGACGGTCTTCGACCCCCACTAGCCGCATCTCGCGACGCGAACCCTTCTGCCGTCCGCTGCCCCTCGCAGGGTCGCGCTCTGGGGCTCAGCAGGGCGGGCGGGTGCGGCGGCCCCCGATCCGGGCGAACGACCGATCTGACGTCGGGCCGGGAGAGCCGCAGATCAGCCAGGCTCTTCCAGCAGTGCTCGAGCCATGCGGCGGAGGTGGGCGTCGAGGGCCGCTGATTCCTCGGCGTGGGTGGGAACCCCGTTCCCGAAGTGCTCTCTCATGTCGTCGAGCTCCTCGTACTCCCACAGCGCGCCGACGAATCGCTCGTGCTCGTCCGAGTCGTGAGCTCTGCGGTTCGAGAACGCCCACTCCGTGAGCTCGCGGGGCGTCGTGCGCCCGTCGAGCACCTTCCGGGCCTGGGTCCTCAGGACGTAGAGGTTCAGGGCGTCGTCGCCGACCGGAAGGTGGAGCCCCAGCTCGGCCACGACGTCCTCGACCACCAGGCGGAGGAGCTCGTTCGGGGTGTCCGGGTAGAGGCCCGCGAGGTCGCGCAGGGCCGGCGAGTCGAGTCCTGCCACGAGCGCCTCGCAGGCCGCGTCCACGACGTCCTGCCCCTGCGCGTAATCCTTCCACGCCCAGATGACGAGGGCATCGAGCAGTGCGTCACGTGCTTCGTCCGACATGCCGCCGAGCCTAGGGCGCGGGTCGGCGCGGACGCGATGTGTCGGGCCCCACGTGCTCGACCGCACGACGAAGCACTCGCCAGAGGCCCTGCCGGGCCGGGCTGCTAGAGTTCCGGCGTGGAAAAACCAGGTCAGCCGGTCGCGAGAGGACTGCTCCTCGTCGGGGTGGCGACGATGCTGGCCAACGGCGCCGCCTACCTCTTGTCGATGATCGGCGCGCGGGCACTCTCGGTCGCCGACTACGGTGCGCTCGGCGCGCTGCTCAGCGTCTCGATCATCGGCAGCACCATCGCCTTGGCAGCACAGGCCGTGGGTTCGCGGCAGATGGTGTTCAAGGCGATGGACCAGGCACGAGCTGTCGCGGAGACCGCTGGGCTCGCCTCGGGGGCGACGATCACGATGACGGTTCTCGGTGTCGTGCTCTTCCAACCGCTCGCTTCTTTGCTGGGTGTTCCGCCCCTTGCCGTTCTTCTCACCTTCGGGGCCATGGCCGCGTCGATTCCCGGATTCACCGCACTGGGAATTCTCCAGGGTCGCGAGGATCATCGTGGATTTGGGATCGCATATTCAGGAATCGGTCTGATCCGGGCCGCGGGCGGAATTGTCGCGATGCTCTTCGTGCCGACGGTGACCAGTGCGTCTCTCGGCATCTTCGTCGGAAGTGTCGTCGGCTCCGCGTTGAGCATGGTCGTCGGCAGGCTTCCGCTCTCCCTGGCCTGGACCGGTCGACCGCTCGTCCGTGAGCTCCTGCACAACTCGTCCGCCCTGGTCGCGCTGTTCGCCCTCGCCAACTCCGACGTCCTCCTGGCGCGGGTGTTCCTCGACGAGGACTCGTCCGGGGGATACGCGGTCGGCGCCTTGATCGCGAAGATCGCGTTCTTCCTCCCGTACGCCATCATCACCATCTACTTTCCCCGGATGAGCGCTGCGGAGGACAAGAGGCGCGCCTTCCTGATGGCGCTGCTCATGACGGCAGGCATGGGCGTGGTCGTGACCGCCGCATGCTTCCTGCTCGGCGGGCCGCTGGTCTGGATCCTGGCCGGCGCGAAGTACGCCGCACTGGCTCCGCTGGCCTGGTTGTTCGCCCTGGAGGGCAGCATCTTCGCCGTCATGCAGGTCGTGCTCTATGCGGGCTTCTCCACCCGGGCGAAGATCGTCGGGCTCGTGCCGTTGGCGGCCCTTGCGGCACAGATCCTGGTGGTGACCCTGTGGCGCCACGACACGATCCTGCAGATCCTCGTCGTCACGATCGTCGCAGCCACGGCCTCGACGATCGTCGGGGTATGGATCGAGCTCCGACCGTCGCGCAAAGAGGCAGCACGTGACGGCCGGGCGAGTTTGTCGTCTCCCGAGCCTCGCGTCGAGACGTCCTAGGGCCCGAGGCCGGAGGGAAGATACGTGGCTCAAACCATGTTGACCGTCATGATAGAATTCGTCGGCGTGTCAGCGTCAGCAGCCTCGCACCCCTGGAACTCCGTAGTGTTCCCTTGACCAGCTGGGCGAAATGAAGGATCGATGGTGCAGTCCGCGAAAACCCCATCAGTAAACCGTTTGTGGCCGCGCTCCACAAGCATCATTCTCATTCTGGTGGGCGTCGTCCTGGCCACGACTTCTTTCCTCATCGTCATCAACATGCCGCCCTTGGTCTGGCACTCGGCGCGAACCCTCGAGCTGCAGTCGATCTACACCGCCTACCAGCAGACCGGGACCTTGCTGATCAAGGCCACCGGCTCGGGGTCGAGCTACACGCAGGTCTACTCACCGGGTGAGTATGCGTCGGCAGCCTGGGACGACGACCCGGGCAGCTACATCGTCGCCAGCCTCATGGGGCACCTGACCCACTCCGACTCTCCGTTCCCGGGCCTGGGGCTCGCTCAGGCGTTCCTCGTCGCGCTGCCCCTCCTGTGGCTTCCGACGGCAGTCGCGAGGATCTTCAAGCGCGCGCGTGCCGGCTACGCCATCATCCTGCTCCCCGCCGTGATGTGGCTGACCAACAACGGCACGGTCCTGGCGGGAACCGAGTACGGGCTCTCTGACGCTTCCAGCCCGACGCGCGTCTACGCCCTGTACGGGATCGCCGCTTCGATGGCCTTCCTCTCGCTGACGTTGCTGGTCCTTGCCTGCACGTTCCGGTTCCGTACGTGGGCGCTGGTCCTGGTGAGCCTCGGGTTCGTCGTCCTCGCGGCCGCGGGCAACCTGTCTCGGTCCCTCTCCGGGGTCGGCATCGCGCTCGGCGTCGGCGTCCTGTGGTGGCTGCACTTCTCCGGACGTCTCAAGTGGCTGAGGGCCCTGGGAGTGGCTCTGGTGGCCGTCGTGCTGGCCGCCGGGCTCCAGTCGGGCATCATGTCGTCGATCAACTCGGCCAGGAGCGAGGCCACCGGTCAGAGCATGTCCGACCTGCCCAACAGCCACGGGACGTGGCACCCGCTCTACCTGGGCCTGTCGTTCCCGCAACCGATCACCGGTGAACCGTCCCCGCTGGGGATCGAGTGGTCGGACGAGTTCGGGTGGAACAAGGCGTGGGAGGTCAACCCTGACGCTGCGATCGCGAGCGTCGAGTACGACCAGATCCTCAAGACCTACTATCTGGACGAGGTCAAGGCGCACCCGGGCACCGTGGCCAAGATCTATGCGGCGAAGCTGCTCTTCGTCATCAAGCACTTCGGTGCGATGCTCATCCTGATCGGGGTCGCGCTCTTCCTGGCACTGACTCGCCGCTCCAAGATCAAGAGAACGCTCGGTTCGGCTGTCGCGGTCACGATCCCGACACTGCTCCTCGGTCTTGTCCCCCCTGTCCTGGTCATGCCTCTGCTCTACTACTACTCGGAGCTGGCCGCCGGACTGAGCGTGCTGGTGGCGATCTCGATCGGGGCTCTCGCGTGGTCTCTCACCTCGATGCCCTCTCACGTCCGGGCCTCCGAGCGGAGTCGTATCGCGGGACGCCTGCGGTCTGACGAGGTGCCGAGTGCTTCACGGGGAATCAGCGTCGTCGTGCCGACCCGAAACGGCGCGGCCGTCATCGGTGGTGCGCTCGACACGTTGGGATCGACCCTGACCGAGCACGACGAGGTCCTGGTGGTCGAGAACGGGTCGACCGACAAGACGACCGAGACGCTCGAGGACATCGCCCGTTCGTGGTCTCACCCCTGCCGGCTCGTGGTGCTGCACTCCCGCCCCGGCCTCGGGGAGGCGCTGCGCACCGGTGTCCTGGCGTCGAAGGGGCAACGAGTGCTCCTGACCGCGGACGACCTTCCCTTCGGGCTCTCGGACTTCGAGGAGTTCGTCAAGCTGCCGCAGGACGTGGTGGTCGCGATCGGCTCCAAGGCTCATCCCGACTCCCAGGTGACCAGGTCGCGGAGGCGGGCGATCCAGTCGCGCATCTTCAGGTTCCTGCGCAGCGCGCTGCTGCAGTCCAAGGTCGGCGACAGCCAGGGCACCATCTGGGCCGACGGTGACTGGTGCCGTTCGCTCGCGGTGCTGTCGCACGAGTCCGGGCTGATGTGGACGACCGAGCTGGTCCTGGCCGCCGAGCAGCAGGGCATCACGGTCGTGGAGGTTCCCGTCGTCCTGAGCCGCACCCACGAGGCGGGTTCCAGCCGGTTCCGTGCCGGCGACGCGGTCCGCTCGTTCATCGGCTTCGTGCGTCTCGCGATCTACAAGGACGACTACGTGGACGAGGTGTGGATCCGTAGCACCGAGTCTCTGGACGATGACCGGTCGACGGCGGGCTCAGGCGTCGACGGTGCGAGCGGGACGGCTGCCGCGGATGCCGAGCTCCAGCTTGCCCATGGGGTGCGCCGCGAAGGAGAGTGACGCGACGTCCTCGGACCTCGTGCAGCACTTCCGCTGACTCCTCGCCCCCTGCTCGGGCTCGTCGTCGCTCGTGGATCCCCACGGCCGACGACGAGCCCGATCTCGTTCCACCGACGGTGCCTTTCACGGGATCAGCCCGCCCGCTGCACCAAGTCTGCGCTGCACCCGGACCGACCAGCCCAGAACAGCCCGAACCGGTCGATAGGGTCGCTGCATGACAGGGGACACGAGTGCCGCTGGCGACGCGAGCATCGCCGAGGCCGCCGCCTCACCCGCCGCCGCCTCGACGGCGACCTCCGCCGCTCTGACCGCCCCCACCGCCCCCAGCGCCCGACGCCGCCCCGGTGGGCGCGCCGTCGGGCTGGTGCTGTGGGTCGTGGGCGGGCTGGTCCTGGCCATGACGCTCGTGCGCGCCGTCCCGTACGACGGCGTCACGCCCCTCGCGCAGGTCGTCGGCGTCACGCCGTGGGTCGTCCCGCTCGCGCCCCTGGTCGCCGCGACGGCCCTGGCCCTGCGCCGCCGGCTGCTCGCGATCCTGTGCGCGGTCGCGCTCGCGGCGCAGGCCGCGTGGGTCGCGCCGTTCTTCGTACCCGGGCAGGGCATCGCACGCGGCATCGAGGCAGACGCCCGGGGCACGCTGCGGGTCCTGACGGTCAACGCGTACTTCGGGCAGGCGGACGCTGCCGCGGTCGTGCAGATGGTCCACGAGCAGGACGCCGACGTGCTTGCGGTCGTCGAGCTCACGGCCGACTTCCACGATCGCCTCGAAGCCGCAGGGATCGCGGCGGTCCTGCCGCACCACCTCGACGCCAAGGTGGGCACCGGTTCGCCCGGGAGCGGCCTGTGGAGCAGGACAGCGCTGACCGACCCCGACACGACAGAGTGGAGCACGTTCGCCATGCCCGCAGCCACCGTCGACGTGGACGGCACGCCCGTGCGCGTGACCGCCGTCCATCCGGTCCCGCCGCTCCCCGAGATCACGGGCGTGTGGCACCAGGAGATGGCCGACCTCGCCCGCCGTGCCCACGACGAGCCACTGCCGCAGGTGCTGCTGGGCGACTTCAACTCGACGTACGACCACGCGTCGTTCCGTGCGGTCCTGGGCGACCGGTTCCACGACGCGACGCGCACGGCCGGGCGCGGCCTGAACCTGTCGTGGCCCGTGGGGGAGCGGGTCCCGACGTTCCTCGACCTCGACCACGTCGTGGTCGACGAGGGCATGCGGGTCGACGACCTCACGTCGCTCGCGGTCCCCGGCTCCGACCACCGCGCGCTCGCGGTCACGGTGCAGGTCGCCCCGTGAGCGCCCCCGCTCTCAGCACGCGCCGTCCGCCGTCCCGGGCACGGCGAGTCGGCGGCGTGGTGTGGACGGTCGTGCTGTCGCTGTGCGTCGCGGGGGTGGGCGCGCTCACGCTCGCGCGCGCCCTGGGGGTCGACGACGTCACTCCCCTCGCGCAGCTCGTGTCCTTCACGCCGTGGGTCGCCCTCGCGGCGCTCGTGGTGCTGCTGCTCTCGTTGAGCCGGCGGCGGTGGGTGCTCAGCGCGATCGCGGGGGTTCTCGTCGTCGCGCACGCGGTGTGGCTCGTGCCGTTCTTCGTGCCGGGGCCGGGCATCGCGCCCGGGGCGGACGGGACCCTGCGCGTCATGGCGACCAACGTCCTCTACGGGCGTGCCGACGCGCGGGCGGTGGTCGAGGCCGTCCGGGAGCAGCAGGTCGAGCTGCTGAGCGTGGTCGAGCTGAGCGAGGAGTTCGAGGCCGACCTGGTGGCCGCCGGGATCGAGGACGTGCTGCCGTACTCGTGGACCGCGATCCACCCGACCGAGGGGGCCGCGGGCAGCGGGCTGTGGAGCGCGACCCCGCTGACCGACGAGCGTGAGGGCGTGGCGAGCCGTTTCCACCAGCCGAGCGCCGTCGTCGGGCTGGACGGGACCTCGGTGCGCGTCACGGCCGTCCACCCGCACCCGCCCACACCCGGGGACGTCGACCTGTGGACGGACGACCTCGCGCTGCTGCGCGACGCGGCGCACGGCGACCCCATGCCGCAGATCCTGCTCGGAGACTTCAACGCGACCTACGACCACTCGGCGTTCCGCGACCTCCTGGGCGGACGCTTCGCCGACGCGACCCGCCTCGCGGGGCAGGGCGTGAGCCTGTCGTGGCCCGCCGACCGGCGCTACCCGCCGCTCGCCGACCTGGACCACGTGGTCGTCGACCGGGGCATGCGGGTCGACGACGTGGGTACGGTCGCGATCCCCGGCACGGATCACCTCGCGATCCTGGCGACCGTGCAGGTCAGGCCGTAGGTTGGTGCCATGAGCGCCGACGAGACCGCCACCACGTACGAGTCGCAGCTGCGCGACCTCCTCGCCCAGCGCATGGACGCAGGTCGCGCGCTCGCCGAGCGGGCCGAGCAGGTCGCCGCTGCCCGCGCCCAGCTCGACGCGGCCGAGCGTGCCTACGCCGCGACCTTCTCCGAGGCGCTCGCCGCGGGCTGGACCGAGGCCGAGCTGCGCAAGGTCTTCAAGTCGCTCGGCGTCGCCGTGCCGACGCGCCCGCGCCGCAGCAAGAGCACGGGCGTCAAGGCGCAGCCCCCGGTGCCCAAGCCCCCTGTGGTCTCGGCGCTCGCGCGCCGGCACGACGACACCGAGGTCATCCAGGTCGTCAGCGCCTGAGCGCTCGAGCGACTCCGCTGGCCGGAGGCGCCACCGGGCGCCGCGTGGCCCCGCGGCGCACCCTGCGTGCTCGCCTTCCGGCGCCCGACGGCGTCGCTCGCCGACGTGGTCCGGTTACGCTTCTCGCCGACCCCGGCTCACGTGAGGATCCCCTAGATGGCGCTGTTCGGTTCGCTGTTCCGCAAGAAGAAGTCCGACCCGTCCTCGTGGGACGAGCTGTGGACGGTGCTGGCTCCGTACGGGGGGCGCGTGACGCCGTCGAGCACCGAGACGTGGCTCCGGGCCGCGGCGACCATGGACCCCAAGCTGCTCGCGAAGGCCAAGGACCAGCTCGAGCGGGCCCACGACCTGCTCGACACCGAGGCCGTGGCGCGTTTCGCCGGCGAGATCCCGTTCACCGGACCGGACCGTCCGTTCGCGCGCCGTCGCTTCCTGCGGACGGTCGACGCCGTGATCGTCGCCGGCCCGGAGGCCGTCGCGCGCGTCGCGGCGGACCCCTCGTACCTGCGGTCGTACGACTCGTCTCCGGCGGTCGCGCCCTACGAGACCCCTGACCCCGAGGGGTACCTGAGCGACCGGTGGGACGTCGAGAGGTGGAAGGACCCGCTCCACCGCATGGTCTGGAAGGACGTGCTCGTGAGCCTGAGCACGCGGCGCCAGAAGGCATGGCCGAGCGTCGCAGACGACTCCGCCGCGCAGATGTTCCACCTCGACCCCGAGTACGGGTGGATCGACGTCGACGCGTCGTCGATCGCCGCGGAGCAGGGAGCGCCGGTCGAGGCTCGCGACGGGTGGACCGGAGCCGGCATCGAGGCGAGCAAGCGGCTCTACGCGGCCCTCGGGAGCCCTCTCGAACGACCTGACGTGCTGGGGCTCGTCGCGGTCGTCGTGCTGTCGCAGGCCGAGTGGGACGACGAGGCGGAGGACGGGGACGAGGTGCGCGCCGGCGTCCTGAACATCGGGATCGACAGGTCCGCGACCGAGCTCGACATCGCGCTCTCGGACGCCGAGAGCGCGGTCACGGACCAGGACGAGCGCGTCGCGCTCCTCGTCGGCCGTGCGGCGCACGCGCTCCTCGTGTTCGACCTGCCGTTCACCGGGTCCCAGGCCGCGGCGCTCGGTGAGCTGGCGCGTTCTCGGGAGGGCCAGGGGCGCTGAGGTCCTCGCGTCGGACGTCGGGCACGCCGTGGGAGTGAGCGTGCCGGGAAGGTTCGGCTGGGCGGGACCTGGTCCTGCTCAGCGAACGCACGTTCGGCCCAGCCGAACCTGCTCGGCAGACAGCCCACCCCGCCGGGGCGGTTCGTCCGCTCGTCCGGACCGAGCGCCTGACGACCGGCTCAGCCCTCCCGGAACCCCGATCCCCGCTCGGCGAGCTCCTCGCCCAGGATCCGGATCGACGTGGGTCCGACCCCGTGGATCGCGAGCAGCTCCTTGGCCGTCGCGCGCGTGAGGTCCTCGTAGCGGGTGTACCCGTGGTGGGCGAGCTCGCGCGTCGCGACCTTGCCGATGCGTGGCGTGAGGTCGCTGGGCGGGACGGCAGCACGGTCCTCGGTCATGGGCTCGGTCCTCTCTCGGTCCGTCCGCGGGCGCGGCGCGCCTCCAGGATCACCGGGGGACGGCCTCGTCCGCCAGCGGGGGAGGCCCGACCAGCAGGGCCGTCGGCCGGGGCCACGGCGCCCACACGGGCACGTACCGCCAGAGCACCGCGCCGCCCGCGGCCGACGCCGCCCCGACCACGAGCGCGGCGGCCCCGAGCGGGGCCACGAGCGCCGTGCCCGCGACGACGAGGGGACCCGCGAAGGCCCCCGCGTCGTGCATGAGCCGCCACGCCCCGAAGAACTCGGCGCGCTGGGCGGGCGGCGCGACGTCGGCCCCGAGCGTCATGATGACGCCGTTGCTCAGCCCGTTCCCGAGCCCCAGGACCAGGGCGACGACGGTCAACGACGCGACGCCGCCCGCCCACGGCAGCGCGAGATAGCCCGCGGCCAGGACCAGCAGCGACGGGACCGCGAGCGCGCGCCGGCCGAACCTGTCCATGAGGTAGCCCGCGGGGATCGAGACCGCGACGTCGAGCGCCGCGCTGGCCCCGAAGACCAGGCTCGTGGTCGCGGCGTCGACGCCCAGGACGTCGGCCCACAGGGGAAGGACCACGGTGCGGGCCGTGCGCGAGAGCCCCATGAGCGCGGCCCCCAGGCCGAGCGTGCGCAGCAGCCGGCGGTGCTCGACCACCACGCGCCACAGCCCCGCCTCCCGCGTGCCCGCGCCGCCGGGCGAGCCGGCCGCCCGGGGGGAGCGTCCGACGTCGGGAACACGGCCCATGAGGACCGCCGTGACGCACACGGCCACGAGCTGGACCGCGAACCCTCCGCGCGTCCCGACAGCCACGATCGCCGCCGCGCCGAGGATCGGCCCCACGAAGAACCCGACGCGCATCATGGCCGCGACCGTCGACATGACGCGCGCGCGGCGCGCGAACGGGACGGCCTCGGCCAGGTACGTCTGGCGCGCGAGGCCCCACACGGCCTGGGACAGCCCCGCGAGGAACACCCCCACCGCGAGCGAGGCCACCGACCACGAGACCAGGCACAGCGCCACGCCGACCACGGCCACGACGCCCGCCCCGATGATCGAGCGTCGCTCCCCGAACCGGGAGACGAGCCGCCCCGCGGGCAGGTCGCCGATCAGCTGGCCCAGCCCGGCGAGCGCCACGACCAGTCCTGCGGCGCCGAGCGACGCGCCGTGCTCGCGCGCCGCGAGCGCGACGACCGGTGCCGCCGCGCCCTGGGCCACGCCCCAGACCCCGGCGGGGACGTGGACGGTCCAGGCCAGCCGGACAGGCGGGGCGCTCGTGCCCGTGCTCACGCCAGGACCGGCTCCGCGGTCCGGGCCTCCTCCTGCCCGACGGCGTCGCTCGCCTCGTCCGTGCCGCTCGCGTCGCGGAGGGCGTGAGCCGGGTCCGCAGCAGGCGAGGCGTACTGGCTCGCGGGGCGCTCGAGCCCGAGGTGGTCGCGCAGCGTGGTGCCCTCGTACTCCGTACGGAACAGGCCGCGCTCGCGCAGGATCGGCACGACGTGGTCGGCGAAGTCGTCCAGGCCGCCCGGCAGGTACGGCGGCATGACGTTGAAGCCGTCGGCGGCGCCCTGCGTGAACCACTCCTCGATCGTGTCGGCGACCTGCTCGGGCGTGCCCGCGACGACGCGGTGGCCGCGCGCCCCGGCGAGGCGGTGGAGCAGGCCGCGGACCGTGGGCTGCTCGCGCTCGACGATGCCCGCGACGACCTGGAGACGGCTGCGCGAGTTGTCGGTCACGTCGCCCGCGTCCGCGAACAGCTCGGCCGGGACGGGACCGTCGAGCTGCGCGTGGTCGAGGCGGACGCCCGTGAGCTTCTCGAGCTGGCGCAGCCCGTACTCGGGGACCGTGAGCTCGTTGAACTCGCGCTCGAGCGCCCGCGCCTCGTCCTCGGTCGAGGCGATGAACGGGCTGATGCCCGGCAGGATCTTGACCGCGTCGCGCGACCGGCCCAGGGCTTCGGCCCCCGCCTTGATGTCTGCGTAGAACGCCTGGGCGTCGGCCAGACGCTGGTGGGCCGTGAAGATCGCCTCGGCGTAGCGGCTCGCGAACGCGCGCCCCTCGTTCGAGGCGCCCGCCTGGACCAGGACCGGGTGGCCCTGGGGCGAGCGGGCCGCGTTGAACGCGCCCTCGACGCGCAGGTGCTTGCCGCGGAAGGCCACGTCGTGGATCTTCGCGGGGTCGGCGTAGCGGCCCGACGCGCGGTCGATCAGGACCGCGTCGTCCTCCCAGCTGTCCCAGAGCCGGGTGACGACCTCGACGAACTCGGCCGCCCGCGCGTACCGCTCGACGTGGTCCGGGTGGGAGTCGAGGCCGAAGTTGCGGGCCGCGTCCTCGGAGGCCGTGGTCACGATGTTCCACCCGGCCCGTCCGTTGCTCAGGTGGTCGAGCGTCGAGAAGAGGCGCGCCAGGTTGTACGGGTCGTAGAACGTGGTCGAGGCCGTCGCGACGAGGCCGATCCGCTCGGTCGCGGCTGCGATCGACGCGAGCGTCAGGAGCGGTTCGAGGCGGCCGACGCTGTTGAACTCGACGCCGTCGTGCAGGACGGGACCGTCGGCGAAGAAGACCGCGTCGAACGTCGCGGCCTCGGCCGTGCGGGCGAGCTCGGTGTAGAAGTCGGCCGTGAAGATGCGCTCGGGCTGGGTGTCCGGGTGGCGCCAGGCCGCCTCGTGGTGGCCGGCCGGGTGGATGAAGAGGTTCAGGCTGAGCTGACGGGGTGGGCGGGTCATGGTGCGTCCTCTGGTCGTGGGTGTGGGTGCGGGTGTGGGTGACGGGTCGGGAGGTCGGTCGTGGCGGGGGCCGGGGCCGCCCAGGACGGGCGGCCCCGGCTCACGTGGTGCGCCAGCGCGAGAAGTGCCGCTCGAGGCTCACGAGCACCGCGTTGATCGAGACGCCGACGAGCGAGATCGCGATGATCCCGGCGTACATGTTCGTGATCTGGAAGTTGAACTGGGCGTAGGTGATGAGGTAGCCGAGGCCGGCCTTGGCGCCGACCATCTCGGCCGCGATGAGCACGAGGATCGAGCTCGTCCCGGCCATGCGGATCCCCGTGAAGATCGTGGGGACCGCGGCGGGCAGCACGACCTTCTGGAACAGCCGGACGGGCGGCAGCCCGAGCGACCGGGCGGACTTCACCAGCAGGGGGTCGACGGTCCGGACCCCCGCGATCGTGTTGAGCAGGATGGGGAAGAAGCACGCGTAGACGACGAGCGTGATCTTGGAGGTCTCGCCGATCCCCAGGACGAGGATGAACACGGGGAGCAGGGCCAGGGCGGCGGTGTTGCGGAACAGCTCGAGGAACGGGCCGAGGAACTGCGCGACGCTCGCCCACCAGCCGATCGCGATCCCCAGCGGGATCGCGAGCAGCACCGCGATCGAGAAGCCGATGCCGGCCCGGGTCAGGCTCGTCCCGACGTGCTTGCCGAGCTCGCCGCTCGTGAGCAGCCCCCAGAAGGACTCGAGGACCGCGCTGAGCGGCGGCAGGAAGACCCGGTCGACGAGCCCGACGCGCGGCGCGACCTCCCAGATCGCCAGGAAGATCACGATCGCGGCCGAGGCCCGCAGGACCCGTGCCCCGACGCCGCGCAGGCGGGCCGCGAGCGAGGGCGTCGGGTCCTGGTCGGCCGTGAGCGCCTGGCGGCGTCCCAGCGTGGGCGGGTCCGCGAACGCGACGGTGTCCTCGGCCGGGGGCACCGGGGCCACGCGGGCCGGTGTGGTCGCGGTGCTAGACATGGGCGTCCTCCTGGGTTCCTGCGGCGGCGCCCTGCGCCTGGGTGGGCGAGCCGTGGAGCGCGCTCCACACCTCGTGCCGGTACCGGCCGAACAGGGCCGAGGAACGGACGTCCCCTCCGGTGTCGTCGGCGGAGTGGTCCGCCGTGCCGTCGTCCGTCCGGCTGGCGTCCCCGGACGGACCCGCGTCGCCGGCCCCCGCGAGGTCCACGTCGATCACGGTCTGCAGGCGACCGGGGCGGGGTGTCATGACCGCTACGCGCTGGCCCAGGTACACCGACTCCTCGATGCCGTGCGTGATGAAGACGATCGTCTTGCCCGTGGTGCGCCAGATGCGCAGCAGCTCGTCCTGGAGCGACTCGCGCGTCTGCGCGTCGAGAGCCGCGAACGGCTCGTCCATGAGGAGCACCTCAGGGTCGAACGCGAGGCTGCGAGCGATCGCGACCCGCTGCTTCATGCCGCCCGAGAGCTCGTGCGGGTACCGGTCCGCGAAGGCCGTGAGGCCCACGAGGTCCAGGTACTCGTCGGCGACGCGGGCGCGTGCGGCCCGCCCGACGCCCTTGGCCTCGAGCCCGAACTCGACGTTCGCGCGGGCCGACCGCCAGGGCAGCAGCGCGTACTGCTGGAAGACCACGCCGCGGTCCAGCCCGGGGCCGGTCACGGGGGAGCCGTCGAGGAGGATCCGGCCCGACGTCGGCTCGGTGAGCCCGCCCAGCAGGTCCAGGAGCGTCGACTTGCCGCAGCCCGAGGGTCCGACGACCGTCAGGAACTCGCCTGCCCGGACGTCGAGCGTGAAGTCCTCGACGGCCGTGAAGCGCTTGCGGGCGCCGCGGCCACCGGCCGCGTCGCGCACGATGAACTCCTTGCGCACGTGCTCGAGGCGGAGCTTGGGCGTCGAGCCCGGGAAGTCGGGCGCAGCCGCGGAGCCCGTCGCGCTGGGCCGGGCGGTCGTGACCGCCCCCGCACCGCTCACGGTGACACCTCGACGGGCTCGCCGTCGGGGCCGGCGTCCTGCGGGTAGGTCCCGTTCGCGTACGGGTTGTCGTCGTTGGTGTAGATGTCCTCGGGCGAGAACCGGCCCTCCTCGAGCTCGCCCTCGCGGACGAGCCAGTCGATCCAGGTCGAGATCTCCTCGTCGACGATCACGCCGCCGGGAGCCGTGATGCTCGCCGACTTCCAGTAGGGGACCAGGTCGGTGGTCTCGCCCCGCCCGCGGCCCTCGATGATGGACGTGAACCGCGCACGGACCTCCTCGACCGGGGTGACCTGCGACCACCGGATGGCCCGCGCGGTGCCCTGGACGAAGTCCTCGACCACCTCGGGGTTCTGCGCGATGTACTCGTCGCGGAAGATGTACGTGCCGTAGCTGAAGTCGCCGAACAGCGAGAGCTCGCTGAACAGCGGCGTGATCCCGCCGCGTTCGAGCGCCTTGTCCTGGAAGACGCGGGACAGCGCGACGACGTCGACCTGACCCTCGCGCAGCACCTGCTCGGCGTTGACGGGCGGGACCACGATGAGCTCGACCTGGTCGATCTCGTCCGCGGTCAGCCCGCCCCGCGTGAGCCACTCGCGGATGACGAACTCGCTCTGCGCTCCCAGCGTGTTGACGCCGATCGACTTGCCGATCAGGTCCTTGGGCTCGGTCAGCGGGCTCCCCTCGAGCGTGTAGAAGCCGCCGTACGAGAGCTCGTCCGAGCCGTAGTAGGAGATGACCGACGTGATGGGCGAGCCCGAGGCCTTGAGCTTGACGATCGCCCCGTTGAACGCACCGCCGAAGTCGGTCGAGCCCGTCGCGGCGGCCTGGATGCTCTGCGGGCCCCCCGTCGAGTCGCCGACCCACTCGAGCTCGACCTTCTCGTAGTAGCCGAGGTCCGCCGCGAGCTCGGGGAACGTCACCTGGCCGACCGAGCCGTCGTAGCGCAGGACGGTCCGGCCCGACTCGCCGACGACCGCCTCCTCGGCGCTCGCAGCCGAGCAGGCCACGAGCGCCGTCGCGAGGCCGACGGTCACGGCGGCCCGCAGGGTCGTGCGAGCGAGCCGACGGGCATGGGGTCTGAGGGTGCGGGGCATGGGAGCTCCAGGGATTCGGGTACGGGAGCCGACCGGTCGTGGGTACGCCGGCGGCAGGGAGGGAAGCGAGACGCTCGGTGCGTGAGGCCGCGTGCGGGCGCGAGAGGCCTGCAGCGGCACGGCGTGAGCGGGATGGTGAAGGTGCGAGGTGCGCGGATCGACCGGTCGTCAGCGCGAGCTGCGGCCGGGCCGGGGCGGGGCTATCGACAGAGACAGCCCGCGACGAGACGCAGGTCGACGGCGCGGCGTACCACGAGGCGCACCGGTGTCCCGGGGTGCTCGTGGGTGCTGACGTCGAAGCGCATGGCGGTGATCCTGTCGGCCCGCGCGGGCACGGCACAAGCCCCCATCCGGTCTCCGAGACGATGTTTCGCCCGGTTTCTCCCGGTAAACGATGCCCGACGGCGGCACGCGCCGCGGCCGGTTGGGCGGGGGTGGGGCGTCGGTCGGGTCGCGCGGAAGGCCGGCTGCGGAGGGCGTGCGGGCCGAGTGCCGAGGACCGCTACGCTCGGCGGACCAACCCGACGAACGACGGAGCCCCGATGTCCATGCTCGCCACCCTCTTCGGCCGAGCCTCCGCCGACCCGTCGCGCTGGACGGACCTGTGGGAGGTGCTTGCTCCGTATGGTGGGCGCGTGACGCCGTCGGGCATCGAGTCCTGGGAACGGGCCTCCGGCCCGATGGGCGCTGCCGTGCTGCGCACGGCGGACAAGCAGCTCGCCGAGGCGTACGTGCTGCTCGACACCGAGGCGCACGCGCGCGCCCTGGGCTACACCGCGCCCGACGCCCCGTTCGCCCGGCGCCGCTTCGTGCGCACCCTGGACTCCGTGATCGTCGCGGGCCCCGAGGCCGTCTCGCGTGTGGCTGCGGACCCCACGGCCCTGCGGTCCTACGACACCGTCCCGGTGCGCGAGCCCTACTCCGAGCCCGTGGTGCCCGTCGAGACGCTCGCCACCCGGATCGCCGGCGCCGTGGCGCGGAAGGGAGTGCGCTACGCCTCGTGCAACGAGTACGTCGGAGTTCTCGACCGGAGGCGTGGCAAGCAGTGGCCGAGCAGACCCGCGAGCATGGGCTGGCGCGACCCTGAGATCGGGTGGGTCCACGTCGACGCGAGCATGCTGTGCGCGAAGGACGGTCCGGAGAGCGAGGATGGCCCGCAGAGCTGGTACGCCGCCGGGTCGTTCGCTGCCGGCCGCATCTTCCGCGCGCTGCACGACGTCGCGGGCGACGGTTTCGGGGAGCAGCGGCCCCGGCACCTTCGGGACGTCCAGGTCGATATCGACCCGATCGGCGACGAGGGGCCCGACGACTCCGACCTGCAGGACGACACGCCGTGGATCGACGACGAGAGCGTCTGCCTGACGAGCTTCGTGCACCCCGAGGACGCCCGGATCGAGGAGTTCGACGCCCGGGTCGAGCTGCTCACCCGGCACGCCGCAGGTGCCCTCGTGCAGCGAGCCGTGGGATTCCCTCCGGCCGAGCTCGCGATCCTCCAGCGGGTCGCGGTGAGCGGCGGCTGACGTGAACCGATCTGTCGCGGGCCACGGTCGAGGAGGTCACGCGAGCGACCTGACCCCCTTGATCGTGTCCGCCTCGGCCGCGGTCTTGTCGTCGCGGTAGCGCAGCACGCGCGCGAACCGCAGCGCGAGCCCGCCCGGGTAGCGCGTGGAGCGCTGGAGCCCGTCGAACGCGATCTCGACGACCTGCTCGGGGCGCAGCGTCACGACCCAGCCGTCGTCGGCGACCTCGAGCTCGCGGAAGCGCTCGGTCTGCCACGCGAGCATCTCGTCGGTCATGCCCTTGAACGTCTTGCCGAGCATCACGAACCCACCGGTCTGGGGGTCGCGCGCGCCCAGGTGGATGTTGGACAGCAGGCCCGTCCGGCGCCCCGACCCGCGTTCGACCGCGAGCACCACGAGGTCGAGCGTGTGCCGAGGCTTGACCTTGATCCACCCGGCGCCGCGCCGTCCGGCCGCGTAGGGAGCGTCGAGCGACTTCACGACGACGCCCTCGTCGCCCTCGCGCACCGTCTCGAGGAAGTACTGGGTCGCCGCGCCGGGGGAGGAGGTCGTCAGACGCCGGACCCTGAAGGAGTCTGCGACGCGGTCCAGCACGACGAGCCGCTCACGCAGCGGGGCGTCGATCAGGTCGCGACCGTCCGCGTGGAGCACGTCGAAGAAGTACGGGCGCAGCGCGAGCGCCCCGGCCAGCGTGGCAGCCTCGGCCTCGCCGTCCGGAGCACCGGGGGCGTCGCGCGTGGCCGAGCGGGCGGCCGTCTCCTGGAAGGGCCTGGCCACCCCGTCCGGCCCGACGACGAGGGCCTCGCCGTCCAGCACGAACCGCTCCGAGGCCAGGGAGCGGGCGTCCGCGACGATCTCGGGGACGCGTGAGGTGATGTCGTCGAGCGAGCGCGTGAACACCCGCACCTGGTCGCCGTCGCGGTGGACCTGGATGCGGATGCCGTCGAGCTTGACGTCGACCGACACCTGGTGCGCGCGGTCGTCGGACTCGGCCGAGACACCGAGCTTGTCGAACGCCGCCGCGACGTCGGGGGCCGACTGCGCGAGCATCGGTCGCACGGGGCGCCCCACCTCGAGGCCGAACCCTGCCAGCGCGGTGAGCGCCGCCGTCGGGCCGTCCGCCTCGAGCGCCGCCCGCGCGACCGGGCCCGACGCCCCGCGCAGCATGGCCGCGCGGCGCACCGCGTCGAGCGGGATGCCTGCGGCCTCGGCGACCGCGTCGACGACCAGCGCGTCGAGCGCTCCTTGCCGCAGGTCGCCCGCGACCAGCCCGCGCAGGAACGACTGCTCACGCTCGGTGGCCGCGGCGAACAACGCCGAGGCCGCCGCGAAGCGGGCCGTGTCGGAACCCGGCCCCGCGAGTCCGGCCATGTGCTCGAAGACCGCGTCGACGGCCTGGACGGTCAGCGTCGGCGCCGCGGCGGGTGGAGGGAGCGCACGCAACGAGGCCCAGCCGAGCCCCGTGCGACGCTGGCGCAGCTCGCCCGCGAGGTAGGACACGACGATCTCGACGTCGTCCCCCGCGCTGCCCTCGGGAGCGCCCGGCCCCTCGGCCACCGCTGCGTCCCGGGCGGCACGGCGCAGCAGGTCGGCGATCGCGGCGCGCTTGGCGAGGCGCGAGCGGGTCGCGGCGACGGCGTCGGACGTGGCGGCGACCTCGGCGAGCAGCATGTCTCATCCTCCCGCCGCTCCCGCGGCCCCGCGCGGGGTGCTGCGACAAACCCACGGTGGGAGTCTGCGCCGGGCGCCGACGCGACCACCTGGCTACGCTGGCGGACGACCGTCGACGAAGGAGTGGGACGTGGAGATCGCGGGCAAGGTCGCGCTGGTGACAGGAGGGGCCTCGGGCCTGGGCCGGGCGACCGTCGAGGAGCTGGTCGGCGCCGGGGCGCGGGTCGTGGTCGCGGACCTGCCGGGCTCGCCCGGTCAGGCGCTCGCGGACTCCCTGGGCGATGCGGTGCGGTTCGTCCCGACCGACGTCACGAGCGAGGACGACGTGTCCCGGGCCCTCGACGCGGCTGCGGACCTGGGCGGGCTGCACGTCGCGGTGAGCTGCGCGGGGATCGTGCTCGCGCGGCGCGTGCTCGGCAGGAACGGGGTGCACGACCTGGCGTCGTTCGCGAAGGTCGTGAGCGTGAACCTCGTCGGGACGTTCAACGTCGCGCGGCTCGCGGCCGAGCGCATGGTCGCGCTGGACGGGGCGGTGGGCGCGGACGGCGCAGACGGTGCGGCGGCCGGTGCCCCGGGGGACATCGGGGTCCCCGAGGAGCGTGGTGTGATCGTGAACACCGCGTCGGTCGCGGCGTTCGACGGTCAGGTGGGCCAGGCGGCGTACGCGGCCTCGAAGGGCGGGGTCGCGGCCATGACGCTGCCGCTCGCGCGCGACCTCGCGGACCTGCGCATCCGTGTCATGACGATCGCGCCGGGCATCTTCAGCACGCCCATGATGGCGTCGTTGCCCGCGGAGGCCCAGGAGTCTCTCGCGGCCCAGGTGCCGCACCCGCGGCGGCTCGGGCGCCCGGAGGAGTTCGCGCGCCTGGTCCGCACGATCGTCGAGAACCCCATGCTCAACGGCGAGGTGATCCGCCTCGACGGCGGCATCCGGATGGCGCCACGCTGACCCGCCAGGCTGCCGGTCCGCGAGGTAGAACCGTCTGCGCGAGGTAGCGCCTGCCGCGTCCTACCTCGCGCAGACGGTTCTACCTCGGCACCGGGAACCTCCCGGTCGAGCGCACGCCCGACGACGGCCCTCACCTCCGATGTCCGTTTCGGCAGGGTTCGGGGCACAATCTCTACTGATTCGGTCCAGAATGCGGACTGTTCGCCGAAGTCGTTGACACTCCCCGGACCCGGGCATACATTCCGGGCCATCGGCAGACGCCACCGTCCGCCGCACCGAAGCGCCTCAGCACCCGAAGCACCGCCGACCCGAGGAGGACCCGTGGACATCCGCGACACGCTCGTCCTCACGCCTGTCGCGTCGGCACGGGGAGCCGTGGCTCCCGCCCGTCGAATGTGTTGTTCCCCCGGGCGTCCCGTCGTCCCGGGCCGCGTCTGTTGTTGAGCCTGCGCTCCTCCTGACGCCTCCCGAGCCGAGCCGGCTCGCCCCTGAACCGCCCCGCCCGTGACGCGGTCGCCGCGGCCTGCCGGAACACCGGCCTGCCCCGGTCACCCGTCGCCCGGCCCGGCGGTCCACCCCGCTGCACCCCCACCTGCACCCCGCAGTGCTCGCGACCCGCCGCGGCCTTCCGCCGATCCCTGCGACAGCGGCCGAGCGACCCCGCACCCGACCTCCCGGAGTGGAACGACCCATGCCTGACTCGAACCTGACCCCGCTGTTCACCCCCGCCTCCTCGTCCGCCGAGCAGCAGGACGACCGATCGACCGACCCGTCGCTCGACGCGCTCGACGACCTGCTCGACGGGCCGCCCCGCCGCTCGGCCCACCTGGGTGTCGACCTGTCCGACGCCGGAGCACGAGCGGGTGCGTGGCGCGCGGTCGGGTCCGAGTCGCCCCGCCTGTTCGACGGCCAGCGCCTCCAGGAGCTCGTCGCCACGGCCCAGCGCGGCGTGCTCGACTTCGCGCTGTTCGACGACACGTTCTCGCTCCAGCCGACGCGCAACACGACGCTGCGCGGACGCCTCGACGCGGCCCTCGTGGCCTCGCGCCTCGCACCGCGCTCGGCGGGGATCGGGCTCGTCGCGACGGTCGACACCACGCACACCGAGCCGTTCCACGTCTCCAAGGCGATCGCGACCGTCGACCACGTGAGCGCGGGCCGCGCCGCCTGGCAGGTGGGCTGGTCGACGACCGAGTCCGGCGCCGCGCTGTTCGGGCGCAAGGGCGCCCAGGACACCACCGACGCGGTCGCCGAGGCCGAGGAGGCCATCGAGGTCGTCAGCCGGCTGTGGGACAGCTGGGAGGACGACGCCGAGATCCGTGACGTCGCCTCGGGCCGCTTCGTCGACCGCGACAAGCTCCACTACGTCGACTACGACGGCGTCCGGTTCGCCGTGAAGGGCCCGTCGATCACGCCCCGCTCGCCCCAGGCGCAGCCCCCGGTCGTCGTGCGCGGGGACTCCGCGGAGGCGCTGGCTCTCGCAGGTCGCCGCGCCGACGTCGTGCGGGTGCGGGCCACGACGCTCGACGGCGCCCGGGCGCTGCGCGACCAGGTGCGTGCCGCGGCCGCCGAGGCAGGCCGCAACCCCGACGACCTGCGCGTGCTCGTCGACGTCTACGCCGTGATCGGCCAGGACCGGGCCAGCGCCCAGGCACGCCTCGACCTGCTCGAGGGGCTCGAGGGGATCACGTGGGACACCGGGTCGCTCACGCACGTGGGCACGGCCCGCGACCTCGCCGAGGTCGTCGAGGAGTGGGTCGAGGCCGGGGCGGCCGACGGGTTCACGATCCGCCCCTCGTCGCTCCGCACCGACCTCGACGCCCTGGTCGACGACGTCGTCCCGCTCCTCCAGGAGGCCGGCGTCTTCCGCTCGACCTACCCGGGCTCGACCCTGCGGGACACCCTGGGGCTCGCCCGCCCCGCCAACCGCTACGCCGCCGCGATCGCCTGAGGACCCGCCACCATGACGCACCCCACCCCTGCCTCGACGGCCCGCTCGCGCGACGGCCGTCCCCGCAAGCAGATCCACCTGGGCGCCCACTTCCCGGGCGTCAACAACACGACCGTGTGGAGCGACCCCGCCTCCCGCAGCCAGATCGAGTTCAGCTCGTTCGAGCACCTCGCCCGCCGGGCGGAGGAGGCCAAGCTCGACTTCTTCTTCCTCGCCGAGGGCCTGCGCCTGCGCGAGCACAAGGGCCAGATCCACGACCTCGACGTCGTGGGCCGCCCCGACACGCTCCCCGTGCTCGCGGCCCTCGCCGCGGTCACCGACCGCCTGGGCCTCGCAGGCACGGTCAACACGACCTTCAACGAGCCCTACGAGCTGGCGCGCCAGTTCGCGAGCCTCGACATCCTGTCGGGAGGCCGCGCGGCCTGGAACCTCGTCACGAGCCCCGACGCGTTCACGGGCGCCAACTTCCGTCGCGGCGGGTTCCTTCCCTACGAGGAGCGGTACGAGCGCGCGGGCGAGCTCGTGGCCCTGGCCCGGCAGCTCTGGGACTCGTGGGACGACGACGCGGTGATCGATCTCGTCGACGGCCAGGACGACGGCACGGTCGACGTCCTCGCCCCCGGGGGCCTCGTGCGGCCCGGGGGAGTGCGACCGTTCGCGCACCGCGGCAAGCACTTCGACGTGTCGGGCCAGTTCGAGACCCCGCGTGGGCCCCAGGGGCACCCGGTCCTGTTCCAGGCGGGCGACTCGGTCGACGGCCGCGACTTCGCGGCGGCGACCGCCGACGTCGTCTTCTCGGCGCACTCGGCGTTCGAGGACGGCCAGGCGTTCTACGCCGACGTGAAGTCGCGCCTCGCGGCGCACGGCCGCGACCGCGACTCGCTCAAGATCCTCCCGGCGACGGTCGTCGTCCTGGGGGACACGGCCGACGAGGCCGCCGAGCGCGCGCGAGAGATCCGCCTCCAGCAGGTGCCGGGCAGGACCGCGATCGCGTTCCTCGAGCAGGTCTGGGGGCGCGACCTCACGGCCTACGACCCCGAGGGTCCGCTGCCCGACGTCGAGCCCGACCTGGAGCACCTCAGCATCACGCGGGGCCGGGTCCGGCACGTCAAGGATCCAGGTCCCGTGGTCCGCGCCTGGCGCGAGAAGGCCGCGGCCAACGGCTGGTCCATCCGCGACCTCGTGATCGACGTGACGAGCCGGGGCGGGTTCGTCGGCACGGCCCAGCAGGTCGCGGACGACATCGACCGGCACGTCCAGGAGGACGCGTCGGACGGCTTCATCCTCGTGCCGCACCTGACCCCGGCGGGGCTCGACGACGTGTTCGACCAGGTCGTGCCGCTGCTCCAGGAGCGCGGCTCGTTCCGCACCGAGTACACGGGCACCACGCTGCGCGACCACCTCGGCCTCTCGCGCCCCGAGGTCGGAGCCGTCCCTGCCCCCGTGGGCGACACGGTCGCGGCCGGGGCGAGCAGCTCGGCCCGCCTGAGCTGACCTCCGCAGCATCCGACCGTCCGACCACCAGTCCTGAAGGAGCATCATGACGACGAGCACCACCACCCCGACCGACGTCGCCACGCGCGGCCGCCACGCCGCGGCGTCCGCCCCGACGGGCACGTCGACCGGCAACCCGGACGGCGCGGCCGCGTGGGCCGCCTGGCACGCCGAGCGGGAGCGGTCGCTGCGCGAGCCGCACGGCTGGCTCACGCTCACCGCGCTGCACTGGGTCCCGGAGTCCCCGACGACGTTCGCGGGCCTGCCCGGTCAGTGGTGGTCGGACGCCGAGGGCGTGCACCTGCGTGCGGCCGCGGCCGACGCGATCGTCCCGGCCGGCAGCCAGGACGCGCTGCGCGGCACCCACGTCCAGGACGTCGCGGAGGGCGCGTCGCGCATCGTCGCGACCTTCGCGCCCGACGGCGCGGACCCGGCCTCCGCGGTCGCGGTCGAGCTCGTGCGGCGCACCGGGCGCTACGGGCTGCGCGTGCGTGACCCGAGGGCCCGCGCCCGGGTCGCGTTCGAGGGCGTGCCGACGTTCTCCTACGACCCGGCCTGGGTCCTCGACGCGCCCGTCCGCTGGTACGACGAGCCGGTCGCCGAGGTCGTGGGCGGCGCGCAGCCGGGGCTCGAGCACCACGTCCAGGTCGTGGGCGAGGTCGACGTGGTCCGCGACGGCGTCACGACGACGCTCCGGCTCACGGGCAAGCCTGGCGGCGGTGCCACGCTGCTGTTCACCGACCCGGCCCCCGGCGTCGCGGACTGGCGGATCCTGTTCGTCGACCGTGACGCGGTGGGCGGAGGAGCCGACGAGGACGAGGCAGGAGAAGGCGTCCGCAGCGACGGGCAGCCCGGCCCGACGCTGCGCCTCGACCTGAACCGCACGCTCAACCTGCCCTACGCCTTCAGCGACTTCGGCACGTGCCCGCAGCCCGTCGCGGGCAACGTCCTGCCGTTCTCGGTCGAGGCGGGGGAGAAGGTCCCCCGATGAGCGCGCCCACCACGACGAGGGAGACCACGACCGGGACGGGGGCGGCAGCGCACCAGGCCGCAGGGTCGGTCGCCGCGCCCGTCGAGGTCCGGTCGGTGACCCTGCACGACCCGCTCGTGCGCCCGCTCCTCGACGAGCTCGCCCACGAGTACGCCACGCGCTACCGCAACCTCCTCGACGAGGACGACCTGCGCGCCGAGATGGAGCACTACCCGGCTGCCGACTTCGCAGCGCCCGACGGCGATCTCGTCCTGCTCCTCGCGGACGGCGAGCCGGTCGCGGGAGGGGCGTTCCGCCGTCGGGCAGAGCCTGAGCTCGGAGAGCCCGCGCGCCGGACCCGGCCCGGGGACGGGCGGTCCGCCCTGCGTGACGACCCCCGCCCGGACGCTCACGAGACGCACAGCGAGGACGGCACGCCCCTCGTCGCGACGGCCGAGCTCAAGCGCATCTGGACCCACTCGGCCCACCGGCGCCGCGGGCTCGCGCGCCAGGTCCTCGTCGAGCTCGAGGACCGCGCTGCCGAGCGCGGCTACGCGCGGATCTACCTGACGACCGGCCCTCGCCAGCCGGAGGCCGCCGGGCTCTATCTGAGCGCGGGCTACACCCCGCTGTTCGACGTGAGCCGGGACCCCGAGGACGTCGGGCCCCTGGCGTTCGAGAAGTGGCTCTGTCCGCACGTGTCAGCACCGGCGTGACCTCGACGTCCCGCTCGCTCTGACACGGCACGACCTGGCCCCGGCTCCCGCCGCGGCGCCCTCGCCCGACCCCTTCTCACCCGCCCGAGGTCCCCATGAGCACCCTGTCCCTGCCACAGGACGAGTCCCGCCAGCTCGTCCCGCCCCCCGGGGCGCTGCCCGACCTGCCGGGCGCGACGACGCTCGCGCCCGCCCCTGCCGCCGACGCGCCCTCCACACGCTGGGAGGACCTCAAGGTCGTCCCTGCCCGCCACCCGGGCCGCTGGATCGCGACCGCGGGCGTCGCGGTCCTGCTCGCGATGGTCGTGAGCTCGCTCGTGACGAACCCCCGGTGGGAGTGGTCGATCGTCGCGCAGTACCTGACGTGGCCCTCGGTCCTCGCGGGCCTGTGGGGCACCATCCGCCTGACCGCGGTCGCCGCAGTCCTCGGGTTCGGCCTCGGGACGATCCTCGCGCTCATGCGCCTGTCGCGCTCGCCCCTGCTCCAGGCCGTCTCGTCGGCCTACACGTGGGTGTTCCGCTCGGTGCCCCTGATCCTGCAGCTCCTGCTCTGGTACAACCTGGCCTACCTCTACCCGACGCTCTCGCTCGGCATCCCGTTCGGGCCCGGCTTCCTCGAGTTCGGGACGCTCGACGTGATCGACAAGTTCGGCGCCGCGATCCTGGGCCTGGGCCTCTCGCAGGCCGCGTACTCCTCGGAGATCGTGCGCGCCGGGATCCTCTCGGTCGACCAGGGGCAGCACGAGGCCGCGGCCTCGCTCGGCATCCCGCGCTCGCGCCAGACGCTGCGTATCGTGCTGCCGCAGGCCATGCGGACCATCGTGCCGACGTCGGTCAACGAGATCATCGGCCTCGTCAAGGGCACGTCGGTCGTGTACGTCCTCGCCTACGGCGAGCTGTTCTACACGATCGGCGTGATCTACGGCCGCAACCAGCGCGTCGTCCCGCTGCTCATGGTCGCGGCGATCTGGTACCTGGTCATCACGACCGTGCTGACGATCGCGCAGTACTACGTCGAGCGGCACTACGCCAAGGGCGCGGTGCGCACGCTGCCCCCGACGCCGGTCCAGCGGGTCCGCTGGACGCTCCAGGTCGCGTGGTCCCGCCTCACGGGCCGCCCCGCGCCCGCCCACCTGCCCCCCGCCTACGCGGCCCGCGCCACGGTCGGCCGCGGCCACCTGCTGCGCACGGGGACGAGCGACCGCACCACCGGAGGTGCCGCATGACCGCCACGACCACTGCTGCTGCGACGGCCCCGGTGACCCGGACGACCGTTGCCGGCGGCGCCGCGACGACCGGAGCCTCGACGACCACGTCCCCGGCCGGCTCCCCGGCCACGGGCCTCGTCGAGGTCCGGGGCGTCCACAAGTCCTACGGCACGCTCGAGGTGCTCGCGGGCATCGACCTCGAGGTCCGACCGGGCGAGGTCACCGTGATCCTGGGTCCGTCGGGCTCGGGCAAGTCCACGCTCCTGCGCGTCATCAACCACCTCGAGAAGGTCGACCGCGGGTTCATCGCGGTCGACGGCGACCTCATCGGCTACGCCCGCAAGGGCGACACCCTGCGGGAGCTCAAGGAGAAGGAGATCCTGGTCCAGCGGACCCAGATCGGCTTCGTGTTCCAGAGCTTCAACCTCTTCCCGCACCTCACGGCCCTCGAGAACGTCGTCGAGGCCCCCGTCTCGGCCCAGGGCAGGGACCGGACCGAGGTCGAGGCCGAGGCGCGCGAGCTCCTGGCCCGCGTGGGCCTCGCCGACAAGGCCGACGCCCGGCCCCGCCAGCTGTCAGGCGGTCAGCAGCAGCGCGTCGCGATCGCCCGCGCGCTCGCCATGCGCCCGCGCGTCCTGCTCTTCGACGAGCCGACCTCGGCGCTCGACCCCGAGCTCGTCGGGGAGGTGCTCGACGTCATCAAGGACCTCGCGCACGGCGGCACGACCATGCTCGTCGTGACGCACGAGATCGGCTTCGCGCGGGAGGTCGCCGACACGGTCGTCTTCATGGACGCCGGTCGCATCGTCGAGCAGGGACCACCCGCACAGGTCCTCGACGCACCCCGCCACGACCGGACCAAGGCCTTCCTCGACAAGGTCCTGTGACGCCCGGAGCCCGGCACACCCGCTGCCCGGGCCGCGTCACCCCACCGCACGTCCACCCACCACGAAAGAGAACACGATGACCCTGCACACCTCCGGCGTGGCCGCCGGCACCGCCCGATCCACGGCTGCGTCCCGCGCGGCCCGTCGTCCCTCCCGCCGCGCCGGCCGCGTCCTGGGGATCGCCGCGACCCTGCCCATCCTCGCGCTGCTCGCGGCATGCGCCACGAACGCGGACGCCGACCCGGTGGGCGACGTCAACGCCGAGAACGCCGCGGCCGCCGGGCTCGTCGTCGACACCTCGCCCGAGCAGGACCGCATCCGCACGACCGAGTCGGCCGAGGCCGTCGCGCTCCTCCCGGCCGCGTTCGCGGACAAGGACACGATCAAGGTCGCGGTCAGCGCGTACGTGCCGCCGCTCGCGTTCCTGGCCGACGACGAGAAGACCCCGATCGGCAACGAGACCGACATCGCCCAGCTCATCGGCGACGCGCTCGGCAAGAAGGTCGAGTGGGAGGTCAAGGCCTGGGCCGACTGGCCGCTCGCCGTCCAGTCGGGCGACGTCGACGTCGTGATCTCCAACGTGACGGTGACCGAGGAGCGCAAGGAGCTCTTCGACTTCTCGTCCTACCGCAACGACCAGCTCGGCTGGCTGACCAAGGCCGACAGCGACCTCACGTCCATCACCGAGGCCAAGGACGTCGCGGGTCTCACGGTCGCGGTCGGGTCGGGGACCAACCAGGAGAAGATCCTGCTCGCGTGGGACGAGGAGAACAAGGCCGCAGGGCTCGAGCCCGCCACGATCGAGTACTTCGAGAACGACGGCGACACGATCCTCGCGCTCCAGTCGGGCCGCATCGACGTGACGTTCGGGCCCAACGCGACCGCGTCGTACAAGGCCAAGGTCTCGCCCGAGGACTTCAAGGTGATCGGCACGCTCAACGGCGGCTGGCCCGCGACCGCGCAGATCGCGGTCGGCACGCTCAAGGGCAACGAGCTCGCCCCCGCGGTCACGGCCGCGCTCAACCACGCGATCGAGGACGGCAGCTATGCCGAGGTGCTCGAGCGCTGGGGCCTGGAGGACGAGGCCATCGAGACCTCCGAGACCAACCCCGCAGGGCTGCCCAAGTCCTGACCAGCACGGCCGACCGGCCCGCGGAATCCTCCTGGGACCCGCGGGCCGGCGGCACCCCACCTACCGACCGAGAGGCAGCCAGATGACCGAGCACGTGTCCCACGTCGTCGTCGGCGGCGGCGTCATGGGCTCCGCTGCAGCGTGGCAGCTCGCACGCGCGGGGCACGACGTCGTCCTGCTCGAACGCTTCGAGCCCGGCCACACGCAGGGCGCCTCGCACGGGGCGTCGCGCATCTACCGGACCACGTACGCCCAGCCCGCCTACCTCGACCTCGCGCAGGAGGCGTTCGGCCTGTGGCGCGACCTCGAGCGCGACGCGGGCCTGGCCACCGGCGACGTCCTGACCCTGACGGGCGGCGTGAGCCACGGCTTCCCGCGCCCCGGCCAGATCGGCGACGCGTTCGTCGCGCGCGGCGTCGCGCACGAGTGGTTGCGTCCCGAGGAGGCCGGCGAGCGCTGGCCCGGCCTGCGGTTCGAGGGCGACGTGCTGCACGAGACCGCGACGGCCGGGCGCGTCCACGCGGACCGCGCGGTCGCGGCCTTCCAGTCCGCGGCGCGCTCGCACGGCGCCGACGTCCGCCACGGGGTGCACGTGCGTCACGTCCACCCGGGTGCGGGCTCGGTCCGGGTCGTCACCGACCGGTACGACCTGGTCGCGGACACGGTCGTGGTCGCGGTGGGCGCGTGGAGCGCGGGCCTGCTGGGTGCGGCCTTCACGGTGCCCGACGGCGGCGCGCCCGTCCCGCCCCTCGTCGTCACCCAGGAGCAGCCCGCGCACTTCGCGCTCGCTCCGGGAGCACCGGCGGAGGACACGTGGCCCAGCTTCACGCACGCCCCCGCCGCGCCGCACCCGTGGCCGAGCGGGGTCTACGGGCTCGCGACGCCCGGCGAGGGGATCAAGGTCGGCTTCCACGGGGTCGGGCCGCGCACCGACCCCGACCGGCGGACCTTCCGGCCCGAGCCCGGGCAGCTCGCCCAGCTCCAGGACTACGTGCGGACGTGGGTCCCGGGGGCCGACGCCGACCGGCTCGTCCCCGTCTCCTGCACGTACACCACGACCCCGGACCACGACTTCGTGCTCGACCGCGTGGGGCGCGTCGTGGTCGCCGCGGGATTCTCGGGCCACGGCTTCAAGTTCGCGCCGTCGATCGGCCGGGTCCTGGCGGAGCTGGCTCGCGAGGAGCCGGCCGCCCAGCCGGTCGCCGCGGACCGGTTGTTCTCGCTGGCCCGGTTCGCGGGGGTGCCGGCGAGCGCCGCGAGCCGGTCCTTGCGGGCCGGGTCGGTCACCGCCACGACGCTCCAGAACTGCATGTTGGACGAGGTCGGCGCGGACTGCGCGGCG